>NZ_JAQIIY010000008.1:0-285594 GCF_036946525.1 Mycobacterium kyogaense | reverse complement strand
ATCGAGAGCACCGACCCGCTGCCGGTCGACGCGGCCCCGCCGCCGCCACCGGTCGTGGAACCTCCGCCGGTGCCCGAGCAGCAGCCCGGCCTGCTGCAGCGCATCCGCGATCGCTTGGCCGGGATACGCGACGAGCCGCCGCCGGTCGTCGAGCCGGCGCCTCCGCCGCCACCGCCTCTACCCTGAGGACGTGACCCTGCGTATCGGACTTCGCGTCGGGATCGTCCTGGCCGTTGCCGCGGCCCTGCTGGTCGTCGGCGTGACCTCCGAGCGTGGTCTGTGGTGGCGGATGGTGACGTTCACCTATCAGGTCAACGTCGCGGCGGCCGCCTACTATCTCTGGACGCTGGTCCGACCGCGCGCCGACGTGCGCGCCGGTCTGCGCGGGGCCGTGGTCCTCAACCTGGTGATGGCGGGACTGGTGTGGAACCTGTTCCTCGTCGAGCGCAGCATGGGCTACACCGTCGCGAACCTGCTGCTGCACTGCGTCGTCCCGGTGCTCGCGCTGTGCGACTGGGTTCTGGTAGGCCGGCGCCCGGCAACCGCGACGGCGTCGCTGGCGTGGTGGCATCCCGTGGCGTGGCTGACGTTCCCGGCGGCGTATCTGGTGGTGGCGCTGCTGGTGCTCAACGACCTGGGCCGGCGGGCGCCCTACTTCTTCCTGGATGTCGACAGCGTCGGTGCAGCCGCGGTGGCCACCAACGTCGCGGCCCTGGCCGTCGGGGTGTTGGCGCTGGGATATGCGTTGCTGGCCGTCGGTGGCGGAGTGAAACGTTCCCCCGCGTGAGCGCGATAGTCGTTCAACAGGGGTCACACCCGTCGATTACCTAGGATGGCACCGTGGCGAGCGCCTCACGTGAACACAACCGACTCCGCTTCTCGATCGTCCGCTTCGCGGCCGTGATGGGATCGGTCGTCGTCATGACCGGACTCTCGGTCGGGCCGTCAGCGGTCGGAGCCATCGGCTCTGCGCTGCCGACGCTCCCGTCGACGATCAGCGAGATGTCGCCGTCGCCCGGTGAGACCGTCGGTGTGGCCCACCCGGTCACGGTCACGTTCACCGCCCCCGTACCCGACCGCGGCGCTGTCGAGAGCTCGTTCGCGGTGAGGCCGACGGACGGCGGGCCGGCCCAGGGCACGTTCTCGTGGCTCGACGACCGGACCGTGCAGTGGACACCCACGCAGTTCTTCCCGGCGCACGCACCCATCGACGTCTCGGTGGGCGGATTCGCCACCAGCTTCCAGACCGGGTCGTCGGTGGTCGGGGTCGCGGACCTCGACGCGCACACGTTCACCGTCAGCATCGACGGCGTCGTCGCCCGGGAGATGCCCGCCTCGATGGGCAAGCCGAAGCACACCACGCCGATCGGGAGTTTCACCGCACTGGAGAAGCAGAAGTCCGTGGTCATGGACTCGCGGACCATCGGCATCCCGCTGTCGGATCCCGAGGGCTACAAGCTCACCGTCGCCGACGCCGTCCGCGTCACCTGGGGCGGTGTCTACGTGCACTCCGCCCCGTGGTCGGTGGGCTCGCAGGGCTACGCGAACGTCAGCCACGGCTGCATCAACCTCAGCCCTGACAACGCGGCGTGGTACTTCGACACCGTCAGCGTCGGCGATCCGATCATCGTCCAGGCCTGACCCGGTCACCGCACCGTCATATTCGTCGGGCACATACCGGGTAGTCCTCTGTCATCGACGACGGAGGTGCGATCATGCACGACCACCCACGCGAGACCGCGAGCCTGGCTGATGTGTCCGAGATCGGGGACTCACCCATGCTGCGGGCGATGAGCGGCGAATACATCAGCGTCGAGGCGCACGACAACCTGGTCGCGATCGCCCGCTACGAGGAGAGACTCGCTCAGCAGTTGGTCTGAATCCGGAACTTCGCTTGCGCGTCGTCGCTCGGTGTCGCGGTGAAGTTGCCGTCCGCGGTGCCGGTGATCGTGTACCGCCCCTGCTGACCAGTCACCTGGGCATCGCCCATGTTGCCTTTCCAGAAGTTGCCGGAAAAGCCTGCGACATCGCGGAATTCGACCGACTCGGCTTTGGGGGGGCCGTCCATCGCCAGCACGGCGGTGAATCCCTTGTCCTTGCCAGCCGTCTGGATGTACCAGGTGAAACCCGTCTGCCGGCACGTCACCGGGAACGCGCCTCCGGCATCGTTGCCGTCGATCGCGACGGTTGCCGTGGTGCCGCCGAGTGCAGGCTCGGGCGATGAGCACGCCGTCATCCCGAGGACGGCTCCGCCGACGGCGACGATCGCGGCAAGATGTCGAGTCTCCATGGCGCACGACTCTATGCGGTGATGAGCCGTTGCCCGGGGACTTCCCGCGCAATCCGCGCGAGGCGTCACCCCGGGCGTGTCATTGCAGGGCCGCCGCCGTCGCGGCATCGGCGGGCAGAAACGCTTCGATGCTGAGTTCGGCGGCGGTGAGATCCAGCGCGGTTCCGAACGTCGTGACCATCGACAGCAAGCGCAGTTCGGCGCCGTCGGGGGTGACGAGATCGAGCGGCACCGCGACCCCGCCCAGATCGGGGGATCGGTCGTCCCCGCCCGGGTAACCGCCGATCTCGTCGAGCAGTGCGGTGAGGTCCCCGGTGTCGTCGGCTGCCGCCTCCCGCCGCAACCGCGCGATCAGGTGGGCGCGCCACTGACCGAGGTTGCGGATGCGCGGCGCGAGGCCGTCGGGGTGCAGTGCGATACGCAACGCGTTGGGCCGGTCGAGCAGGTGCGGCGCGACGCCGGCGAGCAGCACGCCGGCGCCGGCGTTGGCGCTGATCAGGTTCCAGACTCGGTCCACGACGACGCAGGGGTATGGGTTGTAGGCCTCGAGCACCCGCGCCACGCCGGCCTGCACGGACGCCATGTCGGGAGCGTCCAGGGACCGCTCGGTGTAGGCGGGTGCGTGTCCAGCGGCGATCAGCATGCGGTTCTGGTCGCGCCGAGGCACGTCGAGCACATCGGCCAGCCGCAGCACCATCGCCCGGCTGGGTGTCGCGCGGCCCGTTTCGACGAAGCTGACGTGGCGCGCCGAGACGTCTGCTTCCAGTGCGAGGTCGAGCTGGCTCAGGCGGCGCCGCACCCGCCACCGCCTCACCATCGCGCCCACCGTGGCCGGCGGGGCCTCCTGGATCACCATCGCTTCAGTCTGGGCCGTGCCGGTAGGGGGCGCTACTACCTCGGAGGTAATTGCGACGCTTACCCGAGGCGCGAATCGTGGAGGCATGTCCGGGATCTCCCACACGCCCCGCTGGCTGCGTATCGTCCTGATCTGCGACCGAGCAGGCTCGGCGTGGTACGTCGGTACCGGTTTCTTCTTCGCGCCCGTCCTCGCCATCGTGTCCCCGTGGCCCGCGGTGACGACGGCGCTGTGGGTGCTGATCGGGTTGGCAGGGCTGTGGTTGGGCGTGCTGGGCCTGGCCATGGCGACCGGGCTGGCGATGGTGCTGCGAAACGGCGGCGAGCTCGGCGAGGACTACTGGCGTTCTGTCATCGACTATCCGAGCTAACGCATCGAACGCTCAGTGGGCGACGGGACAACCCGTGCCGGTGTAGTCGACCTGCCAGTGCTTGATCCCGTTCAACCAGCCCGAGCGCAGACGTTCCGGGGTTCCGATGGACTGCAGATCGGGCATGTGGTCGGCGATGGCGTTGAACATCAACTCGATGGTCATGCGGGCCAGGTTGGCGCCGATGCAGTAGTGCGCCCCGGTGCCGCCGAAGCCCACGTGCGGGTTCGGATCGCGCAGGATGTCGAACGACGAGGGGTTGGTGAACACCTCTTCGTCGAAATTGGCCGAGCGGTAGGACATCACGACCCGCTGCCCCTTCTTGATGGGCACGCCGGACAGTTCGTAGTCACACAGCGCCGTGCGCTGGAACGAGGTCACCGGCGTCGCCCAGCGCACGATCTCGTCGACCGCGGTAGCCGGGCGCTGCGCCTTGAACAGCTCCCACTGGTCGGGGTGCTCGGTGAACGCGATCATGCCGTGGGTGATCGAGTTGCGGGTCGTCTCGTTGCCCGCGACAGCGAGCAGCACCATGAAGAACCCGAACTCGTCGTCGGAGAGTTTGTGGCCCTCCACGTCGGCTTCGACCAGCTTGGTGACGATGTCCTCACCCGGCTGCTCCGCCCGCTGGGCCGCGAGTTGCATCGCGTACATGATCAATTCCGTTGCCGCATTGCGGTTGTCGTAGTGCGCGAACTCCGGGTCGTCGTCGCTGACCATCTGGTTGGACCAGTCGAAGAGCTTCTTGCGGTCCTCGATCGGCACACCGAGCAGCCCGGCGATGGCCTGCAGCGGGAGTTCGCATGAGACCTGTTCGACGAAGTCGCCCGCACCTGCGGCCGCAGCGTTCTTGGCGATGTCCTGCGCGCGGGCATCGAGGTCGGCGCGCAGCCGTTCCACGGCTCGCGGGGTGAAGCCGCGGGAGACGATCTTGCGCAGATGGGTGTGGTGTGGGGCATCCATGTTGAGCAGAACGAACTTGCCGGTCTCGATCTGCTCACCCGTCGAGCCCTCGGGATAGCGGGGGAGTGCGGTCTTCTCCAGGCTGGAGAACACGTCGCTGCGCTTCGAGATCTCTTTGACGTCGCGGTGTTTGGTCACCACCCAGTAACCGCCGTCGCCGAAGGGGCCGGCGCCGCCTGAGGTCTGCTCGTTCCACCAGATGGGTGCGGCGCGACGCAGCGCGGCCAGTTCCTCCACTGGGAGTCGCTCGCAGTTGAGGTCCGGATCGGTGAAGTCGAAACCAGGGGGAAAGACCGGAGTCGGCATGCAGTGGCTCCTTGCGTCATCGGGGGTGCCGTCATGGGGTGCCGTCACGGGGCTCGTATTCGATACCTACACCACCGGCAGGGCTCACGGCGCCGAGTTCGCGGAGTTCGGTCGAAGAGAGCTGTAACGAATGTGACGCGGGGGGAGAAGCACAGGGTGACAATGAACCCAGGCGGCCTGCATCGTGGCCGCACACCCGAAGGGGGAACCGGTGATGATCGGATGGCAGGTCAGGACCGCTTCTGCTGTAGGCGCCGCCGCGGTCGCGGGGCTGCTGGTGTGTGCGCCCATCGCGGCCGCCGATCCCGGTCCCGCGGTTCCGCCGCCGGCCCCGGTTCCTACCCCAGTTGCGCCGCTGGATCCGGCGGCGCTGGATCCGGCGACGCTGCCGGGTGCGCCGGTCCAGGCGCTGGCCGGTGGTGCACCCGATGTGGCTGCGGCACCGCCCGCCGAGGTTCCGCACCTGTCCAGCCCCGAGAACCTGCCTCCGGGCACCACCGAGACCCCGACGACGCAGACCCGACTGGGGTATCTACGTGACCTCTGGCATTCGATGCAGACCCAGGAGGTGTCGGGCTCGGATGCGCTGCTGCTGCTGACCCAGCGCCCGATGACGGCGACGCCGGGCATGGTTCCCACCCCTCCGGCACCGGCCGCGCCGCCGGCACCACCCGTGCCCGCGCCGGCCCCGCTGGCACCCTGAGGCGCCGGCGCTCTACCGCGCGCCGGCCGTTCCCACCATCGCCTCGATCCGGGCGGGCACATGCTTGTGCAGCGGGGTGCCCGCATAGGCGTCGCGCCATTCACTGGACGTGAGCGCGTTCGGCGCGACTCCGGGCGCGACGGTGTCTCCCTGGGCGTCGACGTAGTCCACCCCGAATCCGTTGGGCAGTGATGCGTGCCCGGGCAGCATCGCGTCGCTGATCTCGACGACTGCCTCGGCCGTGCCCGCCGCGGTGGTGATGCGAGCCGGTCCGCCGTCGGTCAACCCCAACGCGGCCGCGTCCGCCGGGCTGACTCGCAGTGCCCCCTGGACATCCCGGGTGCGCCAGCTGGGATCGCGCAGGATGTCGTTGGCAGTGAAAGCGCGCCGTTCTCCGGCCGAGAGCACGAACGGGAACTCGGGCGAGGTGAGTGTCGCGGATTCCGCGGCCAGCTTCTCCACCTCGGCGAGCATCTCCGGCATGGCGATCGCGATCCTGCGGTCGGGGTGCGTGATCAGAGCGAAGTCGTCCTCGTACTCGTGCACCGTGAAGGTGATCCCCGAGCGCCCGGTGAGGATGGCCTCGAACAGTGCGTTGCCGTCGGCGTGGCCGGCGCGCCGGACCGCCTCCGGATAGGTCATCGCGGTCTTCTGCGCCAGCCCCCACAACGCAGCCGCGCCGGCCAGACCGTCGGGCAGCGTCGCACCCAGCGTCTCGTACAGCACGAACGGAAGCACCTTGGCCAGGCCGGGATTCGCGCCGACGGCGGTCAGGAACGCCGCGGCGAACTCGTCGAGACCACGCTCGGCGGCCTCGCGCAGCGGTGCGAGCTCGGCCTCGTCGACGACGCCGAGTGCGCGGGTCAGACGGGCCCAGATCTCGGGTTCGGGCAACGTGCACTCCAACGGCTCCATCAACCGGTGGCGTAGGTGGAAGGTGTTGCGCGGGAACTCCAGATTGAAGAACGTGGCTTCGGCCTTCTCGAACTGGCTGGCGGCGGGCAGCACGTAGTGGGCCAGCCGGGCCGTCTCGGTCATCGCCACGTCGATGACCACGAGCAGTTCCAGGCTCTCGAACGCCGCGCGCACGGCGCGGGAGTCGGCGATCGAGTGCGCCGGATTGCTGCTCTCCACGATCAGCGCGCGGAACCGGTCGGGGTGGTCGGTGAGAATTTCGTCCGGCACCACGTTGCTCGGCATCAACCCGCCGATGATGGGCGCGCCGGTGACCGGGGTGCGGCCGACACCGCCGGGCCGGAACAGCGGCGCGAACGACGAATGTAGGTGCTGGGAGCCCGGTTTGGCGAAGTTGCCGGTCAGGATCCACAGCATCTTGTTCAGATACGAGCACACGGTGCTGTTCACCGACTGCTGCACGCCGAGGTCCTCGAACACCGCGACGCTGTCGGCGCGGGCGATGCGGCGGGCAGCGTCCCGCAGCAACTGCTCGGTGACGCCGCAGCGGTCGGCGTAGTCGGCGACGGGCACCTGCGCGAACACGGCGCGTACCTCGTCGGCGCCGCTGACGTGCTCAGCGAGAAAGGCGTCGTCGCAGAGGTTTTCCTGCACCAGCACCGCCACCAGCGCGGCCAGACACCAGGCGTCGGCGCCGGGCCGCACGCGCAGATGGAAGTCCGCCATCTTCGCGGTGTCGGTGACCACGGGGTCGATCACGATCATCGACCGTGCCGGGTCCTTGGCGATCTCGTTGAGTACCACGCGGGCGCGCGGAAAGCTCTGAGACATCCAGGGGTTCTTGCCCACGAACACCGACACCTCGGCGTGGTCGAACTCGCCGCGGGTGTGGCCGCCGTAGAAGTGGGCATCGACCCAGTGCTCGCCGGTCTTCTCCTGAGCCAGCGCGTTGGACCGATGGTAGGAGCCCAGCGCCTTGAGGAAGGCGCCACTGTAGGCACCCCCGAGGTGGTTACCCTGGCCGCCGCCTCCGTAGTAGAGGATCTTGTCGCCGCCGTGGGTGTCGGCGATCGCGGTGAAACCCGCGGCGATCTCCGATATCGCTGTGTCCCAATCGATTTGCTCATAGGAGCCGTCTGGTCGGCGACGCATCGGCGAGGTCAGCCGGTTGCGCTGGTTCTGGTAGTGGTCCAGCCGCAGCGCCTTGTTGCAGGTGTAGCCCTGCGACGCCGGGTGGTCCTTGTCTCCGCGGATGCGGGTCAGCTTGCGATCCTCGACCGCAACGACGATGCCGCAGTTGCATTCGCACAGGATGCAGGCGGTCGGCTGCCAGTCGGCGGTCGTGTCGGTCATGGCGTGGCTCGCTTTCTCGCGCCCGCGGGTAGCGCCGCGCGGATCATCTCCGCGAGCTGGGTGTGCACCAGGCGCAGAGGTTCGTCGTCGCGCTGGGCCCGCGCGATGACGATCGCCCCCTCGAACGCCGACAGCGTGAACACGGCGAGCCCCTCGGCGCGGTCTCCTGCGACGCCGTCGGCACGCAACCGGGCGGCCAGCGCCTCGCGCCACCGGGCGAACGCCGCAGCGGCGCGGTCGAGGACGGGACGCTCGGGCGCACCGGGGTCGCCGGCTTCGACAGCTACCGCGACCACCGGACAGCCCGCCCGAAAGTCGCTGTCGCGCAACAGTTGCGCCTGCCGGGAGAACAACTCCTCCAACGCGTCGAGGCACGACGGGGCGGCGTCGAGCTGGCTGGCCATGTAGGCCGCGGCGTAGTCGACGGCCTCGCAGAGCAGTTGGGTCCGTCCGCCAGGGAAGTAGTGATAGGCCGAGCCGCGGGGCGCGCCGCTGTGTTCGAGCACATCGGCGATCGCGGTTGACTGGGCGCCACGCTCCCGAATCAGCAGCGCCGCGGAGACCACCATGCGCTCACGAGGACTGGTCATGTATGCAACCATACATAATCTGTCGCGCGAAATGGGCGTGGTTGTCGTCGCCCAGCGACGACAACCACGCCGAAATCACTCAGACGGAGGCGGCCTCGTTCAGTTCGGAGAGGCGGCCTGTGGCCTCCAGGTACTCCTGCACCCAGCGCTCGATCACGATCGCGGTCTTCTCGACCTTGGTGAACTGGCCGACCACCTGACCGACGGGATTGAAGGCGACGTCGACGGACTCGTTGGGGTACTTGTGCGTCGCGGCCACCGCCATGCCCGACACCATGTACTGCAGCGGCATGCCGAGCGGCTGCGGATTCTCCGGGTTCTCCCACGCCTCGGTCCAGTCGTTCTTGAGCATCCGCGCCGGCTTGCCCGTGAAGGACCGGCTGCGCACCGTGTCGCGACTGGTGGCCTTGGCGTACGCGGCGTGCTGCACCGGCGTGTGCTCGGACTCTTCGACCATCACCCACTGCGACCCGGTCCAGGCGCCTTGGGCGCCCAGCGCCAGCGCCGCGGCGATCTGCTGGCCGCTGCCGATGCCGCCCGCGGCGAGCACCGGGACGGGTGCGACCTCCTTGACGACCTGCGGCCACAGCACGATCGAACCGATGTCACCGCAGTGCCCGCCGGCCTCGCCGCCCTGGGCGATGATGATGTCGACACCCGCGTCGGCGTGCTTACGGGCCTGGTAGGGAGATCCACACAGCGCAGCCACGACGCGACCCTGCTCGTGGATGTGGGCGATCATGTCGGCCGGCGGGGTGCCGAGCGCGTTGGCGATCATCGTCACCTTCGGATGCTGCAGCGCCACCTCGACCTGAGGGGTGGCGGTCGCCTCGGTCCAGCCGAGCAGCTGCAGGGCGTCGTCGTCACTGTGCTCGACGGGTACCCCGTGCTCGGACAGGATCTTCTTCGCGAACTCGATGTGCTCCTGCGGCACCAGGTCGTTGAGCGTCTTCTTCAGCACCTCGGGGTCCATGTCCGCGGCGTCGGAGCCCTCGTACTTGTTCGGGATCACGATGTCGACACCGTAGGGGTGGTCGCCGATGTGCTCGTCGATCCAGTTCAGCTCGATCTCGAGCTGCTCGGGGGTGAAGCCGACCGCGCCCAGCACGCCGAACCCGCCGGCCTTGCTCACCGCGACCACGACGTCACGGCAGTGGGTGAAGGCGAAGATCGGGAATTCGATGCCGAGTTGGTCGCACAGGGGAGTATGCATAGTCCGCTCCTGGTGGGCTCATGGGCCGAACGCGTCGGAAATTAGAACGTGTTCTACTTTAGTACACCGCGGAGGCCGTCGTGGCTTCCCCTGCCCGGAGTGGTGACTCGCAGAACCGGCCAGCCCTCCACGGCGGCGCGGGCGGCCAGATCGCGACGGGGGTTCACCGGGCGCGGCTGCCCCACCAACTGCATCAGCGCGATGTCCTCGTTGCCGTCGGCGTAGAACCAGCTGTCGGCGAGTTCGATGTCGCGTTGTTCGCAGAGCGCCACGACCGCGTCGGCCTTGCGCCGCCCCCAGATCACCGGGCGTCGGATCCGCCCCGTGAGGAGGCCGTCGGCATCGACCTCGAAGTGGTTGCAGACCACGTGTTCGATCTCCAGGAACCTGGCCACGGGCTCAGCGTGAATGGTCAGCGCCGACGAGCACATCACCACGGTGTGGCCGCGGCTCTGATGCGCGAGCACCACGTCGTGCATGGCGGGAAAGAGCCGCGACCGGACGCGTTCGCGAAACAGCCGCTCGCCGATGTCGTCGAGTTCGGTCAGCGACTCACCGCGCAGATACCCGGCGGCGCGCTCCAGGAGCTTCGCGAAATCGACGCGGCCGAAGCGGTACCGCATGGCCGCCTCGATGACCCCGGTCACCTCGCCGAGCCGGGCCTGACGACGACGGATGCGGTCTCCGGCGTGCGCCGTGGCGGTGAAACCGTCGACCAGCGTCCCGTCCAGATCGAAGAACGCACCGACGTGAGGGCCCTGCGGGCTCGCCGCGATCGCCGCCAGCAGGTCGGTGGGGAGTGCGGTCACGGTCTCCTCGCGTTCGGCCGGTGTCGCCGTTGACTCGCCATGCTACGGACCACGCCGACACTCCTGGTTTAATCTGTGCCGGTCGCCGCAAACGGCCACGGTAGTTTGGTAGCCGGGTTCAGGAAGCAGCCTGTGCGAGAGGGTGGACGGGAGTCTGCGCTCTCACAGTGGGCGGACAGCGGCCTGACATGGAAGGTGAACCTTGGACGAGCAAGCAGGCGACGGCACAACCGCCTCAGCAGGGGCTTCGAACTGCGACGTGACCGAACGATGGGTCGATGGCGTGGCCATCGTGGCGGTCTCCGGCGTCGTCGACATGCTCACCTCACCGCAGCTCGAGTCGGCCATCGATGCCGCTCTGGCGCAGAAGCCGTCCGCCGTCGTGATCGATTTCACGAAAGTGGAATTCCTGGCCTCGGCCGGCATGGGCGTTCTGGTCGCCGCACACGACAGAGCGGGCGCCGACGTCGCATTCAGCGTGGTAGCCGACGGTCCGGCGACCAGCCGGCCCCTCAAATTGGTGGGCATCGCCGAGATCGTGAGTCTCTATCCGAACCTGGACGAGGCGCTCGCCGCACGTGACGCGTAGGAAAGCCGCGTAGAAACGTGCGTCTTCGGGTAGCCACCGACTGCCATGATCGATTCCATGCCGCCGGCTGAAGTAGCCAATGCAGAACGTTTCGAGCGGTTCGGCCTCGATGCCGACGCCGGAACGGTCGCGATGGCGCGCCGTGAATTCGCCGCCTGGCTGAACCGCTACTTCGCCCTCGACGAGGAGCGCTGCAGTGACTTGGTGCTGGCCATCAACGAGGCACTGGCGAACTCGGCGGAGTTCGCCTATCGGCTCTCCGAGCGACCCGGCACCATCGACATCTGCGCTCTCTACGACGCGGAGCGCCAGACGCTGACGGTGGACGTCAAGGACCGCGGCACGTGGCGCACTCCGCAGACCGACCCGGTGCCACGCACCCGCGGCCGCGGCATCCCGCTGATGGAGACGCTGTCGGACCGCTCGGTCATCGAACCGTCGACCGAAGGCACGCACGTCCGCCTGGAGTGGCACGGCGTGGCCCGCCGCTGATTCCTATTTGCGGTACGTGCCGGCCCCGGTGACGAGCGGCAGATCGAGCGTCGTACGGATGCCCGGCTCCGCGGCCACCACCGCGGGTATCGCGTTCACGATCCGGCCTGCCGCGGCGAGAATGGCCGCGTAGTTGTGGTCGCCGTTGCCACTGGTCGGGCAGATGTCCATCGCGTAGGACGGTTCCCCGGTGATCTCCACCCGATAGGACCCACCCTCCTGGGCCGGTTGCGCCCAGTCGGGCCGCAGATCGCCGCGCAGCCGGGTGATGTGTTCGACGACGATGACGGGCTCGGACCCGACGAGGCCTTCGATCTGGAAGCGCACCGCGGCGACGGTGCCCTTCTTGATCGTGCCGACAGCCACGTCGAAATCCTCGGGTGCGGGCTCCTGCTCGACGGTGTCTCTGATGTCGTCGATCGTCACGCCGAGCCCGGCAGCGAGCTGGTGGATGGCCACGCCCCAGGCCGCGCTCAACACGCCGGGTTGGTACAGGAAGGGCAGATCGCCGATCTCGTTCCCGAAGCCCATCACGTCGAACATCACGGTCGCACCGTCGTAGGTGGCGTAGTCCGCGATCTCCATCGTCCGGATCTGGCTGACACGCTGGCAGGTGCCGGCCAGCGCCAGCGGCAGCAGGTCGGTGACGAACCCGGGGTCGACACCGGTGACGAACACCGTGGCATTGCCCTCCTGGGCAACGGATTCCACCCGCTCGATCGCCCGTTCACCGATGACGCCCCAGGGATAGGCGAGAAAACCCGGTGACGAGCCGACGACGTTGATCCCCGCCTCGAGGAAGGTGCGGACATCGGCCAGCGCCTCCTTGGGCCTGATGTCGCCCATCGCGCAGTAGACGACGCAGTCGGGCGCGTCATCGATGATCGCCGAGAGGTCCCCGACGGCACGGACTCCCGTGGTGCCGCCGAGGCGGGCCAGTTCCGCGGCGTCCTTGCCGAGCTTGTCGGCCGAAGACACCCAGACGCCGGTCAGCTCGAACCGCGGGTCCTCGATCAGCTGACGCAGCGTCAGGCTGCCGCAGTTGCCGGTGCCGATCTGCGCCACTCGAATCGCCATGGCGGCCAGTATGCGTGGTCGACCGCCGAATTGGAACAGGTTCTAATTGCGCGGGGTGTGGTGCGGTAGCCTGTCGCCCCATGGGACGCGTGGACGGAAAAGTGGCACTGATCAGTGGCGGCGCGCAGGGGATGGGCGCCGAGGACGCCCGGGCACTGATCGCCGAGGGGGCCAAGGTCGTGATCGGCGACATCCTCGACGACAAGGGTCAGGCGCTGGCCGAGGAGATCAACGCCGAGACGCCCGACTCGATTCGCTACGTGCACCTCGACGTCACCCAGGCCGACCAGTGGGACGCCGCGGTGGCCACCGCGCTCGAGGCCTTCGGCACGCTGAACGTGTTGGTGAACAACGCCGGCACCGTCGCACTCGGCAAGATCGGTGAGTTCGACATGGCCAAGTGGCAGAGGGTCATCGACGTCAACCTGACCGGGACCTTCCTCGGCATGCAGGCCTCGGTCGAGGCGATGAAAGCCGCCGGCGGCGGTTCGATCATCAACATCTCGTCGATCGAGGGGCTGCGTGGCGCGGTGATGGTGCACCCGTACGTGGCGTCGAAGTGGGCCGTGCGTGGGCTGACCAAATCGGCGGCGCTGGAGCTCGGCCCGCACAACATCCGCGTGAACTCCGTGCACCCCGGCTTCATCCGCACACCGATGACCAAGTTCTTCCCTGACGACATGCTGCGAATTCCGCTCGGCCGGCCCGGCCAACCGGACGAGGTCGCCACTTTCGTGGTGTTCTTGGCCAGTGACGAATCGCGGTACTCGACCGGGGCCGAGTTCGTCATGGACGGCGGTCTGGTCAACGACGTCCCGCACAAGTAGCTGCGCCCACACCGGGGCCAGTCATCACCGCTGAACCGCAGCGTCGTCGCGGCATGCGCACGACGCTGATCGTCGTCCTGTTGGCGGCCCTGGTGGCGGTGCTCGGTGTCGCCGATTTCCCCGACTTCGCCCGCCCCACTCCTGACCCGTCGCGCGTCGAACTGGCTCAAGGGTGGAGCCTGGCCTCTGTCCGCGTCGCCGGCGACGACGGAGCCGCCCTGTCATCGGCGAGCGTCCCGCAGGCCGGGTGGCATCCGATACCCCACATGCCCGCCACGGTCCTGCAGACCCTGCAGGCCGACGGCAGCTACCCCGACCTCTTCGTGGGCACCCGGCTGCGCGACGAGGTGCCCTGGGACCTGTACCGGCAGGACTGGTGGTACCGCACCACTTTCGACGCACCTGTCGGTCACACGACCTATCTGCTGGACTTCCCGGGCATCAACTACCGGGCCGAGATCTGGCTCAATGGGCACCGCATCGCCGGCTCCGATCAGATCGTCGGCATGCACGCCGCACACCAGGTCGACGCGTCGCCCTGGATTCACCGCGGCGGCACGAATGTGCTGGCGGTCAAGGTGACTCCGGAACAGGCACTGCAGGACGTCGACGGCGTCGAACTCGCCGACAGCTGGTACGACTGGATCAACTGGCGCTACCTGGGGTATCGCGAACAGCCGGATGGGCTGCCGGTCAACAACTCCTTCGTCCCGGATCGCAACGCGGGCATCTGGAAGCCCGTGACGCTGCAGATGTCACAGGATGTCTCGCTCGGTGAGAGCGCGGTGACCTCCGAATTGCCGCTGCCGCGGGCGGATTCGGCGACGCTGACCGTGTACACGACGGTGCGCAACTACTCGCCCGCCAGCGTGCGCGGTGTGATGCGCGTGACCATCAGCAGGGCGGGAAAGCCCGATCTGACGCTCGATCAACGAGTGACGTTGGCGGCGGGGGAGAGTCGGGAGGTGAGCTTCGGCGCGGATCGGTATCCGCAATTGAGGCTGGACCATCCGGACCTGTGGTGGCCGTACACGATGGGCGACCCCGCGCTCTACGATCTGCGCACCGAGTTCCGCCGCTTCGGGCACGATTCCGATTCCCGGACACAGCGTTTCGGTATCCGCACCGTCACCGCGCACCGCGACGGCGACACCAGCCACCCCGAACTGGGCACCGGCGGCAACTTCTATCTGACCGTCAACGGCCGCGATTTCCCGGTGCGGGGAGCCGCATATTCTCCCGATCTGCTGTTCGCCGATGACCCGGTGCGTGACGCCGCCACGTTGCGCTATGTGCGCGACCTCGGCCTGAACATGCTGCGCCTGGAGGGGAAGTTCCCGGGCGAGCGGTTGGTGCAGATGGCCGACGAACTCGGCATCCCGCTGATGCTGGGATGGATGTGTTGCAACCAGTGGGAGAAGTGGTCGCAGTGGGACGACGAGGACAATCGCGTCGCCCGTGACAGCCTGACCTCGCAGATCACCATGTTGCGTTCGCACCCTTCGGCTTTCGTGTGGGCCAACGGCAGTGACGGCACCCCGCCGCCGGACCTGCTGGCCGACTACCGCCGGATTCTCGCCGACCTGCACTGGCCCAACGCCGTGGTCGACACGGTGTCCAGTTTCGCCCGGGACTCCGATGGCAAGGTCCTGTGGGACGGCATCCACATGGCCGGACCCTACAGTTGGCGCCCGCCCAGCTACTGGTTCGCGGGCCGGTACGGCGCCGCCCGGGGCGCCAACGCCGAGCAGGGCGACAACGAACACATCCCGCCGATGGCGAGTCTGCGCCGCTTCATCCCGCCCGACAAACTGTGGCCGATCAACGACACCTGGTCCTTCCACGCGGGCGCGAACACCAGCAACTCGTCGTTGACGACGATTCGCCGCGCGATCGACCGGCGCTACGGACCGTCGACGAATGCGGAGATGTTCACCACCAAAGCACAACTGGCGCACTATGAATCGACGCGCGCGCAGTTCGAGGCGTTCGCCGCGGGCGGCTGGGACACGCACAAGATGACGATCTACTGGATGCTCAACAACCATTGGCCGTCGTTCTTCGGGCACCTCTTCGACTACTACCTGCGCCCGGGTGGCGCCTACTTCGGCGCCAAGACCGGGCTGCGCCCGTTGTCGGCGGTGTTCGACGCCTATGTCACCGGCGATCACAGCCGTGCCGCACTGACCGTCGTCAACCAGACCCCGGCCGATCAGCGGGACCTGCGGGTGCGGGTGCGGGTCTACGACGTGGCGGGCCGGGTGCGCGAGGATCGCACGAGTCCACCGGTCGACGTCGCCTCCGGGGGGTCCGCGACGGCGCTGTGGTTGCCGCGCGTCGCACCGGATTCCCCGGTGTTCTTCGTCCGCGTCGAATTGCGCGACGCCACAAATCATCTCGTCACTGACAGCACCTACTGGCAGTCTCAGCGTCGCGACGACGTCGGCGACCCGGGCAACGACCAGGCGTTCGAGCTGCGGCCCGCCCGCTGGGCCGACATGACCGCGTTGAACACGATGCCGCGCGGCAGGCTCGACGTCACCGCCCGGCGCGACGCGGACGGGGTCACCATCCGCCTGCACAATCCCGGCCGGGGGGTCGCGTTCTTCGCCCGCGCGGAACTCACGCCCGCACCGGACGCCGACGAGATCCTGCCGATCACCTACACCGACAACTACGTGACCGTCTACGGCGGGGAGACCGTCGAGATCCGCGGGCAGCCGCTGGCGGACACGCCCCGCGCGGACTGGGTCCGTGTCACCGGCTACAACACCGCGCCGGTCGTCGTTCCGGTCCGCTGAGCTCCGGTCCGCTGAGTTCCGGTCGGCTGACTCATGCGTACTGTCTCAAGGTGTGAGCGCACGGGCGGGCATCGTCATCACCGGAACCGAGGTCCTCACCGGGCGGGTGGCCGATCAGAACGGGCCGTACCTCGCTGATCGCCTCCTCGAACTCGGCGTGGAACTCGCCCACATCACGCTGTGCGGTGACCGTCCCGGTGACATCGAGGCGCAGTTGAGGTTCCTCGCGGATCAGGACGTGGACCTGATCATCACCAGCGGCGGCCTCGGCCCCACCGCCGACGACATGACCGTCGAGGTGGTGGCCCGCTTCTGTGACCGCAAGCTGGTGCTCGATGCCGAGCTGGAGGCGACGATCCGCGGCATCGTCGACGGGCTGATGGCCCGCTACCCCGGTGTGGACGTCGAGGCTGTCCACGCCGCCAACCGCAAGCAGGCCCTGGTGCCCGCCGGTGCGACGATCCTCACCCCGGTCGGCACCGCGCCCGGTGTCGTCGTCCCCGGCCACCCGACGGTGGTGGTGCTGCCCGGTCCGCCTCGTGAGCTGCAACCGATGTGGCGGGCGGCGGTGGCCACCGACGCCGTGACCGAGGCAATGGCCGGCCGCACGGACTACCGCCAGGAGACCGTGCGGATGTTCGGGCTGCCGGAGTCCGGTCTGGCCGAGACGTTGCGGGAGGCCGAGCGCGGCGTCGACGGGTTCGATCGGCTCGAGATCACGACGTGTCTGCGTCGGGGTGAGCTGGAGATCGTCACCCGGTTCGAGCCGCAGGACGCACCCGTCTACGACGCGTTGCTGGCAACGCTGTCGGACCGGCATGCCCAGGAGATCTTCTCCACCGACGGGGCCCTGGTCGACGACCAGGTGGCCGCGCTGCTGGCCGGCCGCAGGATCGCGACCGCCGAGAGCTGCACCGGCGGTCTGCTGGCCGCGCGGCTCACCGAGCGGCCCGGCTCGTCGGCCTACGTGTGCGGCGGTGCCGTCGCCTATGCGAACAGTGCAAAGGCCGAGGTGCTCGGCGTCGACCCCGGACTGATCGACGAGCACGGCGCGGTGTCCGAGCCGGTCGCCGAGGCAATGGCCCGCGGCGCACTGGCCCGTTTCGGTGCCGACACCGCGGTGGCGATCACCGGTGTCGCGGGGCCGGGGGGCGGCACCGCGGCCAAACCGGTGGGCACAGTGTGTTTCTCGGTGGCCCTGGCCGAGGGCCCCGTCGTCACCCGGACGACGACGATGCCCGGCGGTCGGTCGGACGTGCGGGATCGCTCGACCACGATCGCGATGCACATGCTGCGCAGGGCACTGACCGCACCCCGCTAGGGTGTGCACCATGGTTGACACCGACGAGCGGCAGGCGGTCTCGGCGCTCGCCCAGGAGACCGGCTGGACACTGCGCACAGCAGAGCGCAACGACTACTTCACCAAGGGTGACGTCCGCGTCCACGTCGTATGGCAGGACGACAGCGCCCTCAATGGCGGCACGCTGTTCCACGACGACCTCTTGACGTCCTACAGCCGTGAGTTGCCGACGGTGCAGAGCTGGCTCAGGCGCTGATCAGTTCTCGCCGGCATCCCACAGCGCGGTCATCGAGGTGAGGATCGCCTCGGCCTCTCCGAGCCCACCGAGGTGGCTCTCACCCGAGAGCGTGTAGAGCTCCGCATCGGGCAACCGGGACACCACGTGCCGGCCGTGCGCGAACGGCACGATGTGGTCGGCGTCGCCGTGCCACCACCGCACCGGCTGCTTGACGTCGGCGAGCCGGAAACCCCAATCGCGAGCGAACACGACGATGTCGGCGAACGGCGCGGCGAGTTGTTTACGACTGCCGTTGAGCAGATCGTCGAGGAACATCGCCTTGAACTCGGGGCGCGCGAGCAGTCGGCGATCACCCTCGGGGGACAACGCGCCATACAGCCCGATGATCGGGTTGGCGACAGGCTTGACCATGCGGATCAGCGGCGTGGCCATCAAACTCAGCGTCGCGCCCATGTGCTCGAGCACTGGCGCCACGTGCACCCCGAGTGTTCCCATCGCCCCGCCGCCGATCGCGTCGGGCCCTTTCGTGGGTGCGACACCGCCGAGGACGCCGGCCGCGACGACCCGGTCGGGCATGGCTGCGGCAACACCCAGCGTGTAGGGCCCCCCGCCGGACAGCCCGATCACCATCATCTTCCCGATGCCCAGCGCATCGGCCAGCGTGCGCAGGTCATCGGCGAAGTCGATCACCCTCCCGTAGGCGTACGGCGTGGACGAGCCGATGCCGGGACGGTCGATGCCGATCAGCCGGATACCGTTGCGCTCAGCGTAGAGCCGCGCTTCCAGCGGAATCTGGCGGCGCGCGCCCGGGGTACCGTGGAGCCAGAAGATCGGCGTGCCCTGCGGATCGCCGAACTCGGCAAAACCCAGCCGTCGGCCCGCACGGTCCGGGCCGACGGCGACGTTGCCTTCGAGCTTGGGACGGGTGATGTCGGTGGACATGCGCGACAGTGTCGCATGCCCGACGAGCGCGTCCCGATGGCCTCAGCTCGCGGTGATCCAGCCCGGCGGGCGGCGGTCGGCCCACCCCACGGCCGCTTCCAGCTGTGCAGCCAGTGTCAGCAGGACCGCCTCGTCGGGCGCCATCAGCTGCACACCGATCGGCAAGCCGTCGGCCGTCACGCCGAGCGGCAACGAAATCGCCGCCCAGCCAGTGACATTCGCCAGCGATGTCCAACCGGTCGTCGCGAATTCGACGTCGAAGAACGCACGCGTGGTGCCGCGCGGCTGATCGAGCAGTCCGTAGGGCGGCGGGGGAGTCAGCAGTGTGGGCACCAGCAGCACGTCATGACCGAGCATCTGTGTAGCGAAGCGCCGCGTCTGGGCATGGATCGCGGCGATGGCCTCGGCATAGGCGACGCCGGTGGTGTGGAAACCCTCCTGGATCATCACCCAGGAGCTCGGTTCGAACTCGTCCTCCCGCGGCTCGCGACCGAGATGCTCGCGCGCCGTCGCGAACAGTTCGACGTTGCTGACGGTGTGCAGGACCGCGATCGCGTCGGCGACCGCGTCGGCGTCGATCGAGGGCGCGCCCGGCTCGACGTGGTGGCCGAGATCAGCCAGCACGGCCGCCGTCCGTTCGACGGCTGCGACGACGGCGGGGTCGGTTGCCGGACCGGGGAACGGCGATCCGGTGGCCACCATGATGCGTTGCGGCGCAAGCGGTTCGGCGATGGCACTGAGGAACGGCGTCGCCGGCAGAGGCGCCGAATACGGGTCGCCGACACCGCTTCCGGTGACGGCGTCGAGCAACGCCGCGCTGTCGCGCACGGTGCGGGTGAGGGCGTGCTCGTTGACCAGACCCTCCAGGCCGTGGCCGGCCCCCGGCGCGAACGAGGTCCGGCCGCGTCGCGGCTTGAGTCCGACCAGACCGCAGCATGCGGCGGGCACTCGTATCGATCCGGTGCCGTCACCGCCCGACGCAGCGGGCACGATGCCTGCGGCGACAGCCGCGGCCGAGCCCCCGCTGGAACCACCGGGGGTGATCCCGGGCGCCCACGGGTTGACGGTCGCGCCGAACAGCGACGGTTCGGTGGTGCAGTGGTTGCCCCACTCGGGAGTGTTGGTCTTTCCGAAGATCACGAGACCCGCGTCGAGGTAGCGGGTCACGATCCAGGCGGTGTCGGAGGCGATGTGGGTGCGCAGCGCGCGGCAGCCCATCGCCTCGGGGGCACCGGCTAATGATGCGCCGAGGTCTTTGAGCACAAACGGGACCCCGGCGAGTGGTCCCGCATGCCCGGTGCGCAGCACACCGGACGCGTCGAGCGCTGCGGCACTGGCGCGACCGCGGTCGACGAGGTCGGTGATCACCGCGTTCAGCGCGCGTCCGGCGTCGAGGCGGATGATCGCGGCCTCCAGCAGGTCAGCGGCGCTCAGGTCACCGGCGGCGACCAGGGCCGCCTGGCCGACGGCGTCGATATCGGCGAGTTCGACCGCCGTACGTGCGTCCATGCGCCGAATCCTTCCGGCCGACGGCACACCGCGGCAACCGGAAGAGAGATCAGCTCACCGCGGCGCCGTAACCCAGCATCCCGAGAAACAGGCTCAGTGCGCACAGGCACACGGTCGCGAGCGCGTACGGCCAGGCGTGTGCGCGCCGGATCAGCGCCACCACCGTCAGCACCAGTCCGATCACCCCGATCGTCGCGGCGGCGGCAAGGGCGCTGAACACGGCGGTGACCGCGCCGTCCACACTGCAGGTCACCGGCGGGCAGTGGTCCAGGAACGCCAGCGAGAAGAGGCCCAGCACCGACCCGACGGCTCCCATCAGGACGGTCACCACCAACAGGGCGATCGAGGCCGCCAGATCAGCGCGTGAGCGTGGCGGCGGATGCGTCACGGCGTCTCCTCACCAGCTCGCCGGGCAGCCCGCTCGGCCGCTAGCTCGCGGTCCTTGCGCAGGATGGTGTCGGTCAACGAGAGCGCAATCAGGATGTCGCCGACGGTGATGGTCAACCCCCACCAGTACATCCAGCGGATCGTCTGGTCGGGCTGCGCGGCGAAGTACACGAACAGGAAGATCGGGCCGACGATCCCGAACACGAAGATCATCGCCTGCATGCGCACGTACACCCACAGACTGGACATCGGCCGACAGTGTCACCTTCGACACATCTGCACGTCAACGGCTGGTCCGAGATGGCCAGAAGATACTGAGAACAACTAACCTTGACGAAGCTGTCGATTTCCTGTCCATTTCCCATGTGAGGTGACGTGATGTACCCAGCGGCCCGAGCCGTGGTCGCGACCGCGGCACTCCTGATCGCTGCACCCCTGTTCGCCGGCGTCGCGACCGCCGAGCAGACGGCGGTCAGCATGCCGTTCTCGCAGAAGCTGCGCGTCTGCGACTTCTCCCAGATCAAGTGGGTGGGCGCAGACGGCTACGGCCGCCCGTCGGCCCAGCTGCGCGTCCAGGGCGGCGACGTGATCGCCGATGTCGAGTTCTTCACCGGCCTGCCCAACACGCCGTACGACCTCCGGCTGATTCAGGTGCCCCGCACCTCGGCGGCGGGCTGCGGCGCGGGCGCGCCGGGCGTCACCGCGACGACGCTGTTCACCGACGGCGTGGGTTCCGGGCACGCGACGGTGCGCGGGCCGCTGATGCCGGGCGCCACCGGTGCATGGTTGGCACTCACCCGGCCCGGCACGAACAGTCAGAAGCCGGCCGAGTTCTACACGACCGATCTGATCGCGAACCTGTCATCGGCTGCCTGACACCTGACATCGGCTGCCCGACAACGGATTCTCGGGCCGGATCACGCGCCTACCACGACGGTGATGTGGTCGCCGCGCCGCTCGACGCGCATCCCGGCACGCCGGGCGATGCCCGCCACCGCGGCAGCGTCGGCGGGGTCTGACCTGCTCGTCGCGAGCGCGCGGGCGAGCCGTCCCTTGTGCGCCTTGTTGAAGTGGCTGACGACGCTTCGATGCCCGTCGTCACGTTCGGCGACCACGTCGACGGTGACCGCGCCGGGCGCCTTGCCCAGGTTGGCGTAGGCCCCGGAGCGCAGGTCGACGATCAGGTCGCCGTCGGCGAGTTCGGCGAGCACCGGCTCCAGGACCGGCCGCCACACGGCCGCCAGCGTCGGCCGGCCCGGCAATTTGGAACCCGCCGAGAGCCGGTAGGCGGGAATCAGGTCATCGGCCCGGACCACGCCGAAGAGCGCCGAGACGACCATCAGGCGTGATGCTGCGCGCGACGCAGACGCACCGCGCAGCGACGTGATGTCCAGTGCGTCGTAGAGGACGCCGGTGTAGCGATGCAGGGCGGGCATCGTCGAGGCCGACCACAGCGCCGCATTGCGTTCGATCTCGCTGTCCTGGCTCGCGGACAGGCCGAGAGCCGTGCGGCTCCCGGCGGGATCGGCGGCCAGCGCGACGAGCTCGTCGAGGAGTTCGGCCCGTACCGGATGCAGCGCCGGTGAGCTCATCGCGTCGAGGCTCAGAGCGGGCCCGTCACCGCCGCCACGTTTGGTCTCCGACGGGGGCAACAGCACGATCACGGCAGTGACGGTAGCGCCCTCGGATCACCCCGCCGGCGGCGGCGGGGGCGGCAGCGCCGGGTCAGCTGGCGGCGGGGGAGGCAGAGGCGCTTCGGAGCCCATCAGCACCACAGGGGCAGGCGGCGGCGGGGGCACGGGCGGCGCCAACTGCGGATCGACCGGCGGGGGTACGTCGGCAGCCGCCGGCGCGGGCAGGAACATGTGGTGGGTGAACTGGCTCTGGTAGGCGCCGCCACCGCCGATCTTGACGCCGCCGCCGCCCTCCCCGGAGGAGACCGGGGTGCCGTCCGGCAGGGTCACCGCGGTGTGGCCGCCATTCCACCCGACGACGAGGGCGCCCGGCTGCGTTCCGTACTCGAACCCGCGAGCCTTGAGGGCACCTTCGATGTTTCCGGTGTTGAAGCGGTCACCGAAAACGGGTCGGCCGGTCGCGGCATTGGTCACCCAGGAGACCAGGCCGGAGCAGTCCGTTCCGGCCGCCGAGTCTCCGCCTCTGATGTACGGAGTTCCCGACACCTGGTTGACGAGCGTCAAGAGTGTGGCGAGTTCATACATGCGGCCGGACGCTAGCAGAGGGTCTCTAATACGGCCAAAATGTGTGACAGCGGGCACAATACACGAAATGGAAGCGGTCCTGTCACGAAAACATCTGTGGGACGGCATCTTTCGCGAAGAAGAAATTCTAGGGAGATGCCTTGTCCGACAACAGCATTGAGTTATCCCCTGGCAATGAGCAGCGGAATCAGCTGTTCGGCGGCTGTGAAGGAGCCGTGCTGACCGATCAGTGAGGATTCGATCGGTTCAACTGTGGGCCGCACCACACCAGAGGTCCCCTGTGCGGCAACCAACACATCACCGAGGCGCGCCATGGCCTCATCGCTCACCCGCGGACCGAACCACCCGGCGGCCACGGCTTCCTCCCGCCCGACAACCCAGGCCCGTTCACCGAGCACATCGCGCCACGCGGCCAGCACGTCGTCGAACGCGCCGGGTTCGACGTACACGTGGCGGGCCCGCACCTCTCCACCGAGCGCGGCCACCCCCTCCTGGAGCAGTGGTTCGGCATCGGCGTCCACGGTGTCCTCGCCCAGGCTCACCATGCCGTGATCGGCGACCACCGCCAGCAGCCCGCCCGCGGGCAGTGCCTCGACGATCGACTCCACCATCCGGTCCACCTGGCGCAGCTGCCACCTCCATGCCGCACTTCCCGGACCGTGCAGATGGCCGACGAGGTCGAGATCGGCGTGATAGGCGTAGCAGAAGCCGCGGTCGGACAGTGTCGAGGTGACCGCCGCGACCAGATCACCGATCGCGTGCACTCCGACATAGTCGCCGCCGCGCAGCACCGCCCGGGTCAGGCCGGAACCCGCGAATTCGGCACCCGAGATCACGCGCACGGACACTCCGGCCGACGCTGCACGTTCGAACGTCGTGGGCCGCGGCTGCACGCTCTCGGGCACCGCGCGCTCCCGGAGATCCTCGCCCCAGGGGTGCTGACGCCAGCGCAGCGCGTTGACGACTCCGACGTCCGGCAGCCGGAAGGTCATGCCGACAATGCCGTGCTCGCCGGAGCGGCATCCAGTGCCGACGGCGGCCAGGCCCGCGGCCGTCGTCGCCGGATACCCCGCGGTCAGCCTGCGCCCGCGCAACGTCGCCAGGAACGGCGCGTCATCGAGGTGGGCATCGAGCAGCTCGGCACCGAGCCCGTCGACCAGCAGCAGGCACGCACCCGCTGCCTCCCCGGCATCGATGCTGCCGAGAAGCCGCGACGAGAACCCGGCGACACCCATCGCCGCGAGCAACGACGGTGCGACGTCGGCGAGGTGGGCCGCGTGCGGGTCGGGCCGGGGCAGCTCCACCTCTACGAGTGGGGGAGCCGGACCACCTGGACGAAGAATTCGTCGATCTGCCGCACCGCGTTCATGAACTGGTCGAGGTCGACGGGCTTGGTCACGTAGGCGTTGGCGTGCAACTTGTAGCTGCGCAGGATGTCTTCTTCGGCCGAGGACGTGGTCAGCACCACCACCGGGATGTGATTGAGCTCGGGGTCGGACTTGATGGTCTCCAGCAGCTGACGCCCGTCGTACTTCGGCAGATTCAAGTCGAGCAGCACCAGGTCCGGCCGCGGTGCGCCTTCGTACTTGCCTCGCCTATAGAGGAAGTCCAGCCCCTCCTCGCCGTCGTGAGCGACATGGAGATTGTTCTTGATCTTGTTGTGCTCGAACGCTTCTCGGGTGATCAACTCGTCCCCCGGGTCGTCCTCGATCAGCAGCACGTCGATGGCTCTTTCAGCGGGGGTCATGACGACGATCCTTCCATCAGGGGTGCTGCATTACCGGACACGGCGGCGTCGGGAATCGCTGCCTTGTCAGAACGAGGCTTCGGCAACGTGAACCGGAAGCGGGTGCCGTCGGTGTAATCGTTGTCGATCCAGATCGTCCCACCGTGGTGTTCGACGATCTTCTTGCACAATGCCAGACCGATGCCGGTTCCGGTGTAGGCATCGCGGCCGTGCAATCGCTGGAAGATCACGAAGACCTTCTCCGCGAACTCCGCGGCGATCCCGATCCCGTTGTCGCTCACCGAGAACGACCATTGGTCGGCATCTGCTGAACCGCATTCGATCACCACCCGCGGCGCGACGCCTTCGCGACGGAACTTCACGGCGTTGCCGATGAGGTTCTGCCACAACATGGTCAGCAGGGTCGGATCGCCCGAGATCGTCGGCAGACCGCCGGTCGGCCGCTCGATCTGCGCGCCCGTCTCCTCGATCGCGGTGGCGACGTTGGCCAGTGCGGCGTCGAGAACCGTGTCGAGATCCACCGCGGTCTCGGTGGCGCCTAGACGTCCGACCCGGGAGAACGTCAGCAGGTCGTTGATCAGCACCTGCATGCGTTTTGCGCCGTCGACGGCGAATGCGATGTATTCCGTGCCGCGCTCATCGAGCTTGTCGCCGTAGCGCTTCTCCAGCAGCTGACAGAACGACGCGACCTTGCGCAGCGGCTCCTGCAGGTCGTGGGATGCCACATAGGCGAACTGTTCCAGCTCGGCGTTGGAGCGGCGCAATTCCTCGGCCTGCTCGTCCAGCGCCTCGGTCGCCGCACGGGACGCGTTGAGTTCCTCGACGATCCGCTGGCGCATGTTGTCGACGTCGATCGCGATCAACCGGATGTCCCGCGGACCCTGCGGGACGATCTTCTCGCCGAAATTCCCCACGGCGACCCGACGGCATGCCTCGGCCAACCGTCCGAGCGGCCGCACCAGGGCACGCCGCAACACGATCGCCAGCACCACCATCGTCACCGAGAACGCACCCAGGATCGAGAACAGCACCCCGTTGCGCCACGCACTGATGGATGCGAGTTCGGCGACGCCGTCGGTGCGGGCCTGGGCGAGATGTTGGTTCTGCTGGTCGAACAGCGTGCGCAACCGGTCGAACTCCGCCTTGCCGATCTCGGTGAGCGCGGGTGAGACAGCGTTGGGCACCCCCGGCTGCACCGCCGCGATCACGGGTTGCGCGTAGTTGTCCCGCCACGAGCCGGCCGCCTGTTCGATCTCGTCGAGGTCGGCGAGCAGATCGGGCCGCTTCTGCTCGAACTGCCGGAGGTCAGCCGACGCTCTGGACTCCGTCTCCCGGCCGGCGTCGTAGGGCGAGAGGAACTGAGGGTCGGCCGAGATCACGTATCCGCGGACCGCGGTCTCCTGATCGCGCAGCGCGGCCTGCAACTGGTAGGCAGCCACCCGGGCGGGCCCCACGTTGTTGGTGAGCTGACCTGACACCCGGTCGGTGCGGGTGAGCAGCACCGCGGTCGTGACGGCACCGACGAGCACGACGACGGCCATGACCGACAGCACCAGGTACTGCCAGCCCTCGACGGTCAGGGCACGCATCCCGCGCTGGTCGGGGCTCACCTCGAAATCCTCACGACGACATCCTCACGACGATGACATCCTCACGACGGTGACATCCTCACGACCTCGACATCCTCATGCCGTCCTCTCCACCCGCACCACGGCGATGTCGTCGGCCATCCCGCCGTTGGACTGCGCGCGCTGTTCGACGGCGCTGATCAGCGCGTCGACGAACTGCGGCCCGGGCAGGTGCGCGAGCGAGCGAGCCAACTCGAGCAACCCCTCCTCACCGAGCCGTTCGTTGCCCCGGCCGATGTGTCCCTCGAACAGGCCGTCGGTGATCAGCACGAGTCCCTTGCCGGGCGGCAACTCGATCGTGTGCGGCGTCCATCTACCCACGTGCAACCCGAGGGCCGGCCCACCGCCGGCTCGACCCACTCGACCGTGCCGCCGCCGTGCAGCAGCATGCCGGGGTGCCCGGCGCGCACCGCGGTGAGCGCCGACCCCTCCAGCGGCAGAGCCAGGCTGAGCACGGTGGCGAAGGTGCCTCTGCCTGCTCGTTCGGCGCGAAGGATGCGCTCGAGGTGGTGCATGCGCTCGGCGCCGCGCAGCCCGGCGAACGTCAGCGTCCGCCAGGCGATCCGCAGGGCCACCCCGAGTGCGGCTTCGTCGGGACCGTGTCCGGCGACGTCGCCGATCATCACGTGCACGGTGCGGTCCGGCGTCTGGACGATGTCGAAGAAGTCTCCGCCGAGCAGGGCGTTCTGTCGGCTCGGGCGGTACTGGGTGACGATGCTGACGCCGGGGTCGTCGAGCAACAGCGGCGAGGGCAGCAGACCACGCTCGAGCCGGGCGTTCTCCTGCTCCCGGGAGCGCGTGGCGTGCAGATCCACCGCGGTGAGCTCCGCGCGCTTGCGCTCGATCGCGTAGAGCACCGCACGCCGCAAAGTCTCCGGGTCGACCCGGCCCTTGACCAGATAGTCCTGCGCACCGGAGGCCACGGCCGCCGACGCGACATGCTCGTCGTTGAGGCCCGTCAACACGACCACGGGGACGGTCGCGTCCCTGGCGGCGATGCGTGCGAGCCCGGCGACTCCTTCGGTGTCGTGCAGATGCAGATCCAGCAGCACGCAGTCGGGGCGCGACCCGTCGATCGCCTTCTCGGCCTCGGCCATCGACTCGGCCCACGCCACGCGCATGTCGACACCGGCGTCGGCGATCAACTCTTCGACCAGGATGGCGTCGCCGCGGTCGTCCTCGACGAGAAGGACCCGCAGCGGCCCGCCGTCACCGGGAACAGTCATCTGACCCGGCACGTAGGCGTACGGCTCGTCACGCACGCTGGCATCTTCGATTGACAATTTCGTAGACACTACCCGGGCTTTCACAGGTTCTTCAGACGCGGGCCGCGGCGGCGTTGCGAGACGGCCGCTGACAGCTCGCGCTGGTAACCTCCGACCGGTCGCCGGCGTTTTCGCCCCGGGGAGGCGACCCGCGAGTTGCCCCGAGGATCGACGCCGTCGTCACTGTTTTCCACAACGTCGAGACGAAATGAGTCGTGTGCGCACCGGTGAGATCAAGGCCCTGTCGGGGCTTCGCATCGTGGCTGCGCTGTGGGTCGTGCTCTTCCACTTCCGGCCGCTGCTGGCCGAGGCGTCGCCGGGGGTACGCAGCGCTTTCGCGCCGATCTTGAACGCGGGCGCCCAGGGTGTCGATCTGTTCTTCATCCTCAGCGGGTTCGTGTTGACCTGGAACTATCTCGATCGAATGGGCGAGTCCTGGTCAACGCGGTCCACCCTGCGGTTCCTGTGGCTGCGACTGGCGCGGGTGTGGCCGGTCTACCTGGTGACCATGCACCTGGCCGCGGCGTTCGCGGTGTTCACGCTCTACGTGGGGCGGTTCCCGCTTCCGCCCGACGTCATCGCTTCCCTGAACGCGCTGAGCTGGCTCAAGCAGGTGTTCCTGGTGCAGCTGTGGTTCCAGCCGTTCTTCGACGGATCGAGCTGGGACGGTCCGGCCTGGTCGATCAGCGCCGAATGGCTGGCCTACCTGCTGTTCGGTGCTCTGGTCCTGGTGGTGTTCCGCATCGCGGCGGTGACACGGGCGCGCGGGTTGATCTGGCTGGCGGTCGCGGCCGCACTGGCGCCCACCCTGCTGCTGCTCGCCCACGGCGTCTTCTACACGCCGTGGAGCTGGTTGCCCCGCATCATCATGCAGTTCACTGCGGGGGCGCTGGCCTGCGCCGCGGTGCGCCGGCTACAGCTCACCGACCGCGGCCGGCGCTCCGCCGGCGTCGCCGCGCTCGGGTTGGGCGTCGCCATCATCGGCGGCCTCTACCTTCTCGACGCGTATCCACCCCAGGACATGCTCGACGCCGGCGGGCTCGTCGACGTCCTGTTCGTCCCGCTGGTGATCACTTTGTCCATCGGAGCCGGCACGCTTCCCGCGTTCCTGTCCACGTCGGTGATGGTCTATCTCGGGCACATCTCGTTCGGGCTCTACATGATCCACGAGATCGTGCACACGATGTGGAACTGGGCGGCCCAGCAGTTCGCGATCACCCTGGTCCCCAGCTGGTCGGCGAAGTTCACGGTGGTCGGCCTCGTCCTGCTGTCCGGGCTGCTGGCAGCGGTGCTCTACCACGTCGTCGAGGAGCCGGCGCGCCGCTGGATGCGTCGGATGATCGACCCCCGCACACCGCCTGCGAGCCTTCCTGCGTCGCCGCAGGGCAGGCTGCAGACGGTCACGGCGCGGGCGGGATGAGGCGCGATCGTGACGCGCGGCGAGTCGGCGCGCCCGCCCGACCGGACCGACCCTAGGCTGGTCCAGTGAGTCGTGTGCTGACGTGGATCCTCGCTGCCGCCTTGCTGTTCGGCGCCTTCAGCGCGCCCGCCCCGGCGGTCACCCATCGCCAGGTGCGCACCACCGATTTCGCGATCAACCGGGTCGCGGTGGTCGGCGACTCGTACACCACGGGAAGCGATCAGGGCGGTAACGGGCCGCAGGGTTGGGCTCCGCAGGTGTGGCAGGCGTTGAGCGGGCACGGCATCCCGGTCACACCCACTGTCGCCGCGGAAGGCGGCGCCGGATACTGCACGCGAGGCAACCGCGGCAGCGTCTTCGAGGACCTGACGGTGCGCGCGGTCAAGCCCAACGACACGCTGGTCGTGTTCTTCGGCTCGCGCAACGACATGAAGGTCGAGCCGACCCGGCTCTCCATCGCGATGTACGGCACGCTGAACCTGGCCCGCCAGATCGCCAAGTCGGCGAAGATGCTGGTCATCGGTCCGCCGTGGCCGACGGCCGATCCTCCGCCGGAGATCTTGAGGATCCGCGACATCCTGGGCTATCAGGCCCAGCTCGCCGGCGCGACGTTTGTCGACCCGATCGCCGCCCGGTGGTTCGTCGGCCGGCCCGACCTCATCGGGGCTGACGGTGTGCACCCCACCGACGCGGGCCACGCCTACATGGCGGACAAGATCGCGCCGCTCATCGGCACCCAACTCGCGCCCTACTGAGGAGCTGTTACGGTGCGCGAATGATCCGCAACGTGGTGCTCGCCAAGCTCAAAGACGGTTACGACGCCGCCGAACTCGCGCAGATCCAGCAGGGCCTGCGGGAGCTGAACTGCCCCGGCACGGTGGCGTACTCGGCGGGAACCGACGCGGGCCTGCGCGAGGGCAATTGGGATTTCGTCATCGTGGCCGACTTCGCCGACATCGACTCCTACCGCGCGTATGACGCCGACGCCGAACACAATGCGCTGCGGGCTCGCCTGGCCCCGATGGTCGACCAGATCGCGCGGGCCCAGATGGAGCTCCCGGCCGGCTAGCGCGAGTACCTGGCCGCGAAAGCGCGCAGGATCGCCATCGGGTGGGTGACCGAGCGGGCGCGGGCGGCACTCTTGAGCGTCTCCGCTGTCTCGGGCGCGAAGTAGCCGTCGTTCTTGTAGGCGTCGATGCGCGTGCACAACCCGTCGACGTCGAGCTCCGGATGGAATTGCGTGGCGTAGACGTTGGCGCCGACCCGGAACGCCTGGACGGGACAGGCAGGAGAGCGGGCCAGCCGAATGACGTGATCGGGCAGGACCGAGGCTGCCTCCTTGTGCCCGCCGAATGCGTCGAAGGTGTCGGGCAGACCGGCGAACAACGGATCGGCGCGCCCGTCGTCGGTCAGCTCGACGGTCAGCGGCCCGACGGGCTCACTGTGCGAGCGGTCGATGAGCGCCCCGACCGCGGCGCCGACGATGCCGATGCCGTAGCAACAGCCCAGGAACGGGAAGTCCGCGGCAATGACAGCGGCCATCAGGTCCGCGAGTTCGACTTCGACACGCTGTTGCACCGGCGACTTGGTGGCCGGATCGTCGCTGACCGTGAAGGGCCCGCCGCCGAGGATGATGCCCGACCAGTTCGCCAGATCCAGGTCGCCGAGCGGTCGGTGGGTGAGCCCGATGCGGTGCAGGCTCCGCTCGTCGAGCCCGGCGAATCGCATCACCGATGCGTACTCGTCGGCAGCCGCGTCGTCCTCGCCACGGATCGACAACAGCAGAAATGGGGCACCGGCCACCGATCCAGCGTAGTCACGGGCTAGCTTGTCGATCGGTGAGAACTCTGATCGATCTCGACGACGCGCCCGTGTTCGCGATCCCCTCCGCCGCCGGACCGCGGTACGGGGTTCTGGTGGAGGGGCCGCAGGGCTGGGGTGAATTCAGCCCGCCCCCTGAGGCTTCCGACGAGGTGGCGGCGCGCTGGCTGACCGCGGCCATGGAGCCGAGCACGGTCGGCTGGCCCGACGCGCTGCGCGGCCGGGTGCCCGTCGACGCCGACCGTGCGCCGGTGTCCGTCGGATGCGACGGGGTCGACCCCGCGGTCGACACGGCGGTCGCCCACATCCGGGGCACCGCGCTCGACGTGGCGCACCTACTCGACTGCACTGCCGAGCAGGCCGCCGCGATCCGGCGCCGCGTCGACGTCCCGATCGCGGTCGACGCGGACGTGCTCGCCACCGATCCGCAGTGCGCCGACGTCGTCGCGCTGCGGTGCGGGTCCCTCGGCGGGGTGCGTCGCGCGATGCGTCGCGCCGAGCGGCTGGGCATGCCGGCGCTGGTCGCGTTCAGCGGGACCACCAGCATCGGGGTGGCCGCCGACGTCGCACTCGCCGCGGCGCTGCCCGACCTGCCCTATCCGTGCGGTCCGGTCCCGCCGTGGCTGCGCGATGGTGACGTCGTGTCGAACGCGCGGACACTGGTACCCGCCGACGGATACCTTCCCGCCGCGCCGATGCCCGCCGGCCCCGACGCGATCCGCCTCGCCCGGTTCCGCGTCACCGACGCCGCCGTCGTCGCGCAGTGGCGCGACATGCTGCGCCGCGCCGCCGCACTGCTCTAGCGCGTCAGTCCTGCTTGCTGATCAGCCGGGTCAACGCCTCGCGGTCGGGATTGAGCAGCTCGTCGATGCGCGGCTGGTTCACATCGGCGACGATGATCTCGCCCACCTCCTGGTAGACGTCGCTGAAGATGCCGTGGCTCTTCATCTTCTCGGTCTGATAGATGTTGTCCTCGGTGGGCGTCACGTAGTAGACGATCTCGGCCTTGAAACGGTGGATCAGCCACAGGTGGATGACGTCCATCAGCCGCTTCTGCCGCAGCTTCTCGGCGAACGTGTTCTGGTCGCGCACCGTCAGGATGCTGCGGCCGTGCCGGTCCTTGATCGGGTCGACCACGACGTTGGCCAACGGCTCTGCGCCGGCTTCGGAGCCCTCGCCGAGGATCTGCAGGTCCAGCACATCCGAGCCGGCGCGCCGCGGTCGCAGCTGCACGCGCAGCTTCTCCGGCAGCTTGTTGTGCTCGCTCCACAGCGCCAGCCAGTCCTCGAGCAGCTTCTTGGGCACCTCGGTCTGCACCAGGTGCTGATGCTGTGTGGAGCCCTTGCCCATCGACTTCGTCGTCGCCGTGCGTCCGGACGAGGCCGCCAGCGCGGCATCGGAGCGCGGGCCGCCGACGAGCGTTTGCGGTGTGCGGTAGGGAGATTCGACCAGTCGCATCTTGCGCTGCAACCGGGCCAGCGCCAGCATGCCCTCTTGGCGCAGCGACGTCGCGAACTCCTCGGACGCCACGCCGTCGACCTGATGGCCGCCGTAGGTGATGAAGTTGAAGACGAACCCCATCTTCCCGATCTCCTCGGGGAAGGCGCGCATCTCCTCGTCGGTCATTCCGGTGGTGTCCCAGTTGAACGACGGGGAGAGGTTGTAGGCGAGCATCTTGTCCGGATAGACGGCGTGGACGGCGTCGGCGAACTGCTTGGCGTCGGCCAGGTCGGCGGTCTTGGTCTCCATCCACAGGATGTCGGCGAACGGGGCGGCGGCCAGTGACTTGGCGATCGCGTAGGGGATGCCGCCGCGCACCTGGTAGTACCCCTCGGGCGTCTTCGCCCGCTCGCAATCCCACGCCGCGTCGGCACCGAGTTCCTTGGCCTTCTCCCGGGCGATGTAGAGCGGTGCGCGCTCGGCGAATTCGCGCCACTGGCCGGCGCTCATCGCCGCGGACTCGCCTTCGCGCTCCCGGAACTCCAGCAGGTCGGCGACCGCGCCGGCATAGGTGTCGAGACCGGCGTCGTCCTGCCAGGCGTCGACGAAGCGGGATTCGACGGTGTCGAACGCCGCGTCCAGGGACTGCTCGGCGCCGTCCTGCCAGGCGGCCGCGGTCTGGTCGATCAGTTCCAGCACACCGTGGCGGCCCAGCCAGGCCTCGGCGGTGGCGTACTCGCCGTCGGGCAGCGCGTAGAGCAAGTGGCCGTTCAACTCGGTCACGCCCTGGTCGTAGAAACGACGCACCATCGCCAGGAAGCACGACTTGTAGGACGGGATCCTGAGATTCGTGACGCCGAGCAGGAACGGCTGGTCGCGTTCGTCGGCCCGGCTGTCGATCAGGTTGGCCGCTTCGGCGTCGGTGCGGGCGACGATGATGCCGGGCACGCGCATGATGTCCAGCTGGAAGCGTGCGGTGTTGAGCCTCTTGATCTGCTCATCCGACGGCACCAGCACCTTTCCGCCCTGGTGGCCGCACTTCTTGGTTCCGGGACGCTGGTCCTCGATGTGGTAACCCGGCACGCCGTTCTCGACGAAGCGACGAATCAGGTTGCGCACGTGAGGATCTCCACCGTGACCGGTGTCCGCGTCGGCGATGATGAACGGCCGGTAGTCGTATTCAGGGGTTGCCGCACGTTGTTCAGGGGTCATCTGCAGCCGCAGATACTGCTGGTTGCGGTCGGCGGTCAGCAACGCGCGCACGATGCCGGCAGCCTCCTCGGGCACCTGGCTGAGCGGGTAGCTGGCAAGATCCGGTCCCGGGTCCTCGCTGATCGACCCCTTCGCCGAGGTCGCCCAGCCGCCGAGATAGATGCCTTCGATGCCCATCCGTTTCATCACCACTGCCTGGCCGGGGGAGTAGGGGCCGAAGGTGGTGATGCTCTTGCCCTGGGCGAAGAGCTCACGCAGGTGGGGGTGGAACGCGGTGGCGGCCTCGCGCGCCACCGGGTAGTCGGCGGGAATCGTGCCGCGCTGCTCGGCGACCTGGCGTGCGGTGTAGAGGCGGATGATGCCCTCGAAACGGGGGCTGTCGAAATAGCGTTGGGTGTCGACGACATCACGCTCGAACGGGGTGTGGGGCGCGAGGTCAGCTTCGGTGATGGCCATGACCCACCCTAGAGCGGGGCGTGAGCAGGAGGGGAGCTATTTGGTGCCGAAGATGCGGTCGCCGATGTCGCCGAGGCCGGGCAGGATGTAGCCGTTGCCGTCGAGTTCCCGGTCGATGGCTGCCGTGTAGATCGGCACGTCGGGGTGCGCCCGCGTCATGGCCGCGATGCCTTCAGGACAGGTGACCAGGCAGACGAACTTGACCGACGTGGGGTTGAGCTCGCGGACCCGCTCGACTGCCGCGGCCGCCGAGTGTCCGGTGGCCAGTAGCGGATCGAGCACCACCACGTCGCGCTCAGCCAGATCGCTCGGCATCTTGAAGTAATACTCCACGGTCACTTGGGTTTTCGGCTCGCGGTAGAGACCGATGTGGCCGACACGAGCCGAGGGCACGACGTCGAGCATGCCGTCGAGAATGCCGGTGCCCGCCCGCAACACCGAGACGAACACCACCTTCTTGCCGTCGATGACCGTGCCGGTGGTGGTCTCCATCGGGGTTTCGACCTCGACCTCGTGCACGGCGAGGTCGCGCAGCACCTCGTAGGCCATCAGGGCCGACACCTCGCGCACCAGGCGGCGGAAGGTGTTCGTCGACGCGTCGCGGCGCCGCATCAGCGTGATCTTGTGCTGCACCAGCGGATGGTCGACCAGGTGCACCCCGGACACAGAGGAAGTCATCTAGAACACCGTCCCGTCACTGAGCACGTTGAGCGGGGGCAGGCCGCCACGTAGCCGCTGCGCCGATTCCCGCCCCGCCGCCCACGTGCCGCCTTCCAGCACGCATGCCAGCGGCAACTCCTCGACTCCGAGTCGCTCACGCACCAGCGGGGCGACCTCGTCGAGCAGTGCCACGGTCAACCCGCGCCACTCGACCACCAGTTCGTCGCCCGGCGCCCAGGGTTTCTGAGCCCACTCACGGTCTCTCAGCCGCAACGCCCCGCCGTCGAGCAGCAGTCCACCGTTGCGGTACTCGGGCAGCCCGGTCAGCGCGTCGATCCCGGTCACCTTCACACCGGCCCACTGCAGCGGCTCGATCAGTGAATAGGTGAGCCATTGCGAGAGTTTGTGAAACGGAAGCCAACCCGCGGTCGCGCCGGCGCCGTCGACGGCGTCATGGCGCCAGCAGTCGCCGAGTGGTTCACCGTCGATCACGTTGTCCGACGGCCAGATTCGCGACAGCGACACGAGGAGCATGACCAGCAGGTCGTGGGCGGCCGCGGTACCGGAGGCGGCCGACGACGCGTCGAACAGTCCGCCGGGTCTGCCGTGCGGACCGAACACCTCAGGCTGGTCGGCGAGCGCGGCGCCGAGGCTGCGCATCAGCTGGACCCGGCCCGACAGACCCACCAGGGGATTCTCGGACGACACCTGCAGGACGCCGGCGAGATCCTCGTCGGTCAGGGCGCGCAGCGCGGCGGCATCGACCTGCAGCGGGCGGCTCGGGTCGCTGGAGAATGCGCCCGCGACGAAGCCGTGCCAGCTGGCCACCGCGAGACCCTCCGACCGGTGATAGCGCACCCCGTTCTCGACGAATGCCCAGTCCGCGCCGGCCCCGGCGTCGAGCAGCACGCTCACCACGGTGAGGTCGATCATCGCCCGGGCTCGGTCGCTGTCCGGCACGTCACCGAGCAGATGCGTCAGCCGGCCGGTGCGGTCGACACCACCGGCGGTGAAATGCCGCCAGCGGCTGTGCGGCGGGATGTCGAGATCGGGAAAGCGGCTGCGCGTCAGCGCCGCAACCTGGTCGGCGACAAGCGCGAGTGCATTGTCGTCGACGGTGAACCAGCGGGACTCACCCGCTCGGGCACGCTCCAGCAGCGACGCCGACCGCGACCGCACCGCCGTCGTGGTGCGCAGCATCCCCACTGCCTCAGCGGCCTCGGCCGGGGCCGTCACCCCTGCAGCCCTCTGCCCTTGGCCCGCTTGAGTTCTTCGGCGTCGGGGACCTCACCGGGCGTGTAGTAGCCGGCGGCCATCTTCGCGTCGATCTCGACGCGCGCATCGGCCGGGATCAGCTCGTCGGGAATCGAAACCCGTTCGCCCACCTCGATGCCCGCACCGGTGATCGCGTCGTACTTCATGTTGCTCATCGACACCAGCCGGTGGATCTTCCTCACCCCGAACCAGTGCAGCACATCGGGCATCAACTCCTGGAACCGCATGTCCTGAACGCCCGCAACGCATTCGGTGCGGGTGAAGTACTGGTCCGCGGTGTCACCGCCGACCTGTCGCTTGCGCGCGTTGTACACCAGGAACTTGGTCACCTCGCCCAACGCGCGACCTTCCTTGCGGGAGTACGCGACCAGCCCGACCCCGCCACGCTGGGCGCCCATGATGCACTCCTCGATGGCGTGGGTCAGATAGGGCCGGCAGGTGCAGATGTCGGAGCCGAACACGTCGGAGCCGTTGCATTCGTCGTGCACCCGTGAAGTGAGTTCGACGGTCGGGTCGGCCAGGTGCTGGGGATCGCCGAAGATGTACACGGTCTGGCCGCCGATGGGAGGCAGGAAGACCTCGAGATCCGGGCGCGTCACCAGTTCGGGATACATGCCGCCGGTCTCTTCGAAAAGCACACGGCGCAAATCGTTTTCGCTGCACTCGAAGCGCGCGGCGACGCCGGGCAGGTGCCACACCGGTTCGACGGCGGCTTTGGTGACCTGGGCGGCGCCGGTCTCGAGCAGGATGCGTCCGTCGGGGACCAGCCGACCCTTGGCGATCGCATCGGCGATCTCGGGCAGGATCACCTGCGCCTTGGTCACCGCGATGGTGGGCCTGATGTCGATGCCTGCGGCGATCTGCTCGGCGAAGACGTCGGTGACCATCGCCCCCCACGGGTCCAGGCTGACGATGGTCGTCGGGTCCGTCCACTGCGGGAACGGGCCGATGCGGTCGGTGGGCGCCGTGTCGGTCAGGTCGGCGCGGTGGTCGGGGGAGAGTTTGCCCGCGGCGACGGCCAGCGCCCGGTAGACGCCGTACGCGCCGCTGTGCGCGCCGATCACGTTGCGGTGCGCACGGGTGGTGGTTCCGACGATCGGACCGCGCTCGGCGGCCGTCGTCGCGCCCCAGTGCAGTGCGGGCGCGTGGGTACCTCCGCTGTGCGACGTCAGTCGGACGTGTCCGGTGGGCATCGGTGTCCTTCGGTTGTCCGACAGAGAATCCGCCAGCTTAGTCACTACTGCGCGGATGCGCCCGCTGTTGCCGCTACGGCGCCGCCGCGCCTGTGGTCGCCTGCGGCCAGGTCTCGCGCCGGTGCGCGGCGTCGAAGAACATCCACTCGTAGCGGGAGGTGGTCACGAAATGCGCGCGGGCAGCGGCTTCGTCGGCCTCGGTCAGGGTGGGCCCGACCCGGTCGGCGAGCGCGATGACCTCGCGGACGGTCGCGGCGAAGTCGTCGCCGCCGTAGCTGTCGATCCAGCGTTGGTAGCGCGGGTCGGTGGAGCCCCGCTGGGCCAGCTCGGCGCCCACTTCGGCGTAGATCCAGTAGCACGGCAGCACCGCGGCGAGTCCGTCGGCGAACGAGCCCTCGTAGACCGTGGCGATCAGGTAGCTGTTGTAGGCCTGCGTGGTCGGGGCGACAGGGACGGAATCCACCGCCTCGGCGGACAGGCCGAGCGCGGGCAGCAGCGCAGAATGCAGTTCGAGCTCGACGTCGAAGACCTCGGCCGCGTGCCGGGCGAACATCGCGGTGTCGGCGAGCGTGCCGGCTTTGGCGCCGACGACCGCGAGTGCCCGGGCGTAGGCGCGTAGGTAGTGCACGTCCTGGGCGACGTAGTGCGCGAAGGCCGCGGGATCGAGGGTGCCGTCGGTCAGCCCGGTGAGAAAAGGATGCGCGGTGATCGCGTCGAAGATCGGGTCGATGTCGCGCCACAGTCGCGAGCTCCAGGAATCGGTGCGGCCCGAACCGATGCGCGATGTCATGCCGATCATCCTGTCAGCGATGAATTCTGCGCGCCCGTCCGGTCAATACTGGCGACCCGTTGCCCCACTGTTGACAGGATGGTCCGATGAGCCAGTCCGCCCTTCCACCCGTCGTCGACGCGGCCACCTGGCGCGCGCAGCTCGACGAGCTGCGCGCCCGCGAGAAGGCCGCCACCCGCGAACTCGACGCGATAGCCGCCCAACGTCGTCGGCTGCCGATGGTCGAGATGGGTGACTACACGTTGATCGGAGCCGACGGCCCGGTTCGGCTCGTCGACGTCTTCGACGGACGCAGCCAGTTGATCGTCTACAACCACATGTGGACTGACGGCCAGACGTGGCAGTGCGGCGGCTGCACCGGGTTCACCTCCCAGTTCACCCGGCTGGAGTTCCTCGACAGCTACGACGCCCGGTTCGTCATCGTCACCGCGGGGCCGATCGAGGAGGCGCTGGCCTACAAGAAGCGGGTCGGCAACCAGATGGAGTGGTACTCGTCGTCGCAGAGTTCCTTCGCCGCGGACGTCGACGCCGCGCCGGGGACGGGATTCGCCGTCAACGTGTTCGTGCGGGAGGGGGATCGCGTCTATCGCACCTGGCACACGAATGGCCGGGGTACCGAGCAGCTGAGCCATTCTTTCGCGCTGCTCGACGTCCTGCCGTGGGGTCGTCAGGAGGTCTGGCAGGACGCGCCCGAGGGCTGGCCACAGCGGCCGACGTATTCGGGGTGGCTGGATTCGCCCGATATCGGCCGTATCTACGGCGATCCGGGCGTGTGACCCGGGCGCGACGAAACCGGGGTCACTTGGCACACTGTGCGCATGGCACAGATAACTTTGCGCGGAAACCCGATCAACACCGTTGGAGAGCTCCCCGCCGTCGGTTCGCCGGCGCCCGGGTTCACGCTCGTCGGAACGGATCTCGGCCCGGTCGGTGACGATCAGTTCCGCGGTAAGCCCCTGCTGCTGAACATCTTTCCCTCCGTCGACACCCCCGTGTGCGCGGCCAGCGTGCGCACGTTCAACGAGCGCGCAGCCGCCGCAGGTGGGGCCGTGCTGTGCGTGTCGAACGACCTGCCGTTCGCCCAGAAGCGGTTCTGCGGTGCCGAGGACATCGAGAACGTGACCCCGGCCTCGGCGTTCCGTGACAGCTTCGGCGATGACTTCGGCGTCACGATCACCGACGGCCCGATGGCGGGCCTGCTGGCGCGCGCGGTCGTCGTGGTCGGCGCCGACGGCACCGTGTCCTACACCGAACTCGTGCCCGAGATCGGTCAGGAGCCCGATTACGACGCCGCGCTGGCAGCCCTGGGCGCGTGACGCGCGACACACCCTAGGCGTCACGGCGCCGGCATAGGTCACCGTTCGGTTCCGGTCAGGCATCTGATTGATCCGCAGTCCTGCGACGACGTAAGAACACCCGCTCAGGTGGTGTAAAAGTGGTCATAGTGACTGTTGTGACTAATGAGATCAGTGCCTCCCTGGCGCTGGCAGCTCGGAAAGCGGTGAAAGTGTCATGCGAGCGGTTCGTGGGTGTGTCGTCTTGGTTCTGGGGTTCGCGCTGAGCCTGGCCCTGATGGTCGCGGCGCCCGGCGTCGCGGGGGCTCAGCCCACGCGCTCGGCCACCAATCAGAAGGCCGTGGAGGTCGTGATCGCTCGTGCGCTGTCTCAGCGCGGCGTGCCCTTCGCCTACGGCGGTGGCGGCGCGTCCGGGCCCAGCAAGGGCACGGCCGCCGCACCCACGGACCCCGCAGCACCGCTGGATCAGGCGGCGTCGGACGCCTCCGCGCTTGACCTGACCACTCCCGGGCTAAACCTGCCCGCCGCAGCCCCGACTCCCGCACCGGCTCCGCGGGTCGAGGTGGTGGGCTTCGACGCATCCGGTCTGATGGTGTACTCCTACGCGGGGGTGGGCGTGAAACTGCCGCGGTCCTCGGGCGAGATGTACAAGGTGGGCCAGAAGGTGATGCCGTCCCTGGCGCTGCCGGGCGACCTGCTGTTCTACGGACCGGACGGCACCCAGAGCGTTGCGCTGTTCGTTGGAAACGGCAAGATGGTCGAGACCACGGATTCCGGCGTCGCCGTCTCCGAGGTGCGGACCAAGGACATGGCCCCCTATCTGGTTCGCATCATCGCCTGATCGATTGCGCTGCAGAGGGATTCATGCCCGCGTCCAGGCCGCCCACATCCGGGCCGCCTAGACTGCGGGCATGAGCCTTCGCAGCGGGCGGTCCATCCCGATCGAGTCAGGGCTGCTGCAGATCGAGGACTGCCTGGCCGCCGACGGCCGCATCGAACTGCCCGACGGCACCACGTTCGTCTCGCTGATCGAGCGCAACATCGCCCACGTCGGGGATGAGGTCGCCTACCGGTACCTCGACTTCTCCGGTTCCGCCATGGCGACTCACGACATCACCTGGAGCAGGCTGGGTGTGCGGACGGCCGCGGTCGCCGCACAGCTCCAGCATGTGACGGCGGCGGGGGAGCACGTCGCTGTGCTCGCACCGCAGGGAATCGACTACATCACCGGGTTTTTCGCCGCGGTCAAGGCCCGTACGATCGCGGTTCCCCTCTTCGCGCCCGAATTGCCCGGCCACGCCGAACGTCTCGACGTCGCACTGCGCGATTCACGCCCTGCCACAGTCCTGACGACCCGCGCCGCACGGGAGTCCGTGGCGGCCTTCCTCGATGAGATGACGGGCCTGGCCCGGCCCACGATCGTCGTCATCGACGACGTACCGGACAGCGCGGCAACCGAGTTCGTCGCCGCGAGCATCGATGTCGACGACGTCTCGCACCTGCAGTACACCGGTGGGGCGACACGCGCGCCGGTCGGTGTCGAGATCACCCACCGGGCGGTCGGCACCAACCTGGTGCAGATGATCCTGTCGATCGACCTGCTGGACCGCAACACCCACGGGGTCAGCTGGCTGCCGCTCTACCACGACATGGGTCTGTCGATGATCGGCTTTCCCGCTGTCTACGGCGGCCATTCGACGCTGATGTCTCCGACCGCGTTCCTGCGCAGACCCCTTCGCTGGGTGGAGGCCATGTCGGCCGAATCCGCGGTCGGCCGAGCGGTCACCGCCGCCCCCAACTTCGCCTACGAGTGGACCGCGGCTCGGGGCGTGCCGGCGGCCGGCTCGACCGTCGACCTCGCCAATGTCGTGTTGATCATCGGCTCCGAACCGGTCAGTCTCGACGCCATCGATGCCTTCACCGCATCGTTCTCCCCGTTCGGACTGCCTCGCACCGCGTTCAAGCCGTCGTACGGGATCGCCGAGGCCACATTGCTCGTCGCGACGACCGCGCCCACGGCTGCCCCCCGGGTTCTCCATGTCGATCGTGACGAACTGGCCCGAGGCGTCGCGGTTGCGGTCCCGCCCGGTCACGAGCATGCGGTGGCACTGGTGTCATGCGGGCAGGTGGCGCGCAGCCAGTGGTGCGTGATCGTCGACCCGGACACGGGCAGTGAGGTCCCGGACGGACGCGTCGGCGAGCCGTGGCTGCAAGGGGACAACATCGGCCGCGGCTACTGGAACCGCGCCGACGAGACACGTCGCACCTTCGCCGCGCGCCTGGTGTCCACCCTCGGTGACGGCAGCCACGCCACCGGCTCCGACCTCGATCGCGGGTGGCTGCGCACCGGCGATCTCGGATTCCATCTCGACGGCGAGTTGTACGTTGTCGGACGGATCGCCGATGTGGTGGTGCTCGGCGAACGGCGCTACTCGCCGCTGGATCTGGAGTCGACCGCTGCGGACGCCTCACCGATGGTGCGGCGGGGATACGTCGCAGCGTTCGCGGCAGACGATCAGCTGGTCATCGTCGCCGAGCGTGCGACCGGCAGCGGCCGTAGCGACCCGGCGGCCGCCGCCGAAGCCGTCGCAGTCGCTGTACGGCAACGCCATCGAGCGATAGTGGGGGATGTGCGGATCGTCCCGGCCGGCACGATCCCGCGGACCACCAGCGGCAAGCTGGCTCGGCGCGCCTGTCGCGACGCGTACCTCGCCGGCGCCTTCGACGCTTGATTCGACGCCGATTCGATTAGGTCACTGCCACAAACGGACTCAGGACGTCTCTGACGAATTGGGTCACGTTCGTCTTGGGGTTGCTGTCCGGAAAGCTCACCGTGGCAAGCACATTGCCACCGGCATCGGCGAAGTTGCCGTCGGCGCGGTCCTGGTGCGACGACGACGTGACCAGGATGATGCCCGACGTGCCGGCGTCGCGGGCCAGCGGTACCGAGAACTGCGCGTTCTGCACGGTGCTGTTGGCGCGGTCCTCGACGATGATCCTGTCGTCGGGCAGCCCGAGCACGCGCAGCGTCTTGCGCATCTCGCCTGCCTCGGTGCGTCCGTTACGGGGATTGCCGCCCGTCACGATCACCGGTGATTGCGGGAACATCTGCGCCACCGCGAGTCCGGTGAGCACGCGGGTGTACAGGATCGGCCGCATCGTGCCGTTGTCCTTGAGCCCGTATCCCAGGATCACGATCGCGGGCTTCGAGAAGTCCTTGGCCGCAAGGGGAGGAGCTGCGTGCGCAGTGGGCGCCACCCCGACGAGCACCGCGAGCATGGCCGTGAGCGCGTACACCAGCCGCGCCGCGGTACCGGATTGGGTCACGACTGTTCATCGCCGCACAGCCGCCGCGCATTACGGTCCGGTCTCGATGACTCAACGATGCGGCAGTATCCGCCGACGTCGTTGGCGCGATCGACGCGGACGTGGTCTGGTGGAAGATGATGTCTTCCTCGATGTCTTCGCGCCTTCGCATCCGAGCGGCCCTGGTCGTGACCGCCGGCGGTGCAGCCCTGCTCGTCGCCGCTCCGTCGGCCGCGTCGACCCCGCCGTCGGACAGTCAGGGATATGTCGACTCCACCGCGCGGTGCGCTGCGCCGGCGACCGTGGTCGTCTTCGGCAGCACGTCGGGCTCACGGGTGGCGATCTGCAAGAGCACCGATGGCGACCTCGAGTATCGCGGCGTCAGGGTGCGCGACGGTGCCAAGCTGATCGCTCCGGCGACCCAGTCCGCTGACGGTGCCTTCACCGCCACCCGGGACGGTATCGAGTACATGGTGACCTCGGACGCACTGGTCATCAGTGCCGCCGAGAAGGTCATCCGCGACGAGGAGATGGTCGACTTCCATCGGCCGGGCAGCACCGCGGCGACGCAGGCGCCGAAGACCTCGAGCACACCGCTGCCGCCACCACTGCCGGCCGAGGTCGGTGGCGACGGGAGCTGACGGGTCACTCGGAGAGACCTGCCGGCGCAGGTTGCACCGTCACCTCGTCGCCGACGCGCAGGGTTCCCGAGCTCAACAGCCGACAGACGGACCCGCCGCGCCGTGACATCGCTGCAGCGGCGCCGGGACCGATCCAGTCGTCGAGCAGCCGGCACGGAGCGCTGAGACGGACCACCTCGAGGTCGACATCCCCGATGCGAATCCGGGTGCCGGGCTTGGTCGGGATGTCGCCGCTGTCGACGGTGATGTTGCGGCGCGTCGCCCCGGAATCGATGGGCCGCCCGAGTTGAGCCGCGGCAGCGTCGAGCGCTTCTCGGGACTGAAGTGTCACGTGCCGGTGGCGGGTTCCGTGATAGCGGTCGCCCACCAGGCCCGTGCCCTCCTGCGCGGTCACAGACTCCACTGACCGCGTCGGGATGCGCCGGCCGGGCGCCACGTGGATCGCGACGATGTGCACGACTGGCGAGCCTACTCACAGCGGGCGCCGACCGAATGGCGTCATGAATTGCTCACAACTGGCGACTGAATTAACTGACGTGCGCGTCAGCAAATCGATTCACAGCGAGAATTCCTCGCGTTTCGGTGGACATTTCATCACATTCTGGATACGTTTCACGCGGTCGGGGCCACACAGCAACATTGGAGGGGTCGCGTCATGCGCACTACCGCACGTTCTTATGTCACCGCCGGCGTAGCCCTGATGGGAGCCGGAGTCATCTCCGCGACACCGGTCACGCCGAACCTCGACCTGCAGATGAAGAGCTACGACGTGGGGCTGGTCGCCGCCACGCAGAGCTGCGCCACAGGGAGCGCGAGCGCCCTGTGCGCGACCCCGACGACGGGCCTCCCGTCGGCGGCACCGTTCGCGACCACCACGGACAGCACGAACGTCCTCAACATCCCGGCGAACCTCTTTATCGCACTTGCCAATACGCCGTACAACTTCTTCAACGCCCTCGGCGAGGGCAATGTCGCACTCGGCTCGGACCCCAACGGCGACTTCAGCTTCCAGCCCACCTACGAGGGAGTGACGCTCACCCAGCCGGAGGGCAGCGTCGTCGGCCTCGGCCGCAACCTGCGCTACACCGGCAGCTGGTGGGTGTACAGCCAGACCAACATCCTCGGCACCGACCCGGCGGATCCGTCGCGCTACCAAGCGCTGACCAACGTGCTCGTGCCGTTCCCGGCGCTGTCGGTGCCCCTGGGAAACATGGTCGCAGCGATCGCGGCCTCACAGCTACCCATGGATGTCGGCTGCACCGGAACCGGCCCCGGCTCGTGCGATCACCCCGAAGCCATTCTCAGCAAAATGTTTGATCTTCGTCACGTTGCGGCGCTGTTTTCGCCCGATGGCTACACGTATCCCGAAACCCGGGCCGGCATCACCTGCAGCGCGGACGGCCAGTGCTACGTCAAGGACGAGGACGGCCCTGAGGTGCCGTGGTCCGGACAGACCGTGAAGCTCGACCCGACAGCACCGTTCACCAGCTTCTACAACAGCCTCACCAAGACGCCCGACTTCTCCGAGATCAAGCCGGTGACACCGCAATTCGTGGCAGGCAGCCTGACCAGCCTCGCCAACGGGATCAACACCGACTTCAACCCGTTCGTCCTCGGCACGCAGTGCACCGTGTGCGCGCCGTTCGTACCCAATCCCGACAACAAGCCGATCCCGGGGCCGGTGTTCACCGATCCCGACACCTCGGCATCCACGGCGTTGGCGGCCGACGAGAAGACCGGTTCACCCGAGACCCCGACCGAGACCCCGGCAGAGACCAAGGCTTCCGAGAAGGTGGACACCCCCACCGAGGTGAAGGCCCCGGCCGCGGACGAGACCGTCTCGGACACCACCGATGCCACGAGCACCACGTCGGGACCCAAGCACCGCAAGCCCACCGCGACGAGCACGGCGATCAAGCAGGTGCGCGACTCGATCAACGCCAGCGTCTCAAAGGTGACCGACAGCCTCTCGAAGAAGCCCGCGAGCAGCGACTCGAGCAGCAGCAAGAGCGCCGGCAAGAGCAGCGACTCGGGCAAGGGCGGTTCCGAGGGCTGAGCGCGGCGCGGGCGGGCAGTGCGACCACGCGCAGCCCGCCCGCGGCCACGCTCACAGGTAGGGGTCGGCCCAGGCGCTGATGATCCGGGCGGCGCGAGCGGCCTGGTTCTTCTCGGTCAGCAGATGGTCGGCACCCTCCAACGACACGAAGCTGCGCGGATGCCGCGCGGCGCGGAAGATGTCGCTGGCGTTGCCGATACCGACGGTGTTGTCGGTGGGCGAATGCATGACCAGCAGTGCACGACGCAGCGTCTTGATGCGCTCGCGCAGGTCGGCGTCACGGACGTCCTCGATGAAGTGCCGTCGCAACGTGAGTGCCTTGCCGCCGATGAGAAACGGTGCCTCGCCGTCGGATTCGATGCGCTCGACCAGTGCGTCGTAGATGTGTTCCACATGAGCCGGCTGGAAAGGCGCTGCGACACTGGCTACCGCGGTCACCGTCGGGCACTCGTGAGCCGCCGCGATGGCCGCCGCGCCACCGAAGGAATGGCCGACCAGTAGGTGCACCGCGCGGTCGGAGTCGTTCATGAATTCCACCGCGCGCACGGTGTCGGCGACCTTGTGGGAGAACGATCCATCACCCCAGTCACCCTCGGAATGGCCAAGGCCGAGGTTGTCGAAGCGCAGCATGCCGATGCCCTCGCTGGCCAGCTGCTTGCACATGCGGCTGGCCGCCGGGCAGTCCTTGCCGAGCGTGAAACCGTGCGCGAAGACTCCCCACCCGCGGACCTCACCGTCCGGTGTGTCGATCAGGCCGGCCAACGCCGGACCGCTGCTGCTCGGGAACTCCACGCGCTCTGCCACGCCGCCATCCTCTCAGTTCGTGCCGTGGCGCATCCTGGTGAGGAGTGACGGGAGTGGATGTGGCGATGAAGGTGCGGTTCGGAGTCAGCTTGGGTACCGATGTGGGCCCCGAGGCGTTGGGGGAGGTCGTCGACCGTCTCGAAGCCCAGGGCGTCGATTCCCTGTGGTTCTCCGAGCTGGTGTACTCACCTGCCATCGACCCCACCGTCGGAATGGCGGTCGCGCTGGCGCGTACTCGGCACCTCAAGGTGGGAACCTCGGTCGCGGTACTCCCCGGTCGTCATCCAGTGCTGGTCGCCAAGGCGCTGCTGTCGATGGCAACGCTGGCGCCGAAGCGGGTGCTGCCCGTGTTCGGATTGCGCTCGGCGCTACCGGTCGAGCGCGACCTGTTCGTCGTGCCCGACGGCAAGCGCGGTGCGGTGTTCGACGAGTCGCTGACGCTGCTGCGCCGCGTGTTGCGTGAGGACGCCGTGACGTTCACCGGCGAGTTCTTTTCGGTGCGTGATGCCACGATCAACCCGAAACCCGCTGCGCCACTGGATGTGTGGCTCGGTGGTTCTTCGTCGGCGGGATACCGGCGCATCGGAACCCACGCCGATGGATGGTTGGGCAGCTTCCTCACCCCTGAAGAGACGCGCGGCGCGCTCGTCGAGATCCGCGCGGCCGCCGAAAAGGCCGGGCGGCACATCCCCGACGACCACTTCGGTATCAACGTGGCGGTCGGCACCGGCGATCTGCCCGACGCGGTGCGCGCGGCGGTCCACGCTCGGCGGCCCGACCTCGATCCCGCCGAGCTGGTCGCCCCCGACTGGCCCGCGCTGCATGCGATGCTCGACGGCTACATCGCCGCAGGCCTGACGAAGTTCGTCATCCGCCCACTTGGCTCCGCCAGTACGGCTGAGTTCCTGGACAGATTCGTCGAAGAGCTTCTGCCGCGCCAGAATTGACCTCATTCACCGCGCCGCGGGCGATGGCGCTATACCGTGACGTCGAAGCCGAGGTCGACATCGCAGGCTGCCTGACCACCACGTATGCCCCAGTTCTCCAGTGCACTCTCACGCACGACGATGGTCACGTGATCAGCCGGAATGCCCAACGCGCTGAGGCGATTCACGATCTCCCGGTACAGACTGCGCTTGGCCTGCACCGAGCGACCGGCAAAGCAGTCGACAGCCACGAACGTGTACAGCTCCGGCTGAGCCAAATTGGGATTGTGCGCGAACCGATGCGGCTCGTGACTGATGAGCCGAACGTGCTTGTCGGCCCGGGGAATCTGGAATGCCACCACGAGCGCTTCGTGCACGGCATCGATGATCGCGATCTCATCATCGGCGCAGTAGCGCCGCCGGACGTCGATGACGGTGCTGGGCATCGCAGCATCCTCACACACCGGCCAGCCGGCAGTCAGCTGGATTTTGCCGCTGCCGATCAACGGCGCGTGCCACACTGCGAATCATGATCGAGATGCTGTCGGATCTGCCGCCGGGCGTCGCGGGGTTCCGGGTGGCCGGTCGCCTCGACGGCGCCGACCTACGGGCGTTCCAGCCCTCGATCGAGCAGCTGCTCGCGACGGGAGAGATTCGCCTCGTCGAGGTGGTCGCCGACGACTACGAAGGCTTCGGACCGGGTGGTCTGTCCGAGGACCTGCGGCTGGGTCTCGACGTACTGATGCATCACCATGGCGCGTTCCGCCGGATCGCCGTGGTCACCGACAAGGACTGGGTGGTCCACGCGCTGCACGCGTTCGCATGGCTGGTGCCCGGCGAGGTTGCGCTGTTTCCTCTCGCCGACCTGGACGCGGCGGTCGGTTGGGCTGCCGCATGACCGGCCGAACACTCGACCTCGCCGACCTGGACGCGGCGGTCGGTTGGGCTGCCGCATGACCGGCCGAACACTCGACCGCGCCGCCCTTGTCGCAGGTGGCATACGCCTCACCTCGGGCGTCTGGTTTCTGGTCGATCCGCTGCGGGCGAACCGGTTCTGGGGTGATCCGGCAGAGCCGCCGCCCACCGCGCGGCTGTTGTTGCGCTCAATGGGCTACCGCGATGCCCTGATCGGCGCGCTGCTGGTCTCCGCGGCGGCTTCGGGGCGCGACACTCGAGGGTGGTTCCTGGCCTCGGGAGGCGCCGACGCAGCCGATCTGCTCGGCGGGTTGAGTGTGCACGATCACCTGAGCGCCTCACAGCGGCTGATCGGCCTCGGCGGCGCGGTGGCCGGTATCGGCGTCGGGGTGTGGGGAGCGCTGCGGCCCCGCCGTTCCCGCGGTTGAATCAGCGTCGGCCCAGCAGCCACGCCTGGCCGTCGCCCTCGCCGGCGGCTATCACGTCGAGACCGGTGAATGCGCGGGTGAGTTCGCCGGCCGGTGCCCGGTACCGGCCGGGGGCCGCGTCGACCTCGCTCAGGACGCTGACGGCGAGCAGTCCACCGCGTGCCACCCGGTCGATCATCGCCCCGTACAGCGGGGGAGCGCGAAACATGCTGCACAGCAACACATCTACGGTGTCGCCGGGCGGCAGGCCATGGTCGAGGTCGGCAACCGCGATGCGGCAACGCTGCTGGCAGCCGGTGGAACCGGCCAACGCCCGCGCCGCCTCCACCGCGGCGGGGGACACGTCGTAGGCATGAACAGTCAGTCCCTGCTGCGCGAGCCAGACCGCGGCGGTGCCACGCCCGCACGCGAGCTCGAGCGCCGTACCGGAGCGGGGCAGCAGATCGGCAAAAGGACGGAACGGCGCGGGCAGCCCGATGTCGTCGGCGCGGAGCGGGGGTAGCGACTGATATCGCTCCTCCCAGCGGAGACGATCGTCCTCGGACACGGCGTCATGGTCGGTCCGCGGCGCGGATGCGGATGGGGCCACGCCAGTCGCCGTCAGGGTCGAGGACTTCACCGCGCTGGGTGATCTGAACCAGGCCGCGACGGGCGAGGCCGCGGGAGATCTCGCGCGCGGCGTCCATCGCGGCCCGCCAGTCCGCGCCGCCGACGGCGCGGGCCGCATCCGAGGGACAGGTGCTGCTGGCGGCTCCGCGATGTCCGGCCAGTGCGCGGATGGCCGCGTCGAGTCGGCGCTCGAGAGGACCGTCACCCAACGCGATGCGGGCAGTGTCGGCGTGGGGACCCGAGCCGTCGGCGATCGTCTGGAGTTCGCTGCGGAGCCGGTCGGACACAGGTCCAGTGAAGCAGCCCGACGCTGTGAGGTGTGCCACACCGTGCGTTTATTCGCTTCACGTACCGGTTAGTACTGAGCAGTACTCAACGATCATGGGCCGGACAGGCCCGAAAGGGGAGTTTCACCGATGAAGTTGACTCAGGTTCTCGCCAGTGCAGCCGTGTTCGGCGGCCTCACCGCCGGCGCATTGGGTGTCGCCGGTTCCGCGGTCGCGCAGCCCGGCTGGACACCTCCGCCGGTTCCGCCGGCCGGGCCGAACACCGGCGCCGCCCCGGCATCCGCCCCGCCCAAGCCCGTCGATCCCGCCTGGGCCGCCGGAAACCCGCAGGTGTGGGACGAAGGCTGGCAGCACTGGGGCGTCTGGTTGAACGGCGTCTTCGTTCCGACCTACTGATCACTGATCGCAATGCATCGGCCGCCGCGGATCTCACGGGTCCGCGGCGGTCTGCTGTCATGAGCACCGACGACGAGCACTACATCGTCATCAAGGGCAGGCGATGGAGAGCCACCGACCCTGCCATCCCCGACGAGCGCCGCGACGAGCTCACCCACATCTTGATGGCGTGGCGCCGGGAAGTACGACGCGCCCGCGGAACACCAGAGGAAGCGGCATCGCGCGCGGGTGTGCAGGCGGCCAAAGTGGCTCTCGGGGAACGGGGTTCACCGCCGTGGTGGAAACAGTCCGACGACGAGCGGCGCGCCCGCTGGGAAAGCCCGGTGCCGGCACCCGAATGACCGCGAACCGGCCGCAACGGAGTCCGTTGCGGCCGGCCGTGATCAGGCGCCCAGTGTGCGCTGGATGTCGGGTTTCATCGCATTCAGCTGTGCCCCCCAGTAGCCCCAGCCGTGGGTGCCGTTGGCCGGGAAGTTGAAGGTGGCGTTGCGGCCGCCGTCAGCGGTGTAGGCCTTCTGGAAAGCCCGGTTGCTGTCACCGGTGATGCTCTCCAGCACCTGGCCGGGGACGTCGCCGCCGCCGCCGAGATCACCCGGACGTCCGTTGCCGGTGTAGATCCACAGCCGCGTGCCGTTGGCCACGAGCCGTCCCACCTGCAGGGTCGGGTCGTTGCGCTGCCATGCCGGCCCGCCGCCGGGTCCCCACATCGCGGTGGCGTCGAAGCCACCCGCGTCGCGCATCGCGAAGCCGACCAGGGTCGGCCAGATGCCCTGCGAGAGGTTCAGGAAGCCCGATAGCGATGCGGCGTAACTGAATTGGCCAGGATGGTAGGCGGCGAGGATCAGCGCGGCGCTACCCGACATCGACAGGCCGACGACCGCATTGCCGGTCGTCGAGATCCCCTTGTTGGCGGCCAGATACGCGGGTAGCTCCGAGGTCAGGAACGTCTCCCACTGGTAGTTGTAGGTCTGTCCGTTGCCGACCGCGGGACCTTGCCAGTTGGTGTAGAAGCTGGACATGCCGCCGACGGGCATGACCACCGACAGACCCGACTGGTAGTAGTTCTCGAATGCGGCGGTCTCGATGTCCCACCCGCTGTTGTCGTCGCGGGCGCGCAGGCCGTCGAGTAGGTAGACGGCCTTGGGCCCGCCGCCCTGGAACTTGACCGGGATGTCGCGACCCATCGCCGCCGAGGGCACCATCAGGGTTTCGACGGGCAGTCCGGGCCGGGAGTAGGCCGCGGCGGTCGCCGATCCGCCGACGACTGCGACGAGTGCCGGCAGCAGCAGCGCCACCATCGCGCCGGCGATCAGCCGGCGTCTCATTGCGAGCAAGATCTTCATGGTTGTGTGTGCCGTCCTCTCCACCGCGCGCCCTCACGGCGCGCGTCACGGGAACTGTCAGCGGTCGGCGTTCACGCCGAGGCGATGCTGTTGCTTCACACCGCACCCGCGTCCACTACTTCGTCACGTGACGTATCGGCGTTACCGGCGTGAAGGTTTCGTCACAGATCGCGATGAACGAGCTCTCTGGGCTTACGACCGAACTGTGGCACTCCTGCGAGCAAGCCGCGTTGCGGCACACCGACAATCGGCTCCGCCGCCGCGCCGAGTTCGGCGAGCACGTCGTTGGCCGCGAGCACGCCCGACATCGCCGACCGTTCCATGAGCCCCGACAGGTAGGGGGTGTCGACGTAGTCGCCGGCGACCCGCAGGCCCCTCGCGTCGGTGCGGACCGTGGGCCGCGTACCGGCAGAGCCGGGCGGAAACGCCGGCGCGGTGGCTTCGAGCCGGTCGTGGGTGTGCAGTATCCGCGCCGCGGCGGTCTCGGGCCACAGCGTCGCCAATTCCTGGCGCAGGGCGGTTGCGGCGGCGTCGGCGTCGGGCAGGCGGCATGAGTACGAGTGCAGTTCGACGATCGATCCGCCGGTGGAGCGTGCCCAGTCCACACTCGGCTTTTCCAGACGCGAGTACACCGCGATTGAATCGAGGGTGGGCTGCCCGCTGACGGCGCTGAACGGCGCTCGGTCCGCGGCGACATCCCGGTCGTACCAGATCCGACTGACTGCGAAAGGTGGTGCCACCGAGAGCTTTTCACAGGCCTGCGCCAGCCGCGGGGCGGCCTGCGCCGCGCCGGGCGATCGATTCAGGACGTCCTTGAGCGCCCCGGGATCGAGCGCCATGATCACGTGGCGGGTATCGATCGTCCCCGTCGTGGTGGCGACCCGCCATCCGTGGCCCTGCGGTTCGACGGACACGCACCCGGTCCCCATCGCGACGTCGGCACCGTGGTGTTGCAGATGGCGTCGCAGGGGCTCCCAGATCGCAGTGGCGTAGTCGGTGGACGGGACGTCGAAGCCGATTCCTTCGGGGTTGCCCAGGAAGTAATAGTGGAACATCGCGATCAGCTCTGCGGCCGAGAGCTGGCCCTGGTTGCAGAAGAACGACCGCGCGAAGGCCTCGAACAGCATGCTGCGACTGCGCTCGGTCATCCCGAACCCGTCGAGGAACGCCGCGGCGTCGACGCCGTCGAACTCGGCATAGGTGCTCGCGCGGTCGTAGGCGAGCAGTGCCCGGCCGGTGTCTGCGTCGGCCCGCAGCAGTTCCCGGCGCGTCAGGCTCTTGGAGCGCAGCGCCAGAGCCAACAGGTTGAGCGGGGGAGCGGCGGGCAGCCCTGAGAGGTCTTCAGCGGGCCATTCGGCGGAGATCACCGGGTAGCTCTTCACCGGCGCGAGGAACGCGAGCGTCGGGTCGGCGCGCCGCAGAATCGCCCGCCAGGTGTAGTAGTGCCGGAAGAAGGCGTGGAAGCCGTGCTCGATGATCTGGTCGGAGCCGTCGGGCAGGCGTTCCGGCCATGCGCCCAATCGGCCGCCGAGGTGGTCTGCCGCCTCGAGCAGTGTCACCGCGACACCGCGCTCGGCGAGCACCACCGCGGCCGAGACCCCGGCGATCCCGCCGCCGACGACGACGGCCTCGGTGCCGGCCGGTACCTGATTGGGCTGCAACGGATCCGGTACCACGAGGCGGCGCGGCCGCATGCGCAGCGGCGCGGCGCGGCTGGTCAGCACATCACTCATCTACGCGGCTCCTTGCCGTCGATCGGTCGGCGCGGACATGGTCGAACGTGGCCGAACACCCGGGCCGCGAATGGCAGCGCGACCACCCCCATCAGCAGCCCGCCGGTGATCGCCGAGCCGGGCAGTCCGAAGAACACCGCGTGCGCCAGCACCGACGAGAAGTAGACCCACAGGTAGAGCGCCGCGGCGGGCCCGGAGTAGGTCGACTCCGCCCTTGACGGCAGCAGCGCATGTAGCACCAGCATCATCACGATCGAAACCAGCAGCCAGCCCGCGTAATTCGTCAACGGAATCCCGGGAATGAGCGGCAGCGTATGGGTGGCGTCGAACCACCTCCAGTGACCCGCCGCGACCATCTGCGGGTCGAGAAAGACGTCCCAGGCCGTCAGCGCATACGCCGCGACTGCCACGACAGCGGGTCCCCGCCGGGCCAGGGTGCGCCCGACGACAAGGGCGGGCCAGGCCATCATGACCCACGCCATCGGCACGATCGCCGGAACGCCGAGCACCTCGGGGCCCAGCGTGCCGGTGTAGGTGTATGCCCCGAACGGAAACCCGGTGGAGACGCCGATCGCTTCGGCGATCAGACCACCCCCGCCCGCGACGGCTGCCAGGGTGAGCGCCCCGCGCGGTCCGTGCACCCGGCCCACGTCGGCCAGCGAGGCGAGGAAGAAGATCGCGACGCTGCACACCGTCACCGGGGTGCGCCACGTTTCGGGCATCAACGGATAGACGATCTGCACGACGACGGCGGAGATCACCAGCGCCCAGACCACGGGGCGCCAGCGCACCGCCGCAGTGTCGGCGCTGCGTACCGCAACCGCCACCGGCAGAACCTCCACCTCGAGAGTCTGACTGGCCGTGCGGCCCGTGCCGCCGGCGCTGCGCCATCGCCGAACTGCGTAGAGTTTGCAGGTGCCCGATGCGCGCCTTGTCGAAATCCTACGCGCCGCGACGGCGGTCGGATCGGCGCTCGCCTGCCTGGGCACCGCTCATGAGCTGGTGAATCTGCGTCTTCTGCGCCGTCCGGACGAACAGCCGAAACCGGTGGCGGCGACGGTGTCGGTGCTGATTCCGGCTCGCGACGAGGCGCACCGAATCTCACCCACCATCTGCTCGGTGCTGGCGCAGCTCGGGCTGCCGGACGCCGAGATCCTGGTGCTCGACGACGGATCGACCGACGGTACAGCCCAGGTCGTCCGGCGAGCCGCCGGTGACGACCCCCGAGTGAAGGTTCTGACCGGATCAGCGCTGCCGCACGGCTGGCTGGGGAAGCCACACGCGTGTGCGCAGCTGGCCGCGGCGGCGCGTGGCGACATCCTGGTCTACGTCGACGCTGATGTGGTCCTCGCGCCGTCCGCTGTCGCGGGGGCCGCGGCGATGCTGCAGGGAGCGCAGGCCCCGGATCTCGTCAGCGTGTGGCCGCGGCAGGTGGCGGCGGGCGTGCTGGGGCACCTGGTGCAGCCGCTGCTGGCATGGTCGTGGTTGACGACGGTGCCGCTGCGAATCGCGGAACGTTCGCGGCGGCCGTCGCTGGCGGTGGCCAACGGGCAGTTCCTGGCGATGCGCGCCGACGCGCTGGCCCGCGCGGGCGGTTGGGCCTCGGTGGCCGATGCCGTGCTCGACGACATCGGGCTCGCGCGGGCGGTGCGGATCAGCGGGGGACGCACCGCGGTCGCCGACGGATCCGGCGTCGCCACCTGCCGGATGTATGCGACCGGCCGCGAACTCAGCGCCGGCTACCGAAAGTCGCTGTGGGCCGCGTTCGGATCTCCACTCGGTGCCGCGGCCGTCGGCGCAGCCCTGTGCCTGGTGTACGTCGTGCCGCCCGCGGCGGCGCTGACCGGCTCGCGGGTCGGGGCGCTCGGCTACGTGGCGGCCGTTGCCGGCCGGGTGCCTGCGCGCCGATGGTGTGGGCGCGGCGGCGCTGGGGAGCTGCTCGACGCCGCCAGCCACCCGGTGTCCGTGCTTGCTCTGCTGGGGCTACTGAGCTCGTCGTGGCGTGGCCGACGGCGCGGCACCCTGCGGTGGAAAGGCCGGACCGTATGAGTCGCGTGGTGGTGATCGGTGCCGGCTTGGGCGGATTGGCCGCCGCGGCGCGGCTCGCCGCACTCGGTCATCAGGTCACCGTGTGCGAGGCGGCCTCGAGCGTGGGCGGCAAGCTCGGGATCTTTCAGCGCGACGGCTTCACCTTCGACACCGGGCCGTCGCTGCTGACCATGCCGGGCCTGCTGACCGATCTGTTCGCCGCCACCGGCGGCCCCTCCGAGCTGCCTGTGGAGCGGGTGGACCCGGCGTGCACGTACCTCTTCGCCGACGGCACCGAGCTGACGCTGCCGCACGATCCGACCGAGGTGGGGGCGGCGATCGACGACGCGTTGGGCCGCGACGCGGGGGAGTCCTGGCGCCGTCTGCACGAGCGATCGCGGCGACTGTGGGAGCTCGTGGGCGAACCCGTTCTGCGGCAACCGATTTCATTGCCTGCGCTGGCCCGGATGAGCGCACGGCCGGCCGACCTGAAGGCGGTCGCTCCGTGGCGCACCATCGACGGACTGGGCCGCGCGGCGTTCGCCGACCCCCGGTTGCGTGTGTGGTTGAACCGCTACGCGACCTATTCGGGCTCCGATCCGAGGCGCACGCCGTCGGTCCTGGCCGTCACCTCGTTCGTCGAGCAGGAGTTCGGCGCCTGGTACGTCTCCGGCGGGCTGCGCCGGATCGTCGAGGCGGTTGCCCGACGCTGCACGGAGCTCGGCGTGGACATCCGGACCGATTGTCGGGTCGACGAGGTGGTGACGGGCGGCGGCCGGGTGTACGGCGTGCGCTGCGGCGGAGCGACGGTGACCGCTGACGTGGTGGTCAGCGACGCGGACGCCGACGAGCTGTACGGCAGGCTGGCCCACGCGCCGGCGCGGTTGGCCCGGCGGTTACGCCGGACACCCCGCTCGATGGCCGGGTTCGTGATGATGCTCGGCCTGTCCGGTCGAGAGCCCGGCGTGGCACACCGCATCTTCTTTCCCCGCGATTACGACGCCGAGTTCGACGCCATCTTCGGGCCGCACCCGGCCCCGGTCGCCGATCCGACGGTGTACGTACACGCCCCCGACGACCCGGCGCTGCGACCGGACGACGATGCCGAAGGCTGGTTCGTCCTGGTCAACGCGCCGGCCCACGATCCGGCGGGTGGCATGGACTGGGACGCCGACAGCCTCGCCGACATCTACGCCGAGCACATCCTCGACGTGCTGGCCGAGCGCGGTGTAGATGTGCGGCCCCGGCTACGTTTCGTCGAGGTCATCACCCCGGCCGAGCTGGAACGCCGTACCGGCGCTCCGGGCGGCGCGATCTACGGCACCGCATCCCACGGTCCACGGGCCGCGCTTCGCCGCCCTGCCAACCGCAGCCCGATCCCCGGCCTGTTCCTGGTCGGCGGGTCGGCTCACCCCGGCGGCGGCATCCCTCTGGTGTTGATGTCGGCCGAGATCGTCGCGGGTCTCATCGGTCCGGCGGGAACCTCGCGGGCATCGACCGGCGAATCCCGCGGAGCAGCTGAGCCATCCCGACCACGCCGACCGCGGTCCACACGATCGTGAACACTCCTGCCCACTGCCAGCCCAGCCCCGGCGCCCCGGACGGCAGCACCGCGACCGCCCCTGCCGCCAGCGCCACCACGATGAGGCGGGTCGGACGCTCGGCGACGGTGACGGCTCCGACACCCGGCATGCCGATCGCCTGTGCGCGGGCCCGTACGTATTCGAGCAACATCACCGACGTGACCGCCGCGAGCACCCAGCCCAGCGGCGCGCCCAGCGCGTACAACACGGCGCCGAGCAGCAGATCACCGATACGGTCGGCCACCGAGTCGACGAGCGCGCCCATCGGGCGGGCCCGGCCGGTACCCAACGCAACAGCCCCGTCGAGCCCGTCGAGCACTCCGGCGATCAGCACCAGGGGAACGACGGCGACCGGCCATCCCAGCACGACCACGGCGGCCAAGGCCGCTGCCAGGGCGAGCACTCCTGCCAGCGACAGGACGTCCGGCGGAATGCGGGAGACCGGTCCCGCGGACAGTGCCCGCATGATGCGCAACCACCCGCGCACCACCGGTGACGGTTGCACGCCGCCGTGCAGCTGCGACCACCCTGCATCGTCGCCGCCGGGTCTGGCGGGTATGTCAAGGCACATGGTGTCAGCCTGCCAGTGCGGCCCGCGACCGAAGGAGGACATGCCGTGAGTCGATTGCGGCAGTTCGCCTCGGGCGTCCGAACGACGTTCCCGGGCAGCGATCTCGCGCTGTGGGCGGCCGGCGCCACGTACTTCGGGGTCATCGGTCTGGTGCCGCTGGCGCTGGCGGCGCTGTGGGCCGTCGGCGCTCTGGCGGGCCACGACACGGTCACCACGGCCATGACGGCGGCGATCGACGGGTTACCCGGCGGGCACGGCACTCCGGAGGCGTTGCGCACCCTGACCCGGGTGGCGCTGTCGATGTCGTGGGTGCAGGCGCTGGTCGTGCTGTTCCCCGCGAGTCTGTACGGGGAGGGGCTGCGGCGGGCTTTCGTTCAGATGTCGGCGGAGCCGGATTCGCTGACGGGGTGGCGGGGTCGGGCCGGCCTGCTGGGGGTGGCGGCCGTGGCACCGTTCCTGGTCCTGGTGGTGCTGCTGTCGGCGCCGTACGTCGGACCGCTGTACACAGCGGGCGGGTGGTCGCTGGTGTGGGGAGTGTTCGTGGCCTTCCACATCGTGTGGGTGACCGTGTCGACAGCGTTGCTCGGGGTGTTCGGGCTCATCGGGCCCGGTCGCATCGGGTGGCGCGCATTGGCGATCGGCGCGTTCGCCACCGGCTCGATCCTGTCGGGTTTCCTGCAGGGCTTCGTGTTGTTCCTGGCGATCCCGATCCCGTGGTCTGCTCCGTTCGGTGGTCTGCCCATCGTGGGCGCGGTGACCGCGCTGGCGCTGTGGCTCTACATCATGCACATCCTGGTGCTGTGTGGGTTCCGGGCGACCGTGGTGCTCGATCAGATGAACTAGGCGTCTGACCGGGACGGCTTCGAGGCGGGTGTGCTCGACGAGGAATCGAGAGACGCCGTGCTTGGTGCAGAAGATCGGCACCGCGCACGGCAGCAGTGAAACCAACATGATTCTCCGAACCGTCAACGATGTCTTCAGAGGTGACGTCGAGCGACATCGAGATCTGTCGGTGGTCGCACGTATGTTCGAATCATGGTTGGGGTGCGGGAGGCGGTGGCGGTCCTACGGGCCGCGGTCGATGGCGTGCTCGCTGCCGATCTGGACCTCGCGACCGCCGCCGACGTGGTCGAGCTGCTCGACGAGATCGAAGCAGCCGGGTGCCGGCTGCCGGCGGCCCGCAATCGGGCGCTAGCGCGGCTGCAGGTCGAGACCACCCCGCAGAAGATGGGCGCCAAGAACTGGAAAGACGTCCTCGCCATCCGCTACCGCATCAGTGGCCCGGAGGCGAACCGTCGGTTGACCGAGGCCGCCTTGCTCGCACCGCGGGTGTCGCTGACCGGAACGCCGTTGCCGCCGGTGTTGGAGGCGACCGCGGCGGCCCAAGAGCAGGGTCGGATCACTCAAGAGCATGTGGAGATCATCCGTAAAGCCGTCGACAAGCTGCCCGGCTTCGTGGATACGACCACGCGCGATCAGTTCGAAGCCGACGTAGTGCGTATCGCCACCGGGGCCGGTCCGAAAGCCACCCAGGACGCTGCCGATCTCGAGCTGTTTCTGCTCGATCAGGACGGGCCCGAACCCGACGACACCGAACGCACCCGCAAGAGGGGTGTGAAGAAGTCGCGTCAGGGTCGGGACGGGATGACGGCGTGGTGGGCGGATTTGACGCCGGAGGCTGCGGCGGTGTGGGAGGCGATCTTCGCCAAATACGCCGCCCCGGGCATGTGCAACTCCGACGACGAGGAGCCGTGCATCTCCGGCACCCCGACGCAGGCACAGATCGACAATGATCACCGCAGCCTGGCCCAACGCCAACATGACGCCCTGCTCGCCGTCGGGCGGATCGCGTTGATGAGCGGGGAACTCGGGCAGCTCAACGGGTTACCGGTGACGGTGATCGTGCGCACCACCTTGCAAGACTTGGAATCCCGCGCCGGGATCGGCGTTACTGGTGGCGGCACGCGGCTGCCGATCAAGGACGTGATCCGGATGGGCGCCCACGCGTCCCACTATTTGGCGGTCTTCGACCGGGCCACCGGCTCCGCCCTGGACCTGTTCCGGGCGCGGCGCACCGCTTCAGCGGCGCAAAGAATCATGTTGATCGCCCGTGAGGGTGGCTGCACCAAACCCGGCTGCCCGGTCGGGGCGTATGGCTGCCAGGTCCATCACGTCACCGCCGATTGGGCCGACGGTGGGTTGACGAATATCGACGACCTCGGCCTGGCCTGCCCACCGGATAACCGCGCCGTCGCACCCGGCGGCTGGACCACGTCGATGAACGCCCGTCACGAAGTTGAATGGACCCCACCACCGAACCTGGACACCGGGCAAACCCGCATCAACACCCACCACACCCCCGAACGCCTCCTGCGCCCTGACGAGGTGGAGGAAGGTCCGACGGAAGCCGCCGACCCGTCGGAACCCGGCGGACCCGCACCACCCGACGATCAAGTGGCCTGAGGGCCGCTAGTTGAGAACGCGCTCGTTGCTGGGCAGCGGGGGCAGCAGCGCGGGCCTGACGAGGTGACCGCGCAGCTGCCGGTTGGACTCCCGAAAGAGGTGGGTCAGCGCTGCGACGTTGCCTGCCATGTCGTCGCGCGCGGTGAGGTACGTCCAGCGGTGCCGGTCGGGGAGCTCGAAGAACTGCTCGAAGAACGCGGGGACTTCGGCGGGCGGCATCCGGAGCAGAGCTTCCAGCCCGACGCGGCGCAGATGATGGACGACCCGGGCGCTGCGCGGCCACACCGTGTCGCGGGCGGCGGCGATCGCGCGCTCGGGCCCGCGCGGCAGGTGTGTCGCCACCGCCGCCGCCACCTGAGGCGCGAGGCGCAGCGATGTGGCGAGGCTGAAACCGGTCGCCGGGTGGATCAGCGGCGCGGCGGCGCCGAACCCCAGGACACCGGCAGCGCGGTGCCGAGGATGGTCCACGGTGAACGCCACCCGCTCCACCGGCGCGTCGTCGGGAGGGACGATGCCGTAGCGGGCGAGGCGGGCGCAGAGGCGGCGGTGGAGGACGGGCAGCGGTAGGCCCGGCCGTCGGGCCAGCGAGGTCTCCTCGACCAGCACGCGGCCGCCGCCGAGGGGGATGACGTACAAGAATGTCGGCCAGCCGTCTTCGCCGTGCTCCTGGCGCCAGTCCATGAACAGGGCTTCACCCGGGACGATCAGCGGCGCGGCGGCCTGTTCGTCGAGGAACATTCCGTAGGCGGTCTGGGCGGCGCGCTCCCGACCTCTACGCCGCGTGTTCAGGGGTCGGGCCTGGCCTCCGGCGTCGACGACGACCGACGCCCGGATCTCCGTGCCGTCGGCGAGTGCCACGACGCCAGGCTGCGGGGACCCCACGACGCGTCCGGAGCACACGCGCACTCCGTCGAGCCCGCCGGACAGGTGTGACTGCAGGGCGGGGACGTCGAGGACGGCGTACTCCCAGCCCAGGAGCCGGTCGGTCAGTGCGACCACCCTGCCCGCCGCGCGTGCGGCGACGACGTCGGCCGGCAGGTCGGGCGGCAGCTCGGGCGCCCACATGCCGTAGGTCGCCGTCCAGGGCCGCTCCGGCGCCACGTCGACCAGAGCCGTGGTCAGACCCAGGCGCTGACACGCCCCAGCCAATGCCACTCCCGCCGGGCCGGCCCCGACCACGCACACGTCCATTGGTCCTATCGTGCCGGTCCGGCCACCGCGCTGTCAGCCGCAACCGCTGACGCGTCCACCAGATTCTCCGGCGACGATGAGTTCTGCCGGTCGGGTGAGTCACTATGGCGACCGCCCGCACCCTTGATCGGAGAAGCTGTGCCCCGAACACATCTGTCGATGTCGATCTCTGCCGACGGCTTCGTCGCCGGCCCGCATCAGGACCGAGACCATCCACTCGGGATCGGCGGTGAACAGTTGCACGGGTGGCATCTCGGACCGGAAAAGGAGCACCCCGCGAATCGGCAGGTGGTGTCCGACATGATGGACGGAATGGGCGCGGTCATCATGGGCCGCAACATGTTCGGTCCGATTCGCGGTCCCTGGGACGATTCCGGATGGCGGGGGTGGTGGGGAGACGAGCCGCCGTATCACTGCCCGGTGTTCGTGCTGACGCATTACGCGCACGACCCCATCGAGATGGCTGGTGGCACGACGTTCCACTTCGTGACCGAGGGGATCGAGGCGGCCTATGCGCAGGCCGAAACGGTGACCGGCGACCGCGCCATCTCGATCGCGGGCGGTGCGTCGTGTGCGCGGCAGGCCATCGGTGCCGGTCTGGTGGACGAGATCGACCTGCAGCTCAACCCGGTGCTACTCGGCTCCGGAGAGCGGCTCTTCGACGGCTTCCCGCTCGGCGATCCCGCCCTGCGCCTCGAACGCGTGCTCGAGGCACCTGGAGTCGTCCACCTCCGGTTCGGTGTCAACCGACCGTGAACACACCCAGCAGCGAGTCGACGGCGTCGCCGACAGACATCCACGCCAGCACGGCGGCGGCCACGACAGCAGCGGTCACCACCGCCCCCGCGATCCCGAGACCGCGTGAGAGCCGGCGCGCGGCATACCCGGCGCACCCCGCACAGACGATCGCCGACCCGGTGGCCGCCGCGGCCAGCGCCGCAAGATACGTGCGTTGACTGTCGATCATCACGGCGAGGGCGGGTCTATCGGCAAAAGCGCTGTCGGCGTTGGTGAGTCCGTCGCGAATCTGGCTCATGGCCCTCCGGAGATCACCGGGAAGGGGATCGGAGGGCAGCAGCGGCAACAGCGCCGACAGCGGCGCCGCCGTGGCCTGGACATTGGCGGCTATCGCAACGAGTCCGCACAGGATCAGCATGCTCGTCGCCACAGCGCTCGCTCCGCTGACCCAACGTCGCCGCGCGGACACACCGGGCGCGAGGAACTGCCTCCACAACGTCGCGGACAGCGCGATAGTCGTCGCGGTGAAGAGCACGGAGATCACGACTTTGAGGGCGTGCCACCGGCGCCAAAGGTCGATCAGGTCGGCGAGCGCGGGTGTCACACCGGATGCGTCCGCGTTCCAGAATGTCGTGAGTTCGACGGCGAACGCGTGCGTGAGGGGCGCGTTGCCGCTCACGGAGGCGAGTCCGTTGCCCACCAGTAGGGCCGGCGCGACGGCAAACGCCGCAAGCAAGATCAGCGCGATACCGCTCAGAATCACGATGCGGCGCACGCAGTCTCCCTTCCAGTCGCCGTAGCATGCCTACCATGGCCATCAGGCTCGAAAACGTCGGCATCGCGGTATCCGATCTCGATGCGGCGATCGCCTTTTTCACCGATCTGGGTCTCTCGCTCGTGGGTCGTGACACCGTCAGCGGTGAGTGGACCGACACCGCGGTAGGACTCGACGGCAATCACGCGAAGATCGCGATGCTGCAGACACCGGACGGCCACGGCAGGCTCGAACTCTTCGAGTACATCCACCCGACCGCGATCGCGACCGAGCCGACGCTGCCCAATGAGATCGGCATGCACCGCGTGGCTTTCTCCGTCGACGACCTCGACGAAGCGCTGGCCATTGCGGCCCGGCACGGGTGCCATCCCCTCCGTGGTGTGGCGAACTACCAGGACGTCTACAAGCTCACCTACATCCGAGGCCCCAGCGGCATTCTGGTGATGCTCGCGCAGGAACTCACCGGCGGGTGACCGCGGCCGCGATGGCGGCCAGTCTGTCGACGACCTCGTCGGCCGGGCACGTCGTGACGATCTCATGCGTCGCCGCCTGCCGCAGCAACGGCTCCACTTCGGCGATGTCGCGCGCGATCTGACGACGCTCGGACTCGGTCTTCCCGAAGGGGTTCTCGGTTCGGGTCGCGATGCGCGCGAAGGTGACTGCGCTGGGCGCGCTCAGGAGGACGACGGCGTCGAAACGCTCGTAGAACACACCCTGGTTGGCCACCGTACCCACCACGAACAGTGCTGCAGTACGGGGCTTTTCGAGCAGCTGATCGATGAGCGACTCCCGCCACAGCGGTTCGCCGTCGACGAGCTCGATCCACGGCCCGTCGTCGGTGTCGACGGTGGCGAAGCCGCGCTGCGCCAGTCCGTTCAGTGCCGTGGTCTTGCCCGCGCCCGACATTCCGGTGATCAGGACCGCCGCGTGCTCCCGCATGGCTCAGCGCACCGTCGTCACGTAGTCCAGCGTCGGGTCCGAAGCGCTGATCGGATTGCCCGCCGCGCGAAGTGCACTGAGTAGGCCGATGACGTCGGCGCTGAGCCGCTCACCGGGCATCACCAGCGGGATGCCGGGGGGATACGGAGTGATGGCCTCGGCGGCGATGCGACCGACGGAGTCGGCCAGCGCGACGGTCGACCGGGCAGCGAAGAAGGCCTCGCGCGGGGTGAGCACCACCTCGGGTCGCACGGCGAGCAGGTCGGCGGTCCACGTGCCGGCGATCTCGCCGCGCCGCTGCCCGAAATGCGCGGAAACTTCCGCGAAAGCGGTTGTGAGCCGGTCGAAGTCGGTATCGGTGTTTCCGATCGTGCTGATGCAGAGAAGATGTCCGGTGCCGGCGAGTTCGGGCTGCACGCCGTGCACGCGGTTGAGGCGCGAGAGGATGTCGCGGGCGTCGGCGTCGACAGTGGTCACGCCGATCAACAGCTTCGTCTCGTCCAGTTGATGGAGTCCTGTCCCGGCACCGGCGAGATCCTGCGGTCGCAGCACCGTCAACCCCGGGATCTTCGCCAGCTTTTCCGCAGCGCCGCGCGCCCGGCTCAGCGCGTCGTCCAGTAGGGCTCGCCCGTCGGTGACCATCTGCCGGCGCGCCACGTCGATCGACGCCATGATCGCGAAGTGCGGGCTCGTCGTCTGGACGAGTTGCAGCGAGCGCCGCACCGACGCCTCGTCGAGCTGCGCAGTGTCGACGTGGAGCACCGCGGCCTGGCTCAGTCCGGAGAGGATCTTGTGCACCGACTGCACGGTGGCTGCGGCACCGGAACGCTCTGCGGCAGTGGGCAAGTCGGGATGGAAGGCGAAATGCGGCGAGTGCGCTCCGTCGACCAGCAGACGCACTCCACGCTCCCGGCACAGCGTCGCCAGGGCGACGATGTCCCCGGTGGTGCCGTAATACGTGGGGTGCAGCACCCACAGTGCGCGCGCACCGGTCTCGGACAGTGCCTTCTCGACGACGGCGACGTCGAGCCCGTGGGCGACGCCGAACCGATCGTCCCACCGGGGTTCCAGCCATATCGGCCGGGCGCCGACTTGGACGAGCCCGGCGAGCACCGACTTGTGTGCGTTGCGCGCGACGAGCACCGGTTCGTCGGGGTGCAGTGCGGTCAACGCTACGGCGATGTTGCCGCCGGTGGAGCCCTGCACCATCACGAAACTCTGTGGTACACCCCAGGCGTCGGCGATCAGCTGCTCGGCCGCGAGGATGGGTCCCTCGGGACAGTGCAGCGTGTCGGTGTCGGGCAGGTTGTTCAGGTCCAGCGCCGCGACGTTGGCCCGGAACCACGGATCGAAGGTGCGGCCACCCTTGTGACCGGGGGAGTAGAACGGCGCCTGATCGCGCTCGACGAACGACCGCAGCGACTCCAGCAGCGGCGCCCGGCTGTGGTCACTGCTCATCGACGTCAAAGTCCATAGACGCGTTGCGCGTTCGTCGTGCCGATCATGTCGACGATGCGGATCGCGTCGGCTTCTGCGCAGTCACCCGACCGGATCCAGTCGCCCAACACGACACCCATGGCGCGGCGCCACAGCACCGAGCCCAACACGTGCAGCTCGGGCGGGCCGAACGCGTCCGAGGAGTAGAGCTGCTTGGCGAACGGGGCGACTTCGAGCGCCTCGGCCACCAGACCGGTGGACCGCGTACCCAGGTAGTTGATCGAGAGGCCGACGTCGAAGTTCACGTGGTCGAAAGCCTGTGCCAGATAGCCGGCCTGGCGGTGGAAGGGGTAGCAGTGCAGCAGCAGTACGGGCACCGGCGGCATGATCCGCAGCAGGGGAAGCAACAGCAGCGGGTCACACCGGTGCAGATCGAGATCGCGGTCACCGAAACCGACGTGCAGTTGCAGGGGTAGTCCGTGTGCGGCTGCCTCGTGCACGCCGAACGCGATCAGCGTCGGATCGTCGATGCGCGAGGGGCCTTGGCGAGCCGCCAGCGCGCCCGCGCGCGCGACGACGTCGGCGTCACCTGGCCGGGTCCAGTCGATGTCGAATCCGGTGCGGTAGGCCACGATCGTCTTGGTGCCCACCACGGTCGGGTCGGCCGCTGCGGCCGCGAGTGCGGCCCGCATCGCGTCGGGGAAGTCCTGTGGGGACGTTCCGCTGTCGAGAAGGTCCTCGGCCACCCGCTCGAGTCGCACGATCTCCGACGATCGTCCGGCAGCGAGCTCGGCCAGTCGATGGTGCGAGGTGAGCAGGTCGCCCTTGAAGCCGGTGTCGACGATCCAGCGTGAGACGCCGGCGGCGCGGAGCATCGTCGCGGCCAGTTCGTCGGCGCCGAACTCACAGCGGCGTTTCCAGTACGTTTCCGCGTCGGTCCGCGCCGGCAGGCCGAGAAGTGGTGCGCACCAACGTCGTATCGACAACCCGAGTGGCGAGTCGAAGTTGGTCATCCACGGCGGCACCGGGTCGTTGGACCCCTCGTTGATCGAGAACTCGAAGGTGGCCCGGTCGATGTCCTCGGTGAACGTGCCGTGCACGTGGTGGTCGATCAGCGAGACCGTCCGCAGGTGGTCGGCGAGTCCGTCGGGAACCGACGCCTCGATTCCCGCGAACACGTCATCCAGCTCACCACCCGGCATACTGCGCGACCTCCTCCGCGTCGACCTTTCCGGCAGCCGCATCGGCGATGGCCGTCCCGAGGATGTCCGCCGCCGTCGCTGCCTGCGCTTCGGTGAGCACCAACGGCGGGGTGATCTCCAGGACGTTCCCACCGACGTAGTACACGACCGCACCCAGCTCCCAGGCACGGTAGACCACCGCGGCGGCCAGCCGGGGGTCCCGGTCACCGGTGGCGGGGTCGACGAGCTCGAGCCCGATCGCCAACCCGCGACCGCGGACGTCGCCGATGCGGTCACCGCCGGGGGCATCGACGAGGGCGCGCAGGGCATCGGCGAGCACGGCTCCCACTATGGCGGCGTTCTCGACGAGCCCTTCTTCCACCACGGTCTTGAGCACGGCGCGTCCAGCCGCTGTGCACACCGGGTTGCCCGCGGTGGTCAGCAGCGCGGCGGCCGGGGGCTTGTCCAGGATCGCGGCCGGTCCGACCGCTGCGGACAGGGGGAGTCCACCGCCGAGCACCTTGCCGAAGGTGACGATGTCGGGCGCGACGCCGTCGTGCTCGAATGCGTGCAGAGTGCCGGGCCTACCCAGGCCCATCTTCACTTCGTCGCAGATCATCGGGACGTCGTGGCGCCGACAAATCTGGTGCAACTGGGCGAGGAACCCGTCTGGCGGCACCACGAGGCCGCCGTCGGAGAGGATGGGCTCGACGATCAGGCAGGCCACCCGGCCGCCGGCGAGGTGCTGTTCGGCCAGCGAAAGGCATTGCGCGACATCGGCATCGATGCCTTCCGGCCCGGGCCGGAACGGGTTGGGATAGGGCAGGAACACTGCTTCCGGATCGGCGGGCACGCCGGCATCGACGTGCACACCGGATACGCCCATCGCGACACCGACACCGCCGTGGTAGCTGTGCTCGAAGGCCACCACGGTCTTCCGTCCGGTGGCGTGCCGGCACGCGCGCAGCGCCACGTCGTTGGCGTCGGACCCGGCGTGGCCGAGGTAGACCCGTCGCTCGCCGCTGCCGGGCACCAGGGAGAGTAGGTCCTCGGCTAGGCCGACGGAGTCGGGGTGAACCGCGGAGAGTCCCCCCGAACCGGGTGCGGTGCGGATGGCGCGGCTGACCGCGTCGACGACCGCGGGATGGCCGTGTCCCAACCCGGAGGCCGTCCACGTGGCAGACAGATCCAGCAGTTCGCGGCCGTCGGGGGTCACGAGGATGCAGCCGTGCCCGGACTCCACTTCCAGCGGGAAGAAGCGCAGTTTCTCGATGCCGGCGATGACGGCCTCGTCGCGGGCGTAGAGCGTGCTCACGCAGATCGGGTGGAGTCAGCGGTGGGTGCCCCGTCCGAGCCCATGTTCAGTTCCGTCGCCAGTGATTCGCCGACACGTTTGGCGATGCCCGAGAGTGCGACGGCGATGACGAGGCCGAGGGCGCACCAGTACAGGCCGAGCAGCGGTGCTGCTGACCAGCTTTCGGCGTCTTTGACGTTGAACCACAGCACGGTGACGATCACGACCGCGCCGAGCAGGGGCAGGACCAGGCCCGCGATCTTGCCGGCGCCGTTGTGTACCGGCATGAACTTCGGCGCTCCGACGAAGTAGGCGGCGGCGAGTTCGACGAGCAGGTAGCACACCATCAGGCAGACCGAACCCGCCACGGCGAACAGGAAGTAGGCGTCGATCGCGTCGTTCCCGGTGCCCATGTCGGGCCAGCCGGTGGCGCCGCAGATCAGGTCGACGACGAGGGCGACGACGACCACGAGCCAGGTGGCTCGACGGGGGCCGCCGGTGTCGGCGTGGATGTGCGCCAGCGCTTTCGGGCCGAAGCCGTCGCGCCCGAAGGCGTAGAGCATCCGGCCCGAGGTCGCCGAGGTGGCGAGGTGGCAGCCGAACGCGGACACGACCGCGGTGAAGATGATGACCAGGGAGAACCATTGGCCGATGTAGGTCCCGCCGAGGTCGCCGAGCGTGTTGCCCGAACTCTGGAATGCTTCTAAACCTGCTGCGTCGGTGCCGAATCCGACGACCTGGGCGAACATCACCACGACGAACAGCACACCGGTGAGGATCAGCGTGCCGGCCAGGGCGCGGGGGATGTTGCGTTTCGGGTCGTCGGTCTCTTCGCCCATGGAGGCGCACGCCTCGAAACCCGCCCACGACAGGAACGCGGCCACCACGCCGGCGAGCACCGCGGAGCTGGAGACGTCGCCGCCGGAGAAGGAGAACACCGAGAAGTCGATGCCCGTGGTGGGCGCGCCACCCTTGGCGAAGATCGCGACCACGAGCACGATCATCGCGAGGATGCCGATGCCCTCGATGGCCAGCAGGATCTTGGCGAGAAGCTGGATGTCGCGGCCGGACAGCAGGAACGAGATGACCGCGCCGATGACGACAACGATCAACCAGGGCACCTGGTAGGGATCGTCGACGCCGGGCTGCAGCGCGGCGATGAACGAGTTCACGAACGCCGCGGTCAGCGCCAGCGTGCCGATGGAGAACCCCCAGTAGGCGCCCAGCATCGCGAAGCCGGAGAAGAACCCGGTGCGCGGGCCGATGGTGCCGCCCACCAGTCCGTAGGCGGAGCCGGCGTGGTTCAGGTGCCGTGTCAGGCGCACGAAGCTGTACCCGACGAGGGAGACGCCGACCAGGCCGATGAGGAACACCAGCGGGATGGACTTGCCGACGGTCCCGATCAGTCCCTGGCCGTTGCCCGACATGGCCAGCGTCGGGCCGACGAGCGCGACGGACAACGCGAGCGCGACCCAGAACGGCAGTCGGCGGTGCGGGATCTGATCGGGCGCATCAGATGTTCCTGCGGTCACGGATGTCTCCTTCATCTCAGCAGGTCCAGGCGAGCCGGACGGCGTCGCAGATCTGTTCTGGCGGTTGGTCCCCGTAGGTCTTCTGCTCGTATCGACGCACGGCCAAAAGCGCGTCCACGATGTCGGTACTCAGCAGCTCGGCGGCGACCTGCGAGGTCTCCATCGCGTCGAGCGCCTCCCGCTGGGCCAGCGGCAGCGGTCGGGTCGAGAAGTCCGACTGGGCCGGATTCTCCGGAATCTCCTCCGGCAGCTCCAGGGCGCGATCGATCCCGCGCAGGGCGCTCCCCAGAAACGCCGCGGCGGCCAGGTAGGGGTTCGCACTGGGATCGATGAGCTTGCACTCGATGTTCGCCCCGTGCGGGTTACCGGGTGTGGCAGCGACGAAACGGACGGCTGCTTCTCGGTTTTCGAGCCCCCAGCACGCGGTGGCGCCCGCCCAGTTGCCGGGTTTGAGGCGCAGCGGTGAGACGACCGAGCCGGCATAGACACCGATCAGGTCCGGCAGGGTGTCGATGACACCGGCGATCGCGTGCCCGCCGGCTCCGCGCAGACCGTGGAGTCCGGTACCTCCGGACAGCAGCGGCCCCTGCGCATCGGACAGGGAGAGGTGCAGGTGCGCCCCGTTGCCGGCCGCACCGTCGAAAGGCACCGGTGAGAACGAGATTCGCAGACCGTGGCGGGAGGCGACGCGGCTGAGCACGATGCGCGCCAGGATGACGGCGTCCACCGCGGCGACGGGCGTGTCCGGGGCCAACGACATCTCGAGCTGGTCATGTCCGTACTCGGTGTGCAGCTGTTCGACGGACAGGCCGGCGCGCTGCGCGCTCACGGCGAGGTCGACCAGGAAGCCCGAGCGGTCCAGCGAGGTCCTGATTCCGTAGGGCGACCACGGCTCGGTCGTCGCGGGGCCGGCATCGGTGGCCAGCATCGTGCATTCCAGTTCTGCACCCATCTGCACCTGCAGGCCCTGCTCGGCGGCTGCGCGTTCGGCCATGACGAGCCGGGTCCGGGTGCACAGGGGTGCGGGTCGACCGTGCTGATCGGTCAACGTGCCCGGCGCCCATCCCACCCCGTCCTCGACGACCCGTACCTCCTCCGGGTCGATCCGGATCCGCAGATCACCGGCGACCCCGATCGTCGGGGTGAAAGCGATACCGCTGTCGACGCAGAACACGCTCCAGGACGGCGACACCCCCATCCCGGACCGGGTGAACGCCCCGAGCCGTGATGTCGGTACGTATTTGGCCCGGGTCACGCCCGCGAGGTCAGTGACGGAGCCCGCGATGATCGCGACGCCCTCCTCGCGCAGCGTGTCGGCGTACGCGGTCACGTCGGGGTCCTGCATGGGCAACGAACTCCTCGGAACTCCTCGGGCGGTGGCGGTCACGTTCACGCTATGTCATAAATGTTTCAGAGTCTTTAACTTTGTCTGTTTATGATCGATTCATTAGATCCGACGAACGGGGTTGCCGATGTGCCGGCTGTTGGGTGTTGCGTCGGCCGAACCGACCTCGGTGGCCGATGTCGTGGGTCAGGCGGTACTAACCGACTTCCTCGCGCTGACGAAGATCCATGGTGACGGGTGGGGCGTCGCCTCTATGCTCGAGCCCGATGACGTTCCGCACGTGGAGGTTTCACCGGACAGCGCGATCGGTGATCCCGTCTTCGGCACGGCGGTCAAGGAGTCGGCACGCGCATCGGTGGTCCACCTGCGCTGGGCGACCAACGGCTTGGCGGTCAGGCCGGAGAACTCCCACCCGTTCGGAGCCGATGGGCTGGCGATGGCCCACAACGGCTCGATCAAGCCGATGGCCATGCTCGACCAGCTGCTGGACCCCTCGATGATGGCCACGTTGAAAGGCACCACCGACAGTGAGCGCTACTTCGCGCTGATTCGCCAGTACCGGCCAACGGCCCCCGATCTTGCCGAGGCCGTGCGGCGGGCGGTCGCTGCGTTGCGCGGCATCTACCCCGACGCCAGCCTCAACGCGCTGGTGCTGGGGGAGGGTCGGCTCATCGCGGTGCACGCGCATGCTCGAAGTGTGTTGCTGGACGAGGACATCGAAGAGATCAGCGCGACCGATCTGCCCGCCGAACATCTCGAGGACTATTTCTCGTTGCGCGTCGCCCGTCTCGACGACGGGACGGTCGTCATCGGTTCCACCGGATTCGGCGATCTGCCGTGGCGGCCGCTGCCGCCCGAGAGCGTCGCGGAGGTCGTGCTCGACGATCTGTCGATGACGGTGCGGCCGATCATGGCAGATTGACCGCCATGACCGAACACAGCGAGTCGGTGGCCGCGCGCACCAGTGCCGCGTTGGCCGGGCTGAGCCGCGCAGAACGTCGGGTGGGCAGAGCACTGCTGGCCGACTATCCCAGCGCGGGCCTCAGCAGCGCCGCCCGGCTCGCAGAACGGGCCGAGGTGAGCCCGCCGACGGTGCTGCGTTTCGCGCAGTCACTGGGATACGACGGGTTCGCCGGTCTGCAGGTGGCATTGCGCGCCGAACTCACCCGGCAGTCGAGCGGGCCACTGACCCGGCTCGCCGATGCGCCTCCTCCGGCCGGGAGCCACCTCGAACGACTCCTGCATCAGGCACGTACGCAGAACGAGCGCGCCGAGCAGACGCTGGCGCAGTTGCCGGTGGCGACGCTCGAGGCCGCGGTGACGCTGATGGCCGACACCACGCGGCCACTGCATCTCCACGGCGGCCGGTTCTCCCACCTCCTGGCCGTCTATCTGGCAGCGCATCTCGAGCAGTTGCGGCCCGGCGTGCGGTTACTCTCGGACCCCAAGGGGACCGATCTCGGCACGATCATGGACCTCAGCCGACGAGATGTGGTCGTGCTCTTCGACTATCACCGTTATCACCGCAGCGCCGCGGAACTCGCCGACGTCGTTCATCGGGCCGGGGCGACCCTGTTGCTCATCACCGACGACATGGCCTGCCCGGTGGCACCCGACGCCGAGGTCGTGCTGGCCGCCTCGAGCACGGTCGGCACTGTCTACCAGAGCATGTCGGCAGGATTTCTGCTCACCGAACTGCTGATCCCGCTGGTGATGGATGCAATCGGCGAGCCGGCGCGCACCCGAATGGCGCTGTGGGAGGAGCGGCGGCGAGGAGAGGTGCTGGATCAGACCTGACGCAGGGTCGTCAGCCGGTTCACCAGCCCGTCGCCAGGACGCGATCGAGGCAGTCGACGAAGTAGTCCGCCGATTCCCTCGACACGCACAGGGGCGGCTTGATCTTCAGCACGTTCAGGTAGTCGCCGGTGGGCTGCATGATCACCCCGAGCGTCAGCAGGCGGTCGCAGATCGCCGCGGTCTCCTCGGTGGCAGGCTCGAGTGTTTCTGTGTCGCGGACGAATTCGAGACCGAGGTAGAGACCCGAGCCGTGCACGGTTCCCACGATCGGATGCGACTCGGAGAGCGCAGACAACCGGTTCTTCAGATGCGCCCCCACGACGCGGGCGTTCTCCTGCAGGCCCTCGTGCTGGATCACGTCCAGGACGGCGAGGCCAATCGCCGACGACACCGGCGACCCGCCCGTGGAGGAGAAGAAGTACCCCTGCGAGCGATAGCGTGCCGCGATCGCACGGCGGGTGACGACGATGCCGATCGGCTGTCCGGCGCCCACCGATTTGGCGACGGCCACGACGTCGGGCACGACCCCCTGCTGCTGGAATCCCCAGAACCATTCGCCGAGACGCCCGTAGCCGACCTGCACCTCGTCGGCGATCGCGACGCCGCCGTGCCGACGCACCGCCGAGTACACCTGATCGAGATACCCGTCGGGCAATGCGACACCGCCGGCGTTGCCGAAGTACGACTCGCAGATGAATCCCGCGGGCGGTGTCCCCACGTCGGCGAGCCCGTCGATCACCGCTACGGCCTCTGGCGCGTACCTGGCGGCGTCGGCGCCGCGATGTACTCCGCGATAGCCGTTCGCGGCGTCGACGGTGTGCACCCATGCCGGCCGGGTGGACAGCGCATTCGGATTGTCGGCGATCGACGTGGACACCGCATCGCTGGCGAACGTCCAGCCGTGATAAGCCTCCCGCATCGCGACGATGTCGGCACGGCCCGTGGCGGCCATCGCGATGCGGATCGCGAGATCTGTTGCCTCCGAACCGGAGTTGACGAAGAACACGGTGTCGAGCTCCTCGGGCAAGGTGTCCGAGACCCGCTCGGCGAACTCGGCGATCACGCCGTAGTTGAAGCGCGAGTTGGTGTTCAGCAGGTGCATCTGCCGGCTGGCCGCCTCCACCACCTTCGGATGGGCGTGCCCGACGGACGCGACGTTGTTGACCATGTCGAGATAGACACGGCCGTCGGTGTCGGCGAGGTATTCACGCCAGCCGCGTTCGATCCGGGGAGGCTCGGCGTAGTAGTGCTCCTGGACGTCGGCGAGTACCCGGTGTCGGCGCACGAGCGTGTCGTCGCGCCGCTGGCCTGCCTGCGGCGGAAGTCCGATCAGCGGGCCAGGGTCACCGGCCAGGCGGCGCCAACCGCCTACGGAGCGGGCATCGACCAGCAGCGGGACCGGGTCCTCACTCACGCGCGTGTGCTGGAGCTCGATTCGCGTGTTCGCCGGCAGTGCGATTCCGTTGGGGGAGAACCCCGTCAGCCGGACCACGTGATCGGCCGTCGAGATCACGACGCCGTCGTCGGTGTGGTTGAGCTCTGCACCCGCAGGGATGTCGAGCGTGGTGTCGTGCGCGAGCCAGACCGTGAGCGCGGTGGAAACGGTCGTCGGGGCAGCGGGTGTGCGCATCGGGGCACCGGTGAGCCGCGGGCGCCATGCCGGAATCACCACGGCGGAAGCACCTTCGGACAGGGCGGTCGCAGCGACCTCGCCCAGCGTCGACTCCTCCGTCCACCGTCCCTCGTCGTTCACCGGCGCTGTCGTACCGACATCGAGCACCGTCGCTCCGGTGAGGCCGGCGATCACCGGCGGTCCGCTCCACACCGGTCCGGGGCGAACGGGCAGGTCCACCGCGTCGCGGATCAGCGTGCTCATCACCGGGAAAGGAACACTGATCGCCTGCTCGAGGATGAGGAGCTCGCGATCGAGCGCCGAATCGGCGTAGGCGTTCTGTGCGTCGATGCGGACCTGCTGCCGGCCGCTGAGTACGAGCACCACGCCGCGTAGCGCAACCAGCGGCCAGAGCGCGTCGACCTCGTCCTCGGTCAGAGGACGCCGCGCATGGAATGCACTGATGGCGGGCAGCGCATCGACGGGGGTCAGCCCGTCGTGGTGGAGCAGCGACGAGACGGTGACGGCGATCTCGCCGACCGCCCATGACTCGCTGACATCGCCGAAATCGATGATGCCGTCCGGCAGGGCGCACGGCCCGTGCGGGGCGACGACGTTGTCATCGGTCAGGTCGAAATGGCCGAGCTGCAAGGGAAGCCGGGATGCGACGGGTGTGAGATGGCTCCGGGCAGCATCGGCAACCGAGACGGCGAGGTCGCGGATGTGGGCGTCCGGCTCGTCGCGCAGCAGCGTGTCGATCACCCGATCAGCGTGGCGCAGATCCCACTGCAGCACGCGGCCCGCTGCCGGGTGCGTGACATCGGACAGCGCCACACTGACCTTCGCGGCGAGTTCGCCCATCCGTGCCACGGCCGCGGGAGAGAGGTAGCCCGATCCCATCAGCGTCGTGCCGCCCACGAACTCGAGGACGCGTGCATGCAGTCGACCGGCAGAGGTGTCCCACCACGCGGACATCGGGCCGTCAGCCCCGAGGACGACGCGGGGAATGCGCAGCGTCGGCTCGCGCTCGGCAACGGTGTCGGCAGCCAGACTCTGCAGGTCGATCTCCGCCTCGGAGAAGGCCGGGTTGGTCAGCTTCAGCACGCCGATCGGCTCGCGTGTGTCCTGATCGGTGAGCAGGAAATTCTGATCCTGTTGACTCCCCAGTTCTTTGAGGTCGCAAGCCGCGGAGAAGGACTCCTGCAGATGGCGGCGGACCTCGTCGACAGCGAGGCCCGGGGCGGGCAACTCGGCGTGCGCGAAGAAGTCGAACACCTCGGTCTCGGTCATCAGATGCCTCTTCTCGGCGCGACGATGGGGGTCAGAGCGGTGAGCCTACGGTGGTCGCCATCGCACCCGCGACAGCTCCGTCCTCGCGGCGGGCGACGACGACGATCAGCGGCCCGTAGGGCGGGCGCCATTCGCTGTGCGCGCGGTCATGGCGCCCGGCGGGCAGCACACACGAACCCGTCATCTCGTCGAGGGCCACCCGCTCACCATCGACGAAAGCAGTGGTCTCCGCAGGGAATTCGCCATCGACGTCCACCCGGAAGGTGAGCGTGGTGCGGCCGTCGTCGCCGGGAAGGGTCGCTACCTGCGATACGTGGATGCCCATGTCGCCGTCGGCCGGGTGGCACGACGTGTCGAACACGGCCTCCCCGGGCAGCGCGGGGGTGCGCAGCGGGGGAGTGCGCCGCGGCCGAAGGCCCTCGACGGCGCGGGCCAGTCGCAGCAGCGTCGTGTCCGAATACGCGGGCCCCGCGAGCGTCAGGCCGACCGGCATGCCGGTGTCGTCCATCGTGCCCATCGGCACGGTGACCGTGGGAATGCCGAGGTGGCGGGGGACCAGGTTGCCGTTGGACACCCAGACACCGTTGCGCCAGGCGACCTCGGCCGAGGCGGCGTCGACGTCTGCATCGGCTGGACCGACGTCTGCAGCCGCAGGGAAGATGACGGCGTCGAAGCCGTTGTCGGACAACCACTTCTCGAAGTCTGTGCGCCGGGTCTCTTCCAAACCCCGCATTCCCGCTTCCACCGAGGGGATTCGGTCGAAGGGCACGATGCCGGCGCGCGCCCGGTCGACGTACTCCGCGAGGTCGTAGGCGATGTCGAACGGGAAGAATCCGTACTGGTCCGGCAGGGCCCCCGTCGGTGCGGGGAAGATGAGCGACCCGTCCACGGATGCGAGATCGTCGGGCCCCGAATCGGCCACCGACCGGAGGAAGGCATCGAACGCCCACATCGACAGATCCCACACCTCACGGTCGAGGAACTCGGCGGGGACCACACCGCGTTCGACCATCGTGCGCGAATCCGGATGCAGCCCTTCGTAGTTCTCCACGACTGGGAAGTCGGTCTCGATGACGTGGGCGCCTGCGGCGGTCAGATCGTCGCGCATGGCCCGCCACAACGTCATCACCGAGTCGCGGGTGCGGATCGGGAAGGCGCTGTCGGGATCGCCGTTGATGTAGAGCCGCGGCACCGCCAGGCGTAAGCCCTCCAGGGGCAGCGGTGCGAGGTCGGTGAACGACGGTGGTCGCACGGCCGAGGCGGCAGGAATCTCGACCCATTCCTGCATCCGCCAGAGGTCCCCGTCGCGCACCGGATCGTCGTCGACGATGACGTCGAGGAGATGGAGCAGATCGTCCACCGAACGGGTGTGGGGGACGACGACATCCATCGTCGGGACCAGTGGCCAGTTGCCGCGGATGGAGATCACACCCCGCGACGGGGTGTAGGCGACGAGCGCATTGTTCGACGCGGGGGCACGGCCTGATGACCAGGTCTCCTCGGCGAGGCCGAAGGCGCCGAAGCTCGCCGCGGTGGCCGTTCCCGAGCCGTTCGACGATCCCGAACCGAAGGCAGACGTCAAATAGTCTGCGCAGTAGGGACTCTCGGCGCGACCGTAGAGCCCTCGTTGCATGCCACCGGCAGCCATCGGCGGCATGTTCGTCAGCCCGAGGCAGACGGCCCCCGCCGAGCGCAGTCGGCCGACCGCGAACGCGTCGTCATCGGCGACGAGATCGGCGAATGCCGGTGAACCGGCGGTCACCGGCAAGCCGCGAACCTTGAAGCTGGCCTTTGCCGTGAACGGTATTCCGTCCATTGGTCCGAGGGACTCTCCGCGCGCCCGGCGCCGGTCCGAGGCATGCGCCTCGTCGAACGCCGCCGGATTGAGTACCGGAACCGCATTGAGCAGGATTCCGGAGCGGTCGTAGTGCCCGATCCTGTTGAGGTAGCGGGCGACGAGCTCGACGCTCGTCACGGCGCCGCTGTCCAGAGCGCCGCGCACGGCAGCGAGGTCGGCATCGACGACCGTGAAATCACCGGATGTCATGTACTGGAGCCTGTGCATTCGACCGACACGCGGTAAAACATACACTGTCGGTTTATGCTCGGGAAGGATTCGCGTTCCCGAGCCCGAGAGGAGAACGCCATCGCTCGACCACCTCGTCCGCTCCTCCACAGGGATCTGATCGCCCGCACCGCGCTGGCGCTCATCGATCGTCATGGCGTCGACGGCGCCAGCATGCGACGGGTGGCGCAGAAGCTGAACGTCAACCCGACGTCGCTCTACAACCACGTCCCGGACCGCGCCGCCATGATTGAAGACGTCCGAGCCCTGGTGTCGGAGCGCATCGATTCGCGGCCGCTCCGCGAACGCTCCTGGGAGGAGGGCCTCGCCGAGTGGGCGCGTTCGTACCGCCGTGCTTTCGCGCGCCACTCTCGCGCTATTCCGCTGCTGATGACGACCCGAGCATCGGCGCCGGTGCTGCTCGCCGAGTACGAGGATTTCGCCGTCGCGGCCGAGGCCGCCGGGTGGCCGACCGACGAGGTCCTGCCGCTGCTGACGGCGTTCGAGTCGTTCATCCTCGGCAGCGTGCTCGACATGTCGGGACCCGCCGTGATGTTCGACCCGACCGGGCAGGAGGAGCGGTTCCCGCGCTTCACCGCCGCCTACGCGACGTTGGACGACCACGACGCCGCGGACCCGATCGCGACCCGGGCGTTCGAGCGCGGGCTGGCGATGTTGGTCGCCTCGGCGAGACCTTCACGGAATTGAGCTGACGCCTGTGGAGTCGGAGTTCGAGGCCGACGTCTACCTGGTTCCGCTGAAAGTAGCGCTGCGTCGTGCCGAGGGCGTCGACGACGGCGACCGGGTGCGAATCCGGGTGCGGGTGGGCCCGGATCGCCAGGATGGCCCGCTCAGGCGGTGGCGTCGAGGATCTTGATCGCGAAGACCAGGGAATCGCCGGGCAGGATGCCTGCGGCGGGCTGGCCGTTGGGATAGCCATCGGCCGACGTCATCGCGACCGCCACCGTGGAGCCGACATGTTGACCGGCGATCGCCTTCTGGAAACCGGGCACCACGCCGCCCAGCGGGAAGTCGACCGGAGTGCCACGCTGGTAACTGCTGTCGAACACCGACCCGTCGCGTCCGTTGACACCCTGGTAGCAGACCGACACTGTTGCGTCGTCGCCGACGACGGCGCCCGACCCGGCCTGCAGCGTGTGCACCTGGGTTTCGGTGACCGTGAACGGTGGCGTGACGGTGACGAGCGGCGCCGCGGTGTCGGTGGAGCCGGTGACGGCGACGCTGCCGGTGGCGCCGGGGAGCGTCCATTCGGCAGCGGTCGCGCTGCTCGGCGCGGCTGTCGGGCATGCCGCTGCCTGCGCCTCGGAGGACCCGCAGGCGGTCAGGGCCAGGGTCGAGCCGACACAGACGGCGACGGCGAATGAGGACGGCAGACGGCGCAGAAGCATTCGTGCCACGCTACCGTCCCGCAGGTTTGAGGACGTGGTGGGTCTGGGCAATGAGGAAGGCATGAGCGACGACAACAAGGTGACAGTGGAACGGACCATCGACGCATCCGCCGACGCTGTCTTCGATGTCCTGTCCAATCCGAATCGGCATCCAGCCCTCGATGGGTCGGGATTCGTCCGGAGTGTCCACCATGCCGACCGCATCCAGAAGGTCGGTGATGTGTTCACGATGAACATGGCCGGCGATCACATGGGTGGCGAGTACAAGACCGACAATCACGTCACCGGGTACGTCAAGGACAAGTTGCTGGCATGGCAGACCGCTCCCGCCGGCACCGAGCCTCCGGGCTGGGAATGGTTGTGGGAGATCGACGCTCAGGGCCCCAACGCGACACTGGTCCGTCACACCTATGACTGGTCCAAGGTCACCGACAAGGATCTGCTGAAGAAGGTCAAGTTCCCGTTGGTGACCGAGGATCAGTTGGCCGACACGCTGTCTCGGCTGGCGGCCGAAACCTCGTCCTGATTCGTCGGCCTGCCCGCGTCAGACTGAGCTGATGCGCGCACTGGTGATGGACAGTATCGGCGGCCCCCTCACTGTCCGAACTGTTCCCGATCCGAGCCCACGGCCGGACGGCGTCGTCGTGGCGGTGCAGGCCACCGGGCTGTGCCGTAGCGATTGGCACGCATGGGCGGGTCACGAAACGCTCGCGTTGCCGCACGTTCCAGGCCACGAGTTGGCAGGAGTCGTCGAGGCGGTCGGTGAAGAGGTCCGCTCGTGGCGGGTGGGCGACCGGGTGACCGTGCCGTTTGTCTGCGGGTGCGGTGTCTGTACGTGGTGTCGATCCGGGAACGCCCAGGTCTGTCCCCGGCAGGAGCAGCCGGGGTTCACCTACTGGGGATCGTTCGCCGAATACGTCGCGCTGCCCGCCGCCGACACCAACCTCGTGGGGCTTCCCGACTCTGTCGACTTCGCGGCCGCCGCGGGACTCGGCTGTCGATTCGCCACGGCGTACCGTGCTCTCACGGCGGTGGGTGGACTCGAGCGCGGACAGTGGTTGACCGTCGTCGGAGCCGGCGGCGTCGGTTTGAGCGCAGTGATGATAGGTAAAGCGTTGGGCGCCAACGTGATCGCGGTGGACCGCACCGCGGGCGCACTGGCCGCCGCCGAAGCTCTCGGCGCTGACCACACCGCCATCGCCGGCGCCGAGACAGCAGCACAGATCCACGAGATCACCGGCGGCGGAAGTCATGTCGGAGTGGACGCGGTGGGGCACGAGTCGGCGTGCGCGTTGTCCATCCTCAGCCTTCGCCGGCGGGGTCGTCACGTGCAGGTGGGCTTGCTGCCTCCGGTCGGCGGGCATCCACGCCTACCCATGGATCGGGTGATCGCGTGGGAGCTCTCCGTGTCGGGCAGCCACGGAATGGCGGCCGCGGACTACCCACCGATGGTGGCGATGATCGACCGCGGCGAGCTGCGACCGCAGGATCTGATCGAACGAACGATCAGCCTCGAGGAGGCCGCGGAAGCTCTGCCGGCCGTCGACACGGCGTCGCCGGCCGGCATCACGATCATCGACCCCGGCGCCTGATCTCAGGCACTACCCAACGTGACCTGCGCGGTCCGGGTCGCCCCGGAGTCGTCGCGGTAGGTGACAGACACCTGATCACCCGGCGCCTTGGAGCGCACGGCCGCCGCCAGGGCCTCAGGTCCGTCGATGATCTGGTCGTTGATCCTCGTGATCACCGCTCCGCTGGACAGGCCGGCGGCAGCGGCGGGACTTCCGGCGGCCACCTGCGCGATTGCCGCACCACCGGTGTCCGCGCCGTCACCGGACGCGTCGCCCAGCTGCACCCCGAGCGACCCGTGGCTGGCGGTGCCGGAGGAGATCAACTCGTCGGCGATGCGCTTGGCCTGGTCGGACGGGATCGCGAAGCCGAGGCCGATCGACCCGCCGCCGGATCCGGAACCCATGCTGGCGCCCGCCGAGTTCACGCCGATGAGATCTCCGTTCATGTCCACCAGCGGTCCACCCGAGTTGCCGGGATTGATGGCGGCATCGGTCTGCAGCGCATCGAGGACGACGGGGGCGCTGCCTTCGCCGTCACCAGCGGCCACCGGTCGATTCAGTGCGCTGACAATGCCCTTTGTGACCGTTCCTTGGAGGCCGAGTGGAGATCCGATGGCGACGACCTCCTGGCCGATCTTGACGTCCTTCGAGGAGCCGATGGTGATCGGCGTGAGGCCGGTGACACCCTCGGCGCGCACGACGGCCAGGTCACCGGTGGGATCAGTGCCGACGACGCTGAACGGCACGCTGCGTCCGTCGGAGAACGTGACCGTCGCCGACGAGTCACCGCTGTCGAAGGCCGCGGGCTGTGCACCCGCACCGCCTTGGGCCATAGGCGCCACGACGTGGTTGTTGGTCAGGATCAACCCGTCCGGGCTGAGCACGATGCCCGATCCTTCGGCCATACCTTGACCTGCGGCGATCTGCAGTTTCACGACGCTGGGCATCACCTTGGCGGCGACGGCCTCCACCGAACCGGGCGCAGCGTTGGCAGCGGGTTTCACGGCCTGGGCGGATGCCGCTGCCGGTGTCGTGGCTGCCGACGGCTGGTGGTCGGTCACGGCTACCGCGGCTGCGGCGCCGATGCCGCCGCCGGCGATGGCGACGGCCGCAGCGCCCGCGAGCACCAGACCACGCGGGGTGCGTGACTGCCGGTTGCGGCGTGGCATGTGCGGCCCACCCGGCGCAGGCGGTTGCGGCCACGGTGCCGCGCTGCCCGGCTGCGGGTTGTGGGGGGCGGGCCAGCTTCCGCGCGCCCAATAATGATGGGGCGGGGCAGGTGGGGGCGGGGTCGCCATCGGTGGTGTTCCCTTCGAAGGTTGGCATCAAGAAGTCGGTTGATGCCACCCTGCCCACGGCATCTGAGACCGCACTGAGAGCACACTCAGCAAACACCGAGAAGTTTGCGTCAGCGATACAGGCTGGCCATGCCGTTGACGGGACCGAGTCCGTGACCGAGGGGATAGGCCTCGCGGATGCACTCGGTCACCCACATCTTGCCGAACGCCACCGCGTCGGGAACCGACTGGCCGTGCGCCAACGCCGCCGTGATCGCCGCACCCAGGGTGTCGCCGGCACCGTGGTCATCCCGGGTGTCCACGCGGGCCGCAGCGAACTCGTGGAATTCCGAACCGTCGAAGAGGAGGTCCGAGCTGACGCGAGACGTGCGTAGGTGGCCTCCTTTGACCAGCGCCCACTGCGGTCCCAGCGCGTGCAACGCCCGGGCCGCGTCGCGCTGGGTGTCGGCGTCCACGACATCGATGCCCACCAAGAGGCGTACTTCGTCGAGGTTCGGCGTGACCAGCGTGGCCAACGGAATCAAGTCGTCGCGCATGGCATCGAGCGCACTGGGGTGCAGCAACGGCTCGCCCGCATTGGAGGCACACACCGGATCGACCACGAAAGGGACTGTGTCGGTGAGCTTGTCGGCCGACCAGGTGGCGACGATCGCCTGGATGATCGCAGTGGAGGCGAGCATGCCGGTCTTGGCCGCTTCGATCCCGATGTCGGAGGCCACCGCGCTGATCTGCGCGGCGACCACCTCCACGGGTATCTCGTGAAAAGCTTTGACGCCCAAAGAGTTCTGTACCGTCACAGCCGTCACCGCAGCGCAGCCGTGCACACCGAGCATCGCGAACGTACGCATGTCGGCCTGCAGGCCGGCGCTGCCACCGGAGTCCGAACCCGCGATCGTCATCACGCGGCGCGGTGTCTGCCCGGGTGGGGTCAGCGGAAGACGGTTCGTCATCACGGGTGATTGTAAAGGGGTGGTCGGCGCCCCGACCTTGATCTACGACGCGTCGGGGTGACGCGCCCCCGGCCGGCCGAAGAGATACCCCTGTCCCCACTGCACGCCGAGCTCCGACAAGGTGGCCTGCTCGTCACGTCTCTCGATGGCCTCGGCGATCGTGATGGCTCCCGTCTCTGCGCAGAGCCGGACAATGGCAATCACAAGGGCACGTTTGGCCGGATCGCGATCGATGTCCGACGTGAGCGATCCATCGATCTTGATCACGTCTGGCCTCAGCTGCAGGATCTGCTTGAAGCTCGCGTATCCCGCTCCGGCGTCGTCGATAGCAAGTCGAATACCGCTGTCCCGCAGAGGTTTCAGAGCGTCAGCCAGCCCATCGGGAAAAGGCTCGTACTCGGTGATCTCCAGCACCAGGGGCGTATCCGCAGCCAGCAACGCATCGTGCAGACGTGCGTCCATCGCCGTCGAGGGACTGGCGTTCACGGCGAGAAAGCAGTCGGGAGGGACAGTTCCGACCCCCGCGAGCACCGTGGACAGGGCGGCCAACTCGAGGGGCACACCGCGCCCGAGGCGACGGGCGACGTCGAACCAGTAGGCGGGCGATCGTTCTGCACCGCTGGGGAACCGGCACAACCCTTCGAAGCCCACGACCGATTCCGAGCCCAGCTCCACGATCGGCTGATAGACGGCCCTCAGCGGTGACGGCGCTGCCAGCAGATCGTTCACGCGCTGATGGAGCGCATCCTCACGGGCCATGTCGGGAAGCAGGACAGACGCCAGGAACTGCGCGGCCAGATCGCGACCCTCGTGGTGAGGATCGCCGAGGAAGTCGTCCAGCATCGACGCGAGTTCGGTGTGTGACCCGATCAGAGCCGAGATGAACCGTGCGGTTGCCTCCATCGCGGCGATGTCGCGCTCGGTGAACCTGGACGTATCTGCAGCTGTGAGACTCAGTGCCCCGATCCCGTTGCCACGGTGCAGGAGCGGGATCACGACCAGGGATCCGATGCCGAGGCGCGCACCGATGACGCGGACCTCGTCGGTCAGCTCGGCATCAGCCAGCGGGTCGAGACTGATCTGCGGACGCCCGGTGGCGATGGCCCGCCCCTGGAACGTGCCCTCCCGGGGCAGAGTCAGCCCCAGCAGCGGTTCGACCAGACCGTGGGCGGAAACGACAACGAACTTGTCCTCGGGCGTCAACAGACTGACTGCCGCTCCGTCGGCTTTCGGCGTGAGCAGGCACATCTGCTCGGCGATCCTCTGCATCAGCGCTGAAGGATCGATGGACGCGTTGATCGCGGCGACGAGGTTTTGCAACGTCGGAGCCTAGCGAGGTCCGCATTTCTCGTGGCTAGAGCGCATCACTGGTGTCCTCCCCGTTGCCAGCAGCCATTTTTGGCTGCAGCCAACGTATCAGCGAAGTGTCGCAGGGAGTGTCAATACACGCATCACTCGTCGTCGCGCCAGGCGAGGACATCCTTGAGAGCAGCGAGGTCGTATCCGTCGTCAGCAGTGAGTTCGGTCTGGAACAGCGTGACGCCGGCCTCGCGGAAGCTGTCGGCCGTGCGCCTGTTCTGCCAGAGCGTCGAGCGTTCGATGTCCGCTCCGCTGCGGCCGTATGTCGCAGCCAGCTCGTCCACCCGATCGCTGAGCCGGCGGAATGTGTCGAGTTCGGCGAACGCGTGCCAGATGTCGGCATGGCGGGCGACGGCAGGGAGAGAGCGTTTGGGTCCGGTGCCACCGATGAGGATCGGCAGCTCGCGCACCGGCGGCGGAATCAGTGCGGCCAGCCGGTTTTCGATGCGGATCAGGCTCTCGTCGAAGAGGTCGAAGCGGGATCCGAAGGTGCCGAAGTCGTACCCGTAAGTGGTGTAATCCTTTTCGTACCATCCGGCGCCGAGTCCGAGGATGAGCCGACCGCCGCTGATGTGATCGACGGTGCGTGCCATGTCGGCGAGCAGGTCCGGGTTGCGGTAGCCGACGCCGGTGACGAGTAGACCGATATCGGCGTGCGAGGTGATCTCGCCCCACGACGCGAGCGCGGTCCATCCTTCGAAGTTGGCGACATCGGGCTGCACCTCGGCCAGCACGGGTTTGCCGTCGACCAGGGCGTCCATCACCGGGCGGTGGAAGTGGTCGTAACCGAAGATCACGTCGACACCGAGATCGTCGGCGGCGACCACGGCATCGCGCCAGCTGCGGTAGTCGGGCGTACCGCCGGGCTGGATCTGCACGGCTACACGGACGGGACGGGTCATGGCTGCTCCTGAGTCGGGGGAGGGGCGACTCTTCAGCCAATTCGTGAGGTGCCGGGTTTATTCCGACCCGAACGGCGTCGCGGGTTCAGCATCGCCCAGACGGGGCACTCTCGCGGCGAACCGGCACTGACACGGTGCCGTACCACGAGAGGACCCCACGACATGACGATGCCCAGCGACGCTGCCGACGCGGTCGACTCAGACGGTACGAATGACGGCCCGCGCGATCACGACGGCGTCGACACCGAGCACACCGCCTATGTCGACGACGACAACGTCCCCCACCCGGGAGACGCCAACGAACAGCGCTGATCCCGAGAGAGGCGCCATCACACGAGGTACGTCCCGTGCCCTTCGACGACGAGGTCGCCCGCGAAGCGCAGGACTTCGTTGACGAGTCCGCCGCGCTGGTTTCGGTAATTGATGACGATGACGTCGACCCCTTCGTAGACGGCCTCGACGGTGAAATGCAGATCGGGCCGCAGACTCAGCGCCCGAACCCAGTAATCGCGGAGTGCCGCCTTGCCTTCGACCCGGCCACCGGTCGCCGGAAGCACCTGCGCGGCGACCGGTGAGGTGAACACCACGGCGTCATCGAAATGGTCGAGGACTGCGTCCACGTCGTGGGCGTTCCACGCATCGACCCACCGCTGGCTGAACATCTCCGCATCGATCCCCATGCGGCACGCTAACCAGCCGAATGCGCCGTCGTCTACCGCTTTTCGGGCAGATAGCCGGACTCGCACAGCTGGTTTCGTTCCGGATCGGTCGCGACCACGGACGACTCCCCACAGACGGGACACGGGTCCGCGGCATCGGCGCCGGGCGACGGTTCAGTGAGTGGACCCGTGACGGCCAATCGCAGATGGAGCCGCCCTGGGCCGTTCGGGGGGTTCGGGTGTCGGACGAACTCCAACGCCGGCCCGGCCGGGCTGTATCGCACGGACGTGAACTCGGGATGGCTTCCGATCGCTGGTGCGTCGACCAGCGCAGCCCAGAACCGGCCGACGGCCAGCGGATCCCTGGTGTGCGTGACGACCGCCGCGAGAGGACCGCAGCCGAGATAGTCCTCGCGCGGTTCGAGGATGCAGAACGCGTTGCCGTCGGGGTCAGCCATCACACGCCACGGCACGTCACCCTGACCGATGTCGACATGCCGGGCGCCGAGGGCCAGTGCACGCTCGACCAGTTCGGCCTGGTGCGTCGGTGATGCCGAGGCCACGTCCAGGTGCTGCCGAGGGGACTCGTGGTGCGCCACAGTCGACCGGAGGAACAGCAGGACAGCGCGGTCGGAAACCTCCACCACGCAGTCATCCGTGTCGGCGCTGAGATCGCATTCCAGCAGGTGTGCCCAGAACTCGCCCAGCGGCAGCGGATTCCGCGATTGCACCACCACGGTCATGCGGTCGACACCCACGCACACGACGGTAGCGCTCACGCCCGAACCGACAAACCTGGTGAAATGCCGACACACCGTTGTCGCAGCGCTGTCCAACACTGTTCACATGACCGAGAACGCAGAAACGATGACGACGAACAGGGCAGCCGCGGACGGGGCGCTCGCAGTGTGGCTGACGATGTGGAACAGCGGCGGCGAGATCGCCGGTCGAATCTGCAGCGGCGATTTCCGAATTCACTTCCTCAACTCCGAGACGGACGGCTCCAATCCGGGCGACGGCGTCCTCGGCGCCCACAGCTTCGCTCGATTCCTCGATGCGTACCGCGAGCGCCATCCCGATGTGGTCTTCACTGAAGTGAGTCGGGCCGTGGACGGGTCGCACGGGCGGTTGCTGTGGGATGTACGAGACGGAGACATCAGTGCCGGAGGAGTGGATGTCTTCGACTTCACGCACGACGGCTTGATCCGCGAGGTGTGGTCGGTGGGCGGAACACGGCCGCACCGCGCCTGAGGCCGGGGGAGACTCGAGGCATGCGGCGGGCCGAACGGTTGTACGCACTGGTCGACCTCATGCGGGGTGCGCGCCGGCCGCTCTCTGCCGCACGGCTCGCCGAGGAATTCGCCGTGTCCAAGCGCACGATCGAGCGTGACATCCAATCGCTTCAGCTGGCGGGCGTCCCGATCTACGCCGATCGCGGGGTGGCGGGCGGGTACTCGATCCTTCGCGAACACTCCCTACCCCCGCTGAACCTGACGGCCGCGGAGTCGTTGGCCGTGCTCGCGGGTCTCGCCCTACTCGAGACGTCGCCTTACGGAGCAGCGGCGCGGCGCGCTCGGGCCAAGGTTCTCGCGGTCAGCGGGGAAGACCAGTTGGCCCCGGTCGACGAAGCGCTGGCATCGATGTTCGTCATCGATGCCGAAGCTCCGACGGTGGCGGCGATCGCGCTCGTTCCCGAAGCGATCGCCGCCCGCCGGGTGGTGCGGCTGGAGTACGTCGCCGAAGACGGATGTACTCGGACCCGGCGGGACGTCGAGGCGATGGGACTGCTGCGCGGTGGTGATGCCTGGGTGTTCGTCGGATGGTGTCGGCTCCGCAACGGCATCCGTGGTTTCCACCTCGACCGCATCCGGCATGTGGAGATCACCCACGAAATTTTTCCCGAACGAGACCCCGCGATACTCGATGCGGATCTTTCTCGGTGGCGCACCCGCCGGCTCCGGTGATCGAGCTCGACGTGGCGAGACACCGCCGGGGAATTCGGTCCGTCTTCAGGTGGTTGAGGGGGCTGTGAAAAAGATCGGTTTCCTGTCCTTCGGGCACTGGTCAGACAGCCCGCACTCGAAGGTGCGCTCCGCGGCAGACGCGCTGCTGCAGTCGGTCGAACTCGCCGTGGCCGCCGAGGAGGTGGGTGCCGACGGTGCGTTCTTTCGGGTCCACCACTTCGCGAGGCAGCTCGGCTCGCCGTTCCCGCTGCTGGCCGCAGCGGGCGCCCGCACCGATCGCATCGAACTCGGCACCGGCATCATCGACATGCGATACGAGAATCCGCTCTACATGGCCGAGGACGCGGGTGCTGCCGACCTGATCTCCGGCGGCAGACTCCAGCTCGGCATCAGCCGCGGATCGCCCGAGCAGGTGATCGACGGCTATCGCTACTTCGGCTACCAACCCGGCGACGGCGACCCCGACGGTGCAGCGATGGCGCGAGAACACACGCGGGTGTTCCTCGACGTGCTGAGGGGGGAGGGTTTCGCGCAGCCCAGTCCCCGCCCGATGTTCCCGAACCCGCCCGGTCTGCTGAGAGTCGAGCCCCACTCGCCAGGGCTGCGCGAGCGGATCTGGTGGGGTGCAGGTACTCGAGCCACCGCGGAGTGGACGGCCCAGCAGGGGATGAACCTGATGAGCTCCACCCTGCTGACCGAAGACACGGGCGTGCCCTTCCATCAGCTGCAGGCCGAGCAGATTCAGCGTTTCCGGGACGCGTGGCGCGCGGCGGGCCACGAGCGCGAACCGCGTGTCTCTGTGAGCCGCAGCGTCTTTCCGATCGTCAATGATCTGGACAAGCAACTGTTCTGGCACAGCCGCAACAGCACCGACGAGGTCGGGTTCCTCGACGGAGGCAAAGCCCGGTTCGGGAAAACCTACGCGGGCGAGCCGGACAAGCTCATCGCCGCACTCGCCGAGGACGAAGCTGTCGCCGCGGCCGACACGCTACTGCTGACGATCCCCAATCAGCTCGGCGTCGATTACAACGCGCACGTGATCGACAGCGTGCTCACCCATGTCGCGCCAGAGCTCGGGTGGCGGTGACGGATTCGGTGACGGCCACGGTCGGACTCCCCCTTTCAGATTCGTTCGAGACAAAGCCCCGAACTCGTAGTGGATCTTCACCGCTAGATCAGCGACCCGGCGTTTAGCCGGTATCGCAGCGGGAAGCCGGGCGGTCGACCCGAGTGGGCCCACGCAGTGGTGCCCGCCCACGACAGAGGGGGCGCAATGGCCGCAGACCGCGGAGCCAAGGAAACCATCAAGAGCGTCGTCAAGGACGCGAAAGACAAAGTCGTAGAAGTCGCCGAACGGATGCAACAGCACAGTCCGAGCTACATCCCCGGCGCACCGGGGCCGGAACCGGCCCCCTTCGAGGAGCCGACGTCTGCGCGCGAGCCGCTGCCGCCGAAGCCGGACCAAGGCGGACCCGAGCTCCGCACCGCGACAGGCACTGCCGTCGGTGGAGGTCAGACTGCCCGCGGACAGCAGGGGGAGTACCTGACCACCGCCCAGGGTGCGCGCCTGTACGACACCGATCATTCCCTGAAGGCCGGACGGCGGGGGCCCACGCTCCTGCAGGATCATCACCTGCGGGAGAAGATCACCCACTTCGATCACGAGCGAATCCCGGAGCGCGCGGTCCATGCCCGTGGCGCGGCCGCCCACGGTGTGTTCCACGCCAACGGCGCCGCGGAGAAGATCAGCACCGCGGGCTTCCTGAAGTCGGGCGCGAAAACTGATGTGTTCGTGCGCTTCTCGACAGTTCTGGGGTCTCGCGGATCAGCGGACACCGTGCGCGACACCCGCGGCTTCGCGACGAAGTTCTACACCGACGAGGGCACGTTCGATCTCGTCGGCAACAACATCCCGGTGTTCTTCATCCAGGACGGCATCAAGTTCCCCGACGTCGTGCACGCCGCCAAGCCGCACCCCGATCGGGAGATACCGCAGGCTCAGAGCGCGCACGACACGTTCTGGGACTTCGTGTCCCTGCACACCGAAGCTCAGGCGCACACCATGTGGAACATGTCCGACCGGGGCATCCCGCGGTCCTACCGCATGATGGAGGGCTTCGGCGTGCACACCTTCCGGCTCACGGGTCCAGACGGTTCCACGTCGCTGGTGAAGTTCCATTGGAAGCCACGTCTCGGCGTGCACTCCCTGGTGTGGGAGGAGGCGCAGATCGCGGCCGGGATGGATCCCGATCTGCACCGCCGCGACCTCGCCGATGCCATCGAGAAAGGCGCTTACCCCGAGTGGGACCTCGGTGTGCAGGTCATGCCGGATGCCCCGGATCAGATGTTCGAAGGCATCGACTTGCTCGACCCCACCAAGCTGGTGCCCGAGGAACTGGCGCCGGTTCAGGTGATCGGCACCATGGAACTCAATCGCAATCCCACCAACTACTTTGCCGAGACCGAACAGGTGGCCTTCCATCCGGGACACCTCGTTCCCGGGATCGACGTCACCGACGATCCGCTGCTGCAGGCGAGACTGTTCTCGTATCTGGACACACAACTCAGCCGACTGGGTGGACCGAACTTCGGTCAGATCCCGATCAATCGGCCGCATGCACCTGTCAACGACATGCTGCGAGACGGCTTCCATCAACACGGTGTGCATCCGGGTGTCGCTCCCTACCAACCGAATTCACTCGACGGCGGATGTCCGTTCTTCGCCGGTGCAGATGCCGGCGCATTCATCGAGGCGCCGGCCGTGGTGACCGAATCGACGAAAGTTCGTGCGGCTCCGGCGTCCTACGATGATCACTTCAGCCAGGTGACGATGTTCTACCGCAGCCTGACTCCCGTCGAGCAGGCCCACGTAGCCGACGCGTACACGTTCGAACTGGGCAAGTGCTACGAGCAGGCGATCAAGGAACGACAGGTGGCGGTGCTGGCGAACATCGACACCGAGCTGTGCGCGACGGTCGCCGCAGGGCTCGGCGTGGAGCCACCCGCACCCGCCGTGCCGCCCACCGAACCGACGGTGCTGAGCCGGGCGGTGAGTCAGGTGGGCCGGCAGTGGCCGGTGGAGGGCCGCAACATCGGCGTCCTCGTCGGTCCGGACTCCGACCTCGGAGACGTCTCGACTGTGGTCGACGCGCTCGGAGCAGCGAAGCTGGTACCGCTGGTGGTCGCGCCGCACGGCGGCACGCTCTCCCACGAAGGCGGCAGCCTACCGATTTCTCGCACGTATGCGACCGCGCGCTCGATCGAATTCGATGCCCTGGTGATCGCCGGGTCACCCGGCACCGTGCAGGCCAAGATCCTCGTCGATGAGGTGTTCCGGCACTTCAAGGGGATCGCAGTACTGCCGCAGGGCACCGAACTGCTGACGCGGACCGGTGTGGCCGACGGCGCCGCGGGGGTACTGAGCGGATCTGAGGCCTCCGCGCTCGCCACCTCACTGATCGAGAGCCTCGGCGAGCACCGGGTGTGGAGCCGTGACGTCACGGTCTGAGCTCCGACGGCGCTGATGAGCCGAGACGTCACAAGTATCCAGGACTCACAGCGCCATCACCGGGTATCGCATGTGGGACAGATGACAACCAATGGAGGTGCAGGACATGGCGTCAGGCGTGGCAACGGTGTGGTTACCGGTCAAAGACATGAAGCGGGCATTGAGCTTCTACGGCGACACACTCGGTCTCGAGGTGAAGAAGGAGACCGACCAGTGGTCCGAGTTGGATGCCAACGGGTTGATGATCGGCCTCAATGCTCGGGAGTCGTCGGGTGCGGACGGCGGCGGCGGCGCGCTGCTGACGTTCCAACCGGACGGCGGTATCGAGGATGAGGTCGCTCGCTTGAAAGCCGAAGGTGTGTCCTTCGTCGGCGACATCAGCGACCATCCCTGGGGTCGGATCGCTTCCTTCAAAGACTCCGAAGGCAACGATCTCCAGGTGTACGAGCCGCCGTCGGATTGACCCACCACTGGCAGCTCCGACCTGTCACACGGTCGTCAGATATTGCCTCTCTGTAACCGACGAATTGGCGAGCGTTTACGACACCAACGGCAGCCGCCTGTGTCCTATGATCGTGATCTTGCGCGGGGTCTTGTCCTTGACCCCGTGCTACTGGGTCGGGTCAGCCGGGAGACAGGGGAGACGAGGTGCAGAGGCTGGTCGAGACCTTGGCTGCGTCTTTGGATCCCGTCTCGTTGGTGCGTCGCGCGGCGGAGCAGATGTGCCTGTACACGCCGGCGGCCTCGGGTGCTGGAATCACGCTCCGCGACCCGGCCAACGACAACCAGCTTCTCATCGTCGCCGCGCACGGTGCGGTGTCGAGCGTACTGGGCCAATCGATTCCGCGCTCGGAAGCCTTTCAACAGCTTGCCATGGACACGCGCTGCGCCCAGATCGTCCACGACATCGGCGCAGACCCCCGCGTACCGCTGAGGACAAAAGCTCTCAGCGCGGCACTCGACATCCGCTCGTGGATCGCGACACCGTTGCTGCGCGACGGTGAACCGATCGGGGCAGTGTCCGTCGTGGCGCGCGAACACAACGCGTTCGACGATGCGGCAATCGCTGCCATCACATCGCTGAGCAACTTCGTCGGAACGTTGATCAACACACAGACCGATCTCGTAGGCCTCTTCGACGATCTGTACGCACAGCACCGCACCGGTCAGACAGACAGCCGATCCGTCACGAGCACGGAAGGGTTCGTGGCCAAACTGCTCTATCCCGACAAGATCGATGACGACGCCACCGCCCATCGACTTGACGACCTCTTCACGCCGGGCGCGCTCGTGCCGGTGTTCCAACCCATCGTCGATCTGAAGACGCGCGAAACCGTCGGTGTGGAGGCTCTCAGTCGATTCCCCGGAGCACCGGAACGCAACGTCGAGGAATGGTTCACTTCCGCGCGCCGGTCAGGCCGCGGCATCGATCTCGAGATCCACGCCCTGGCAACAATTCTCGAATTCAGTGAGGCAATCCGTCGCGACCTTCCGGTCGCTGTCAACCTCAGCCCGTTCGCGGCTGCCTCTCCTGAGGCCCAGGATCTCCTGCTCTCCGCCGGACGCCCGGTGATCGTCGAGCTCACCGAACACGAGAAGTTCCCCGACGACGCGCTCGTTGCGTTGGCGCCGCTGCGCAACAGTGGAATCGTCCTCGCCATCGATGACGTCGGCGCGGGCTACTCGACCCTGCTCCAGATTCTGCGGCTACGTCCCGACATCATCAAGATCGATGCTCAGTTCACCGCCGACGTCCACAAGGACAGGGCTCGTCGGGTGCTGACCACAGCGATCGTGCAACTCGCCCACGAGATCGACGCACAAACCATTGCCGAGGCCATCGAGAACGACAACCAACTCGACGCACTGGTGAAATTGGGCGTCTCGCACGGCCAGGGTTATCTTCTCGGCCGCCCGCAGCCGTGGCCCGCCGACAACACCTGACATTTCCGCGGGCCCTCCACCACGGGTGCGCACCCGTTGCTCAGCGCAGCGATGCCCGGCCCCGGATGCGGCCGAGTACCACGAGGGTCACGAGTGTGACGGCCAGCAGCAGCGTCGTACTGGCCGCCGCCTGGAAGACCTGTCCACGGTCGGTCAACCCGAAAATGGTCACCGGCAACGTCTTCCACGTTGCGGGATAGACCATCACCGTGGCGCCGAGTTCACCCATCGACAGGGCCACCGCGAGTCCTGACGCCGCACCGAGTGCCGGTAGCAGAAGAGGGAGCGTCACCCGCAGCAGAATGCGCGCCGGACTCGCGCCGAGTGATTCCGCCGCCTGCCGGTAGGCGGGGTCGAGACGGTCGAGTGCCGCGGACACGGCACTGAAGGCGAATGCGAGAACCAGCACCGTGTGCGCGAGAACGACGATCCATTTCGTTCCGCCGAGCAATAAAGGCTTGTCGTTGAAGGCGATCAACACGCCGAGTCCGATCGCGACCGACGGTACGGCGATGGGCAGGTGGAACACCGCGTCGGTGATCCGTCGCAGCCATGGCGGCACGTCCTGCGCGGCCAGCGCCGCCCAGGTTCCGGCCATCACGGCGAGGGCGCCCGCGGCGAGCGCTGTCTGCAGGCTCACCGACAGGCTCGCAAGGTCCTCGCCGGACAGCGCCGTGCCGTACCGCGCGAATCCCAGGTCCGACGGCAGCGGGCCGGTCCACGACCCCGCCAGGCCTGCGACCACGACCGTTCCGAGCGGCAGGACGAACACCACGGCGACCACCAGCCCGAACAGCGCGATCGTCAGGCGTCTACCGCGTGCACTCCACAGCAACATCGCCGTCCCCCCTTCGTGCCGTCAGTCGAGCGAACACGGTGCGGTAGAGCGCGTACAGCGCCAGCGACACCATCACCTGCACCGACGCGATGACAGCAGCGCCAGGCAGATCGAATGTCACGATTCCACGGGTGTACACGAGCACAGGGAGCGTGATGACCCCCTTGGCGCCGGTGAACAGTACGATGCCGAATTCGTTGAGCGTCAACAGCAGAACGAGGCTGCCCCCGGCGGCGAGCCCGGGCCAGGCCTCGGGCAGCACGACCGATCGCAACACTCTCCAGGGCGAGGCCCCCAGGCTTGCAGCCACATCGAGTTGAGCGCGGGGGATGAGCGAGAACGCCGCCAAGAGGGGCCGGACCACGAAGGGCGTGAAGAAGGTGATCTCCGCGGCGATCACACCCGCTGGTGTGTACAGGAAGTCGAGCAACGGCTCGGCCGTGTCGCCCGTGATCGCAGACGCCGCGGCGTTCACAGCACCGGCCGTGCCGTAGAGGAATGTGAACGCAAGCGTGATGAGGAACGACGGAAGAGCAAGCACCGTGTCGATCAGGCGGCCCACCAGCGCCGAGCCGGGAAAGGGAACGAAGGCGAGCACCACCGCGAGGAAAAGACCGAGCACGAGGCATCCGGCCGTCGACGCGGTCGCGATACTGACGGTGCGCCACAATGCATCTCGGAACAGCCGCGAACCGAGCACTTCGCTCCACGATCCGCGCAGGGACTCGGAGAACACCCGCATCAGCGGGTAGCAGGCGATCACCAGCACCACCGTCAGCGGCGGCAGGAGCCACAGCCAGGCGCGGGACAGCGGCCCAGATGGGGCCTCAATGCCGCGTTCGTCGAGAAGCTGTTCGTCGAGAACCCTTGTCACGCGGCTTGTCCCGAGGTGACCAGCACACCGGCGGGCTCCGGCAGCCGCACTCCGACGACACTGCCCTGTTCGAAGGGTGTGTGGCCCGGCACGTCCACCTGCACCGTGACATCGGGAAGCGAGTCCAGCACCACCACCAGGCGCGTGACCGCACCGCGCCACACCGCGGCCGACACCGTCGCGGTCAGCGCGTTGCGTTCGCGGGCAGAGACCACCTGAAGCGCGTGCGGCCGAACACACAGCAGGGCGGGCGAACCCGGCGCCCAGTCGGGCTGGCCGATCTCGGGATGAGGGGCTTCGGCGTTGACGGTGCGCGCACCGAGGCTGACCAGAGCCGACGTGCCGCTGACGCGTCCGACGCTGCAGGGCAACAGGTTTGCACCACCGAGGAAGGCTGCGGTGAAGCTACTGGGCGGACGCTTCCACAGGTTTTCGGCGGTGTCGACGTCGACGAGCCGCGCCTTGTTCATCACCACGATGCGGTCCGCCAGCGCGAGCGCCTCGGACTGATCGTGGGTGACGTAGAGCATGGCCGTCTCGGGCAGCGCCTCTTTCAGGCGCTGGAGTTCGGTGAGCATCGACTGGCGCAGCGACGCGTCGAGCGCGGCCAGCGGCTCGTCGAGCAGGAGCACGGCCGGTCGGATCGCCAGCGCCCGCGCGATCGCCACGCGCTGCTGCTGTCCCCCCGAGAGTTCCCGGGGCAGCCGCGATCCGAAGCCCTCCATGCCGACCATCTCGAGGACCTCGGCCACCCTCGGTGCCACCTCTCGGCGCGCCGTCCGCTGGGCCCGCAGTCCGAAGGCGACATTGTCGGTGACTGTCATGTGGGGGAACAGCGCGTACGACTGCAGCACGACGCCGATGCCGCGGCGCGCCGGCGGGAGGTCGGTGACATCGCGACCGGCCAGCCGGACCGAGCCCGATGTCGGCCGCACGAAACCGGCAAGTGCTCCCAACGCAGTCGACTTGCCCGACCCGCTGGGTCCGAGCAGGGCGATCGTCTCGCCGCCGGCCACCCGCAGCGAGAAATCGACCAGGGCGGTGGTGGTCTTGCGGCCGCGGCCGTAGGTCACCCCCACGCGATCGAACACGATCGCCGGCGTCGCGGCGTCCGGCCTCGGCGTCTGTGTGCGTCGCCGGAGAGGACCCAGCCGGGTCTGCGCCATGTCAGCTGCCCGTCGCCTTCTGGTAGGCAGTGACGTCGGCGTCGAGGTCGGCCAGCACAGCGTTCCAGTCCGGCACCCACACGTCGACCCCGTGCAGGACGCCGGCGGGGGTGCCCGGTCCGGCGTCGCCCGAGGTCTTGAGCGCGTCGAGCACCGGCATGCCCAGGGCGTCCGCCGGCACTGTCTTCTGGATGTCGTCGGAGATCAGGAAGGCCAACAGCTTCTTGGCGTCCTCGGCGTGCGGCGCCCCCGCGGTGACCCCCGCGACGTAGGGCAATGACACCGTCGTCCGCCGCCCCGTCGCATCGGCCGGGATGAAGATCTCGAATCGCGATTTGTCGTCCTTGATGGAGGCGAGGTTCATCTGCACATCGCCGTTGGCCACCATCAGCTCACCGTTGCTGACCTTCGGCTGCAGTTTGCCCGTCGACGAGGAGGGTCCGACATTGTTGGCCTGCAGGGCTTTGAGGTAGTCGAGGGCGGCCTGCTTGCCCCGGAGGTGCTGCAGCAGCACCAGCACCGCGGTGCCGTCACCGGCTTGGCCGGGAGTGGAGTACTGCAGCTTGCCCTTGAACTCGGGGCGAAGCAGGTCGTCCCAGGTGGCCGGCTTGGGATTCGCGTCCGGGTTGACGATGAAGCTCAGAGCGTTGTCGACGATCGGCACGTACGTGGCCTGCCGCCCTACCTGGTCCGGTGCGATACCCGCCGTGTCGATGCCGCTGGGCTGCAACAGCTTCGAGGCATCGGCCCGCTGGATGAACGGCGGCAGCGTGACGAGGAGGTCGGCCTGCGGGTTGGACTGCTCCTTCTCCACGCGCGACACCACCTCGCCGGAGCCCGCCTCGACGACGTTGACGTTGATGCCGGTCTGGTCGGTGAAGGCCTTGAACGTGCCGTCGTACCACCCTCCCAGTCCGTCGGCACTGTAGACCGTCAGCGTCGTGCCGCCGCCCGATCCAGAGGATCCCGTGCCGCCGCAGGCCGCGGTGAACAGCGCGAGAGTGACAGCGAGCAGGGCCGCTGCCGCGGTACGCAGTGTCATGGGTCAGCCTTTCAAGAGGAGGTCGGCGAAATCGGAGACGGTGGCGACGACATGGGTGGCGCCTGCCGCGGCGAGGCGAGGTTCGTCGTGAGCACCGGTGAGCGTTCCGGCGGCAATGGAACAGCCGGCACGCAAGGCACTTTCGACATCGTTCGCGGTGTCGCCCAGAGCAGCGACCGCCTGTACGCTGTCGGCGCCGGTGCGGATCAACGCCGTGAGGATGAGATCGGGAAACGGTCGGCCACGGACGCCGTCACCGGGGGCGAGGACGAGATCGGCGATGTCCCGCCACCCCAGGGCCTCGAGCAGCGCTGCCTGGGTGTCGGGGGAGAACCCCGTGGTGAGCGCGACACGGATGCCGCCATCCCGAAGTCGGCCGAGAGCGTCGGCGGCACCGGGGATCGGCTCGGCACGCCCGGCCGCGATGAGTGACGCATAGGCCTGCTCGAACGCCGTGTTGGCGCGCTGCGCCGCGGTCTCGTCGTCGAACAGAGCCCGGAACACCGTGATCTTCGACTGACCCATCGTGTCGAGCACGTACTGCCGCGCATGCTCACGCTGTGGCCCCTCGGGCGGTAGACCGCCGGCATCGGCGGCCGACTCGAACGCCTCGATCACGAGGCCGTCGTCCGCAACGGTGGTACCCGCCATGTCGATGACGGCGAGTTGAATAGCGTTGTCTGTCATCACAATCCGATCTCATCTGCGGTCTGTTCGCCGATCACGGGGCCGAGCGTCATCCCTCGACCACCCGGTCCCGTCACCACCCACACGTTGTCGCCGGCGCGCGACCGATGGACGAGCTGACCGGGATCGAGGCACTGGCTGTAGACGCCCGCCCATCTGCGGCGCACCGGCGGTAGTCGACGACCCAGGAGCTCTTCGACGACTCCGACGAGATAGGCATACGGCGCCTCGTCGACGTCGAAAGGAAACGGTTCGGAGTAGGCGTGGGTGTCGCCGATGGTGAGGCCGCCGTGCAGGCGCTGTACGCAGAGCAACTGCATGTGGTGCCCGGCGGCGACTGGGTCCTGACTCTCGCTGCGCCGCAGCGTGTCCAGCGCACGTCCGGCGAATCCGGGGTAGTAGCGGAAGCTGTCACCGTCGGCGATGGCGGTGGTCAGCGGCTCGTCGAGGGGAGCGGTCTGCATCATCTGCAGGCGCACCCGGCGCACAGGCATCTCCCCGACGAGCTCGCGCGCAAGGCCACCGTGGGCAGCGCCGGCACACACGATGACGACATCGGCATCGTGCACACCGCCTCGATCGTCGACCGTGCGGGTGCCGGTGACGGCGCGGGCCTCGGTACCCGCGTGGAAGGTGTAGCGACCGGTGGCCCGAAGACGCTCGCGCAGCGCGGGGAGTGCCTGGCGGGATTCCACCGCGGCGTCGCGCTCACAGTGCAGGGCGGCAAGGAACTTGCCGCGCAGCGCCGGGTTCACCGCGCGCGCCTCGTCTGCGTCGAGCAACCAGAAGCCGCGCTGCAGCGCGTCGGGACGGGCGCTGACCTCCTCGGCCACCGCCACTTCGGCGTCGGTTCGCAGGAGAGTCAACGACCCGCAGGGACGGAACCCGACCTCGGGCACCTGCGCTCCGATCTCCTGCCACAGCTGACGCGAACGCAGGCTGGCATCGAGTTCGGCGGGCGATCGGCCCGAGACCCACACGAGCCCGAAATTGCGCACCGTTGCCCCGCGCGCTTCTGCCTCGCGTTCGAGGTGCACGACCTCATGTCCGCGGTGGACTGCGTGCCAGGCGTGAGACGTCCCGAGGACGCCTCCGCCGATGATCGTGACCCGCATGGACATCGAGACAACCTTTCGTTGGCGTCGCCACCGCAGCCCCGCGATAGAGGGGGTGGGAACAGAAGGTGAACAATTGGTATAGACCAATCTAGGGTATGGTCTGGGTGTGACACAGCATCGATCCGAGCTCGTGACTGCGGAGGTGGCCGACGTCCTGGAGTCTCTTCGGGGAGTGTGGGACGAGGCCGACGTCGACGAATGGGACCACGCTCTGCAGTGCGCCGCCCGGGCACGAGACGACGATGCAGACGACGAGCTCCTTCTCGCTGCGGCGTTGCACGACATCGGCCACAGTCCGCTGCTGGGCGGGCCTGGCGTCGCTGATCACTCACAGCTGGCGAGCCGTTGGCTGCGGCCACGTTTCGGCGAGCGGGTGGCCTGGCTCGCTGGTGCCCACGTGGCCGCCAAGCGCCATCTCGCGGCGATCGACGCCGACTACGCCGCGGCGCTGAGTCCTGTGTCCCAGGACTCGTTGAGCGAGCAGGGCGGCGCTGCTGTCGACCCCGCGTTCGCCGCCCACCCGTGGCATGCGGATGCGTTGCGGCTCAGACGATTCGACGACGCGGCAAAGGTCCCCGGCGCAGAGGCCGCGTCGTTGGACACTGTCTTGGCGATCGCGCGGCGGTTGGCGCGATGAGCATGCCGAAACCGTACGTGGTGCGCACCGGCCTCGACGAGATCCTTGCCGGCCTGCGCGAAGGCGACGCCTTCCCGCCGGAACGCGAACTGGCGCTGCGGTTCGGCGTTGCCCGCGACACGGTGCGCCAAGCCGTGCACGAACTCCTGGTCGAAGGCCGCATCGAGCGACGTGGTCGCGGCACGGTGGTCTCGCGGCCCAAGCTCGTCCAGCCGCTCTCGCTGAAGTCCTACACCGAGGGCGCGCAGAGGATGGGCCGCGTCCCCGGGCGTCTGCTGGTCAGATGGGAGAACGTCACCGTCGACGCCGAGATCACCACCGCGCTCGACGTCGCACCGACAGCGCGGGTCATGCATCTCGAGCGAGTGCTGCTCGCCGACGGCGCGCGGATCGGCCTGGAGAGCAGCTACTTGCCGCTCCATCGATTCGCCTACTTGTCAAAGGATTTCGACCCGACAACATCTCTCTACGCGGCAATTCGGGAGCACGGCGTGGTGTTCGGCGAGGCGACCGAGCGCATCGAGACGGTGCTGCCTTCGCCGCGGGAGGCAGGATTACTGGAGTCCACGACGGCGATGCCGATGTTGCTCCTCAACCGCCGTTCGGTGGACACCGACGGCCGGCCGATCGAAGTCGTGCGGGCGCTCTACCGCGGCGACCGGGTGGCGTTCGAGGCGACGCTCATCGATCGCTGAGCAGATCGTCTCTGACAATCGCGTAGAGCAGAGAGTCTCGCCAATGTCCTCGAACCAGCATGTGACTCCGCATGCGGCCTTCGAAGACCAGGCCGGCCTTCTGCAGGACCCGAGCAGAGGCGCGGTTTTCCGGGTGGCACGTCGCGCTGATCCTTCTGAGCCCGAGCTCGTCGAAACCGAACCGCAGCAGCATCACTGCGGTCTCGGTGGCCAATCCCTGCGACCAGTGGTCGCGATGGAGCACATAGCCGATCTCACCGCGCCGATGTTCCGTGTTGGTCACCGACAGCGCCGCTCCGCCGAGAACCGCGCCCGATCTCACGTCAGTGATCGCGAGGTCGTAGTCGGCGCGAACCGGTGACGCGGCATGGTCGATCGCCGCCCGGAGGAAAGCACGGGTGTCCTCGACGCTGTTGGGACCCCACTCCATGAACGTGGTGACGATCGGGTCTGAGGCATAGGCGTGTACCGATGCCTCGTCGGTGTCGACGAACTCGCGCAACATCAACCGCCGACTGAGGAACCTCCGGTCCGACGTGGCGTCGCTCATGCAGTCATTGCACCTGACGCGGATCCTCACGTCGACCCGTTTTCCACGGGTGCCCCGCACTCGAACCCGACTCGACGTTCTGGACCGACAGGTCCCGTCGTCGCGTGACCGCGTAGAGCACCGAGGCGGCGATCACCGCCTCAGTCAGGGACACCGCCGTCGCCAGCCCCATGAGCGCGGGCATCGGCTGGTCGGGAAACGGAACTGGGGTGCCGTGATGGTGGGCGGGCATGGACCAGTGCACAGCGATCATGGCCAGATTCATGACTGCCACCACCGCCCACGTCCGCGGTCCGCACGCTCGCCACATCTCGTAGGCGCAGAACAGGCACGCCGCCGCCATGGCGACGATCAGCACGGCTGTTGCAGGGCTGCCGGCGTGGACCACCATCATCGCGTGCAGGACTGCAGAGCCGGCGGCAACTGCAGCGCATAGACGCCGACCGCAAACCGCGGAGATGGCGCGTAGACCCGACATTCGCCAACTCTTGCAGCATTGCGACGTCGGCGCAGAGTGAACGGTCCGCCCGAAGCGGGGGAGAGCCGGCGCTCACCTGGGCCAACGACTCAGGTGTCGTCTTTGTCGTCGTCGCGGTGGGCGGCTTCGATGACCTCCGGCGGAACCGGCTTCTGTAGCCATGCCCGCATCCGCACCAAACCCGCCGCGACGGTGCCGACGGCGATCACCCCGATGACGATCCAGACTGCGGCGGACATGTCGCCATTGTCCACCTTCGACGAGCCCGAGAAGCGGAATGCAGGAGGTAGCGAATCCAAGCGGGACTACTGCGTTCGCCGCTGCACGTAGTCGAGCTGGTTCAGGCTGAACAGAAGTGCTCCCGCGCGTGAATGAGGGCTTCGGCTGAGCGCCCACCACAAGTGCAGGGGGGAGGCGTCAGCGCCCGAGCTGTTCTGCGCTCGGCGAGCGGCGTGAAAGATGATGGCCTTGGCGTTGGGGCCGTACATGAGGTGGACGAAGCGCGGCTCCTGCCGCGGCCCCAGAGCGTGCTCGGCGCCGACGGAGATCGTCTGACCATCGATCCCCCGGGATCGCAGAGCGCGCACGACAGGATCGTCGTCGGTCATCAGCGCCAGCAGCAGGTGCAGGCTGCCGATGTGGTCACTGTGGCGGTGGTGCGCCTCATCGTGCGCGCGATTGACCACCAACTCTGCTGCGGCGTCGAGGCGCGACAGCGCCCAAGCGAGATCTGCGATCGGGATGTCGTCCGGCGGCAGTGACGACCTGCTCAGAGCTTGTTGCATTCGAGACCTCGTTCCACCCCGTCGTGGAGCGCGCCGACTCGGCGCATCGCGGGGCCTTCAGCAACAATATCGTCGTATTGCTTTGCTGGCACGTTATCGCACGGCACCGGACCGATCGCGCGCTGGGATGAAGGCACAGACGTGGCCGATCGACCCTCGTGGTCGGCCGCTCCTTCCGGCCGAGCGAGCTGCTTCAGTCTGGGAGTTGTCCCCGGCTGATCAGGCGGTTTACCGCGGTCTCCCACCGAGTCAGTTGCGCTTCGCTGGTGAACGGTGTGGGGAGCTGGCGATCGATGTGTCGACGGAGGATGACCGCGCCCAGCGCCAGCGTGAGCGGATTCAGCGCTGCCCAGGTCACGTCGAGATCGGCTCCGTGTGCGCTGGAATCAGCAACGTTCTGCCAATGGCTCCTGATGATCTCGACCATCGCGTCGAAGAATGCTGATCCGGCGGCCGAGTGCGTGACGATCATCTGAGCGAAGTAGTCCACCTCGCGCAGGTGTTTGGCAATGAGGGCGTGCACCCTCAGGCCGAGTTCATCCACCGCCCGGGGAGCCGACTCAGGCAACGGCGCCGACAAACCGGTGGCGACGACAGTCAGCACGTGGCCATCGATGGCCTCGATGAGTCGGTCCTTGGAACCGAAGTAGTGCTGGACCAGACCCACGGACACACCGGCAGTGTCGGCGACGTCGCGCAACGTCACAGATGAGGCCCCGCGCTTTGAGAACAACTCGAGGGCCGCGTCACGAATGCGCTCGTGATTCGTGAAGCCGCCGCCACCGCCGCTGTCATCAGCCATTGCGGCTCATATATAGCATTCGGCGCGCGCGTGGGAGTCGGTGTTGGCAGCAGGGCGGTGACGCACTGACGGTCGTCCTCAGGCCAGCGGCGCGAATGCCTCGGCCAGCGCGCGGTAGGCATCCAGACGAGCCGTACCGCGCGGCATTGCGAAGTCGGGGACGATCACCTCGTCGACGCCCTCGTCGCGCCAGGTCGCGACGGCCTCGGCGATACGCGACGGCGGTCCGTAGACCACCGGTTGCGGCATCGACTCCGCAGCGGCTTTCGCCGCGGCCTCTGCCTCGGGCGAATCGGTGACGATCACCACGGCCTGCGTGGAGCGCCACACCGTGGCCGGGTCGCGGCCCTCCTTCTCGCACGCCACGTCGAGTGCGGCCGAGCGCTCACCGAAACCACCGGGTGCCGACCATTGATTCCATTCGTGGGCGTGGCGCGCGATCAGACGCAACATCCGTGGGCCCGTGCCGCCGACCAGCAGAGGCAGCGGCGACTGCACGGGCTTCGGCTCGCACAGCGCGTCGGTCAGCTGGTAATACTGCCCGTCGAATGTCGTCGTCTCCTGTGTCAGCAGCCCCGAGATGACGGCGAGCCCTTCGGCGAACCGGTCGACCCGCTCCTTGGGCTCACCCAGTTCCAAGCCGTACTGCTCGTGCTCGGTGTCCTGCCAACCCGCGCCGAGGCCGAGCGTGAAGCGGCCCCTGCTGATGTGGTCGACCGTCACAGCGAGGTTCGCCAACACAGCCGGATGCCGAAACGTCATCGACAGCACCAGGTTTGCGAGTCGAATTCTCGACGTGGCGGTGGCCAGCGCGGCCATTACCGCGGTGGCCTCCAGCCAGTCGCTCGTCCGGCCAGGTTTGTCGCCGGGGGACATGAAGTGATCGGCGACGTAGAGCGCATGCCAGAATCCGTCGTCGGCGAACTGCGCCAATTCGAGTACGTCGTCCCAGGGGTTGGTCGTCGACGGCCACACGGAGAATCGCACTCGGCCAGTCTAGAGTCCACTGCCGGTGCACGACCGCACGGCGGCACCCAGGACGGTGTCTCAGCGAACCACCCAGTTCCACACGGACATGTCGCCCTTGGGGTAGTTCATGCAGACATCGGTGGCATGCGCGACGACGCCCTTGTTGTTGAAGAACAACTTGGCCCAGTTGCCCCAGCGGGTCGCGACCTGCTCGTAGTACACGTTGGTCGCGGTGTCCTCGGAGTACTGACGCCGCGCGACCGGGTCGAGCGAGAAGAACCAGTGGATGCGATCGAAGGCCATCTGCTGGATGTCGGCGGGGCGGTTGCTCCGGTCGATCATGTAGCGCTCGAAGTACACCGGGCTGGTGTCGCGGGCGGCCGCCATGTACTGCTCGACGTCACAGGTGGTGACGATGATGCGGTGCGGGATCGGATAATCGTCGGTGGAATCGGCGAGAGCCCGCGGCGCAGCCAGTGCCGCCACCGTCGCCGCGGCCAGGATCATCATCAGTGCGCGCATCACCCACCGAAGGTCATGCGCACTCATGACAGCTTCGCCAGATTCTCGGGGCAGTACGCCCGGAGTCCCGCACCGAGGAACTGCCACACCTGGTCGGTGGTCGCGTCCAGATTCTCGAACAGGAATGCGGCGGACGCGCGGGCGTCGGCATCGACTCCGGTTGCCAATCGCGTGCACGTGATCTTCGCCAACCATGCGTTGTAGTCCCTCTGTCCGTATATCCCCACAACCTGCATCTGGGCTGCGAAATCGGCGTCCACGTCGGCTGAGGCGTTGGGCGCCAGCATGATTGGTAGCGCCACGAGAGCGCCGATCGCGAGGTGCCTCACACTGTCACCTCCTGCGCGGCGCGCGGCCACGGTTTCGGCTTCGGCCGTGGGCGCACGTGCGTCGGCCACCAGAACCACTTGCCCATCAGCGCCGCGATCGACGGCGTCATCAGCGACCGCACGATCAGGGTGTCGAAGAGCAGGCCCAGGCCGATGGTCGTGCCCACCTGCCCGATGACGATCATGTCGCTGACGATCATGCCGATCATCGTGAACGCGAACACGAATCCCGCTGCGGTGACCACAGATCCGGTGCCGGCCATCGACCGGATGATCCCGGTCTTGACGCCCGCATGGATCTCCTCCTTCATGCGCGAGACCAAGAGCAGGTTGTAGTCCGCCCCGACCGCGAGCAGAACGATCACCGACATCGGCAACACCATCCAGCTCAGTGGAATACCGATGATGTGTTGCCACAGCAAGACTGACAACCCGAACGAGGTCCCCAGGCTCAGCACGACAGTGCCGACGATGACGGCGGCCGCCGCCACTGCCCGGGTGAGAATCACCATGATCAGGAAGATCAGGATCAGCGACGCGACGGCAGCGATCAGCAGGTCGTAATCGGCACCCTGTTGCATGTCCTTGTACATCGCCGCGCTGCCACCGACATAGACCGTCGATCCTTCCAACGGTGTGCCCTTGATCGCGTCGGCGGCGGCGACACGCATCGGCTCGATCCGTTCCGTGCCGTCCTCGGTCAACGGGTCACCCTGGTGAAAAACGGTGAAGCGCACTGCTTTCCCGTCCGGTGACATCATGAGCTTCATGCCGCGCTGGAAGTCAGCAGTCTGGAAGGCCTCCGGCGGCAGGTAGAAGGTGTCGTCATTGCGGGCCGTGTCGTACGCCTCGCCCATCGCCGTGCTGTCCTCCTGCATGGCGATGTTCTGATCCTGCTGCATCTTCTGCGCCTGATACTGGTTGAGCATCATCTGCTTCTGATTCTTCATCGTCTGGATCATCGCCGGCATCAGCGCGGCCATCTGCGGCGTCAGCTGCGCCATTCGGTCCAGATCGGGAACGATGTCGGCGAAGTCGTCGGACATCGTGCTGATGCCGTCGAGGCTGTCGAAGATCGACCGCAGCGCCCAGCACATAGGGATGTCGAAGCAGTGCGGCTCCCAGTAGAAGTAGTTGCGCAACGGCCGGAACTGGTCGTCGAAATCGGCGAGATGGTCCCGGACCTCGTTGAGATTGATCGATGTGTTGTGCATCTTGTCGGCCATCCGGCGCGTCACGTCGGCGAGCTCCAGCGTGATGCCCTGCATCTTGGTCATCGAGTCGATGGTCACCTGCATCTCGTTGGCCTGCTGCAGCGTGTTGTCGAGCACCTTCTGCTGGAAATCGTTGTTCATGATCTGACCGTTGCCGCTTTGACCCACGGTGTATGCGAGCGACGCGTGCTTGATGGGCTTGCCGTCCGGCCGGGTGATCGTGGTGACGGACGCGATACCGTGCACGCGCACAAGGGCTTTGGCAACCTTCTCGATCACCAGGAAGTCCGCCGGGTTGCGCATGTCGTGATCGGCCTCGACCATCACCAGATCGGGATTCATCTTCGCGTCGGAGAAGTGTCGGTCAGCCGCTGCGTACCCGATGTTGGCGGGCACGTCAGTCGGCAGGTAGATGCGATCGTTGTACGTGGTGTGGTAACCGGGCAGCGCCAGCAGACCGACCAAGCACGTCACGATGGCCATGATGAGGATGGCGCCTGGCCAGCGGACCGTTGCCGCGCCGAGCCGACGCCAGCCGCGGGCACGTCGTTTGCCTTTGGGGTCCAGCACCTTTCCGAAGCGAGTCACGATCGAGATCAGGGCGGGGCCCAGCGTGAGTGCGGCCGCGACCACGATCGACATGCCGACCGCCAGCGGGATTCCCATGCTCTGGAAGTACGGCAACCGGGTGAAGTGCAGGCACAGCGTCGCGCCGGCGATCGTCATGCCGGAGGCGAGCACGACGTGGGCGGTGCCGTGGAACATGTCGTAGTAGGCGGACTCTTTGTCCATTCCGGAGCGGCGCGCTTCCTGATAGCGGCCGATCAGGAAAATCGCGTAGTCGGTGGCGGCGGCGATGGCCAGCGTCACCACCATGCTCGTCGCGAACGTCGTCAGGCCGAAGACGTCATAGAACCCGAGGAAGGACACGATGCCGCGCGCCGACAGCAGACCGACGAAGACCATCGACATCGTGACCAGCATCGTGACGACCGACCGGTAGACGATCAGCAGCATCACGATGATGATGCCGATGGTCACGCCCTCGATGGTTTTCATGCTGGCGTCGCCGACGATGTTCTGGTCGGTGGTCAGTGCGGCAGGGCCGGTGACGTACGCCTTGACACCGGGCGGTGCTTGCGTCTGGTCGACGATGTCACGAACAGCCTGCACCGACTCGTTGGCCAGCGCCTCGCCCTGGTCACCGGCGATGTAGACCTGCACGTAGGACGCTTTGCCGTCGATGCTCTGAGCGCCTGCGGCGGTGAGCGTGTCGCCCCAGAAGTCCTGCACGTGCTGGACATGCGTGGGGTCGGCGTTGAGCTTGCGGACGATCTCGTCGTAGTAGGTGTGTGCATCCGGACCCAGCTTGTCGGCGCCCTCGAGGACGATCATGACCGAGCTGCTGGTGTCGTACTCCTCGAATTTCTGGCCGACGTGCTTGGTCGCGATCAGCGCCGGCGCATCGTTGGGGCTCATCGACACCGCGCGGAGCTTGCCGACCTCCTCGAGTTGCGGCACGACGGTGTTGAGCAGTCCGACGATCGCGATCCAACCCAGCACGATCGGAATGGCGAACATTCGGATGAAGCGCGGCAGCGGCGGGCGCTTGACGGCCGCGTGCCGAGGCAAGACATCGGTGCGCGCCTCGTCCGTACTGGTTGTCATGCGGCCTTCACCAAGCAGTAGGTGGCGGCGTTCATGCCTTCGGCCGTCCTTTCGTCTTTGACCTCGTCGTCGACGGTGACGCGGCAGGTGATGGATCGGCCGTCGCCCTGGGCCATGATGTTGGGCATCACGGACGGCAACGTCGTCTCGAGCCGCAGGCTCCAGGGCAGGCTCACGTCGCCCGTGCGCTGCGGTTTTCCGTCGAGGTCGGCGTAGCTGATGGTCGCAGAGGAGCCGGTGCCGAAGATCTCGTAGACGACGACCTTGGGGTTGAAGTTCTCGGCGGTGTCAGCATCGATCGGCGTGACAATTGCGCCGTGCGATCCGAAGACTGAGCGGAGGTTCGAGACCGCCAGCCCGCCGACGACCACGGCGACAACGATCAGTACGGGCAGCCACACCCGCTTGACGACGGTGATCACCTGCGGCTCAACGATTTTGGGCGCGCGAATACTGCAGGCAAGGTCATGCCTTTCGGGTGGGGGACACCGCGAGCCGCCAGGTGGCCAGCGATCTTGGTTAGGGAATCTAAGGCCACAAGTGGATAGAGTCAATCCGGTTGTGGCGTTTTAGTAAGGGACGTCACTAAACTGGCGTTCGTGATTGACAAAACCGGCGGTGGCCTGCGCAAGGATGCCGAGCGCAACCGGCGACGCATCCTCGAGGCCGCCCGAGATCTGTGTGCGACGCGGGGGCTCGACGCGACGCTCAACGAGGTCGCCCACCACGCAGGTCTCGGTGTGGGAACGGTGTATCGACGGTTCGCCACCAAAGAGGAGTTGTTCGAAGCGATCTTCCAGGACGGCATCGATCAGCTCGTCGCGCTCGCCGAAACCGCCCTGGAGTCGGAGGACTCCTGGGAGGGGCTGTCCTGGTGGATGTGGAAGATGTGCGAATTGACGGCGACGGACCGTGGCTTGCGGGAAATCGCGTTCAGCCGGGCGTATTGCGGGGGACGGGTGGATGCCGGGCGCACCCGGTTACACCCACCGGTGGGGGAGTTGGTGGAGCGCGCCAAGCGCGACGGGTACCTGCGGCCCGAGGTGTCGGCGACCGATATGCCGCTGTGCGGATTGATGGCGGGCGCGGTGAGTGAGTATGCGGGCGAGGTGTCACCGGATCTGTGGCGGCGCTATGTCGGGGTGCTGTTGCAGGGATTGCGCTGCCATCCGGGGCAGGCGCCGCTGCCGGTTGCACCGTTGAGCGAGGACGAGATGGAAGCCGCGATGTCGACCTGGCAGCCGGGGGCGGGTCAGGCTTAGCGTCGCCACAGGCAGTGCGCGCTAGTGCAGCATCGCACGCGCCGCGCGCTCGGCGATCAGCATCACCGGGGCGTTGGTGTTCCCCGACGTGATCGTCGGCATCGCCGACGCATCGATGACCCGAAGGCCGGCGACGCGGTGGACACGGCAGTCGGTGTCGAGGACCGTGGCGGCAGACCGCGGCACGCCGCGTGCGTCGAACGCACCCATCGCGCACGTGCCCACCGGGTGAAAGATGGTGGTTCCCAATTCACGAGCCGCGGCCTGCAGGTCGTCATCGCTGACCCGTCGTGGGCCGGGTAAGACTTCTTCCGGCCGATAGCGGGCGAGGGCCGGTGACGCCATGATCTCCCGGGTCATCCGCAGTCCGCGCACGGCGATGTCGCAATCGGCCTCGGTGGACAGGTAGTTGCAGGAGATCTTCGGGTGCATCAACGGATCCGCATCGGTCAGACGTACATGGCCACGCGAGGTGGGCCGCAAGTTGCAGACCGAAGGGGTGATGGCGCCGTACGGGTGCAAGGGTTGGCCGAACTTCGGCAGCGACAAGGGCTGCACGTGCCACTCCAGATCGGGGCTGGCCAACCCGGGCTCGCTCTTGGCGAACGCGCCCAACGTGGATGGTGGCATCGTCAGAGGTCCCGAACGCATGAGCAGATACTGAATTCCCATGCCGGCCCGTGTGATCCAGTTCCGGTACAACGTGTTGACGGTGCGGGCGTTCTGGACGCGGTAGACGGAGCGAATCTGCAGATGGTCCTGCAGGTTCTCGCCCACCCCGGGCAGGTCGACGGCCACCGGCACGTCGTGCCGGGCGAGCAGCTCGGCGGGGCCCAGCCCCGAAACCTGCATCAGGTGAGGCGAACCGACGGCCCCGGCACTGAGGATCACCTCGCGGCGGGCTCGGACGTCGACGATTTGGCCGTCTCTGAGCAACCGCAGACCGGTGGCGCGGTGCCGCGCGTCGGTCCACGCACCGCGGCGCTGATCGTCTCGGACCTGGTCGTCCGTCAGCACCCGCAGCGCCTGGGTCTGGGTGTAGACCGTCAGATTGGATCGGTGGGCGATGGGGTGCAGGAACGCATCAGCCATCGACCATCGCCGGCCGCGGCGTTGATTGACGTGGAAGTACGCGCTGCCGGAGTTGTCGCCGCGGTTGAACTCGTCGATCGGCTCGATGCCCGACTGGGCGGCGGCGGCCTGCCAGGCGTCCAGGATCTTCCAACGCACGCGTGGCCGCTCGACGCGGATCTCGCCGTCCGCGCCATGCCACTGGTCAGCTCCGCCGAAGTAGTTCTCCAGTTCTTTGTAGATCTGCAGGGTGTCACCGGGACTGTCTGGGCCGCCCCACAGCCACCGCTCGTCGCCGGTGGCCTGTGCCCACAGCTCGTAATCGCTTGCCTGGCCGCGCATGTGGATCATGGCGTTGATCGACGAGCTGCCGCCGATGACGCGGCCGCGCGCGTAGTTGATGCTGCGGCCGGCCAGGCCTGGATCGGGCTCCGTGGTGAAGCACCAGTCGGTGCGGGGGTTGGCGATCGTGTACAGGTATCCCACCGGGACCTTGATCCAGAACCAGTCGTCCTGGGCGCCGGCCTCGATCAGGAGCACCCGGTGACTGGGGTGGGCGCTGAGCCGATTGGCGAGTAGGCAGCCCGCGCTGCCTGCTCCCACGATGACATAGTCGAATTCAGCCACAGGGTCGGTTTCGGTCACCGTTCCTCCATTGCGCTCCTGCTGATCACTTTCGGTGCGGTCGCCCGGTGGTAATCACTACCACCGCCTCGGCCGCGCCGTCGACGGCGGCGAAGCGATGACGCCGATCGCTCGACCAACTCAGTGTCGACCCCGCCTCGATCAGGGTTTCCTCACCGACGGGTCCGGCCAGAACCCGACCGTCCACCACTGTGAGGTGTTCGCGGGTGCCCGCGCCGTGAGATGGCGAGACATGCTCTGCACCGACGGGGAACTCCAGTCGGAACACCTCGACGGTGACGCGGGCCAGGTGCCGCACGGACAGCAGCACCGTCCGCATTCCGCCGTCTGCTGCTGAGCGAGCGCCGGGTGTCTCGCCGACGAGCGCGGTCAGAGGTACGTCCAGGGGTGCGCAGAGCGAGTAGAGGGTCTCGATGGTGGGATTGCGTTTACCCGCTTCGATTTCCGATAGCGATCCCTTGCCGACGCCGGCGCGACGAGCGAGTTCGGACAACGTGAGTCCACGCTCGGACCGGAGCTCGCGAAGCCGGCGACCGACGTCTTCGGAATTCATCCGACCATGCTACGTTCTGTTTGCGGAACGCGTTCCGTTTACCGAACGATGGGTTTGCGAGTGGATCAGGACGTCTCGAAGGCGGTGCCGGTCGGTGCCGGTGTGGTGTGCGCGCTCGTCGGATTCACCTCGTCGTTCGCGGTGGTGCTCGCGGGATTACGTGCAGTAGGAGCAGATTCGGGACAGGCGGCGTCGGGCCTGCTGGCGGTGAGCGTGGCGATGGGTGCGGCGACGATGCTGTTGTCGTGGAAATTTCGGATGCCGATCACCTGTGCGTGGTCGACGCCGGGAGCTGCGCTGCTGATCAGTACCGGCGCGGCGGCAGGGGGATGGCCTGCGGCGGTCGGCGCCTTCGCCGTCACCGCGATACTGCTGCTCGCCACTGGTCTGTGGCCGGCGCTGGCTCGCGCCGTGGCCCGCATTCCCCACTCCGTCGCCCAGGCGATGCTGGCGGGGGTGCTGCTGCCGCTGTGCATCGCTCCGGTGACCGCTCTGGCCGGCGATCCGGTGGCGATTGCGCCGGTGCTACTGGTGTGGCTGATCGTGGCGGCGACGCGGCCCCGCTGGGCGGTACCTGCGGCGTTCGGCGCCGCCCTGCTCGTGTTGGCGGTGACGTTGGTGCGGGAGCACACCGTGCCCGCGGCCTCGTCGTGGACTCCGCTCGTGCAGGTGACCGCGCCCAGCCTCACGGTGGCGGCTGTCACCGGCATCGCCCTTCCGTTGTACATCGTCACGATGGCCGCGCAGAACATCCCGGGTGTCGCCGTCATGGCCGGGTTCGGCTACCACGTTCCCTGGCGTCCGGCGCTGACGGTCACGGGGGTAGCCTCCCTGCTGGCGTCCCCGTTCGGCGGTCACGCCGTCAACCTCGCCGCCATCAGCGCCGCGTTGGCTGCCGGACCGGATGCGGATCCCAATCCACGCCGTCGCTGGATAGCCGGAGTCACGACCGGAATCGCTTATTGCGCATTGGGTCTGACCTTGTCGGGATTGACGGCGGTCGTGCTCGCCGCGCCGACCGGGCTCGTACAAGCCGTCGCCGGGGTAGCGCTGCTGGGTGCGTTCGCCAGCGCGTGCACCGGCGCCATGTCCGACGAGTCGGCACGCCTACCGGCTGCGGTGACGCTCGTGGTCGCGGCCTCCGGCACGACGGTAGCCGGGGTCGGCGCGGCATTCTGGGCACTGCTCATCGGGGTGGTCGTCTACTGGTTGTTTCGCCGAACAGCGCGCACTCGAGCCTGACCCACGACGTCGACAGCATGCCGGGTCGCGATCGTGAACAACTGACACGCAACACTTTTGGCGCTACCGCGACACCCCGCGATGTGCACAGGGAAAGGTGAATCGCTCACCCTGCGGCACACCGGCACCCCTGGCATGATGTCCCGATGTATCACGTCCTGCCAGCCACCCCGGCGACCGTGCACTGGGGATATTTCGATCCAGCTCTTCCGGCGGTGCTCACGGTGAACTCAGGCGACCTCGTGGCCGTCGAGACCTTCACCCACCATGCCGGAGATGCTCCGGACCTGTTGATGGACAGCGATATTCAGACAGTCTTCGATCAGGTCGACGACCGTGGACCTGGCCCGCACCTTCTGACCGGTCCCGTCGCGGTCGCCGGGGCACTCCCCGGCGACGTGCTGCAGGTCGACATTCTCGAGGCCACCCCGCGCCTGCCCTACGGCTCCAACCTGGCCGCGCACTGGGGCTATCTCTACGACCTCACCGGCGCCGAACGCGTCACCATCTACGAACTCGACATCGCCGCGCTGCGAGGACGTGCGCTTTTCGGCTACGACTGGACCACGACGGCGCTGGCCGACCAACCGGGAACGGTCGTCGAACCGACAAGCGTCACACGCGAACCGGCGCTGCCCGGAGTGGCCGTCGCGCTGCGACCGCATTTCGGCACGATGGGCGTGGCACCGGCAGCTACCGGACGGGTGTCATCGGTGCCACCCGGCGACCACGGAGGGAACATCGACAACTGGCGAATCGGCGTCGGCGGCCGGATGTATTACCCCGTCCACGTCGCCGGCGCCTTACTGTCGATCGGTGACCCACACGTATCCCAAGGGGACGGCGAGATCAGCGGCACCGCATTGGAGGCGTCGTTGAACGGGCTGCTGCGGCTGACGGTACGTCGCGACCTGCCGTTCACGGTTCCAGTGCTGGAGACGACAACCGAACTGCTCGTCCATGGCTTCGGCGACAGCCTCGATGCAGCGATGCGGGCGGCAGCAGTCCGCGCCCTCGATCTCCTGCAGCAGCTTTACGGTCTCTCCCGTGCCGACGCGTACTCCTACATGTCCGTGGCGGTGGACTTCACCGTCACTCAAGTGGTCGACCAGCGTCAGGGCGTACATGCGCGGATCGACAAACGGTCCTTCGCCGGCCCATGGGGGAGAGCGGCATGAACGCAGCGGGTGGGATTCGCCCCTTCTCATTCACTCCCGCCGACGGAGTGCCGCCGTCGGTCGCTCCTTTCGTGCACGCCACCGCCGCCGGCGAGACGCTTTATGTGACAGGCCAAATGCCCACCGACACCAGTGGATCGGTGGTCAGTGAGGACATCGCCGCCCAGACCGACCAGGTGCTGACCAATCTGATGCGGGTGACGCAGCTGTGCGGTGGGGAACTGGCAGACGTGATCTCGGTGCGGGCGTATCTCACCGACTGGTCTGAGTATCAGGCGTTCAACGCTGCGTATGCCGCCTGGTTTCCGGACCGGTTGCCGTCACGGACCTGCGTCGGGGTGACCGGCCTGGCGGTCGATGCCCGCGTCGAAATCGACTGGGTGTGCTGGCGAAGCGGCGGGTGGGGTTCGACGTAAACCTGGGCGGCGGCCTAGTGGCGCAAGCCGTGTGCGTAGACGCAGGTGATCTGCCACCGCGTGACGACAACCGGGTCCCTCGACCGACGAACCCGGGAAATCGATTGACGAATCAATATTGATTTTTAATTCAGATTCATCAACAATCGGCCTATGCACCAGCTCACACCCTCGGCCGGCACCGACGTACCTCACTCACCCGACTACGTCGTCATCGGTGCGGGCCACAACGGATTGACTGCAGCCTGCTACCTCGCGAAGGCAGGTCACAGCGTCGCCGTTCTCGAGGCGTCACCGCGGATCGGGGGAATGACGACCACCAACCCACTCTTCGCCGATGCGCCAGGACACCTGTTCAACGAGGGTGCCATCCAAGCCACAGGGATCTTCGGCCTCTCCGGTGTCACAGAGGAACTCGAGCTGGGCAAATACGGGCTGCGGATGGTTCCTGTCGACCCGGCACACGTTCAGCTAGCGCCCGACGGGAGCTCGTTGGCGATCTGGAAGGACGCGAGCAGGACTGCCGACGAACTGCGCAGGTTCTCGAAGAAGGATGCGCAAGCCTGGCTCGACCTGGCGAATGCTCTGGACCCTGCGATGGATCTCGTCGTGGCATACATGAAGGCGCATCCCCTCCGCCCCTGGACGAAAGAGATGGCATCGGCAGTAGCCCGAGCTGCGCGTCATCCGAAACGCCTGTGGTCCCTTCGACATTTCGCCACGGCGTCGCACACCGAGTTCCTCGACGAGACCTTCGAGTCGGAGCTTCCCAAAGGCGCGCTGGCAGCGATGGCAGCGTTCTCTCAGATGCGACTTGATATGACGGCGTGGGCCATGATCTACCTCGGCATCGTCCAGAAGACGCCGAACCTCATGCCCATAGGCGGTACCGGCTCCCTTCCGGCTGCGATGAGCCGCTGTCTGCTCGCTCATGGCGGCACGATCCACACCGGCGTTCGGGTCAACGAGATCGTCGTCAGCAATGACCGCGTCACAGCGTTGCGACTCGACAACGACAAGCTCGTGCGTCCGAGGGTCGGCGTCATCAGTACCTGCAACCCGGTGATCACGCTCAACGAGCTACTGCCCGAGGGCACCTTGGACCGAAAGATGTCAATTCGCGCGCAGGACATACCCATTCGTAAGACCCATGCGACATCGTTGAAGATCAACGTCGCGCTATCGGGTGAGGTCTCCATGGCGCGCCATGAGAAGTGGCGCGGCAACGACATCGATCTGCGGCGCCACCTCGTTGCTTGGCACACGCTCAAGGAGCAGGACGCGGGATGGAACTCCGTCGTGCGCGGGGAATGGCCGGACCCGGTGCCCGTGAGCTGCGCAATGATCCCGTCGGCTGTTGACCCGACACAGGCCCCCACGGGCCAAAGTACTTTCTACCTCTGGTCGGGAGTCATTCCGGTGACACCCAATGAACCGTGGGAAGACGTGCGCGACAAGGTCGGCGACTCGGTGCTGCGCAATTGTGCCGAGTACTACGACGGACTCGATGATCTGGAGATCGACCGAAAGGTGCTCGGCGGGCCCGATATCGAAGAGCGATTCAACGCTCCAGCGGGCAACGTCTACCACGTCGACCCCTTGATCACTCGGTTCGGACCGATGAAGCCGGCCCCGGGCCTCGGCGCCTACCGCACGCCGATCGATGGCCTTTACCTCAGTGGGGCCGGCACTCATCCTGTGGGCGGGGTCTGTGCGCTTCCGGGAAAGCTCGCCGCCCAGACGGCACTGCGCGAACTCCGGGTCGCGAAGTGACGGCACCCCAACTTCGTGCCGCCACTTTCGACGAGGACACGTTGATCGCGGACGCTGAACTGTCTCGACGATTCCAGATGTTCAGTGCGTGGTGCGGCGTCGCCTTCGTCATTCTGCTCTTTGGTGGGTGGGGGATCATGGGCGGCTTCATCCCACTCATCTCCGCTGCGGAGTCGCACGCGGAGATAGCAGCTGCGCTCGCACAGAACCCAGTGCTACACAAGGTCGGCCTCAGCCTGGGCATGATCGGAATCACTCTGACGCTGCCCTTCTATCTCGTCATCAGCGTCCAGATGCGTCGAGCCGAGCCGAGGCAGCCGCTCATGTCTGCGCTGCAATTGATCTGCGGCATCATCATCACCGCAGTGCTGCTGATTCCGATGTTGATCTTCATCGTCACGGCCTTTCGACCGGAACGCTCGCCAGAGCTCTCGCAGATGCTCAACGACATGAGCTACATCATGCTGATCCTGCCGTGGCCACCGATCATCGGTCAGATCGCGGCGATCGTCATCACGACGCTAAGACGGCGGCCAGCTGTACAGGTGTTTCCGCGGTGGGTGGGATTCTTCACTCTGTGGGTGGGTGTCTTGCTGCTGCCGGCGAACATGATCATCTTCTTCCGCGACGGACTCATGGCGTGGACGGGATTGATCGGATTCTGGATCCCGGCGGCGGCCTTCGGCATCTGGTATCCGATCATGACGTGGGCACTGCTGCGTGCGATACGGCAACAGTACGAGAGCGGCGATCCCGACTAGGCCGAAACACTCGTCGGTGACGTGCCGCCGAACATCGAGACTGCAAGCGAGTCAGGAGGTTCCGCGCCTGGCTCCGCGACTGGAGATCGACTCATGAATACGCTGCCAGCGCCGGCAGATCGAGATTCGCGATCGATCGCGCCTCCTCGGCGTCGACCCCGAAAGAACGCAACATCATTTCTGCGCCGGCACTTTCGACCGCAGGACCGGGCTCGAGACGACCAGACAGAATCGCCCTGATGGCGGCGACCGCCGAGGCGGCCACCGATGACAGACACAATTCGACGTTCGGGATGTCGAACCGCCCGCAGCTGATCCCTCGTCTCAATGTGTCTGTGGCCCATGGCTGCACGGCTTCCTCGAACTGACCCTCCACGTGATAACGGTCCACGAGAACACTCGCCAGTTCGGGTTCCTTCCAGCCGAAGCGCAAGAATCGGCGATACGCGGCCGCAGCGGCAACCGCGGGATCCGACTCATCCTGCGCTGCTTGACCGATCATCGACGCCAACGATTCCAGAGCCTGCGCGACGATGGCCTCGACAAGCGCATCCTTGTTCTCGAAGTACGTATAGAAGGTTCCGAATCCCACGTCCGCGCGCGCTGTCACGTCGCTGATGCGCAGAGCATGGATGCCCGATCCGGCGATCGTCGACCGCGCTGCCGTCAACAGGCGCTGTCGCACTTCGGCCTTCCGTCGGTCCCTTCGGCCCGACGGGATCGCGTCAGCGCTCAACGTTCGCGATTCCGTCCATCGCACCAGTATCCCCGACGAACCACGACGTTGAACAGCGCACAAGATGGGGCGCCGTTCCGGCGATCGGCACACACCTGTGTAGCGAGGTAGTCCGGTGTCAGAGCCGGGTCACCGCGGGGCCGATGTCTGAGTTGTCGGAACACGTCCGGCCAGCATCTCCAGGTACATGACTTCCGTGGCGACGATCGCGGGCCCATTCATGCTGAAGAAGTTCGCAGCGATCAGTGCAGTCAGCTCCGCCCGATTGATCGACAGCGTCGGAGGCGCAGCACCGGCGGAGAACGCGGACTCGTAGCTCATTGCGGCGGCCCGTGCCTGCGCCGCCGCATTCTCGGCATGGCCCGCTGTTGTGGCCAACCATCCGGCATAGGACTCCGCCGCCGATGACACCACCGATCCAACCCGCGTTGATCCGCCCAGGTTGTCGGCAACATGATCAAAGGCACCAGCTGCGGAATTGAGATGTCGGGCAAGCCCATTCCATGTCGCCGCCCCCGACAGCAGGGCTTCGGTGCCCACGCCCGTCTGCCATCGGTTCGAGTTGACCTCCGGGGGAGCCGTGCCCCTGTCGGCGATGGCTTCTTCGACGTCGTCGGCGAACGTCTTCTTCTGCGCCCCGAGTGCCGCTTGCTCTTCGTTGAAGGCAGCAGTTTGGGCTTCTATCCGTTCGGTGATCTCATCGCTTGCCGAGTCAGTCGCGTGCAGCCGAATTGCTCTAGTGTGGGGCGCCTTTTCAGCTGCTGGCGATGACTGGCCGGCATCGTCTCCGCCGTCGTGGTGGGTTCCACGAGAGCGCAGACGGAGGACGCGGGTATCGTGCCGCTCATCAGGCGAGGGCCTGCGGGAAGTCGTGCGTTTTGTCGAAGACGCTGAACGTGGCGTCTTAGTCGCAGTCGCGTGATGCACCGCATGGGAGATGCTCGCATCCGCGGTGTCCGCGTGAGCAACGCCCGAGCCGCCGGCGAGAGCGGCACTCGCGCCCAGCGCGAATACTCCGGCACCCAGCCACACGGCGGGCTCTCGGAGTGAACGCCTATGTGATGCGCCGTCGTGTCGACGCGATTGCCGAGATCTCATCATCGCCCCCAACCCTGAACCGAGCCGCGGCCCAGCAAACCGACGCTAACACGGTTGGCGACCAGTTCGGAGACGGTTTGCCCGCAGATGTGAACGTGCCCGGGGGAGAGCTGCGGCCACAGTGATCGGTCATGCGGGATAGCCGACCTCGAGCATGAGTTCGAACTGCAGCGACGCATCAACGAATTGGAGAGTTACGGGTTCTGTGCCCTGGAATCACCGCGGCGGCGGTGGCAGTTCAGATCTGCTGCCGTGTGCACGAATAAATCTGGGGGCGGGTGCACTGGAATATGGCTGCCGTTGAAGTTTGTTGCCGTCCGAGACTCCAAGGCCCGTTTGGTCCAGCCCAGCGGTCGCCTTATCGTCAGGGGAGTCGCCCTGTCCTATTGGCGGCGTGCGGCGTCGAGCAGTAGCGATATCGCGATGTCATCCAGTGCTACCGCGGTGTTGGCCAAGACGATGACTGCCGCGGCACGTGTGCGGTCGAGCGTCAGCATGCTGGCAAAGCCACCCGTCGCGCCGTTGTGCCACGTGATGTCCGACCCGTCGATGCGATCGGTGAACCACGCGTAGCCCACTCTGCTCTGGCCGTCGGCGTCCCAGCGTGGTGTAAGCGCGGCCAGACCCCGTACCGAGCCGTCGAGTAGTGCTTGCGCGAAGCGAGCCATGTCATCCGGTGTCGAGCGCACGCCACCGGCGGGTGCGTATGCGCCCATCGTCCACGCCTGCTCGGCTCTGCCGCGGGCATTCCACCCCGTGGGAGCGTTGGAGGGTAGGTCATGGGCGACCAGCGGGATAGTGGACTGCCGCATGCCAAGCGGGTCGAATAGGTGACGGTGCAGCAGGTCGGAATACGTGACTGCGGCGTGGGCGGCCACGGCGTGACCGAGTAGCGCTGCGCCGACGTTGGAATAGGAAAAGCGGCCTCTGGCAACGATCTTCATCGACTTTGCGTGCGCGAGCAGCCCAGGAAGGTCGGCGGTGTATGGATTGCGGCGGCGAACGACGGCCGCAGCGGCGGTGATGCGATCCTTCACACCATTCGCGATGCGCGGCAGCCCGGACCGATGACTGGCCAACTCTTCCAGCGTCACGCCGGCGGCGTCGCTGTCGTCGAGATCGAGCAGGCTTCCCACGGTGGTGTCGGGCCTCAACAGCCCGCTGTCGACGGCCTCTGCGAATAGCAGCGACGTCATGGTCTTGGTGAGGGAGCCGATTTCGTACACGGTGTCGGGTCCCGCTCCAAAGTGCGCCTCACGGCGGGTCCCCTTATGGAGGTGCACGACGCTGATGCGGTCGCGACAGCCAGCCGCTTGCGCCATGGCCTCGATGCGGTCGATCAGAATCCGATCGCCCGTCGCGGGTCCAAGTTGTGGGCAGACCCCGCGGTAGCGCTCCACCGACCTCAGATGCAAGCACTTCATCGAAGATCCTTGACCAACGCCAGGCCCAGCGGACCGTTGCCTTGCCCGACTACCCGAAAGCCCTTGCGTTCATAGAGCCGCTTGGCGGGATTGCGCATATGGACGTTGGTACACATCGCGGCATAGCTATCAGCGAGGTCAGCGAAGAGTGCGTCGAGCAGCATGCCCCCGATACCAGCACCACGGTGCTCGGGGGCGACCGCGATGCACAGCTCGGGCAGTGGCACACCCGCCGCGTCACAGCGCAGCGGTGGGGTGCCGTAATAGGTCCACACCGCACCAACTAGTGTGCCGCTGCGATCTTCGGCGACGATCGGTACTACTCCGGCCGGCGGGAGCATTTCCATCACTTCTTCATCGTCGTGGCCGGGAAGAGGCCGGTCTTCAATGACGCAGGCGTGACGCGCCATCTCGACCACAAAGGAGCCATCATCGGCTCTCGCCGCGCGAAAGGCGATGCGCGCACGTGTCATCGCCGGATTCTTGCAGACCCCCGGTGCCGCCCACACCTTGGTTTTCACTTCCTGCGGGGCGAGGTGTCCGGTGGACGGGCCTTGGGCCGTCGGGTCCGAGGCTGCAGTGCCGCGGCCGACCCTTCTGATGTCAGTTGTTTACGGAACTCGTAGAACGACTTTGGCGAGATGCCCTGCTCAGCGCAGAACGCCGAGACGAACACGGCGCTGCTCCCGCACGTGCCAGACACCATGAGTAGTGAAGCTTCACCGGATCGCTGTCGCAGAGCACCACTCGGCCGACAAGTCACGAAGTTGACCCGAGGAACGTCAATCCTAGCCACCGTCTGGCGTCGCGCGGGAGCGCCGAGCGTCCGATCAGGGTGACGGTGGCGCAAACACAACGGCCTTCGATGAGGCCGACGTAGCCAGCGGCTTCCCCGACTGCGAAGCTACTGTCCTGCAATCGCTTTCGGCCTCGTCCATGTTTGACCAGGATGTCCTCGCCGCGCAGCAGGTACCAGGTGGCGGCCGACAACGGTTGGCCGTCGGAGTGCACGGTGCTGATGACCTCGGGGTTGGCCTTGGCCAGCATCTCCTTGGCTTGGTCGGACGGAGACGACGACGTGGTGGACTCCTTCGCGGCGGGACGACCTCTAGCCGGTCTGTACACAGACGGCGGCCGGGGAACCCGCGCGGCGCCGCGTCGATGGAGCCTGACCTGGCGGAGACGCCGAACCGCCCCGGCCGGTGGCCGGGGCGGTCGGTTTCCAGCGGGGGGGACCGCTAGACCTGGGTGGTGCGGATGTAGAACGAGTCCATTCCGAAGCAGGAGAAACCGGGGTTCTCACTGGTGAAGACGACTTTGTCCACACCGTTGAATTCGCTTCCCATGGACACGGAGACGGCAGGGAAACCCCAGTCCTCCGGCGACAACAGGACCCGAGCGCCGGTGGCGACTCCGTTGAGGAAGCCCTGCACGTAGGTCTTCTCGTTCCCTGATGCCGGCCCGCCCGGCTGATCCGTGTTCGACGTGAGCACGAAGTAGTCGAAGTCGAACACCCCGCCCCCGTCCTTCCGAATCTCGATGGAGGTCATGTCACCGTTGTTCCAGTGACCGTGGATGACATCGTTACCGGTTCCGTAATAGTTGCCGATGTCGCCGCCTGAACCGCCGATGTAATCGAAGACGTACCCGTTCTCGACGTAGTAGTCGACGTTCTGTAGCAGCCCCCTGTTGGACGTGGTCCCCGTCGTCCCGTTCGAGAAGTACGCCGTACCGCCGGTGAAGGTCACCGTCGCACCGACGCAATTCTGCGGGCAGCCCTGCGGGGGCGGTGCGGGTCCCACGATCGCACCGATCGGCACCGTGACCACCACAGCCGTGACCCCACCGTGTCCGTCGTCGAGGGTCGCGACGAAAGAGTCTGCTTGATCGGCAGCGGTCGCACCCGCCGCGCTGGCATCCTGGCGGGCTTGATCCGTCGGAACGTATGTGAACGCACCGGTGCCGGCATCGATGGTGATGGTGCCGCCCTTGGTCGAGGTCAGCGGCGCCCCGAAGGCCAGGGTGTCACCATCTGCGTCGCTGCCGGTGACCACTCCGCTGACCAGCCCGAGCGATCCGCCCGGCGAGCCCGCCGTGAAACCGCCAGTGGGCGCCGTGTTCTCGGGTGCGATGTCGAGGCTCACGAACACGGTGGACGTGCCACCGTGACCATCGCTGACTGTCACCAGGAACGAGTCGATCAGGTCGGCGGCCGTCGCATTCGTTGCGGCGGCAAGGTGACGGATCGCTGCGGTGGGTGTGTAGGTGAAGGCACCCGTCGCCGAGTCGACCGTGACGGTGCCGCCCTTGACCGAGGTGGCCGGACCGCTGAAGGTGGTGGCGTCCCCGTCACCGTCGGTGGCGATCACCGTTCCGGCGACGACGCCCGTGGACGCACTCGGGGTGCCGGGTGAGGCGAGGGCCGTCGGCGCGACGTTGGCCGGGGTGATGGTGACGGTGACCGGGACCTGCGTCACTCCGCCGTGGCCATCGTCGACGAGCGCGATGAAGGTGTCCACCTTGTCCGCCGCGGTGGCACCGGCGGCAGCGGCCGCGTGCTGAGCGGCTGCACTCGGGGTGTACACGAACGCCCCGGTGACGGCGTCGATGGTGACGGTGCCGCCCTTAGTGCTCGTTCCCGACGAGCCGTAGGACACCGCGTCGCCGTCACCGTCGCTCCCGACGACCGTGCCGGTGATGACGCCGGTGCTGTTGGGGACGAAATTGCCTGTCACAGTGACGTTGTCGATGCTCAGCCTCGCACCCGCGGCCCGGCCCCGCGTGGCATCCCAGGAGCCGGCGACGAAGACGAACTTGTACACACCGGCAGTCGGGACGATGAAGTCGACCCCGGTGATGGGCTTCACGTCGGCGGCCGAGGATCCCGTCGCATCCAGGATGATGTGTGTCGCACCGGTGTTGACGTCCACGATGTAGCCGAGCACGTCGTAGGCGTCGTCACCGCCACTGGCCTCCCAGTCGAAGTGAACGACAGCCCCGGCCTGGATCGGCACAGCGTCGTCGGACACGATCACCGGCCCGTGCACCACACCGCCACTGCCGACGGGGGTGTTCAGGACGCCGCTGAGGATCGACTGCAGGACGGCGCGGCCGGCGACCACGTTGGCGATGTAGTTCCCGAAGCTGATGGCGCTGGCTTCGACACCGCCGTCGGGCGCATTGGTGGGGTCGGTGGGGGTGAGCCAACCACCCACGGAGTCCACACCCATCCGGATGCGCTGCAGCAGCGTGGTCCAACCGGTCAGCGTCGTCGTGAAATCGCCGTTGGCGAAGCTGGTTCCGACCACCACTGCAGTCGGTGCATTGTTGGCCGGGCTGAGATTCACGCTCACCGTGAGGGTGGTCGTGCCGCCGTGACCGTCGTCGACCGTGACCGTGAAGAGATCACTCTTGTCTGCTGCGGAGGCGTTCACCGCGGACGCCGCGTGACGCACCGCCGCCGTCGGCGTGTAGGTGAAGGCGCCCGTGACCGGGTCGATACTGACCGTGCCGCCCTTCACCGACCGCACGGGGGCGGTGAACGTCATCGTGTCGCCGTCGGCGTCGCTGACCGAAACCGTTCCGGTGACCGCCCCGTTGGCTCCGGACGGCGCGTTGGCCGTGACCGTTCCGGTGGGTGCGGTGTTGGCGGGTGCGATGGCGACCGACACGGTCTGGACGGTGATGCCGCCGTGGCCGTCGTCGAGGGTGACGGTGAAGGTGTCGGTCTGGTCGGCGGTACTCGCACCGTTGGCTGCTGCCGCGTGACGGGCTGCTGCGGATGCGGTGTAGGTGAACTGTCCGGTGGCCGCGTCGATCGTGACGGTGCCGCCCTTGGCCGAGGTGCCGGTGGCGCTGTAGGTCGCGGTGTCTCCGTCGGAGTCGGTGGCGGTGACCGTGCCGTTGACGGTGCCGGTGGTCGGGTTGGGGGTGCCGGTGGTGACGCTGCCGGTGGGACCCTGGTTGGCGCCGAGGATGGCGACCGACACGGTCTGGACGGTGATGCCGCCGTGGCCGTCGTCGAGGGTGACGGTGAAAGTGTCGGTTTGGTCTTCGGTGCTGGCCCCGTTGGCCGCGGCGGTGTGTCGCGCGGCAGCGGTGGGGGTGTAGGTGAAGGTCTTGGTGGCCGCGTCGTAAGTGACGGTGCCACCCTTGTCGCTTTGGGACACCGTGACCACGGCACCGTCGCCGTCGTCGTCGTTGACCGTCAATCCGATGTCGACCGCACCGGTCGCCGCATTGGGTCCGCCCTTGACCGTGACTGTCCCGGTTGGTGCTGTGTTGGCGGGTGCGATGGCAACGCTGACCGTCATGGTGGTGATGCCGCCGTGACCGTCGTCGATGCTGACCGTGAACGTATCGGTCTTGTCGGCGTCAGAGGCTCCGTCGGCAGCCGCGGCGTGGCGTGCCGAGGTGCCGGCCTGGTAGGTGAACTGTCCGGTGAGCGCGTTGATGGTGACGGTGCCGCCCTTGTCGGACATCCCGCTGACGCTGAATCGCGGTGCGTCGTTGTCACCGTCGGTGACGGTGACCGTGCCGGCGACCACGCCGGTGGTGGGATTGGGTGTCCCGGAGACCGACGATCCCGTGGGGGCGGCATTGGCCGGGGCGATGTCCACGGTGACCGACAGCGTGGTCACGCCGCCGTGGCCATCGTCGACGGTGACGGTGAAGGTGTCGGTCTTGTCAGCGTCGCTCGCGCCATCGGCCGCCGCGGCGTGGCGGGCAGCCGCACTGGCGACGTACGTGAATTCACCAGTGGCGGAATCGATGACGATTGTGCCGCCCTTATTGGACGCCGACGCGGTGAAGACGGCCGCATCCTGGTCGGAGTCCGCGACGGTGATCGCGCCGCCGACCGCACCCGAGCTGTTCGGCTGCCCCACGCTGACCGTGCCGGTCGGTGAGGCGTTCTGACCCACGATCGCGACGGTCACCGACACGGTGGTGATGCCGCCCTTGCCGTCATCGACGGTGATGTCGAAGGTGTCGGTCTTGTCGGCGTCGGTGGCGTTGTCGGCGGCGGCGTCGTGGCGCGCGGCGGCGCCGGGCTTGTAGACGAAGGCACCCGTCAGCGGGTCGACGGTGACGGTGCCGCCCTTGGCGCTCGTTCCCGAGGTCCCGAAGACCGGGCGGTCGCCCTCGCTGTCCTCGAACTGGAGCGAGCCGGTGATCTGACCGGTCACGGCGTTGGGCTGACCCACCGTCGGTGTTCCGACCACGGGGGCGTCGTTGACCGGCTTCACGGTGATGACGACGGTCCCGGTCGCGGTCCCTCCCGCCGAGTCACCCACGGTGTAGGTGAACGAATCGGTGCCGTTGAAGTCCGCGTTCGGCTTGTAGACGAACGACCCGTCGGTGTTCATCGTCACCGACCCGTGCCGAGGATCGGTGGCGACCACGGGGGTCAGCGGATCCGATTCGGTGTCGGAGTCGTTGGCCAGGACGCCGCCCCCCGCGCCGACGGTCAGGGTGTCGTCCTCATCGACCGTGTAGGAGTCGTTGCCCGCCACGGGTGCATCGTTGACCGCGCCGACGGTGAGGGTGACGGTCGCCGTGACCGCGGCTCCGGCCGCATCGGTCACCACGTAGGTGAACGAATCGGTGCCGTTGTAATCCTTGGTCGGGGTGTAGGTGAATCGGTCGCCGGTGACAACGACGGAGCCGTGCTTGGGTTCGGTGCCGACCGTGTAGGTCAGCGGGTCGCCGTCACGATCGGCGCCCTTGAGGCCGGCCTCCAGGGTGCCGTCCTCGCTGATGCCGAAGTTCGAGTCGGTCGCGGTGGGGGCGTCGTTGACCGCCCGGATGGTGATACTCGCTGTGGCCGTGACGGTTTCGACACCGTCGGAAACCGTGTAGGTGAAGCTGTCGGTCCCATTGAAATCGGTGGTGGGGGTGTAGACGAACGTGCCGTCGCTGTTGAGCGTGATCGTGCCATGTGCTGGCCCCTCACCCAACGCAGCCTTCAGATCCTTCGCGGGGGTGTCGGGGTCGGAGTCGTTGGCGAGCACGTTGCCCGTGACGACGTCGTCCTCGGACCCGACATAGTTGTCGTCCTTCGCGACCGGCTTCTGAACCGTGGGCTCGACGACGACGGTGACCAGTTCGTAGTCACGGTGCACCGCGGCGCGCAGCCAACCCGCGAAGGTCGTCAGGTCACCGTCCTCGCGATCGCCGACGCGGACGAGGAACCGGTCTTTGCCGCCGGTGAGGGCGAATTGAGCTGTGGGAGTGTAGGTGAAGGTTCCCGTGGCCTGGTCGATGGTCACCGTGCCGTGGCGCGGGCCGAGGAATTTCTTGGCCGACCAGTAGCTGAGGGTGTCGCCTTCCTTGTCGGTGGCGCCGAAGACGAGCGGATCGCTGGCGTCGCCGACTTCGTCGACCTTGACGTGAATCACCCTGAAGGGCGTGAGGTCCGGCTTCCGGTTGCGCTGCACCTCGCGGCCCGCCATCGACAGCCAGGCCCACAGGGTGGTCGGCTCCATCGGCGAGTCGGGGGTGCTCGGGTTCGGGGGTACCGGTCGCGGTGAAGATCACCGTGTCGGTCTCCTCGACCGCGGTCTCGTCGACGTCCGTGCGCGAATCGCCGGATGTCTTTGTGGTCGAGACACTCGGTGCGGGTGCCGGAGTATTGGGCTGACCGGCCGAGTCCTCCGCGACCTCTTCGGCTGCAGCCTGGTCGGTGTCTGTGTCGGTGCTATTCGAGGCGCTGGTGCTGGTGCCGGTGCCGGTCGACGTGGTGGGCTCGACCCGTGGGCTGTGATGGCCGGAACGCGGCTGCTCGACCACCGGTTCGTCATCGACGACGACGTCCACGGGGGGCTCGACGGCGGGTCCGTCATCCACCGGGGTCTCGTCGACCGGTGTTTCGTCGGTCTCCTCGCCCGCCTCCGTCGTTTCATCCCCGTCGGAAGGCTCGTCGACACCGGCGTCCTCGTCCGGGTCGGTCGAGTCGTCGGAACCGGTCGCGTCGTCGTCGGAGGCATCCGAATCGCTGGAGCTGTCAGAACTTTCCGAGGAGTCCGAGTCGGACGACTCCTGTGACCGACCGGACGACGACGCATCGCCCGAGGAGGTCCGCGACCGCCCGGCCGCGGACGCGTCGGACGACGAATCGCTGCCCGAATCCGAGGCCGAGGAATCAGCGTCGGCGCGGGCCACGCCGGCTCCGGCGCCGCTGGCGACGGCGAACCCGACTCCGAGTGCTACGGCCAACGCGCCGATCCGGCCGACGTTCTTGGCGTAACCGCCCAGCTTCGAGTGCTCATCTGTCGCGTTCTCGACAGCGGACACAGACTCAATGTTCACGGCGATCCCCTATTCGCTCTAGCCCGGAGATGAGTAGTGGTGGTGGCGCTGCTCAAGGCGCGTTTGAGCCACGCACCGGGCAACGGCGCAGCGCAACAACGTGACGAGAGGTTTGCGCTTCCGCGTTTGCCCGCTCCTTGTAAACGGGCCTCCCCGAGGAAGCTGAGCAAAGGTAACACCGTCTAGATCAACTGCAGAGCCGATTGCAAAACAAATTTTCGCCAAGGTTAAAAAAGTCACGTTCAGGCTCCTGACAGCCCTCCGAACTGGACACTTTCAGCCAACGTCCAGGTTGGATGCCTGCATCCGCAAGAAAGAAGTGACACATTCATGGAAATGCCACTAGAGAGTGGCAAGGTGTGGTGGCTCTGTGGCTAATCGGTTTGACGTAGCGTGCCATGGTGGCGCGGGGCGTGGCTGGTAACACCTTCGCGGCTGCTCGGGCTGATCCGGTAGCACCATTCGCGACCGCGAGTAACTGGCGAGCAGAAGTGCCGGTGCCAGATTTGCTGAGCGGTTCGCGGCGGCACCTGGCCGGTGCCTGGGGGCGTCAGTCGGGCCCGAACCCGGGCTCGCGTCGCGCGGTCCGCCCGTAGGCGATCTTGCGGGGTGGGTCGCGATAACCGCTCGCTTCCTCGACCAGCGTGGCGAGTGCTCGCCGGTCGGGGCGCGGACTGCCGGGGGAGAGGGGCCCGGGGTAGGGCCAATCGATCGGTGGTGAGCTGATTTATCAACGGGTCGCTGCGGTAAACGGCAGTCGAGAGTACCTCGCGATAGCGCCGACCGAATTCATGAGCTGTCGCAACATGATTCGCACGTTCTCGCAGGCGACGCAATCCGCTGGTGGGCCAGTTCCACACGGTCACGCCGATGCGAAGCGCGAGAAGTCCGCGCCACGGGGACGGCGAGCGAAAGCGTTGCGACGCAGTCGAAAACGACCGGATCGGCAATGGTCGGAAAGCGTCGGGCGATCCGAACGCGATCGACTGTCTCTGCGCGACTGCACAACTGATTGAGTGGCGACCAAAGTCGCGTGACAGTCACACGACGTCGATCCTTGCCCAGTGTCGTACGGCGATCGAATCGGCGGCGACGACGGCATGGCTACTGTCGGACCGTGATCGTCAGATGCGCCGCGGTTTGAGCGTCCGTGGCGGTAGTAGCGCGGTATCTCATCGACACCAGTGCCGCGGCACGGGTTGATCGTAACCACCGCTCAGCTGGATGCCGAGGCGCTCTACAGCGCATACGAGTACCTGTCGGCCAACGATGAACACTGGCAGGCGGCGTTGGATGCGCAGCGATCGCTGGCCGGCACTGGTCGTCATTGCGCCGTCGGCACGGCCGACCTACTGATCGCCACCCTTGGCAACGCCCATGATGTGACTTTGCTGCACTACGACGTTGATTTCGAGATCGTCGCCGAGGTATTGCCCTTCGAGCATCGGTGGGCGTTGGAACGGGGCACCATCAGTTAGGTCAGGACAGGGTGTGTGGTGGTGGAGCTCAAACCCGTTGGTGCGCAGGGCAGTATGCAGTACTCCACCTGACATAATGTGGCTTATCGGTAGAAACAATCTGCATGTCAGCCCAGGGTCGTCACTGATGTCCACGACACTCGGGCGTCCGGTACGTCACTGATGTCCACGACACTCAGGCGTCCGGTACGCAACCAAGTGAGAGCAATCCGGGAACCTGATAGCTCTCCGCTTCTCGCCGCGCGTTCCTAACGGACAGACAGGGATACCAATCCTCGATTACCGCTGCATGCCGGGCGTCGTACGAACTCCGCGCCCATCCGCGGTCGACGACCTGTGGCCGGTCTCGACCTGACGCTTTTGCGACCCCATGCCTCCACCGAGACAGGCCATTTCGTCACTGTGACGCAATGGTGGTTTGCGGCGGGACGTCGCAGGCTGCGTTTTCATGGGTCTATTCGGGCGCGCCGATGAATTCCATCCCGGCGTTGATCGCCGGGCGGTGGCGCAAGATCCGGTAATGCGCCAGCCGGCCCAGCCCGCGAGTGGTCATCAGCTGAGCACCAGGCCACGTTTTCGACAGCCGCGCCGTAGCGGCGTATGGACTGTCCGGGTCGTCGGGGTCGTGAATCAGCAGCAGCGGCGGATAGTCGGCGCGGCGACCGAGGTGCGACATGTTGGTCTCCACCAACCGCATACCGATCCGCTTCTCCAGGCGACGGTGCAAACCAGCACGGATTCGCCGACCGAAATCGTGGCGCGCGGCGAAAAGATCCAAGTACAAGGGAAAGTCGCCCATCGGTGCCAATAACACCAATCGCCCGACGGGTGCACCGTCGGCCGCGGCGAGTGCAGTCGCATTTGCCCCCAAGGAATGCGCCACCACCGCGTGCGCCGCACCATGCGTCCGGATCATCGCCGCAATCGCGTCGGCGCATTCAGTCGCGGTCGTGCGCCCAGGTGCCAGCTCCCCCGGCTCGGATGCGTTGTGGCTGGGCAGATCGAAGGCGATCGCCCGAAAACCTCTCTCCACTAACGGCTTGACGAACACCGCGAGGTGCGCGCGCTGACCGCCCCAGCCATGCACCAGGTACACCGGCGGCCCGTCACCCCACTGCTCGCCCACCACCCGATGCCTGTTACCCCAGTAGGCTTCCACGGGCTCACCCGGACCCACGCCGGGAGGCATTCGCAGTGCTGATTCCAGCACCGGCGGTGTGCACCACAGCTCTACCGCCCAGCGCGACCCCATCCAGGGCGCCAGCCGTTCCAACCACCGGAACGCCTGGCGCACCTTGGGCTCGACCGGCGGCAACACACCCGAGCCGGCGATATCGAGCGGCGCGATGGCGCCCGCCTGGTCCGACGCGGTCCCAGAAGCCTCTTCGGTCACCCGAAGATCATGGCACTAGGCGTCACACCGACCCGCGTCCCGTCAGCCCTTCTGCACGACATTCCGAAACCCGCTGTTCGTCACCCGCGGGGTGCCGAAGCGATAGGTGATGACGTTGTCGAGCCCGTTGACGTCGATCATGTCGACGGAATCGACGGTGACGTGATGGATGACACCGTCCACCGACAGCTCAGTGCAGTGCCCGGTCACCGTGACCGTCTCGTCTCGACCGTTGACGGTCAGGCTCCCGTCGTTGCACGCGATCGACTGGCTTTTACCGTTGCCGTGGACGGTCAGACTGCCACCGTGCGGCATCTGCACCGGGCCTCCCGCACTCGTCACGGCATGCACCAGCAGGACAGTCCCGGCGATCACCGCCGCCAGGCCCGCGCCGCCGACGACAAGCTCCCGCGCCGGATTGCGCGTCTGCTTGGCCGCATGGCGTCGCGCCACCAGAACGATGGCGAGAGTGCCGCCGAGGAGGAGCGCGACCAGCAGCGTCTGCAGGCCGGTGATCGCCCAGAAGCCTGCGTCACGGGACCCGCCATCTGTCACGCACTGAAACCCGATGCTGGTTCCCGACTGGCCCGGCTTGTAGCTGTAATTGGCGGTGTTGACCATGAGTTCGCCTGGCCCGCCACACACGAATCGACTGGTCCACAGTGCCGTCGTCGGTAGCACCGCGGTGAGTGCGGCCGCACCGCCGACGCAGGCACCTACTCCCGCGCCGATACCGCCCACCAGATTGGCTCGTGTCATCAGGGGACCGTAGCCAATGGGCGCGGCGGCTCGTCAGCGAATGGCGCTCAGATGATGCGCGCCTTGGTGATACGAATTCTGGTCAGCAGTCCCGGTGGAGCATCCTTCGGCGGAAAATGTTCGCTCGAGCCGAGCATGACCTCCGCCAGATCGGTCAGGAGTTCGGGCGCACCACCTTCGACGACCCGAGCCTCCCCAGCCACGGTCAAATACGGGGTCGGAACTCCCGGGTGCGGTTGCCTGGACAAGATCGTCACTGCCACACGCGAATCCCGGCGGATGTTGCGGGTCTTCTGGTACTCGGCCAGATGAGCGGTGACCAGTTCGTCCCCGTCAGGCGTTGACTGCAGCACCATCCAGACGACCGACACCTGTGGGCTTCCGTCGGCGTTGAGGGTGACCAGCGTGGCGTCGGCCCCGTCGCCGATGATGGCGCGCGCGTCGGCGTCGAGTCTCATGATGGTTCCCTTCATGTCGGTGCGGACGTCACCCCCACCATCATGACGCGACATCTCGGGAGAAGTCGATATGTGCGGCTACCGCCGCGTCCGTCATGTGCGGGCGTGTCGTCGTTGCTCGTCGACATCGGTGACTTTGGCGCGCACACGCCCCTGCTCCTGGCCTGCGGTTCGCTCATGCCGGTCGATGCGTTGCCACCCCTGCAGGTCGACCCAGTCGGGTCGTCGCCTGTCGATCAGGGCGTCGATGGCGCGGCGATCAGAATCGGGTTCGGGCAATCTTCCGGCGCGCGCATCGTCGAGCAGTCTGGCCACCGTATCGGCCGCGCACTTCTTGTTGGTCCCGATGACACCTGAGGCGCCACGTTTGACCCAGCCAGTGGTGTACACACCGGGCAGTGTGGTCCCGTCGGCGTCGACCACGCGTCCGTCCTCGTTGGTGATCACACCCCGCGCCGCATCGAAAGACACGCCGTCCAAGGCATTCCCGTGATGGCCGACCGCGCGCAGAACGAGGCCGGCCTCGACGACTTCGTGATCGTCGGTGGGATACGCGACCGCCCGACCATCCGGCCCTGGCCGGAGTTCGTTGCGGACGACTCGGACGCCGCTGACCCGATCAGAACCCAGGATCTCCACCGGAGACCTCAAGTAGCGCAGCCGGATTTGTCGAGAATTCCCGCCAGCCTGCCGTTCGGCCAACTCGCGAGCAAGATGCAGCTTCAGTGGGGCATCGTGATCATCACCGAGATCGACAGGGTCGACCACGAGGTCGACGCCCTCGACCTCGCTGAGGCCCAACAGTTCCGGACTCGTGTAGGCGGCCTCGGCCGGACCGCGCCGGCCCAGCACCACGACCTCGCGAATCGCGCTGGACCGCAGCGCCTCCAGGGCGTGGTCGGCGATATCGGTCGCAGCGAGCGCGTCGACATCAGCCAGCAGAATCCGCGCGACGTCGAGCGCGACGTTACCGTTGCCGATCACCACCGCGCGGTCGGTCGAGAAATCGTAGGTGCGGTCGGCGTGGTCGGGGTGGCCGTTGTACCAGGCGACGAACTCCGTGGCGCCGTGGCTGCCGGGCAGATCCTCACCCGGGATCCCCAGGCTGCGGTCGTTCGTGGCGCCGGTGGCGTAGATGACGGCGTGGTAGTGAGACCTGAGCTCGTCGTGGCTGAGGTCCGCGCCCACCTCGACACCGAGGCGGTAGCGAAACCCGGTCCGAGTCTCCGTCCAGCGGAACGGATTCGACGCACCCTTAGTCGCGACGTGATCCGGCGCGACACCGGCGCGAATCAACCCGTAGGGAGTCGGAAGTCTGTCGTAGACGTCGACCTCGACATCGATCCCCAGCTCGGCGAGCAGATGCTCGGCGGCGAACAAGCCGGCGGGGCCCGCACCGACGACAGCGACCCGCACCGCACCCGTGACCGGTGGCCCACCGACCGAGACCTTGGACACCGTGGGCCGGGCCGCAGGCTCAGGGTGCTGGGCGGCATAGAAGGCATTGATCTTCTCGTACCGCTTCTTGGCCGGCGCGAGGAAGTCAGCGGGCTCGATGGCCTCCACAGGGCACATCGGCACGCAGGCACCGCAGTCGATGCAGGCCTTCGGATCGATGAAGAGCATCTCGGCAGTGGCGAATCCCGGTTCGTCGGGGCGCGGGTGGATGCAATCGACCGGACACGCCTCCACGCAACCGGCGTCGTTGCAGCAGTTCTGGGTGATCACGTGCGGCATCGGCTCAGTCCTCCAGCCGTTCGAGACGCACCGGCAGTCCGTCGGCCGGGTGCAACCCCGTGCCGTAGTCCATGGGGAGCTCGTAGCCCGGCTCCAGGCTCCAGCGGAAGTTGAGCAGCAGTTGGTGCAGGATGGCCTTGACCTCCATACCGCCGAAGTACAGGCCGATGCACTTGTGGACGCCGCCGCCGAACGGGGTCCACAGGAATCGGTGCGACTTGTCTTCGGCGCGTTGCGGGGAGAAGCGATCCGGATCGAAGACCCGGGCGTCCTTCCAGCCTCGCTCGAGATATTGATTGCCGTAGAACGGCAACGCAATTCGCGTTTTCGCCGGTATGAAGCGCCCCAGGATCGACGTGTCCTTCACCGTCTGACGGAAGACCAGACCGACGGGAGGGTTGAGCCGAAGCGTCTCCTTGAAGATCTGATCGAGCAGCGTCAGCTCAGCCAGGTCGTCGAAGTCGGCGACCGACTTTCCGAGGGCGCGTGATTCGGCCCGTGCGCGGTCTTGCCACTCCGGGTGTTGTGCAAGGTAGTACGCCATCATCGCCGCGGTGATGGTGCTGGTGTCGTGCGCGGCCATCAGGAGGAAGATCATGTGGTTGACGATGTCCTCGTCACTGAACGAGTCGGCATTCTCGGAGCGCATCCGACACAGAACGCTGAATAGATCGTTGTCGTCGCTCCCCCGTTTGGCCGGCATCTGTTCGCGGAAGTACCGCTCGAGCAGGCGCCGCCCTTGGATGCCGCGATGCCACGCGCCTCCCGGAATGTCGGCGCGAACGTAGGCCTGCCCCGCGACGACCGTATCGATGAAGGCCTTGTTCAACCGGTCGGCGTCCTCCCCCAGTTCCGCGCCGACGAACACCTCGGTAGCAACATCGAGCAGGAGTTGCTTGGTTTCGTCGTAGAGCGGGAAGCTGCTTCCCGACTCCCATCCCGCGATCGCCTTCTCGATCCGTGGATTGATGGTGTCCAGATAGCCACGCAGCCTGGCTGGCGTGAACGCCTGCTGCATGATCTCTTTGTGGTGCAGGTGCTCCTCGAAATCCAGCAGCATGAGGCCACGGTGAAAGAACGGGCCGATGAAGTAGTCCCATCCAGGCCCGTTGGCGAAGGCTTTGTCGCGGTTGTTGAGCACCTCGGCAATGGCTTCGGGTCCCATCACCCAGACGACCCGTGTTGCCAGGAAGCCGCCCCAGCTCACCGGGCCGAACGCTGCGTATCGGTTGCGTGTCATGGTGATCGGGTCGGACAGGAACTGCAGAACGTGGCCGAGCACCGGTAGGCCTTGGCTCCCGAGAACAGGTTCGAGACCCGACTCAGCAGGCGGTTCGGCCAGCGGCCGCACCGGTGAGGGCACGTGATCCGCCAGCTTCGCCGCTCCCCTGCGAGCCTGCCGGACCAATGTGGTACTCATCGCCTGCGCTCCTTCGACAGATCTGTGACAACGTATTCCGTGACGAATACGGAAGAACAGTAGGAGCGCTGCGCCTGCGCGGCTTCGTCCGCCGACGACACACAATCGCGATGCCCGCACACCGGCTTTGGCTTCTGCCGACAAAACCCGAAGTGACCGAGGGAACGAAGCAGTGGCCTCAGCTCAGCACCGCTGAACCGAACCAGTAGCACAGCAGCAGGGCAACTTCTACGTCGAGGCGATCGTGGTCGATAGGCCGTCCTCGGCGTTCCACCGCTCTCTGGACACGGTATTTCACGGAGTTGACGTGGAGATGCATGTGCTCGGCTGTCGACTTGAAGCTCGAGCCGTGGCGCAGGTATTCCCGGAGAGTTTCGCGCATCCGCTCATCGCTGTCGGTCGTGTTGGCCAGCGGCCCGAGGACGTCACGCACCCAACACCGCGAATAGCCGAGGTCGTCGCCGAACTGCGCGGCGATCAACAGACCCGGATCGTCGGCCGAGGTGACCCGAGGGACCGGTGCGGCGGACCCGATGACCGCCGACCGGGCGACCAACGCCTGCTGGTGGGAGCGGCGAAATCCCTCGACACCCTCGAGAACCGAGCCCGCGGCGATGAACGGCGCAGCGCGGCGGCCCGATACGAAGTCTCGGATGTGTTCGCCCACAGACTTTTCCAGTGTGGTGGACAGCGGAATCCAGGACCACGCCGTCACGTGATCCGCGGCGACGAACAGCGGCCGTTCGCCACCTCCCAGATGCTGCGCGAGCTCACCGACGCAGCGCTCCATGGCAGCCAACTCCTCCTCACCAGCGGAGTCACGCGACCAGACCATGAGGGCCAGGTGATGTCGACGGAGCGGATAACGAATGGTCGTGCTGACCTCGTCGATGTCGATGTCGTCGCCGTTCAGCAGCTCTCGCACGCGCAGCGCACGCAACCGGTTGCGGTTGGCCAACCACCGATCGCGTTCCTGTTGATGAGCCGACAAGACCAGGTCCGAGAGTCGATCGATGAAGCGGAACGACGAGAGGGTCAGCCGCTCGAATACCTCGAGACCCAACTGAGTGTCGAGGTTCGCGGCGCGGATCTCCCGTAGCAGGAACTCCATCATCGCCCGATGTCCCAGGCGGTAACCGCGAATGAGCGAGTCGGCTCCTCCGCCGCGCTGAGCGATACGACGTGCGTGTTCGAGTGCGGCGGTGGGTGGCTCGACTCGTTCCGCAGGTATTCCGTATCGCACCATCGGCAGGAACGCGTCGAGGTTTCCTCGCACCGCGTCGTAGATCAGGCCCAGGAGTTCGGGATCGGCACTGACCTCAGGCAACTCGCTGTGGAGCAGAGTCTGAATGGCCGACGCGATCTCCGGGAGGCCGTCTTCCAGTCCGGAAACGATGGCACTTGCGGACCGCTCGACCAGGGCCCCGCGCTGACCGTCGCCGTCGCCCACGGCGTGATAGTAGTCATGCCCGCCGTGAACGAACAGCCGATTGCGGAAAGCGTGTCACACGGGTGCCGGGACAGCGCCTTTGGTTGTCAGCAACAAAAGTCTCAGTTCCGCCGCGTCAACGTCGTCGGCGGGCGACATAGCTGTCACGCATTCGTCTCCTTAGCGTCGAATCCGTCGAGACGACGCCGGGACACACCGTTCACCGATGTGCCGGCTTCTCGAGACGGTGAACCCATTCGACCCAGCGAAGGGAAAACACATCGTGATCTCCATCCTCGTCGCCATCACCATCGTGCTGTCACCGATCCTGATTCCGGCCGCGGTGTCTGTCTGCCACGCGCTGGGCACACTGCGTCGCCGGGCGGCCACTCGACGCCAGGAAACGTCGACTGCCATCGCCGACCGCGCCGTCAGGTGAGTGCCATGGTGGATCCCAGCATTCACGCTCGCGAGGCTCCTCACCGTCCGGCCGTGGTGATGGCGGGGACAGGCCGGGTTCTGACCTACCGGGAACTCGACGAACGGTCCGCCGGCCTCGCCGCGGCGCTCCACAAGGTGGGTGTGCGCGACGGCGACGTAATCGCGCTCGTGACCGATAATCGCGCCGAAGCATTCGAGGTGTATTGGGCCGCAGTACGATCCGGTCTGTACGTCACGTTCGTCAATCGCCATCTGGCCCCCGACGAAGCCGCCTACATCGTGTCCGACAGCGCCGCCAAGGTCGTGTTCGCCTCCGCGAACGTGGCTGGGCTGGCGGCCGCTCTCGCAGCCCGTGTCGACGGCGTCGAGCACTGGTATTGCATCGGGGGCGACATCGACGGGTACCGCTCCTACGACGATCTGGTGGCAGGCCAAGGCGAGCGGCTCACCTCCCAGCGCCGGGGCGTCGAGATGCTCTACTCGTCGGGCACCACCGGCCGTCCCAAGGGCATCAAACCGCTTCGCGCACCTGCGACGACCGACGACGCCGCCGACCCTTTCGTCACACTTCTGGAACACGGTTTCGCTGTCGGCCCCGACGACGTCTATCTCTCCCCGGCGCCGATCTACCACGCCGCCCCCCTCAAATGGTGCGCAGCTGTCCACGCGTTGGGGGGCACCGTGGTCCTGATGGAGCGTTTCGACGCCGACGACGCGTTGGCTGCAATCGAGCGGTTTCGTGTGACGGTGGCCCAGTTGGTACCGACTATGTTCGTCCGGATGCTTCAGCTATCGGCTGCGGCACGGACCGCGTATGACGTCTCATCCCTGCGTCTGGCTGTACACGCCGGTGCCCCCTGCCCGCCGGAGGTCAAGGATCGGATGATCCGTTGGTGGGGGCCGATACTCGTGGAGTACTACAGCGCCACCGAGCAACACGGCACCACACTGATAACCACCGAGGAGTGGCAGCGCAAGCGGGGCTCGGTCGGTCGGGCCGTCATCGGCACACTTCACATCTGCGACGACGACGGCGACGAACTGCCGCCCGGTGACGTCGGGACGGTCTACTTCGAGAGGGACGCCGCCCCCTTCGAGTATCACGGCGATCCGGACAAGACGGCATCGAGTCGACATCCTCGCCACCGATCATGGTGCACTGTGGGCGATCTCGGCTACACCGACGACGACGGGTACCTCTACCTCACCGATCGCAAGGCCTTCATGATCATCTCGGGCGGAGTCAACATCTACCCGCAGGAGATCGAGAACACCCTGGCCCTGCATCCAGCAGTGCACGACGTCGCCGTCATAGGGGTACCGAACGCCGAGATGGGTGAGGAAGTCAAAGCCGTGGTGCAACTGCGCGATCACGTCATGCCGTCGCCTGAGGTCGCCGACGACATCATCAGGCATGTGCGCGATTCGATCGCACACTACAAGGTTCCCCGCACCGTCGATTTCGTCGACCAGCTCCCGCGATCGGCCACCGGCAAGCTCGTCAAACGGACGCTTGTCGAGCACTACGCGAAAGGCGAAGGCCATGCCTGACTTGTCCTCCAAACGCTACGTCGTCACCGGCGTCGCATCCGGAATCGGCGACGCTCTGGCCCGCCGCCTTGCGGCCGCCGGAGCCGAGGTCACCAGCCTGGACCGCAATGCCCCATCGGCCCCCGTCGCCGAACACATCGAGGTCGACCTGGTAGATCCCCACAGCATTCACGCCGCCGTCGCGAGATGCGCGGGTCGGTTCGACGCCGTGGTCAACGTCGCCGGCGTGCCTCGCACTCTGCCCGCCGACGTCGTCTTCGCTGTCAACGCGTTGGCGGTTCGGGAAATCTCGGAGGCGTTCTTCGATCGGCTGACCCCCGGGGGGTCGATCACCGTCGTGTCGTCCATCGCAGGCAACAACTGGCCGGCCCGCCTCGACGCGATAGGAGAAGCACTCGCCACCGCGAGTTTCGAGGAGGGATTGGCGTGGTTCGCCGAGCACCCGCAGGAGGGCAACGCCTACAACTTCTCCAAGGAAGTGAGTACCGTCTACGCGTTGGCAATGGGTTTCCTGTTTGCCCACAACGGAATACGAATCAACGCTGTTCTCCCGGGCCCTGTCGAGACACCGATCTTGGCAGATTTCGAGGAGTCAATGGGCAAGGAGACCCTGGACGGCCTCAAGAGGTTACTGGGGCGCCACGCCACCGCCGATGATGTCGCGAAGGCCATCATGTTCGTGGCCTCCGATGATGCTTCCTGGGTCAACGGTCACGCACTGGTGGTCGATGGCGGAGTGACAGGGTCTGTTCTCACCGGGGTCATTCCCATGCCGCAGATCTGAGTCGTCGCTCCCCGCCCGAACGTGAGTTCCCTATCGACGAAAGGTGTTGTGATGCGCAGGCTGTCGGCACTCGACGCGCAGTTCCTGGCCGCGGAAAGCGGCAACTTCGGCGCTCAGTACTGCGGACTGGCCATCTACGAGACCGGACCGGACCGCCCGATCACCGCGGCCACGATGAGTGCCCGGCTGCGCGAGCGCATCGACCGCTGCCCGCCACTGAGGTGGAAAGTGGTCACGGTCCCTCTCAATCTCGACCACCCGGTGTTCGTCGACGGTGACGTCGATGTCGACGAACACGTCCACGAGATCACGCTGCCCGAACCGGCCGACGACTCGGTGTTGGCCGACACGGTGGCCGAGATCATGGCCAACCGGCTGGACCGCAGCAGGCCGCTCTGGGCGATGTACGTCGTGCACGGATTGGCGGGGCGGACCGCGGTCGTCACGAAGCTGCACCACGCGATCAGCGACGGCATTTCCGCGGCCCACATCTACGCGGCGATCCTGGACGGGGCCGTTCCGTCGGCCGACGAGGGCAGCCGCCACACCGACGAACCGAACCAGTTCCTCCTCGCAGCGCGAGGGATCATCGTGGGTCCACTGCGCCGCGTGAAGGCGTTGCGCCACGCTCGCGGCAGCCTGGCCAATCTGGATCAGGTGCCTGTCTTGCGTTCCCTTCCCGGTGTGCAGACCGTCTCTCAGATGGCGCGCCTCGACCTCAACGCCGCGCGCCTCGACGCGCCGAGAACACGGTTCAATTCGGGGTTGTCGGCGGGCCGATCAGTCGCATGGACAACGGTGCCGCTGCAGGATGTCAAGGACATCAAGAACGCTGCCGGAGTGACGGTCAACGATGTCGTCATCGCGTTGTGCGCGGGTGCACTTCGCCGCCGGCTCGCAGCCACCGGCGAGCTCACCTCCACTCCCCTGGTCGCCTACAACCCCGTTTCGGTCAGGTCACCCGAGTCGACGGATCGGTTCGGCAACGCGATCTCGTCGATCGTGGCACCCATCCCCACACATCTGGCTGATGCGCGCGAACGCTTGGCGTTCGCACACGAGACGTTGAAGCGCGCCAAGGTCCGAACACAGCAGGCCTCGCCCACGCTGCTCGAGGATGTGAACGTACCGATCCCCGCTCCGGTGTTCGGTGTCGCCGCGCGCGGGCTCCTGCGGTTGATCTCGTCGCCGCTCGTCCGCCCGCCGGTCAACCTCATCATCTCCAATGTCCCCGGTCCACCGATGCAACAGACATGCCTGGGCGCTCCGCTGCTGGCTCATTATCCGTTGAGCGTCGTCTTCGACGGGTTCACCCTCAACATCACTGTCGTGAGCTACGACGACGGGCTCGACATCGGCATCGTCGGCGATTCGGCCTCCCTTCCCGACGGATGGGAGCTCATCGACGAATTCCACGACGAGCTCGCCGATCTCCTCGCGCTCGTCACTGAGTGTTCAGACGACGCACTCTCCGCGGAATAGCGCCCGCGAATCCGACGTTGCGCGACAAAGTCGACACAACGTCATCGAGGAGGCCCACTGTGCGCATCGGAATCATCGGAGCAGGCCTGATCGGCGGAACGCTCACTCGTCGGCTCCGTGAGCTCGGCCATGACGTGTATGTCGCGAACTCGCGATCGCCGGAGACCCTCGCCGAACTGGCGACCGAGACGGGTGCCAAAGCTGTCTGGGCGCGTGACGCCGCGACCGACGCCGATCTGGTCGTCATCAGCATTCCGCAGAAGAACGTTCCGGACCTCGCGCCGGGCATTGTCGATGCGCGCAAGCCGGGGGCCCCGGTGATCGAGACCAACAACTATTACCCGCAGCAGCGCGATGGTGAGATCGCCGGCATCGAGGACGGTCAGGTCGAAAGCGCCTGGGTCGCCGAAACAATCGGCGCGCCGGTGTTCAAAGTCTTCAATGGCATCTGGTGGAAGCATCTGCTCGAGAATGGAAAGCCCAGCGGTGCGGCCAATCGCATCGCGCTCCCGATCGCAGGCGACGACGGAGCCGGCCGCGACCTCGTACATGACGTGGTCGATCAGCTCGGCTTCGAACCTGTCCACGCCGGTCCCATTTCTGAATCGTGGCGCCAACAGCCCGGAACTCCGGTGTACGGCAAGGACTTCGATGCGGAGAAGACGGTCAAGGCCCTGACCGAAGCATCCCCCGAGCGCACACCGGAATGGAGCGCCCGCGCCTAGATCGCGATCGAATGGCGCGGACTCGTCAGGGGTGACACGCCAGCGAAATGAGCACCGGCGCGACGACGAGTCCGATCATCATCGCGCTCGAGATCAGACGCTCGGCCAGCAACGCCCCGGCCGCGGCCGGAGTGGCCAGGCGTCGAGCCCGGTCCAGAACCGCGGTGTCGGCTGCTCCGAGCGCACCGCCCGGTGCGCGTGGCGCACCTGCAAGGCTGATGAGACCACCCAGGACGGATTCACTTCCGTATCGCCGGACTGCCGCGTCGTCGGCACGCATCTCCAACAGCGACCCGACCGTCTCGGTGGCGGCCCGGAACAACGGCAGGCGTGGAAGCGAGCCCGCCAGCGCGCGAAGCACCATCATCATCTGGGGATGGCGGCCTGCCAGATGTGCGCGTTCATGCGCCAACACGGCATCGAGCTCCCGCTCCCCCAGTGTCGACACCGCAGCACTGGTGACGACGATCGCGTCCGGACGCCCCGCGACGCAGTACGCGGCCGGCCGGTCGTTGTGTACGACGACGACACCGGGCATGCCCGACGGAGTGCCCAGGATGTGGGCGGCATCAGCATGCCTACGACTCCCCGCCACCAATTTGTTGATGGCCAGAACGAGACGGCGCGCGATCACCACCGTGGTGGCGAGGACGGCTGCACTTCCTGCGAGAAAGACGAGGTGGCCGGCCCAGCCCAGATCGTTGACCGCAAGAACAGCGTCGAGGCAGTAGCGCAACGGAGCTGCCGCGTGCCGACCCAGACCCTCGGTGGTCACACCGGCCACGCCGACCACCCACGATGCCAGCGCAATCGCGATGGCCGTCAGCCACATGGCAATGAGCAGCCGTGGGTCACCTGCCGCGCGGGAGACCTTACGCAGCAGCGGCGGGGCCAACCACACCACGGCTGCCCCGTAGAGGAGAACGCACAGCGCGGCGTTCATGATGTGCGGGAACGGCGCGCGACCTTGCGCAATGCCGCGCGCAGCCGGGCGGCCTCGCCGTCGTCCATCTGCCGGAGGAAGAAGTTCAGCACGAGATCGGCGTCGCCGCCTGACTGGAACGCCTCACGCATCAGGTTGGCCGACCGCTCTTCGCGTGTCATCGTGGGCCAGTAGCTGTACGCCTTCCCCACTCGCCGACGATCCAGCCAGCCCTTGCGATGCAGGTTGTCCATCGTGGACATCACCGTGGTGTAGGCGATGTCCCTCTGCGTCGTCATCTCGTCGAAGATGTCGCGAACGGTGACCTCACCGTCGTAGGCCCAGATGCAGTCCATGACCGCGGCTTCCAGGTCGCCGAATCCTCGCTGCTGCACCGGATGTTTCCTCGCGTTCTGGGTGTGCGTTTCCGCTCATGGTAGCGGTGGGTGCCGCAACGCATCACCGTTCAGGATCGCAGAGCGCTACCGGCGACCCACTGCGACCACGGCACGCTCCAGTCGCCGTTCTGCCACTGCTCCAGCGGTGCACCGCCCGTGTTCCGGACTTCGACCACATCACCGGGTCGGGACAATTCGTAGAACCATCTCGCGTTGTCGAGACTCAGATTGAGACAGCCTGCGGAGACATTGGTGTTCCCTTGGGCCCACACAGTGGCCTCACGCTCGTGGAGATAGATGCCGTCAGGACTGATGCGGACGGCGTACGGGACGCTGATCTTGTACCCCGACGGCGAGTCGATCGGCAGTCCGTAGGTGGACGAGTCCATCAAGACCGGATTCTGCTTGTCCATCACGGTGTACACGCCGGGCTGCGTCCAGAACGCGATGGTCTTGCCGCCGACCGTTTCTGTTCCTCCGCGCCCCATCGAGGTGGGCATCATGCGCAGCAGCGTCCCGTCTTCGTACACGCTCACCTGCTTGGTCGCGTCGTCGGCGATCGTGACCCTGGATTCTCCGATGGAGAATCGGACCGTGCGGTCTGCCTCGCCGAAAGTTCCACCGCCGAGGTCGATTCCGTACAGTGAAGCGTCGACGGACACGCGGGTGCCGGCCGGGTAGTACTGCTGAGGCCGCCAATGAGCCTTGCGATCGGTGATCCAGTTCCATGCCCCCTCCACCTTCGGAGAGGTCGTCACCGTCAGACTCCGTTCAGCGGCGCCGCGATCCACGATCGGCCGGTCGAACGCGGCGACGATGACGGTTCCGACGCCGTAGGTTCCTCCATCGGCCAGCCGTGCACCGGACGTGCTCCCCACCGTGACAGCGGCCTGGTGACGGGGCACGACGGTCGAGAACCGCGATTCCGCAGTCGCGGTGCGATCGTCAGTGCCGCGGCCGGTGGCGACGATCGAGTAGGTCCGGCCGTATCCGAGCTTCTCCGTGGGCTCCCACCCGCTGCCTTCGCCGACGATTCGCCCGGCGATCGGGCGGCCACTTTCGTTGTGCATGCGCACGTCGGTCAGTTTTCCTGACGTGGCAGTCACTTTCACCGCCCCGACGACTCCGATGTTCAGTGCACCCGGCCGCGGCGAGATGGCGATCGAGATGGGCATCGAGGTGGTGACCGACGGCTGGCGTTCGCTCGTCTCGGCCGATTGCCCGGACCCGGCGGCACCACGCGTCGCGGAACTCTGGGACACCGTGACGAGCACGGCCGCGGCGAGCGCGAGGCTCGTGGCAACGATCCCACCTCTGTATCGCAACTGCATCCCACGCATCCGTCGTGTCGGTCAACGCTTTTCACCTACGTACCCGAATAGTAGATGTTCACACCCGGGACTTCGACCCGACAGCTCGGCGGGGTCAGGCCGCGAGTGCTTTGTCCAGCGCGTCGGTGAGGTCCTGATAGCTCCTCGGTTGAATACGGGTGCCGTCGACGAAGAACGACGGTGTGCCGACAACGCCGAGCGCCTTTCCGTCAGCGACGTCGAGCTGGACACGAGCGGTTGTCGCTGGATCGCTGTAGACAGCGTCGTAGGCGGTCATGTCGAGACCCATGTCGGAGGCGAAACCCCGGAACACCGCATCGGCGGGAACGCGCTGCTCGCCCCAACTCTGCTGGGTCTCGTACATCTTCTTGTACATGTCCTCGAGTTTGCCCTGCTGCGCAGCAGCTTCCACCGCTCGAGCGGCCCGCTCGGAGTTGACGTGCCCCGGCAGCGGAAAGTACCGAATGACGAAGTTCACCCGGTCTCCGTAGTCACTACGTAGCTGTTCGACCACCGGGAACAGTGCCCGGCATCCCTCGCACTCGAAATCGAGGAACTCGACGAACGTCACGTCGCTGTCGGGAACGGTGTTGAGTCGTCGACTGCTCTCGCGAACCACTTCTCCGGGAGGAGCGGAATCGCCCGGCAGCGAGTCGACTGCAACCTGACTTTGTGCATCCACCCGACCCGGCGCCGGTGAACTCCGTACGTTCAGCACGACGATCCCGACGACGGCGATCACGACAACGACGATGCCGGTGAGCCACCACCGCGTCCTCTGCTGCATCGACGTCGTCGCCTTTCGCTCAATCTACTATCTCACTTAGTAGATTACAGGACGCGACGACGTGACCCCGTCGACCGAGCCAGCTAGATCGCCCCGAGAAGGATCTGGCTGAGACGGGTCGTGGTCTCCACTCCGTCGTCGTAGCCGCCCTCGTCCGCGAGGTTGTTCATGATCGCCAGGGTGTAGCGCTGTTGCGGCCCGGCGAAACCGACGGAGTTGACCACCCAGCCACCCGCCTCAGAGGACCAGCCGTTCTTGCTGCCGGGCGTCATGTCCGCACCGGCTCCCCACACTCCCCAGCGCTGGTCATCGACGACTCGCTGCATCTCGGCGACGACCGCGGCGGTGTTGGTCGGACTCAGTCGTGTGAGAACGACATTCATGATCGCGTCGAAGTCGTCCGCGGTGGCTTTCTGGAAGCCCCAGTAGGGATAGACATCGCTGAAACCGGCCTGCGGCTGCACGGTAGACATGCCGTACCGGACGAAGTCGGCGTTGAACACGCCAGACGGACCTCCGTAGCGAGACCACAGCGCGTCGGCGGCCGCGTTGTCGGAGCGGCGCAGCATGTCGGTCATCTGTTGCCTGTCGGTCGCGGTCAGCCGTACTGCGCCGGATTCCTCACGTAAGAGCAGATCGGCCACCATCGCCAGCTTGATCGTCGAGGCGGTCCAGATGGGCGTTGCCGCATCGGCATTGCGATACCGGGCGCCGGTGAGTCGGTCTCGAAGCACGAACCCGGTCGTTCCGGGCCGCCCTGCGAGATACCGCTGCGCATTCTCGAAGCGACTCGCGAGTTCGCATCCCTGGTCGGCCGGGGCGCAGGAACTCACGGCCGCGGGCTCAGCGTGCACCGAGGACCCCAGTACGACGGCGAGGAGGAGCACGGTCGGAGCCAGCAGTAGCTGCATCGTCGCGCGCACAGTACGGAACGCACAGCGCTGAGTCCGACCGATTGCCATCACGTCTCCTACTATTCGGCTACGGAGAAATGTGTAGCACGAGCGGGGACACCGACGGCTGAAGCTGTCGTGACGCAGCGATCAGGCAGGCACGCTGCCGTGCCGACACTGTGCCGGTATCGGTGGTGCCGCCTGCAGGAGCTCCGACAACGACCGCACCCGATCGCCGTCGCGCAGTGCGACCACGGGCGGTAACGACAGCCGGACCTCGACGACAAGCGACCCCGTACCGGTGGCTTTGCGGCAGCCGAGCCCCACCCGCCCGCCCGCACCGATACCGAGTTCCTCGTCGACGCGGTCGCGAAGTGCGTTGAGGGTCAACCGAGCTCCCGCCGCATCGCGGAATATCGGATCGAACGCCGAGCGAGCTTCCCGGGTCAGTGCGGTGGCGTCGCCGAAATAGCTGTCCGGAGAGACACCCGAGCACGTGCCGTGCGTGTACCACTCGTGTCGGCTCAGCGATGCGGAGTTCACCGTCGTCGCCGCCAGATCCTGACTGACCGCGCGATCGAGGTCGACGCGCGGCAACGCCGTCTCCTCGACGTCGGGCGCGAGGCCGCAATATCGTCGGTCCGGCGGCTGGGGCCACAAGCCGTGCAGCAGCATCGTCTGACCCGCGCGCTGCGCGTCTCCCGATGTGCATCCCGGATTGGTGGGTTCGGTGACGCAGAAGCTGGGCGCCCAGGTCAGCACCAGCCAGCTCGAGGAGTCGTCGGTCACCATCGCCGACGGATCGGGCTTTGCGTCGAGGGCGACGACGCTGTACGTGATGGCGGCGACCACGATCGCCACCAGCGCAGCTGAAATCGACATTACGGCGACGTCGCCTCGCGCCATGGTGCACCCTTCTACAGGGCAAGCCTCCCACAGCAGCGTGCCGACAGGAGGACTTCCGGGTGAACGACATCGACCGGTGGTTCGAGCGGACGGGACGCGAGGACCACCGCACGGTGTCGCTGTATGCGTGCTTGCTGACCGGAAAGATGTTGAGCTACTTCTGGTATCGCCTGCGCTATGCCCTTCTCGTGGACGGCATCACGTTCGTCGTCCACGTCGCCGAGTTCCTGATCATCCTTACGAGTCTGGGAGGACTCGCCGCGTTCACGGTGATGATTCTGCGGGTGGGCAGCCTCATCGTCAGCGGTGCGTGGTGGGGACTTCTCGAGATCATGCGAGAACGGCTGCGTGCATTCTCGGTGTCTGGTGATCGCGAGGCCGTCGCCACCGAGATCGGCTCGTGGTTGCGGTTGTCCTACCTCACGGCGGGCGTTGTGACTGTCGCCGGTTCGACCGCGCTGCTGGCATTGGCTCCACCTGGAGACGACCCCCTGGGGCGCCTCTACGCATTTCTGGTGTTGATCGAGCTGGCAGCACGAATTCCGTTGCGAGTGCTGCACTCCGGGATGTTCGCCACTCAACGGATCTTTCGCCCGCCGTGGACGCTCTTCGCGCCGGCCGTCGCGCAGGTCAGCGTTCTCGGCATCGGCGCGCTGTTCTACCCGACCGCCGCAGTGATCATCGCGATCGTCGTATCGAATGCGATCTCGATCTGGATCACAGTGCACTACACGCTGCGCTTGTACCGACTCAACGGACTGACTCCTCGGTGGCGCCCACGGCATCAACGCCTTCCGGCATTGCCCTTGCGGCAGGCGGTCGAGGCGACACTCGCTGGTCTCGGGTTGCGCCTGGACGCCGTAGCCGTGCTGGCGATCGCCGGCATCTACGGCACCAGCACTCGTTCCTACGATCTGACGGCCGGGTTCGAGGCATGGCGTGACATCGACGCCTTCCAGTTCTTCTACCTGGTGTTGCCGCTGCTGCGGGGTGCCTACGAAACCACCGCCGTGTTCTATTTCGATTTCGTACGGCTACGGCGCATCCCAGCACTTCGGGAGTACCGCGTGTGGTTCTTCCATCGGCTGCTGTGGGTCACCCCATTGGTCACCGTCTACTTCTGGGCGCTTGCCGTCGGTCTCGGGGTCTTCGTCCTGCCCGATGTACCGCTCACCTTCCTGATCGCCCTTCTCCCATTGTTCCTCGCCCGCAGCTTCATCGGCACCTATCAGATCCGATTGTTCGCCGAGGGCCGGTTCCGTGCGCTCAACGCGACGATCGTCTTCTCTGGTCTGTTGTTCGTGCTGGTGTGGATCGACGTCAACCCCGCATCCGATCTCGTGGAACTCACTGCGGCGATGCTCGTCCTGCTCGTCGTCCACATCAACGTGCAACACCTGCAGGACCGGTCTCCCCCGCCGTCGAGCCAACTGCCCCTGGGGGATTGGCTGCGCGCCATCGCGCAGGAACCCGGCCCCGTGCGGGCCGGGACGGTCTCGGTTCCCGAATGGATCCCGGCCCGGCAACGCAGAGCTGCCGTCGACATGTTGCGACAGGCGTTGCACGGCCGGGGTTTTCTGGCCTTCACGTCTGCGACATCAGTGATCTTCTACGAGCGCGGACCAGAAGATCAGCCGCGCCTGCACCTGTGGCTCCAGGACGTCACCGGTGGGGCAGTGCACCGCGGACGGTGTTGGAGCGACTGCGCGGACAACGGTCGCGCAGCGCTGCACCGCGTCGTCGACGACACATGGTTGGCCGGTCTGACCGGCGTGCCGCAGCCGCCGACGAATCCGCGCACGTTGACACCGGAATTCCTGTCCAGGTTCCCAGCTGGTATCGCAGCCGACGTAGGCACCCGCAGTGGTCGGCAGGAGCTGCGAAGGCTCGACGACGATCTGCTGGCAATGACCTTGCCCGCGGCGGTGCGCAGCCTCGATGACGACGCGCTGGTGGTTTCTGTTGCGCACCGGTGGCTTTCGCCCATCTTCCACCACAACAGGGTGCGGATGGTTTTCGTTCTCCCGCCCGACCCGGAACCCGAGCAGTTCCGTGGGTGGCTGCAGACACTGCGGAAATGGCGTCTGGGCGAGTGGCCCGAAGGTGGTGTCGACCGTGTCTCTTGAACCCGTCGACATCGAGCGGCGGCTCATCGATCCGACGACCTACGACGAGACCATTCTGCGGATCTACACCAAGCGTGCCGAGCGCGGTCTCGGTCACGCAGAGTTCCACCCGCACATCACTTACTTCACGGCCGCCGCCGACCGCCGCGCCCTGGCCCGTGCCATCGCCTCCAGCATCGCCGACGCCACCTACCGACCCCAACCCGTCGATCAATGGTTCTTGGAGACCGGTGGGAAGCGTCGCACCGCACACACGGCAGCGTTCGTCGACCACGTCGTGGGCTCCGCGTTGTTCCGACTGTTGTCGCACAATGCCCGCTGCCGCGGGTTGCCCGGCGTGTACTCCTACCTCCCCGGCCTGACCAATCTCTCCGCGATGCGCGCGTTCGCCGCGTTCGTGCGGGAGCATCGCCGCCGGGGAGGACCTCGCGGTACGCTGCTCTACGTACTCCAGTCGGACTTCGAGAAGTATGGAGACAACCTTCCTGTCGGCCCCGACGCCGCACTGTGGAGCATGGTGCGTGAGGTCGCCTCGCTGGGCACACCTTCGGGCCAGATCGGCTGCGCTGCATGGAATCTGATCACCTCGCTGGTCCGACCAGTCGTGCGCGGTGAGGACGGCTCGGAATTCACTCGACTCAACGGTGTGGCGATGGGCACGCCACTGGTTCCTGTACTCGGCAATCTTGCTGTGGTGCCCATGGACGAGGCGATCACCGACATCGACGGTGTGTTCTACGCCCGTTACAACGATGACTTCCTGGTCGCGCATCCCGACCTGAGTGCTGTTCACGAGGCGGACCGACGCATCGACGTGCTCGTCGGCCAGCTCGGAGTCAAGAGAAAGATCTCGAAAGATCTGCGGACTGCACTCAGTGGCCACGGCCAGCCCTGCCAGGTCGACCCCGCGTACCGCGGTCGTGATCGCATCGACTGCCTGGGGATGTCGGTGCTCTTCGACGGCACGGTGGCGTTGGGGCCTCACCGGCTCGGGCGTCTGGTGGCCCGGATCGCCGCCCGAATCGACGGAGCCGCAGCCACACTCGCGGACGAGACCCCCGATCGACGCATCCACCACCTGATCGTGGCGACCAACGTCATGCTCGATGTCACCAATCCGTTTGCCGTCGCCGGTGTGTCGGCATTACTCGACGCGACCACCGACAGAGGCTCGCTCAAGGATCTGGACTACCGGGTTGCGCGCAAGATCGTGCAGGCCGGCACTCGGACCTCAGGTGTTCGTGGCTTCCGGCAATTCCCGCCCGCGGCGCTCTACGACATGGGGCTCGTGTCACTGGTGAAGTTGCGCAACGCGCGATGACTCGTGGTGTTAGCGTGAGTCCGCGCGGATCCTGCACGTAGTGCGGTCACAGCGAGAGACCACAGAGGTTGCGGCTTTCGGTCTCTCTTTTTCGGCGTTTTCTCCCGCGCACCCACTCTGTGATTGACTGCCCCGATGGCAATGTCCGATGCGCATTTCTACCGCCCCGCAGACGGCACCGGGCTCCCCCACGATCCGTTCAACGCCATCATCGGGCCGCGTCCGATCGGCTGGATCTCCACCGTGAGCGCAAAGGGCGCACCGAACCTGGCCCCCTACAGCTTCTTCAACGGATTCAACTACTACCCGCCGGTGATCGGCTTCGCCTCGATCGGGTGGAAGGACAGCGTCGCCAACATCGAGGCCACCGGCGAGTTCGTGTGGAACCTCGCTTGCCGCCCGGTCGCCGAGGCGATGAACGAGACCGCGGCGAGCGCAGACCCCGACGTCGACGAGTTCACCCTGGGCGGCCTCACCCCCGTGGACTCCGTCGAGGTCAAGCCATCACGGGTTCTCGAGAGCCCCGTTAATTTCGAATGCGTTCTGACGCAACTCATTCAGCTTCACGACCGGGACAGCTCGCCGGTAGACACGTGGCTGGTGCTGGGCCAGGTCGTCGCCGTCCACATCGACCGGCAGTACCTGGTGGACGGCGTCTACGACACCGCAGCAGCGCGCCCCATCCTGCGTGCCGGCGGACCGGCGACCTACTTCGACGTGCTGCCAGAGGCGCGGTTCGAGATGAACCGCCCCAGCTGAGGAGATCGTCAGCCCTGGCTGCGATTCCATTCGATCCACCCGGTCCCGGTGCGACCGTCATCAGTGGTGACCGTGGCCCAGGACCGCGGGAATCGACTGAGCCGACCGTCGGGAGAGGTCAGCAGCACCGGAGCATGACCCACGGTCGTGATCGTCGCGGTGAGGCCGTCGTAATCGACCACAGCCGAAACGGGACGCTCACCGTCCCAGACAGTCTCGCGCGCTTCGACTTTGGTCAGCTCGACCAGTGATTCACCACCGCGTTGGCAGTACCCCACCGACAGCGCGGGTGCACCGGGGATACGGATGTCCACACCGTGCAGATGCGTCCCGTCGTCGAGATGGAGCGCACTCCACACCCAGTCCATCCCCCACCAGTCCCGCGACGCCCAGGAATGGTCGCGCTGCCCGGCGATGTCGGCGATGGCGTAGGTGTGCCCGTCGGCCGTGACCGTGCCCGAGACCCGGCACGGGATTTCGTAACGTGGCGACACCCGGTACTGGAAGGGCGTCCCGTCGCTCGTCCACTCGAGGTCCACGGCGACATCGACGGGCCTGCCCGCCTCGCCGCGCAGCAGCGCGCCCGGATCGTCATGAGCCTCCCCCCGGCCGCGCAGGGTCACGGAGAAGCGGACGAGCGGTTCGGCGACCTCCATGGTGAACTCGGCACCATCGGCAGCCACCACGGTGTGGTCGTCGGGCAACGGTGCCTCGAAGTCCAGCACCGCCACAGTCGGACGGCCCGGGCCGCACAGCAGACCGTTCACCCACGCGTGGCCCTGATTGGGGATGAGACCGAGCCGGAACCAGCCGCCGACCTCCTGGGCCGCGTCGACGAAGTCGAAGTACCAGCTCTCACTCCACAGCGGCTCGTCGGTCGGCGTGTGCCGTCCCTCGTCGGACGTGTTCGGCTGCAACGGTTCTGGCGTGGACGGCGGCGGGAGCAGCGACAGCGCATCGGTGTCGAGGACATGCTGGCAGTGCCGCGCGATCATCGCCATGAACATCTCGTCACCCCGAGCGGTCCGCTCCACCAGCATCGGTGACACGATGGCCATCAGAACCCCGAAGAAGCTCTGCCGCCGCACCCCCTCGCGCACTTCGTCCACAGAAACACCGGCAGAGCCGCCGAGGGCATCGTGATAGGTCGCGAGCAACTCGTCGTACCGGGCGCGCCTCTCGTCGATGGGCAGAGCGCACCCGAGGAAGTAGGCCACATCGGTGAACGCCGGGCCCCACGTCACCGTCTGCCAATCGACGACGGTCAACGGTCGGTCGGCACCCGGTTGGCCGAACAACATGTTGTCCAACCGAAAGTCGCCGTGTACCAGGCCGCGCCGACCGTTCTCGGCCTCTGCTGCCGTGTACGCGTCGAATGCACCCACGAACTGCTCGCACACTGCGCGATGCTCAGGCGACACCTGGTCGGAGTAGCGGTCGATGAAGCCGGCGTACAGCGCACTGATCAGTCCCTGGTTGACCGGCGACTCCCGGTTGAGCCACGCCGCGTCGGCCAGCGCCTCGTCGCCCAGCAGCGGAGCGTGCACCCGGCCGAGTTGCTGCATCGCCAGGTCCGCTTGATCGCGGGTGGCCCCGCGGATCTCGTCACCCACAGTCGCGGGAGCGGCGTCGTCGAGCAGCAGATCGAAGGCCCCCGTCGCGCTGTCGTACGCCGCGTGATGACAGGGCGCGACCGGACCACCGAGACCCGGTGCAACGTCGGTGTAGAAACGGACCTCACGCTCGTAGAGCCCCATCGCCAGACCGGTCTGGCGGCTACTCGGATCGGCCGCGGCCACCTTCAGGACCACCGATGCCGGACCCTCGCCTGCAGACGCGTACTGCACGTCCACCCGGTAGCACTCGCTCATCTGTCCGGTGCCGATGCGGGTGACCGAGAAGCTCGACACGTCGCGCTCGAGTGCGGCGCTGAGCCATTCGACGGTCAGGTCGGCGGGGCTTTCCAGGAGCGGTTGCGGCGTGGACACCCGGTCAACGTATAGCAGCAGGGTCGCCGCGAAGGACACATCCGACAAACCAATTGACGGCCGTCAACTCCGCTACGGGCGGTGTGGCAACCTGATCATGATCAGGCGCTCCCACCTGGGGCGCGCGGACGGAAAACGGGTATAGGGCGCGTCGTGGAATCGGAGGGCACATGAAAGTACTGATCACCGGCGGCACCGGCTTCGTCGGCGCGTGGACCGCGAAGGCCGCGCAGGACGCCGGACACCAGGTGCGCTTCCTGGTCCGCAACGCCGGCAGGCTGGCCACCAGCGCGGCGAAGATCGGCGTGGACATCGACGACCACGTGCTCGGCGACATCGCCGACAGCGAGAGCACGGAAGCCGCGCTCGAGGGCTGCGACGCCGTGATCCACTGCGCGGCCATGGTGTCGACCGATCCGAGCCGGGCCGACGAGATGCTGCACACCAACCTCGAGGGCGCGCGCAACGTCCTCGGTGGCGCCGCGGCCGCCGGAATCGACCCGATCGTGCACGTCTCGAGCTTCACGGCACTGTTCCGCCCCGACCTCGACGTGTTGCACGCCGACCTACCGGTGGTGGGCGGCAGCGACGGCTACGGCCGCTCCAAGGCCGCCGTGGAGGCGTACGCGCGTGGCCTGCAGGACGGCGGCGCGCCGGTGAACATCACCTACCCCGGCATGGTGCTCGGTCCGCCCGCGGGCGATCAGTTCGGCGAGGCGGCCGAAGGCGTGGAAGCCTCGGCCAAGATGCATGCGGTGCCCGGCCGTGGGGCCGGCTGGATCGTCATCGACGTGCGCGACCTGGCCGACCTGCATGTCGCGCTCCTCGAGCCGGGTCGCGGGCCACGGCGCTACATGGCGGGCGGTCAGCGTGTGTCGGTGGATCAGCTGGCGCAGATGATCGGTCGCGCCACCAACCGCACACTCGCCGTCGTCCCGGTGCCCGATGTGGCGCTGCGCAGCGCCGGCCGCGTCTTCGACCTCGTGGGTCCGTTCCTTCCGTTCGAGACGCCGATCAATTCCGCAGCCATGCAGTACTACACACAGATGCCGGCCTCCGACGACGCGCCGAGCACGCGCGACTTCGGGCTGCACTGGCGCGATCCGGCCGAGACGATCGCCGACACCGCCGAAGGTCTCCGTCAGGTCGGGCGGCTCTGAGGGGAGTGGAGCACCCCGCCGAGCACCAGGTCCGCCAGCTTCGCGGCCGCATCGTCGAGGTCGGTCACCTTGCGCACACATACCGCGTACCACGCTGCCCCGGCGATGATGTCCATGACGGTATCGGCGTCGACGCCGGGTCGAGCGGCGTCGGAGCGCGCCAGGTGTTCGGCGAGGTTGCGGCGCGCCGCAGCTTCCAGCCGGTCGTTGATCAGTCTGCGCATCGCCGGTTCCAGCCGCAGACCCTGAAGTAGTCCCGGAATCGCCTCGCGCACAACAGGATCGGCGTACATGGCCAATGCACCTCGGCACAGGCGGGTGATCTCCGCCGCCAGGTCGTCCTCCTGGGGTGCCGCGCCGAGATCCGGGAACGCCGCCTCGTGGATGAGGTGCGCCTTGGTGCGCCAGCGGCGGTAGATGGCCGGCCGGCTCACCTTGGCGGTCGCAGCGATCAGGTCGATGGACGTCGCCGCGTAACCCCGCGTCACCAACAGGGCGCGGGCGGCCTCGAGGACGGACACATCGATCGCCGGGTCGCGGCGCGACCCGTTGCGTCGCCGTGCGCTCGGTGCCGCTCTGTCCACCGCAGATCCATCCACGAAAGCTCACCCCCATCCGCCGATTGTCGATACAGTGTGTCACGACACAGGGGGTTCGATGACGGACACTGACCAACTGGCGGGCATCGGCGAAGACGGACTTCACCTCTACACGTGTCCACTGTGTGAAGCCATGTGCGGCTTGCAGATTCGGGTCAACGAGGGCCGCGTGAGCGACATCCGGCCCAATCGGGACGACGTATGGAGCCACGGCCACATCTGCCCCAAGGGTGCCTCCCTGGGCGCGGTGCACGACGATCCCGACCGGATCCGGACGCCGATGATCAAAATCGACGGGCAATGGCGCGAGGTGGACTGGCACACCGCGTTCGCACGGTGCACCGAACTGCTGGCGCCCGTCATCGCCGAACACGGGATCGCTGCCGTCACCGCCTACACCGGCAACCCGCTTGCCCATTCGTTCTCGCTGGCGCGCTACGCAGGAGTGCTTCTCGGACTCTCGGGAATGCCCCTGACCTACTCGCCCGGCACGGTCGATCAATGGCCGAAAAACCTGTCGTCGCATCTGATGTACGGCGGCTGGTGGACGTTCCCCGTACCCGACATCGAGCGCACCGACCTCCTCGTCGTCATGGGCGCCAATCCTGCTGCGTCACAGGGTTCGTTGCTCGCAGCGCCCGACGTCATGGGTCTCATCGAGGGTGTCCGCCGTCGCGGCAGCGTGATCGTCGTCGACCCCGTCCGCACCCGAACCGCCGAGCGCGCCGACGAATGGCTTCCCATCACCCCGGGCACCGACGCCGCGCTGCTCCTCGCCGTGGTGCACACGTTGTTCGCCGACGATCTGGTGACACTCGGGGCGCTGGAACCGCACCTGGGCGGGGTCGAGACGCTGCGCTCCCTCGCCGCGGACTGGCCGCCCGAACGTGTGTCCGCGGTGACCGGCATCAGCGCCGACCGCATCCGCGAGCTGGCTCGGCAACTGAGCAGCACACCTCGCGCAGTCGTGTACGGCCGCATCGGGACCTGCAACCAGGAGTTCGGCAGCCTGGCGAGCTGGCTCGTCGACGTCGTCAACATCCTCACCGGACACTTCGACACCCCGGGCGGGGCCATGTTCCCCACCGCGGCGGCCTGGTCGGTGACGGTACAACCCATCCCCGGCCTCGAAGACGGTGCCGCCGAGTTCGGCCGCTTCCGCACACGGGTGCGCGGCGCGAAGGAAGTGCTGGGACAGGTCCCGGTGTCATGTCTGGCCGAGGAGATCGCCACACCCGGCGAGGGCCAGATCAAGGCGCTGATCACCGTCGCCGGGAATCCGGTCCTGTCCACCCCGGCCGGAGACCGCCTCGACGACGCACTCCCCCTGCTCGACGCGATGATCTCGATCGACCTGTGGCTCAACGAGACAACCCGCCACGCCGACGTGATCCTGCCGGGGCCGTCGCCTCTGGAGCAGCCGCACCACGACGACCTCATCCTGCACTTCGCCGTCAACAGCGTCGCCAACTACTCGCCGCCCGTGTTCACCAAACCGGATCCATCGGCACCGGACGAATGGGAGATCCTGATCCGGCTCACCGGCCTTTGCACCGGCACACCTGCCGAGGACGTCGACGTCGGCGCGATCGACGACGGCTTCTTCGACTACCTGTGCTTCACCCAGGGACTCGACGGCGCGACGGTGCGGGCCCACTACGAGCATGGTGGGCCCGAACGCATCCTCGACCTCACCTTGCGTACAGGCCCCTTTGGAGACCGCTACGGCGAGAATCCCGGCGGACTGACCTTGGCGACGCTCAGAGAGCACCCCGACGGGATCAATTTCGGCCCGATGGTGCCGCGCGTCCCGGACATCCTCGGGACCGCCGACAGAAAGATCCGGTTGGCACCGCCCTACCTGACCGACGATCTGCCGCGGCTCGCTCGGCGGCTGAACCGCGCGCCGGCCGGCCTCGTCCTGGTCAGCCGTCGGCACCTGCGCTCCAACAACTCCTGGCTGCACAACGTGGGACCGCTGATGAAGGGCCGCGACCGCTGCACGCTGCTGATCCATTGCGAGGACGCCGACCTGCGGGGGATTGCCGCCGGCGATGTCGTCACCGTCACGTCGTCCGGCGGCAGCATCGACGTGCCCGCCGAGCTCACCGAGGACATCAAACGCGGCGTGGTCTCGATGCCGCACGGCTGGGGCCACGGCAAGACGGGCACCCGTCTGGGCGTGGCCAACAGCTCCCCTGGCGTCAACACCAACGTGCTGTCGCCCGTGGACTTCCTGGACGAACCGTCGGGCAACGGCGCACTCAACGGCATCCCGGTCGAGGTCAGCCGGACACGCTGACCACACGCAGCCGCAGCGCCCGGGCCGTCGCCGGTCCGACGATGCCGTCCACCGCCAGACCTGGTGTGCGGCGCTGGAATTCCCTGACAACGGCTTCGGTATGGGGCCCGAAGACGCCGTCCACCACGAGCTCCCCCGCGTAGCCGGCGTAGGCGGCTTTGAGGCGGCGCTGCAGTTCGGCGACCTGCGGACCGCGAGATCCGCGCTGCAGCAGGATGTCGGCGTACTCGTCGCCGGGCGGCCGCGGGATGGCCGGAGCGTCGGCGATGTCGCGGCGCAGAACCGTCATGTCGATCGCGCCGGGATCCCATTTTCCCTGGGCGCGGCCGGCGTACTCCTTGTGCCCGATGACCCGGTCGGCCGATCGACCCAGCCGACGACAGATCGCCGCGCAGCTCCGCACCAGAGCGACGTACTGAGCGTCGGGCCAGTGCGTGCGATGCGGCGCCGTCGGGCTCGTCCCGCTGTTCGCGCACTCGATGCCGATCATGTGCCGATTCGCGCCATTGACGGGCAACCACGGGTACGAGCCCTCGCCGGCGTGCCAGGAGACCCCCGCCGCCACCACGGTCACGGTGCCGGTGCGCGCGATGTGCAGCGCGGACAGCGGACCGGGCAGATCGGGCCTGCCACGTGCGATGGATTCCGCTGACGCAGCATCCGAGCCTGTGTGGTGCACCATCACGCCGCGGATGTCGGCGAAATCGCCGTGACCGCGGCCGCGCCAGCCCGGGAACTCCGCCACATCGAGGCTTTCGGCGCGCAACACATCGGCGAGCCACAGCGGATCACCGTTCCACACCGCGGGCATTGCCGACACCTCTCCTTCACCGAATGCGGCCCCTATGGAACCAGACGGGGCCACGTTTGGCCGTCGAGGGCGGGGGTAGTTCGACTCGGTGACGACAGAACCCGAGGACATCGAGAGCACGCCGGTCGTCGCGCGTGACACCTCAGCATCCCGCCACGACGTCTGGGACGTGATCGCCGACGGCTGGACCTATTCGCAGTGGGTGGTGGGCAACAGCCGTATGCGCGCCGTCGACGCGACGTGGCCCGCGCCGGGCAGCACCATCCACCACTCCATCGGCGTGTGGCCGCTGGTACTCAACGACAGCACCGTCGTCGAATCCTGTGATCCCGAACGGAAACTCGTCCTGATCGCCAATGGCCGACCGTTCGGCAAGGCGCGGGTCACCCTTCGCCTCAGCGACCTCGATGGCGGCGGTTGCCGCATCGAGATGGCCGAGGTGCCGGTGTCGCCGCCGCTGAACTTGCTGCCCAAGCAGGTGGCGCTGGCCGCTGCGTTCCCCCGCAATCGGGAGACCACATGGCGACTGGCCGCGATGGCCGAGCGCCGCACGCGCGATGACAGCTGAGCTGTCGCGTACCGAGACCGCCGACGCCGTCGTCATCGGCTCGGGGCACAACGGGCTCGTCGCCGCAGCCCTACTCGCCGACGCGGGCTGGGACGTCGTGGTGCTTGAGGCACAGGACGAGCCCGGCGGCGCCGTCAAGAGTGCCGAGCTCACGCCGGGCTTTATCAGCGATCTGTACAGCGCCTTCTATCCCCTGTCGGTCGCTTCGCCCGCGCTCGCTGACCTCGCCCTCGAAGATCACGGCCTGCGGTGGAGCCACGCACCGGCAGTCGTCGGCCACGCGCGCAGCGCAGACGACGACGATGCACCCGTCCTGTATCGCGACATCAACCGCACCGCAGCCGAATTCGAGCGGTTCCATCCCGGCGACGGTGACCGCTGGATCGCGGCCTTCGAGCAGTATCAGCGGATCAAGAAGCCACTGCTCGACACCTTGTTCGCGCCTTTTCCCCCGGTACGCGGGCCTGCCGGGTTGTTGCGGCGACTCGGCACCGCCGACGCCCTGCGCCTGCTGCACCTGCTGCTGCTTCCCGCCGGCGAGATGGCGCGCCAGTTGTTCGACGGGGAGGCCGCCCAGCTCCTGCTGCTGGGCAATGCGATGCACGCCGACGTGCCCGTCGATGCGCCGGCCAGCGGCGTGATGGGCTACCTGCTGCTGATGCTCGCTCAGGACGGCGGTTTTCCGGTGCCGGTGGGCGGTGCCGGTCAGTTGACGGCGGCACTGGTGCGGCGGGCAGAGGCGGCCGGAGCCCGCCTTCACTGCGGACGCGAGGTCGACAGCATCGACGTGCGAGGGCATCGCGCGACCGCAGTGAATCTGGTCGACGGCGGGGTCATTCGATGCCGTCGCGCCGTCATCGCGAACACCTCAGCGCCGCAACTGTATCGGCGCCTGCTTCCGGGCGACGTCCTTCCCGAGGGGCCGCAGCGACACCTGGATCGTTTTGTCTGGGACACCCCGGTCCTGAAGGTCAACTACGCCCTGGATGCCCCCATCCCGTGGCGCTCGCGCAGCCTGGCCGGTGCCGGCACCGTGCACCTGGGCGCTGACCATGACGGTCTGATCCGGTGGATGGCGGACTTGAACACCTCGACCGTGCCGACGCAGCCGTTCCTGTTGTTCGGCCAGATGACGACGGCTGACCCCACGCGCTCCCCCGATGGCACCGAGAGCGCCTGGGCGTACACCCACCTGCCGCGCGGCCGCAGCGACGACGACAGCGCCGAACAGTTGGCCGACGCCGTCGACGCGGTGCTGGAACGTCACGCCCCCGGGTTCAGCGGCCATGTCGTCGGCAAAGTGATCCAGCGGCCCTCGGATCTCGAACGCAGCGACGCGAACCTGCATGCGGGGGCAGTCAACGGCGGGACGTCACAGCTGTTCCAGCAGTTGATCTTTCGTCCACTGCCCGGCCAGGGCGGGCCGACCACGCCGCTGGACAACGTCTTTCTCGGCAGCGCGGGTGCCCCGCCCGGCGGCGGCGTGCACGGAGTCTGCGGTCGCAACGCCGCTCGGGCGGCACTGGCCTCCGACGGCGCGCTGGGGTTGCCGCGCCGTCGGCTCAATCGTGCGGTGAGACGGCTCCTTCTCGGCTGAACGCCCGCTCGCCAGTGAGAAGCCACGGCTGCGACATCGCGGATTTCACGACCAGGAAGCCTATCCCGCGGCGGTTGCGGCTACTCGACGACCGGGAACAGCGAGTCGCCGTCTTCCGGGGTGCCGTCGATCTGTCCGTCGGGTTGGGTAGTTCCGACAGGTGGGGCGTCGCTCGCACCGACATCGGGCACTTCCTCGGCGAGTCGTTGGTCCAGACTCTCACCCTGACGTTGCTCCTCGGCCGACATACCGAACTTGTCTGCCCCACTCCAGCTCTCGGGCGGATCCACCACCTCGTCACCGTCATCGTTGCGGACCTCGTCGGAGTCCGTGCCCTCCATCGGGCTGAGCAGGTCGTCACTGCCGCCCAGATCGTTGGCTGTGGTGTCCGTGGCATCGTCAGTGCTCACCACTGATCTCCTCTCACTGTCGTGTCCCCCAGCCATAGCCGGGGAGCGCACCCTCGAAACCCGTCGGAACTCAGCGCCGACGTCTGCGCCAAGCCTGGCACCGTGACCCCGTCTTCCCACGCGAGATTCTCCACCGAGGAGCTGGCCCACCCACGCAGATCGCAGCGCGCTGCACCCGTACGATCGCGTCGTTGGGATGCTCGATCGCGGGAACGTCTTTGTCCTCCACACGGATCCGATAGGGCCCGCGATAGGTCATGGCACGCACGTCAGCGCTATGTCTTGTCCGGGTCGATGGCGTCCTTGAGCTTGCCCATGACGCCCTTCTCGGTACCGAAGGCGGGCGTGCGCGGTTCGCCCATCGCTCCGTCATACGTGCAGTACAGCTTCGGATCCGGCGGCGGACCCGATTGCAGGTCACCGAGTGGTTGCGGATCGGCGAGGAACTTACCGGTGTGACGACCGTCGGGCAGCGGCCCGTGCGCCCATCGGCCCTTGTCGGCGTCGGCACCGTCCGAGAGGTGCCACAGCGTGGAGGCGTGCTCGTCGAATTCCTCGTCGAACAGGTCGTTGGGTGCCACGACGCCCTCCAAACCGTCGGCCTGCAGTTCCTCGATCGCAGACAGCCACATGTTCTGGTGGTAGGTGTCCCGCGCCAGGTTGAACTTCAGCATTGCCTTCACGCCGGGATCGTCGGTCATGTGCCACAACCTCGCGGTCTGCACCCGACCCTGCGCCTCGGCAGCGACATTGGCGTAGAAGTCGGCCAGCAGATTGCCCGACGCCACAATGAATTTCCCGTTCCACGGCGAGCCCTGGCTGTCCGACAGCGTGGGCGCGCCACCGGACATGATGGCCTGCTGCGGGTCCATGCCGCCCATCACCGCGGCTACCACGGGATCACCCAGCGCGTTCTCGGTGGCATCGGTGGCCGGTGCACCTTCGAGGAGCCGGGCACACATCGTCGCGATCATCTCGACGTGACCGATCTCCTCGGTCGCCACGTCCATGATCAGGTCTTTGTACTTGCCTTTCATGCGACAGTTCCAGCCTTGCATCAGGTACTGCATCGTCACGGTCATCTCGCCGAACGCTCCGCCGAGCAGCTCCTGGAGCTTGCGCGCATATACGGGGTCGGGCTTCTCGGGCTTGACATCGAATTGCAGGTAATCGGTATGACGGAACATCGGGTCGACTCCACATCGCAGAAACAGCAAAGAATTACCGGACGGCGACAGGGCGGCGCTGCACCGGCGGTACGAGCGAGATACCCGTGGCGAGGGGACTAAACCGAATTCCTGCAGTCGATGCCAGACGTTTGCGCGCCAATCGCTCGGGTAGCGGCCCGACAGTGATGTCAACGCGAGGTGGCCCCATGAGAACCGCACTGATGCGTCCACGGACGCCCACGACCGTGCCTGTGCCGTCACCGGTGATGTCGCTGTTGCGGGCTGTGGCTCGCGAAGGCGCGCAGCTCTTTCCCGGCTTCACCGGCTGCGGCATCACGCTGATGGCGACCGACGGTCGCCGAATCACCTCCGTGGGCAGCGACCACGTCGCCGAGCGCCTCACCGCGCTGCACGATGAGCACCCAGACAACCCCAGTGCCAGCGCCTGGGCTCACGGGTGTGTACGGCGGGCCCAATGCTCGGTCACCCGCCTCGCGTGGGCCGGGTGGATGACACACGCCCGTCGGCAGGAGGTCCGCTCCGTCGTGACCGCGCCACTCTGCGTTGCGGATCGCCAGCTGGGGACCATCCTGTTGTATTCGACGACCAGGAACGCGTTCCGCCACGGAGGCGATACGGCACTGTCGGCATTCGCGGAGGCGGTCGCGATCGATATCGACGGATGCCAGAGCCAGCAGAGTCGGACCGGGTGACCGTCGTCGCGCGCGGCGCGTTGGCTACCGTTCGGGTATGCATCCGTTCCGTCAGGCCGTCGAGGCGCGCGACGCAGCCGCCATCGAGTTGTTGCTCGCCGACGACGTCGTGTTCACCAGCCCGGTCGCGTTCAAGCCCTACACCGGAAAACCGATCACCGCGGCGATCCTGCGCGCAGTCATGCGCGTGTTCGCCGACTTCCGCTACATCAGGGAGATCGGCGACGCCGCCAGTCCCGATCACGCTCTCCTGTTCGAGGCAACAGTCGACGGCAAGAAGATCACCGGGTGCGACTTCCTCCACGTCGACGCCAACGGTTTGATCGACGACCTGATGGTCATGGTGCGGCCGCTCTCGGGAGCGACCGCACTGGCGGAGGCGATGGGCGCTCAATTCGATCGCATCCAGCGCGAGGCCCTCGAAGCGGTTCGTACGGACTGATGCTGCCCTCCGACAATCACGTGCACACGCGGTGGTCCTGGGACACCGCCGACACGTCGACGATGGAGGCCACGTGCCGCCGCGCGGTGGAGCTGGGTATCCCGGCGGTGGCCTTCACCGAGCACGTGGATTTCACGGAGTGGGGTGACGACGACGCGTCGGCCCACGGTTTGACGGTCGCTGACCGGCCCCGCGTCGCGCCGCTCGACATCGACGGCTACCTCGCCGACGTCGAGCGCTGCCGTGACATGTTCCCTGGTCTACGGATCCTGTCGGGGATCGAAGCCGGTGAGCCTCATTGGTTTTCCGGCAGCGTCGCAGCGGTCCTCGCCGCTGGGCAGTTCGACCGGGTGTTGGGAAGTCTGCACGGGATCCCGGTGGCGGGCCGCCTCGAAGGGATCAGCAGACGGTTGTTCGCCGACCACGATCCCTACGAACTGGTGAGCCGCTACTTCGCCGACATGGTCACGCTGATCGAGCGGTCAGATGTGTTCACCGTTCTCGCACACTGCGACTACCCGCGCCGCTACTGGCCCGCCGACCGGGCCGGCGCCTACCGCGAGACCGACTTCGAGGAGCACTACCGGACGGTGTTCGCCGCGCTCGCCGGAACGGGGCGCGCGCTGGAGATCAACACCAAATCGCCTTTGTCGTCAGTCGATCTCGTGCGGTGGTGGTGGCAGGAGGGCGGCGATGCAGTGTCGTTCGGCAGCGACGCCCACCAGCCCGCGCACGTCGGCAACCGCTTCGAGCTCGCCGTCGACGTCGTCGAGGCGGCCGGATTCCGCCCTGGCCGTGACCCGTTCGACTTCTGGCGGCGCTGACCGGGTCAGGACCGGATGAAGTCCAGAAGGTCGGCGTTGATGACATCCGCATGGGTGGTCGGCATGCCGTGCGGATACCCCGGGTAGGTCTTCAGGGTTCCGTTGGGCAGCAGCTCGGCCGAGAGCGGTCCCGCGTCGGCGTAGGGCACCACCTGGTCGTCATCGCCGTGCATCACCAGGACCGGCAGCTGGATGCGCCGCAGATCCTCGGTGAAGTCGGTCTGGGAGAAGGCGACCACGCCGTCGTAATGGGCGATGGCGCCGCCCATCATGCCTTGGCGCCACCAGTTGGCGATGACCGCTTCGATCGGGTCGACCCCGTCACGGTTGAAGCCGTAGAAAGGCCCCTCGGGAACGGCCCGGTAGAACGCCGACCGGTTGGTCGCCACCTGGGTCTGGAAATCGTCGAACACCGACTTGGGTAGCCCCCCGGGGTTGGCGTCGGTCTGGACCATCAGCGGCGGCACCGCGGCGATCAGGGCCGCCTTCGCAGCCCGCTCTTCGCCGTGACGGGCCAGGAAGCGCACGACCTCGCCGCCACCGGTGGAATGGCCGACGTGGACAGCCTCGCGCAGATCGAGATGCTGAACCACCGCCGCGAGATCGTCAGCGTAGTGGTCCATGTCGTGACCGTCGCCGACCTGCGCCGAGCGGCCGTGGCCGCGCCGGTCATGGGCGATGACCCGGTAGCCGTGGCCGAGGAAGAACATCAACTGGGCGTCCCAGTCGTCCGCCGACAGCGGCCAGCCGTGGCTGAACACGATGGGCTGACCTGTCCCCCAGTCCTTGTAGAAGATCTCGACACCGTCGCTGGTGGTGATAGTCGGCATCCCCGAAAAACTACTCCGTATCAGCGAGGTCCACCACCTCTCCCGGAGGTAGGTTGTGCCGGTGACGACCGCATCGCAGACCCCGCTGACGATCATGTTCTGGCCGGAATCAGCCTATGGACCGACCAATCAATGCATCGGTCTGGCGTCGATTCTGCGCGACCGCGGACACCGGATCGTCTTCGCGGCCGAATCGTCCTGGGCCGGCAAGATCGCCCCGCTCGGCTTCGTCGAGGAACTCGTCGATCTGGCCGAACCTGCGCCGGATGCCGGAGGCGAGGATGCCGGCGCCTTCTGGACCCAGTTCATCGCCGAGACGGCGCCCGAGTTCCGCAAGCCCACGATCGACCAGCTGTCGAGCTTCATCGGACCGACCTTCCAGGCACTCCTCGACGGCGCTCGCTACTGCGAGCCGCGGCTGCGCGAGATCATCGCCACGCACCGGCCCGACGTGATCGTCGAGGACAACGTGGTGCTCTTCCCCGCGCTGGTCACCGCGGGGGTTCCGTTCGTCCGCATCGTGTCGTGCAGCCCGTTGGAGATCCCGGGCGCCGATGTGCCGCCGCCGTTCTCCGGGTTGCCCAGCGGCGATCCCGCGCAATGGCGTTCCTACCGTGCGGAATTCGATCGGGTGCTGCGGCCGATGTGGACCGAGTTCAGTGCCTGGGCACGCGATCAGGGTGCCGCTCCCCTGCCGGATCTGGAGTTCATGCCGCGCGACAACGCGGCCAACCTGTACGTCTACCCCGCCGAGGCCGACTACGTGGGCCTACGCCCGCTCGACGACACCTGGACCCGCATGGATTCCAGCGTCCGCGAAACCGACGAGGCCTACGCGGTTCCGGCGCAGGTCGCCGACCGGCCTGCTGACAGTGCGCTGATCTACCTGTCTCTGGGGTCTCTCGGCGGGGCCGATGTCGACCTGATGCAGCGACTGGTGGACGTCCTGGGCGCCACCCCGCATCGCTACATCGTCAGCAAGGGGCCACAAGCCGATCGAATCGCGTTGGCCGACAACATGGTCGGTGAGCAGATGTTGCCGCAGACCAAGGTCATCCCCCAGGTCGACTTGGTCATATCGCATGGGGGGAACAACACCGTGACCGAGACACTGCACTTCGGCAAACCGCTGATCGTCCTTCCCCTGTTCTGGGACCAGTACGAGAACGCTCAGCGGATCGACGAACTCGGCTGGGGCATCCGGCTCGACACCTACCGGTTCACCGATGACGAGCTCACCTCCGCCGTCGACCGTCTACTGGCCGACACGGGGCTTCGCGAACGCCTCGCCTCGTTGGGCGCGGCGATTCGACAGCGCGACGGACTGCGGGTCGGCGCCGATGTCATCGAACAGGTGGGTAACACCCACCGGTGAGCGCGCCGCCCGACCCGTTGGACTGGATGGACCTGCCGGACGGACACCGACTGGCCATCGTGGCCGACGGACCCGCCCGATCCGCCCTGCCGATGGCCGACGGCATTCGGCGCGCGCGACCCGGTGACGGCACGTCGGCCGCGGTGCTGAAAATGCTTGCTGCGCAACCGAAAGAACGTCAGTTCGGCAACTTCCGGGTACGGTCGTGGACGGCCCGTGCTGCCGACGGTGAGCGGCCGATGAACGTGGACCAGACCAACGAGTCGGTGATCGTGGGTGATGCCGCCGTGGTCAAGTGGGCGATCCACCTGCAGGAAGGCCCGCACCCCGCGCCGCGCCGCATCACCGCGCTGCGCGCCGCCGGCTTCGCCGGTATGCCCGAGCCGTGGGGCCTGATCACGTGGCAGCCGCCGGACCGCGCGGAAACCGTGGCGGCCTACGTTGACGAATACCTTCCCGGCGCGGTCGACGGGTGGACCTGGGCCGTGGAGGTGATGACGGGCGCGACGCTCGAGCAAGACCCGGATGCGTCCGTGGCGACGGCCCGTCAGCTGGGGGTGCTCGTCGCCGAGATGCACGATGCGCTGGCGTCCACCGCATCGACCGCCACCTCCGGGGATGCTGACCGGTGGCACACCGCGGCGCTCGCCACGCTCGAGACCGCCTGCGCGCTCAGCGAATCCGAGAGCGTTCTCGTGCTTCGGACGCGTCGGGAGGAGGTGGCCGCGGAGCTGTCGATCCTGTCGTCGCTCACGGGCACCGCAGTGATCGACGGGCACGGCGATCTGCACGTCGGGCAGATACTGCGCAGCGGCGAGAAGCTGTTCGTCACCGATTTCGACGGCAATCCGGTCCTGACGGCGCCCGAACGGATGTACCCGATCCCGGCGGTCGTCGACGTCGCCGGCATGGTGCAATCGCTGGCGCACGTGGCGATCGTGGCGCGCCGGTACACAGAGCTGGACCCCGGAGAACTCCACGCGGTGGAATCGACGACGCGCCGGGTGTTCCTCGAGTCCTACACGGCGCGACTGCGGGAGGCAGGACACGGACACCTCGTCGACCCACGCCCGCTACGCGCGCTGCGTCTCATCCAGGTGATGCGCGAGATGATCTATGCGGCACAGCATCTCCCGCGGTGGATGTACGTGCCCGATGCGGCCTTGCCCGCGCTACTCGACGACCCCGCCCCGCCCGATGAGGAGCGACAGTGAAACCCGATGCCTTTGTCTCCGATCTGCAGCGCAAGCCCGAGGTGCTGGCGCGGCTGGCGCTGATGCTGGCGGAGACCAACCCGTGGGCGGCCGTGGTACCCGCCGACACCGAGCGGATCGTGCTGCTCGGCATGGGCTCGTCGGCCTACGCGGGCACGGTGGCCGCGGCCCGGTTGCGCGCCCGCGGCGTGACGGCCGCCGCGGAGCTCGCCTCGTCGGCGCTGCTGCCGGACTGGGGTCCACGGACATTGGTCGTGGCGACATCGGCCAGCGGCGGTTCCGTCGAAACGCTGGATGCGTTGACCCGCCTGCGTGGTGATGCGGCCACCGTGGCACTGACCAACACGGCGGGCTCTGCGCTGACCGAACGCTGCGATGCGGTTGTCACGCTCGAGGCCGGCGTCGAGGACGGCGGCGTCGCGTGCCGCAGCTATCAGCACACCCTGGCGTTGTTGCTGGCCCTGGAATGCCACCTTCTCGGCGTCGGTACCGCAGCCCTCGCAGCATCGATCGACGGCGCCGCGGCGGCGAGCACACATCTTCTGGAGACCGAAGACGACTGGTTACCTGAGGTTTCCGAGCTGCTGCTCGGGCCGACTGGCACCTACCTCGCCGCGCCGGCACACCGCCTCTGTTCGGCTCAGCAGGGCGCGTTGATGGTGCGCGAAGGACCGCGCCTTACCGCCGCGGCGTGTGAGACCGGCGACTGGAGCCACGTCGACGTCTACCTCACCAAGACGACCGACTACCGACTGCTGGTGTTCTCCGGCTCGCCATGGGAGGCGCAGCTGGCCGAATGGACCGACGCGCGAGGTAGCACCGTGGTCGGTGTGGGTGGGGATGTTCCCGGCGCGCGGTATGCGCTCCGCTACCCGGGGGACTCCGACGACGACATCGCTCTGCTCACCGAAGTCGTTGTGCCGGAACTCATCGCGGGGCGGCGGTGGCAGCAGGTCAGTCAGCAGCCCGCTGACTGAGCAGCGCCGCGGCGTCGGTCTGGTAGGCGTATTCGGCCCACTGCCTCGGCGTTGTTCCGAAGCGGCCGTCGACGGCTGACAGGTCGGCGCCGGCGGCGAGCAGTCGCTCGATGAGCGGGAGGTCGCCCGCCCAGGCCGCGTGGTGCAGCGGGGTGGCTCCGGATTCGTCACGGGCGTTCGGATCGTCGGGGAGGACCGGGGTCTGCACGTGGACGCCGGACACGTCGATGCCGTGTCGCTCGAGCAGGGCAAGCCGGTCGGCGAACCCGTGCTCGGCCGCCCACTGCACCTGACGTCGCCACATCTGATCGCGCGACTCCATGGCCACCCCGAGCCTGCGTTCCCACGGACTCGGATCCGCGTCGGCCACACCGTGATCGAACAGCACCTCCAGGTGTGAGTCGTCGGGCCGAAACATCCTGTTGTACAACGCTTGATGATCGGCAGGGTGCGCGCCCCGGCGCAGCAGCAGTGCCGCGAGATCTGGGGCCTGACGGTGACGCGGCTGCCGGCCGGGCCCCTGTTCTCCCTCCCCGAACGCCCCCGTGAGCGCGGTGAAGGAAGGGGTCATTCCCCGCCACAGGTAGCCGGCATTCGGATCGGCGCCCGCGTCGAGCAACAACGTTGCCGCGGCGAGGACGTCGTCGGCGGTTCTGTCGACGGGGACACGCGAGTAGCACAGGTACATCAGCGGTGGCCAGCGCAACGGACCGCCGCTCGAGCATGCCGATGCGGCATCGGCGCTCAGGTGACGTCGTAGAGCGTCGACGTCGAAGGCCGCAGCTGCGGCCCACACGTGCTGGTCCGGCACCGTGGGCACCGCGGTGAGGATGTCTGCGGCCTGCGTCCACCGCGGCGGGGCATCTTCTGTGGTGTACGTCAGCACCGCCAGCGCGCAGAACCGGCCGGCCGCGTCGAGCGCCGTCTCGTCGATGCCGCTCGGATCGACACTGAGGTCGCCGGCCGCCTCGAGATAGTGAACCAGGGCGGGCCACCCCGGAAATCCGTACCGCCGGGCCAGAGCCAGTTGTGCGTCGTGCAGCGCCACACGCTGCAGTGCGAGATCGGGGCGGGGGTGGTGGCGCCGGATGACGGCCTCAGCCTCGGCGTCACCGGCCCTGGCGCGCCGCTGAAGCATGCGGGCGTCGGCACGCAGGCGAGGCAGCGAGGGATTGTCGGGTAGAGCGCTGGCCATGGCAGCCTCCTCTCACTTGGCCCGACGTCCGCGAGACCGGGCGAGAGAAGAGGTGGGGCCGATCGGTGGTTCTGCAGGGAGGCTGAGCCTCTTCGAGCGGACGTCGGGCGGTCCTGCGCGCCCGCGGCCAGCATACCGGGGGGCGGCCACCGGGCGATCCAGGAGAATGGAATATAGGTTAGCCTCACTTATGTGTCGCACTCCTACGCCTCCGTCGTCGACACCCGCACGCTGAGCACCCGGCTGCGGCGCATCGTGCTGCACGTCGACGATCCCGACGCCCTGCAGGTCAGGTCGGACGCCGATGCCGCGGTCGGGGTCTACTTCTCGCCGCGAGATCACCCGGACGGCGAAGGCCGTAACTACTCCGTCCGCCACCACGAGGGTGCACTGCTTACCCTCGACATCGCGCTGCATCGTCACGGACCCGGGTCGTCCTGGGCGACGACCGCGCACGCGGGGCAGCGAGTCGTCCTCGATCACGCGAGGGCCTGGTACCGGCCACCCGCAGACACCCGGTGGCAGGTGGTGGTGACCGACCTCTCCGGGCTTCCGGCGGCGGCCCGTATCGTCGAGGAACTGCCCACGGGGATCGCGGCGACCGTCATCGCCGAGGTGCCGACGTCCGACGATCTCGACTACCTGCCCCGCCGCGACGGCGTCACGGTGGTGCCGCTGGTCGGCACCGGAAACGGAACACGTCCCAGCGCGTTGGCCGACACCGTGCGCGCCCTCCCGATGCCCCCCGACCGTGGATACTGCTGGTTCGCCGGCGAGGCCGCGGAATCCCGGGCAGTACGCAAAGACCTCCGCTCCAAGGGATGGCAGCGCGACCGCTACGACATCACCGGCTACTGGCGGGTGGACTCCGAGGCCTGGGACGCCCGGTTTGCCGAGAGCGGCGACGAGGCGCTGACCGTCTACGAGCGTGCCCTGGCCGCCGGCAAGGACGAGAAAGTCGCCTTCGAGGAGTTCGACGAGGTCTGCGAACGGATCGGGCTCTAGCCGCGTGGTCGTCGACGCCCCGGCGCGCCCCACGCCCCGGCCGCTCCCCCGCCGAGTTTCGGCGCGCCGCAACGCTGTCGGACTCGCCGCCGCGACCGTGCTGCTTGGCGTGCTGTGCGTGGTGAGCCTCGCAATCGGCACCCAGCACGTGTCCCTGACAACGGTGTGGCAGGCAGTCGCCGCCACCGGCCAGGCGACCGGCGACGAGTGGATCGTGCGAGACCTGCGCATCCCTCGCACAGTGCTGGCCGTCCTCGTAGGCATAGCGCTCGGACTGTCCGGCACGCTGATCCAGGGCGTGGGACGCAATCCGTTGGCCGACACAGAGGTTCTCGGGATCAACGCCGGCGCAGCACTTTTCATCGTCACAGCGATCGCCCTGCTGGGACTTCAGGGGATCTGGACCTACATCTGGTTCGGGTTCGCCGGCGCCCTGTTCGCGATGATGCTGGTCTACCTGATCGGGATGACCGGACGGGCGGCCGCGACCCCGGTGCGCGTGCTACTCGCCGGCGTCGCGATCGGCGCGGTGATGGACGGGCTCGGTTTCGCGGTGCGGTTGCGCTATCCCCGGGCGTTCGACAACATGCGGTTCTGGGACGCCGGCGCCCTCGACGGCCGGCCGCTCGAGGTGGCTCTGGCGATCAGCCCGTTCATCGCGGTGGGCGCGGCGCTGTGCCTGGTCGTCGCCCGTTCGCTCAACGTGGCCGCCGTCGGCGACGATCTGGCCACGAGCTTGGGGGGCAACGTCGTTCGGACCCAGGGGCTCAGCCTCGTGGCCGTGACGCTGCTGGCTGGCGCTGCGACCGCCGGCGCGGGACCCATCGGCTTCGTGGGCCTGATGGTGCCCCACGCCGTCCGCCGGTTCACCGGGCCCGACTGGCGATGGATCCTGGCCTATGCCGTCGTGGTCGCACCTGCGGTGCTGCTGGCCGCCGACATCGTCGGCCGCGTGGTGATCGCACCGTCGGAGCTACCCGCCGGAATCGTGACGGCCTTCGTCGGGGCCCCGGTGCTGATCTGGTTGATTCGCAGACGGGCCACCGTCCGCGAATGAGTACGGTCGAGAATGCGGAGCGTCGGCGCCACCACGTGGTGCGCGTCGGCGGGATCACGGTGCGCACCTCTCGACGGGCCGCGATCACCGTGGCCCTCCTGCTGGCCGGAATCCTGCTGACCGCGCTGCTGGCTGTGGGTCTGGGCAAGTATCACGTCGCACCGATGGACGTGGTGTCGGTGCTGACCGGCTCCAACACCTCGTTCGACCGGGTCGTCATCCTGGAGTGGCGGTTGCCCCGCATGCTGATGGCCCTGCTGGTCGGTGCGGCACTCGGTCTGTCGGGAGCCATCTTCCAGGCGGTGACCGGAAATCCGCTGGGCAGTCCGGAGATCGTGGGCGTCAACTTCGGCGCCTACACCGGCGCGCTCGCCGTGATCGCCACCGTCGGAGCGGGCTACTACCCGGTGGCCGCCGGTGCGCTGGTCGGCGGACTGGTGACCGCGGTCGTGGTCTACGCCTTGTCTTTTCAGCGCGGAGTCGCCGGCTATCGGCTGATCGTCGTGGGTATCGCGATCGGTGCGGTGCTGAACTCGGTCAACCAGTGGATCGTGATCAAGATCGATCACCACACCGCGGTCACCGCAGCCATCTGGCAGCAAGGCACGCTGAGCGGTCTGACGTGGGCACAGGTGATTCCGATGACCGTCTGTGTGGCACTGCTGGTGTCGGCTCTCGTCGCCCTAGGTCCTCAGCTGCCGGTCTTGCAACTCGGCGACGACGCCGCGGGGGCACTTGGGCTCAAGCCCGACCGCGCGCGGGCGGCCTACCTCGTCGTCGGCGTCGGGCTGGTCGCCGTAGCGTGCGCGGCCGCCGGGCCCATCACGTTCGTCGCTCTCGCGGCACCGCAGCTGGCCCGGCGGTTGACGGCGAGCCCAGGCGTGGCGCTCGTGCCCGCCGCGGTCATGGGTGCAGCACTGTTGTTGGTCAGTGACGTCATCGCCCAGCAGTTGTTCGCGGACAACGAGTTACCCGTCGGCGTGGTGACCGTCTCCCTAGGTGGCTGCTATCTCATCTACCTGCTCGTCACCCAGTCACGGAAGCGGTGAATCATGACTGACAGCCGATTGGGCGCGGACGACGTGTCGCTGGGCTACGGCGACACTGCGATCGTCACCGACCTGACCCTGGCGATCCCGGACGGACGCATCACGATGATCGTCGGTCCGAACGCGTGCGGGAAGTCGACGCTGCTGCGCGGATTGGCCCGGCTGCTGCGCCCCGCCTCCGGACGAGTCGTCCTCGACGGCACGGACATCGCCAGCCTGCACACCAAGGAGGTCGCCCGTCGGCTGGGCCTTCTCCCCCAGACCTCGATCGCACCGGAGGGCATCACGGTCGCCGACCTCGTGGCTCGCGGTCGCTTCCCGCATCAGAAGCTGTTGCGGCAGTGGTCCGTCGACGACGAGAAGGCGGTCACCGAGGCCATGACACTGACCGGGGTGAGCGAGCTGGCCGACCGACTCGTCGACGAACTGTCCGGGGGGCAACGCCAACGCGTGTGGGTCGCGATGGTGCTCGCGCAGCAGACCCCCGTCCTGCTTCTCGACGAACCGACGACCTACCTCGACATCGCCCATCAGGTGGAGTTGCTCGACCTGTTCGCGATGCTGAACCGGATGCACGGACACACCGTGGTGGCCGTGCTGCACGATCTCAACCACGCCTGCCGCTACGCGGACGAGATCGTCGTGATGAAAGCAGGCCGCATCATCGATCACGGCGACCCGCGCACGGTGGTTACCGCGGAGCTGATCGCCGACGTGTACGGGTTGTCGTGCCAGATCATCGACGACCCGCAAACCGGCACACCGCTGATCGTGCCGCGCGCCTCCCCCTATCTCACGGTTGGGAGGTGAGATACCCGCCGCCCCTGCCGAAGAAGTCCAGCGCCGAATGGTTCACGCCGTCATCGGTTCGCACCACGTCGAGGACGAGCCCCGTGGACTGCCCGCGATAGGCGTCGGCGCCGGCGACGACGACCATGCCGCCGTCCTCCTCGATGAACACCCGCCCCGGCGTGCCGCCGTAGACGCAGCGCGACACGTGTGACGAGATCACCCGAAGTCGCTCGCCACGAAAGTAACTGTAGGCGTTGGGGTATGGGTCCGACAGTGCCCTGACGAAGCGTTCGATGTCGGCCGCGGGCCAGCGCCAGTCGATGAGGCTGTCCTGCTCGGATCGCTTGTGGAAGAACGTGCGATCCGCGAGATCCTGCGGCACCGCCTGCAGCGTCTGATGTTCGAGTCCGTCGAGCGCGGCCTCGAGGACCTCGGGGACCAGGTCGAGGGTGTCGTAGACCAAGCTGGTGCCGGTGCTCGACGGGGTGATCTCCACCGCACGTTGCACAAGGATCTCGCCGGTGTCCAACTCGTCGTCCATCAGGTGCGCCGTCAGCCCGGTGTGGGTGGCGCCGCTGATCAGCGACCAGATCACCGGCGAGAACCCGGTGAATTTCGGCAACAGCGAGTCGTGCAGGTTCACCGTCCCCAACCGCGGGATGGCGAACAGGTCGCGCGGCAATCTGGTCCGCCAGTTGTTGGCCACCATGACGTCGGGGTCGACCGCGCGCACGCGGTCGATCAGGTCGGCGTCCGGGCGTTTCGCCAGGCAGACCTCGATGCCCTCACTGCGGGCCAGGTCTTCCACCGAGTCCGCCCAAATCGATTCGTAGGCATGCTCACTGGTCGGATGGGTGACCACCAGCTCGACGTCATGACGCGACTTCAGCAGCGCCTGCAGGGTGCGATGGCCCCACGTCTGATACCCGAACATGACCACGCGCACGACGACCTCCAGAGTTTCGGCTAGCCCACTGTGGTTAGCCTAACCTTTGATAGCATGCCGTCGGTCGGTTCCCACACCCTACCGGTGCGGCCGCGACCGACACAGGGATCTTCAGGAGAGAGAGAACACGTTGTCCAGCAATCCTTTCGACGATCCGAACGGCCGGTTCCTGGTCTTGATCAACGACGAAGAGCAGTATTCGCTGTGGCCGACGTTCGCCGAGGTACCCGCCGGGTGGCACACGGTGTTCGGCGGACCTGAGGGCACCGATCGCGACAGCGCACTGGCCTACGTCGAGGAGAACTGGACCGACATGCGGCCCAAAACGCTACGCGAGCAGATGGACCGCGCCGAGTCCGCGCGGGCGTGAGCACGCCGTCGACTGACGGCGCCGCACACTGGTCGGGGACTGCAGTGCTGCGCCGCGCCGTCACACGGCAGCGGACGCGGCTGCTGGGCGGTTCCGTGCTCATCGCCGCGCACCAGCTCTGCGAAGTCGCCGTCCCGATCCTGATCGGCGTCATCGTCGATCGCGCCGTGGCTACCGGCTCCGTCACCGCCATCGTCAGCTGGATCGCGGTACTGGCCGCCCTCTTCGTGGTGCTGACCTCCGTCTACCGCGTGGGTGCGCGCCTGCTGATGGCCGCCATCGCTCAGGAGGGCCACCTGCTGCGCGTCGAGCTGTGTCGCCGGATTCTCGACCCCCGTGGCATGGTCACCGAATACCAAGCGGGAGAACTGCTGTCGATCTCCTCCACCGACGCCGAGGAGACGGCCTACCTGCTCGACTACGTGCCGCGCATGGTCGGCGCTGCGGTCGCCACGATCGCGTGCGGCGCGGTCCTTCTCCACATCGATGCACCCCTGGGCGTGATGGTGCTCGTCGGGGTGCCCGTGGTGATGATCGGGTTGCAGCTCACCGCGCCGATCATCGCGCGCCGTGTCGAGGAGCAGCAGTCGCAGATCGGCCGAGCCACCGCGCTGGCCACCGATCTGATCAGCGGTCAGCGACCCCTGCAGGGCATCGGTGCGCAACGCAATGCCGCACACCGATACCGCGTCGCGAGCCGGCGCTCACTCCTGGCGACGCTGCACGCGTCGCGCATGGAAAGCGCGCACGCCGGTGCGGCCGGTGCCGCGGGCGCGCTCACCGCGATGGCCGTCGCCGTGGCGGCCGCGTACTTCGCCCTCTCCGGCGACCTCACCCTCGGCCAGCTGATCACGGTGGTGGGACTGGCCCAGTTCCTGGCCGAGCCGTTCACCTTGCTGGCCACTCTGCCGAGTTCGGTGGCCGAAGCGCGGGCCTCGGCCAACCGGGTCGCCGACGTCCTGTCCGCGCCCGCTCGACGCTCTGAGGACCCCGTGTCGGATGTCGCGGCCGCTCCCGGCGACGCTGCACTCGACGTGATCGACGACGCCGGGCGCCTCACGTTCCGGGCGCAGCACGGCGAGATGGTGGCGGTTCTGGCTCCTGACCCGCGCGATGCGACGACGCTGCTGGATGCGCTGGCCGACCGCGACCGCGGCGCAGGCCTCACCGTGCGTGTCGGTGGCCGGGCACTGCCCGACATCCCCTACGGACAGCGGCACCGTGCCGTGATCGTGGAAGCCCACCGCGGGGATCTCTTCAGCGGCACCCTGGAATCCAATCTCGCGATGCCGGGCGCCGAAGCCGGCGCCGACGTCATCGCCGCCGCACTGACCGCATCGTGCGCGCACGACGTGGTCGCCCAGCACGCCGACGGACTGGCACACCGGGTGATCGAGCGGGGCGCGAGCCTCTCCGGAGGGCAACGGCAGCGATGGACCCTGGCTCGTGCCCTGGCCGCCGACCCCGACGTCCTCGTGCTGCACGACCCGACCACCGCCGTCGACGCAGTGACCGAACAGGCGATCGCCGACGGCATCCGTGCACTGCGAGTAGCACGTCGGCGCACCACGATCGTGTTCACCACCAGTCCGGCACTCCTGGCGGCCGCCGACAGGGTGATCGTCGTCGACGACGGGCAGGTGCGGGGTGAAGGCACTCACGACGACCTCGTCGACTCCCATCACGGATACCGGGAGTTGGTGCACCGATGACGATCAGCACCTCGACGACGACACCGGTCCTGCCGGTCGCCTCCATGCGACGGACGTGGACGTGGTTGGCCGGCGAAGCACGCAGGCGCAAGGCCGCCAGCGCTGCAGCACTCGCGGTCGGCCTTGCCGCGGCGGCAGCCGCGACCGTACCGATCTACCTCCTGGGCTCGCTGGTCGACCGCGTCGACCAGGGCCGCTCCACCGGGCTCGTCGGGCTGGCCGTGGTGATCGGAGTGAGCGCGGTGAGCGGCGGGCTCGGCACGGGCCTGTCCTCCTACCTGATCGCCCGCCTGGGTGAGTCCGCCGTCGCGGACCTTCGCGAAGACGTGCTGCGACACGCACTGGACCTGCCCGCCACGACGATCGAGGACAGCGGGCGAGGAGATCTGCTGTCCCGGGTCGGCGCGGACGTCGCCGCGGTCGCCAAAGCCGTCTCCCAGGTACTGCCGGACATGCTGAACGCGTTCTTCCTCGGTGTCGTGACCGTGATCGGCATGGCGGGAATCGACTGGCGTCTGGGAGTCGCAGGCGCACTGTGCATTCCGGCCTACATCGCCGGGCTGTGGTGGTACCTGCCGAGATCGGCGCCGCTGTACGCGCAGCAGCGCATCGCGCTCGCCGAACGCGCTCAGGCCACCGTCGAGTCGATTCAGGGGGCGCGCACCATCGACGCCTACGAGGTGCATGCCGACCATCTGCGCGTCATCGAGAACGCCTCGGCCCGCGCCCGCGACGTCGAGATCACCGTCTTCGGCCTGTTCACCAGATTCGTCGGGCGTGTCAACCGAGCCGAATTCATCGGCCTGAGCGCCACCTTGATCGTCGGCTTCCTCCTCGTCCGCAGCGGCACCGTGACCGTCGGGCAGACGACAGCCGCGGCGCTGATGTTCCACCGGCTCTTCAACCCGATCGGCATGATGATGTACAACTTCGACGAGATCCAGGCGGGCGCGGCGTGCCTCGCCCGCCTCGTCGGAGTGATCGACCTGCGGCCCGCGGCCACGGACGCTTCGCCGGCCTCGGCGGCCGAGCCGGTCTCGGCCGACGTCGAGGTGCGCGACGTGTCCTTCCGGTACGGAGCTGGACCCTTTGTCCTGCAGGACGTAACTCTCTCGATTCCGGCCGGGTCCCGATGCGCGCTGGTGGGCACCACCGGCGCGGGGAAGAGCACGCTCGCCGCGGTCATCGCGGGGTTGTTCGTACCGAACAGCGGCCAGACCCTCATCGGTGGGGTCTGTGTCGCCGACATCGCCGACGATCGGCTGCGCAGCTGGGTGGCGACGGTCACCCAGGAAGTCCACGTGTTCTCCGGCACGGTCCTCGACGACCTGCGTTTGGCCGCCCCGGACGCGTCGCCGGAGCTGGTACTCGACGCGCTGGCCCGGGTCGGCGCCCGCGACTGGGTCGAGGGTCTCGCCGACGGGTTGGACACCCTCGTCGGCGAGCACGGCATCGAACTGACCGCGGCTCAGGCGCAGCATCTTGCGTTGGCGCGGTTGGTGCTCGCCGACCCGCGCGTCGTCGTGCTCGACGAAGCGACCGCCGAAGCCGGCAGCGCCGCCGCCGGGGAACTCGATGCGGCGGCGCTGGCCGCCACCGAGGGACGGACCACACTCGTTGTCGCACATCGCCTCTCGCAGGCCGCGACCGCCGACCAGATTCTCGTGATGGACGGTGGGCGGATCGTCGAACGCGGCACCCACGACGAGCTGCTGGCTCACGACGGCCGCTACGCCCGCCTCTGGCGCGCCTGGCGTGCACACAGCTAGACCCACTCACCCCCTAACGAAGAAGAGGTTGGCCTCGTGACCGCCGAGTCGCTGGACGTCGTCGATCTGCTCGACCAGTGGAACAACCACTCGACGCCGGATCGGCGCACGACGGTGCCCGCAGTGATCACCGCGCAGTGGGCACAGACCCCGGACGCGGTGGCGATCGTCGACGGGACCCGGCGACTGACCTATCGGGAACTCGAGGCGCGCACCGCCGCGTTGGCGCACACACTGATCGACCGCGGGATGACATCCGAAGACGTTGTCGCTGTGGGCCTCCCGCGGTCTGCCGAGATGGTGGTCTGCGTGCTGGCCACGATGATCGCCGGTGCGGCCTTCGTTCCCGTCGACCCCGCGTGGCCGGCGCAGCGCCGCCGCCAGGTGCTCGCAGACGCCGGCGTCCGATGCGCGGTCACCACCCCGAGCGATCACAGCGACTGGGGCGTCGACACCGTCGCCATCGACCTCGACGACTGGCACCTCGACGACCAGCCGACGACGGTCCCCGACGTGTCGATCCCGTCCACGGGGCTCGCCTACGTGATCTTCACCTCGGGGTCCACGGGCAAACCCAAGGGCGCGATGATCCGCCACGAGGCGATCGCCGAACGCCTGCTCTGGCAACGCGACCACATCCTCGGATTCGGCCCCGATGACGCGGCGCTGTTCAAAGCGCCACTGTCGTTTGACATCTCGGTCAACGAGATCCTGCTGCCGCTAGTCAGCGGCGGTCGCGTGGTGATCGCCGCCCCGGACGCCGAGAAAGACCCGGAGTATCTGCTCGAGTTGATCGCCACCGAGCGCGTGACGTTCGTCTACCTGGTGTCGTCGATGCTGGACACCCTGCTCGAACTCGATCGACTCAACAGCGCAGACGGCGCACCCGGGGCCCTGACGTCGCTGCGCCACGTGTGGTGCGGCGGTGAGGTTCTCACCCCGGGCCTGTTCGCCCGGTTCCGGCGCCAACTCGACACCACGCTCTACCACGGGTACGGCCCCGCCGAGGCGACGATCGGTGTCTCGCATGTGATATACCGGGACACGGCCGAGCGGATCGCGACGTCGATCGGCCGCCCCAATCCGCACACGCAGCTCTACGTCCTCGACGACGCGCTGCAACCGGTTGCGCCGGGTGTCGGCGGCGAGCTCTACGCCGCGGGCTTCCTGCTGGGCCGCGGATACGTCAACGCCCCGTCGCTGACCGCGTCCCGGTTCGTCGCAAACCCGTTCGACGCCACCGGCACACGCATGTACCGAACCGGAGATCTCGCTCGCTGGACCGACGACGGCTCGCTGGAGTTCCTCGGCCGCGCCGACAATCAGGTGAAGATCCGCGGTCGCCGCATCGAACTCGAAGAGATCGAAGCCAATCTCGCCGACCATCCCGCGGTGCGGCGGGCGGTGGTGGCGGTGCACCGGCAGGGCACCGCCGACCGCCTCATCGGCTACCTGGTCACCGAACCCGGCACCGTCAACGACACCTCCCTCCATGCCGAGGTGTCCCGGTGGTGCCTGTCGCGGCTGCCCGAGTACATGGTCCCCACCGACTTCGTCGCACTCGATGCGATTCCACTGACTGCCAACGGAAAGGCCGACCGCGCAGCGTTGCCCGCGCCACCGGTGCACGAGGATCGCCGCCGGCGCGCACCGAGCACTCCTCGCGAAGAGGTTCTCTGCCGGGCCTTCGCGGATGCTCTGGACCTCGACGAGATCGGCGTCGACGACGACTTCTTCGGACTGGGCGGCGACAGCATCGTCGCGATCCGCGTCGTCGGCCGCGTACGGGCGCATGGATTCTCGTTGCGACCCCGTGACCTGTTCACCCACCGCACCGTCGCCGCCCTCGCGCCGCTTCTCGTCGACGCGGCACCAGTGCCCGCCGACGCCGAGCCGGTCGATCCCACCGGGCCTCTGCTCGCAACGCCGATCCTGCAGTGGCTCGACGAGGTCGCCGCCACCGGCGGAACCGGCGCGACGGCGATGTCCGGCTTCTACCAAGGCATGTCGTTGATCACCCCGCCCGATCTCGACGAGGCCGACGTCCGCCGGCTCGTGGACGCCGTGATCGCCCGCCATCCGGTGCTGTGGGCCTCGACACCGGGGGCGGCTGCGCATCTGCAGGTGCCCGCCACCGCCCCGCGCACTCCGCTGCTGACCGCGCCGCTGACCGAGGGTGTTCCGGCGATGCGCGACCGTCTGGTCCAGCTTCTCGATCCCGCGGCGGGGGTCATGGTGGCGGTCGGCTGGCTGAACGGCGACACCACTGGTGGCCGCCTCGTCGTCGTCGCTCACCACGTGGTGGTCGACGGCATCTCGCTACGCATCCTGGCCGACGACTTCGCCGCCGGTCATCGGCAGCTCGCCGCGGGCGCCGAACTCGAACTCCCACCGACCCGTACCGCGTTCCGCGCCTGGGCCGCACATCTGGTCGAGGCCGTCGAACACGGCGTGTTCGACGCCGACGGCGACTACTGGCTCGACAGCGTCGCCGGCGATGCGGCTGACGAACACTGCTGGGCGACTTCGCCTCTGGATCCCCGACGCGACACCGTGGCCACCGAAGCCAGCCTGACCGTCGCTCTGTCCCCGACTGCCACCGACGCTGTGCTCTCGTCGGTGCCCAGGCGGATCCACGGCCACGTCAACGACGCACTGGTGGCAGCGCTGTACCTCGCGCTGCGCGAGTGGCTCAGCGACCGCGGGATCGACGACGCCGACACGGTCACGATCGAGATGGAAGGCCACGGCCGCGAGGCCGGCCGAATCGGAGACATCGACCTGTCCGACACCGTCGGTTGGTTCACCACGCTGTATCCGGTCCGGCTGCGCGACGGCGGCACCGACTGGCGCGGCGCGTTGGCCGGGGGCCCGGCCCTGGGTGCCGTGGTGCGCTCCATCAAGGACCAACTGCGTGCCGTCCCCTCGCACGGTCTGAGCTACGGCGCACTTCGTCATCTGCGGGGCGTGACCGAGCTCGCGGTCACACCGCAGGTGCTGTTCAACTACCTCGGCCGCTTCGATGCCACCGACCGGCCGTGGACGTTCGACGACCACGGGGTGCTGGAGGGTCGCGACCCCGCGATGCCGCTGCCGCGCCTGCTGGAGATCAACGCCGAAGCCGCCGACACCGGTGACGGGCCGGTGCTGCGGGCCACCTTCAGCTGGCCGAGCCATCTGCTCGACACCGCCGAGGTGAATGCTCTTGCCACGCGGTGGATCGCGCTGCTGGAGCGGATCGCCCACAGCGACGACGTCCACGGTCACAGCGTGTCAGATTTCGGCGGTGTGGCGCTGAGCGATCCCGACGTCGTCGACCTGGAACGCAGATATCCCGGGCTGAGCGACGTGTTGCCGTTGACGGCCGTCCAGCAGGGCATCTACGTCCACTCGACGTCCCGGCATGCCGATCCGTATCTCGTGCAACAGATCGTCGACATCCACGGGCCACTGGATGTCGAACGCTTCCAACAGGCGACCGACGTCGTCGCCGCGCGCCACCTCGCTTTGTCGGCGGCTTTCGTGACCCTCGCCGACGGCACACCGGTCGCCGTGCACGCCCCCACGCAGGCACCGGATTTCACCGTCGTGGACGCTCGCGGCGCAGACGCAGACGCGGTGGTCGAGCGCTGCGCCGCCACCGACAGGCGCCGCGGCTTCGATCTGACCCGCCCGCCGCTGACCCGGTACACCCTGGTGCGGCGCGACGACGAGCGGACCACGATGGTGCAGACGGTGCACCATCTCATTGCCGACGGCTGGTCGGTGCCCCTGGTGCTGCAGGACCTGCTGACCGCCTACCAAGGTGCCGAGTTCACCGCGCCTGCAGTGTCTTTCAGAGATTTCACGATGTGGCTGGCTGAGCGGGACACCGTCGCCGATCGTGCCGCGTGGGCACCAGTGCTGGCCGGCGTCGACGCACCGACCCGAATCGCGGCCGCCGGCGGCACCGCCCACGGCGCCGCCGTGGGATTCGGCCGCCGCGAGCGGGTTCTGGGAGATCGTCGCGCGGTCGCGGCCGCAGCATCCGCCGCCGGCGTGACCGTCAGCACGCTTCTGCACACCGCGTGGGCACTGACCATCGGGCGGCTGACGGGGCGCACCGATGTGACGTTCGGCTCGGTGGTGTCCGGCCGCGACGCAGACCTGCCCGGCATCGAGCAGATGGTGGGGCTGCTGGTCAATACCGTCGCCGTTCGCGTCCCGTGGGCACCCGAGGAGTCCGCGGGCGCAGTCGCCGCCCGCCTCGGCGAGCAGGAGGCCGCACTGCTCGGTCACCACCACCTCCCGTTGCCGGAGGCCCACCGCATCACCGGCGTCGAGGAACTCTTCGACTCGCTGGTCGTCATCGAGAACCTCGGCGCCGCTGACCTTTCCGGTGACGCCCTGCGTTTCGGCGACATCTCGGTCGTCGAAGCACCCCACTACGCGCTGACGGTCATGATCACCGTCCGCGATGCACTGTCGATGACCGTCACCAACGCGCGCCGTGACATCTCCGACGACTTCGCCGACACTGTCGCCGCCGCGTTCGCCGAGGTGCTGACGGCCATGGCGGCCGACCCTGACGTGCCCTGCGCCCGAATTCCGATCGTCCCGCCAGCAGATCCGTCACCCGAGCAGGCGCGACTCACCGAAGGCACCCTCACCGAACTCCTGGACTCCGCTGCCCGCACCCATGGGCACGATGTCGCGCTGCTGACCGCCGACGGCGCTGTGACGTTCGGCGCCCTGCGCGACCGCGCCGCCGCCATCGCCGCACACCTGCTCGAGGCGGGGGTGGGGCGCGGTGACGTGGTGGCCCTGGCCATGGCGCGGTCCACCGACCTCGTCGCCGGACTGTGGGCGATCACACTGACCGGTGCGGCCTACCTCCCCGTCGACCTCGGATACCCCGCGGCGCGAATCGCTTTCATGCTCGGTCACGCCCGCCCGCGCGCGGCGCTCGTCGACGCCGCCGGCCGCGAGGTCCTGCGCTCCGCGCTGCCCGAGGGCACCGCGCTGGTCGACGTCGCCTCCGTCGCCGAGACGAGCCGGGCCGTCGATCCCATCCCCGTCGGTCCGACCGATGCGGTCTCCGTGCTGTACACCTCGGGTTCGACAGGTGAGCCCAAAGCGGTCGTCGGCACCCACGGGGCGCTGGCGAACCGCCTGCGGTGGGCGGTGAGCGCCTGGCCGGCCGAACGCCGGTTGGCCAAGAGCTCACTGTCGTTCATCGACGGCACCACCGAGCTGCTCGCAGGGTTGGCCGCCGGTGCGCGCACCGTGCTCGCCGACGACCGCTCCGCCCGCGACGGGCGCGCGCTGGCCGGACTGATCGCCGACCACGCCGTCGACCAGATGCTCGCCGTCCCGTCGCTGGCGGCGGCCCTGGCCGACGACCACCGCGACGACGTCGCCGCAGTGCGCCGGTGGATCGTCAGCGGCGAACCGCTCACCGCTGACGACCTCGTGTCACTGCGCCGAACTGGCGCGGCCGTCGTCAACTCCTACGGATCGTCCGAGGTGACCGGTGACGTCCTGGCCGGAGAACAACTCGCCGACACCGTCACCCTCGGGGCGCCAGTACCCGGTGCGCACGTCCGCATCCTCGATCGGCACCTGGGCGACCTGCCCACCGGCGTGATCGGCGAGATCTACGTCAGCGGAACACAACTGGCGCGCGGGTACCTGGATCGGCCTGCGCAGACGGCAACCCGGTTCGTCGCCGCGCCGGGCGGGCAGCGGATGTACCGCACCGGCGACCTGGGGGCGTGGCAGCCCGACGGCACCGTGGTCTTCGCGGGCCGCTCGGACGATCAGCTCAGCATCAACGGCCACCGCGTCGAGCCCGGCGAGATCGAGGCGGCGCTGCGGCGCCAGCAGGGTGTGGTCGACGCGGCTGTCGTCGGTGTCGGCGCCACCCTGGCTGCGGTGGTGGTCCTCACCCCGGACGCACCGGACACCGACCACCTGCAGGCAGCGCTTCGGGGTGAGCTCCCCGCTCACCTGGTCCCCGCGACGATCACCGCCGTGTCCGTCATTCCGTTGCTGCCCAACGGGAAACGCGACCACGCAGCGCTCCGCGAGGTGGTTCGACCCCGGTCGACGGCCACGCGAGCTGTCCCCGCCGATGCACGACAGCAGCTGATCGTCGAGACGATCGCCGGTGTCCTCGGCTCCGAGGTATCCGATCTCGGGGCGGATACGGACTTCTTCGCCGCGGGCGGCGACAGCATCGCCGCGATCCGGCTGACGAGCAGGCTTGCCCGTCACGGTGTGTCCGTCACCGCGGAGGACGTGTTCCGGGGCCGCACCGCCATCGGCATCGCCGCACTGGCCGCCGAGGGCACGGCATACGCGGACTCGACGCCTGAGTTCGCGACGGTACGTCTGTCGTCGGAGACTCTGCAGCGGCTGACCGCGGCAGAGGCACTGGACGACATCTGGGGGCTCTCACCACTGCAGCGCGGTGTCTACTACCAGTGCACCCTCGGCGACGACGTCACCTCCACCTACCTCGCGCAGAACGTGTTCACCGTGGACCGCCGCATCGATGTCGCGGCGATGCAGGCCGCATTCACCGCACTACTGGCCCGCCACCCCCAGCTGCGGGCCGGGTTCCGCACCGTCGAGCACGCCGAAGACCACCCCGCGGCCGATGCGAGCGCCGTGGTCCAGGTCGTGGTGGCCCAACCTCCCTCGTCGATGCGCGTGGTCGACCTCGCCGACCACGACGAGCACGACGCTGCCATCGCCCTGCAGTCCGTCGTCGACGCGGATCGGACGACGCCGTTCGATCTCGCCGCCCCGCCGCTGCTGCGGCTCACCGTGGTGCGCCTCCCCGGGGGCGAGGACCGGCTGCTGCTGACCTACCACTTCCTGCTGTTCGACGGCTGGTCACGTGAACTGGTGCTGCGAGAGCTGTTCGCGCTCTACGACTCTCACGGACAGCGCGGGGCGCTGGAGCCACGGCCGGGTGTGGTCACCGACTACCTGCGCTGGCTCGAACGCACCGGCGAAACCGACGCGCTGACCGCATGGGCCGATCTGCTCTCCGGACTCGACGGGCCCACGTCGGCCAGCGGACACCGGCCCACGGAAGCCCCCGCCGACACCGAACCGGGACGCATCGTCGTCACAGCAGACGAGCGGATCACGACCGGACTGGCCGACACGGCGGCGGCATTGGGTGTCACGCTCAACGCTGTCGTGACCACCGCGGTCGCCGTCGTGACCGGATATCACGCAGGCACCACCGACACCGTTGTCGGCACGACCGTGGCCGGACGACCCGGCGAACTCGCCGGTATCGACGAGACGATCGGGTTGTTCCTCAACACGGTGCCGGTCAGAGTCGACCTGGCCCCCGCGAAGACCCTGGCCGACGTGATCGGTGCGATCGCCGAGCAGCGGCTGACCATGATGGCCCACGACCACCTCGGCCTCGGTCAGATCCAACGAGCAGCAGGTGATTCCGGTGCCGCGCTCTTCGATTCCCTTGTCGTGCTGCAGAACTTCCTCGGCGAGGGCACCTTCGCCGATCTCGATGCGGCGCACGGCATCGTCGACGTCGACTACCACGACACCACCCATTTCCCGCTGACGTGGGTGCTGACGCCGGGGCAGCGTCTGACCGTGAAACTCGAGTACCGGGTAATCGACGACCAGCGCGCGCAGGAGATGGTCGACCGCCTTCTCGCCGTGCTGAACGCACTCGCCACATCCCCTGCCACCACGCTGGGTGCGGTACCGATGATGCCTGCGCCGCAACGCCACTGCGCGCCACGACCGGTGCAGCCGGTCACTGTCGCGGAATTGCTGGCGCAGCAGGCGCGGCGCCGTCCCGACGACGTCGCCCTCGTCTTCGGTGATGCCCATCTGACCTACCGCGAGCTCGACGGCAGGGTGAACCAGCTGGCGCGCGTCCTGCGCGAGCGCGGTGCCGCCCCGGAGACATTCATCGCGTTGGCCTTGCCCCGTTCCCTCGACATGGTGGTCGCACTGTTCGCGGTGCTGCGGGCCGGTGCGGCGTACCTGCCCCTGGAACTCGACCTGCCGCTGGGGCGGCTGCGCACCATCGTCGCCGACGCCCGACCCACGCTGCTGCTCACCACCTCCGCCCAACACGAGCTGGCCGAGTGCGGCCGCGAGCACGGCGCCGATCTCCTGGTACTCGACGACGACGCGACACGCGAATCGCTGGCGGCCACATCAGCCGATCCGTTGACGGCTGCCGAGCTGGGCGACTTCGCCACCGGCACAGGCCGTCTGCAGCATCCGGCCTACCTGATCTACACGTCGGGTTCCACCGGCACCCCCAAGGGTGTCATCACGGGGTACGCCGGGTTGACGAACATGTACTTCAACCATCGCGACGCGATCTTCGCCCCGACCGTGCGCCGCGCCGGTCGGAGCCGGCTCGACATCGCCCACACCGTCTCCTTCTCCTTCGACATGTCGTGGGAAGAGCTGTTCTGGCTCGTCGACGGCCACCGCGTGCACATCTGCGACGAGGATCTGCGGCGCGACGCGCCCGCGCTGGTCGACTACTGCCGCGAGCACGCCATCGACGTCGTCAACGTGACACCCACCTACGCGCACCACCTGCTCGATGCCGGACTGCTCGGCACCCACACCCCGGCGCTGGTGCTGCTGGGCGGCGAGGCGGTCAGCGAGCACGTGTGGACGGTGCTGCGCGAACATCCAGGGACCGCGGGCTACAACCTCTACGGCCCCACCGAATACACCATCAACACCCTCGGCGGCGGAACCGACGAGAGCGTGACCCCCACTGTCGGCCGACCGATCTGGAACACCCGGGCCTACGTGCTGGACCGCGCGCTGCGGCCGGTACCCGACGGCACCGTCGGCGAGCTCTACATCGCAGGCGCGGGGTTGGCGCGCGGCTATCACCGCCGGTCTGCGCTCACCGCGGCCTCGATGGTGGCCGACCCGTTCGTCCCCGGCGGACGGATGTACCGCACCGGCGACCTCGTCCGGCATCGGCCCGAGGGCGGACTGCTCGACTACCTCGGCCGCGCCGACGATCAGGTCAAGATCCGCGGCTATCGGATCGAACTGGGTGAGATCGAGACAGTGCTCGGCGGCGCGCCCGAGGTGGCCCGCTGCGCGGTGGTGGTGCGCACCCGGGCCGGCGATCCGCCGGTGAAAATGCTTGCTGCATACGTTGTTCCGTCGACTGCACCGGCCGACCCGGTTGAACTCGCGGGGCGGTTGCATGCCCACCTCTCCTCGATGCTGCCCGCCTACATGGTGCCGACCCGCTACGGGGTGGTCGACACGCTGCCGCTGACGGTCAACGGCAAATTGGACACCTCTGCCCTGCCGGAGCCCGTCGCTCCGGCCCGCACTCAGAGCCGGGAGCCTCGCTCCGAGCGGGAAGCGGTGCTGCTCGAGATCGTCGCGGCCGTTCTCGATCTCGACGGTGTGGGCCCCGATGACGACTTCTTCGCCCTCGGCGGCGACAGCATCTCCTCGATCGGCCTGTGCGGGCGGGCCCGCTCGGCGGGACTGCACATCACCCCGCGCGACGTGTTCCGGCGCCGCACCGTCGCCGCACTCGCCGCCGCCGCCGAGGCCACCTCGGGTCCCGTCGACACCGCTCCTGTCGTCGTCACCGGCGATGTCGCACAGACCCCGATGCTGGCCGAAACCGCTGCGGCACAGACGCCGTTGGCGAACTTCTATCAGGCGATGGTGCTGGTGACTCCACCCGCGCTGACCGAGACGCAGCTGCGGGAGATGCTCGCTGCCCTGCTCGACGCGCACGGCATGCTGCGGGCGCGACTGCGGGACCACACCGACGGCTGGCAGTTGGTTGTCCCCGAGAGCGGGCCCGACCCGGCCTCGATTCTCACCCGCACCTCTGTCGCACTCGACGAGAAGACGATCACCGCCGTGACCGCCGATGCGGCCGCGCGGCTGTCCCCCGCTGACGGCGTGATGGTGCAGGCCGTCTGGCACGAGCCCGGGCAGCTCCTGCTCGTGATCCACCATCTCGTCATCGACGGTGTGTCGTGGCGGGTGCTGGCCGACGATCTGCGCCGAGCGTGGGCACACGCGCAGTCCGGCAGACCGATTCTCATCGAGGCCGAGCCCACCCCGTTCCGGACCTGGGCCGACGCGCTGTGCACCTCCACCTCCGTCGCGGATCAGGCGCCGTACTGGGCCGACATCCTCGCCACCCCCGACCCCGATCTCGGCTCGCGGCCACTGGATCCGGACGTCGATCTTGCAGATACCGTTGCAGCACAGTCGTTCTCGTTGTCATCGAGCACGAGTACCGCGGTGCTGTCGGCGGTCCCGGCGGCCTTCCACGGCGGTGTCGACGACGTGCTGCTCGCGACTCTGGCGATGGCGCTGCACCAGTGGCGCCGCACCCGCGACCGCGCGGCCGGCTCCGCCGCTGTGATCAACGTCGAGGGACACGGCCGCGAAGCCGACGCCGTGGGCCTCCCCCTGGATCTGTCCCGCACCATCGGCTGGTTCACCTCAATTTATCCGGTGCGCCTGGATCCCGGTGACCTCTCGTGGGACGACGTGCTGGCCGCCGGCCATCGCCTGGCCGCCGCGGTGAAAGCCGTCAAGGAACAGCTCAGGACGATCCCCGATCGCGGCATCGGCTACGGCGTGCTGCGTCACCTGCACACCGATGCCGGACTCACCGCACCGGCACCGCAGATCCTGTTCAACTATCTCGGGCGATTCGCCGGGGGCACCGGCCGAGAGTGGGACCCCGTACCGACCATCGGCGCCCTACGAGAAGGCGTCGACCCCACGAATCCTGCAGTCGCCCTCGAGATCACCGTGCTCGCCGAGGACTCGAGCGACGGCCCATCACTGGGCATCACCCTGGCCTGCCCCGAGCAGCTGCTCGACACAGAAGACGTCGGCGAACTAGCCGAGCTGTGGCGCCACGCTCTGGACGCGGTCGCGCGCTGTTCGGCGCTCACAGGCCGCACCCCGTCGGACTTTCCGTTGGTGGCGCTGAGCCAGGGCGACGTCGACACCCTGGAGCGCAGCGGCGCCGTGCAGGACGTTCTCCCGCTTCTCCCACTGCAGCAAGGCATGTATTTCCACGCGGTGTTCGGCGACAGTTCGTCTGTCGACACGTACCGCATCCAGCAGATCGCGACGCTGTCAGGACCCCTCGATCCGCGCGCGCTGGCACAGGCCGTGCAGAGCGTGGTCGATCGACACCAGGCGCTGCGGGCCGGCTTCACGGAGCTCGACGATGGCCGCATCGCGCAGGTCATCTGGTCGGATCTGGACGTCGACTTCCGCACGGCGACCGGCGATCTGGACGAGATCGCCCGTCAGGAGCTGGCCCGTCCCTTCGACCTGGCGCAGCCACCGCTGCTGCGGTACACCCTGTTGTCCTTGGCCGAGGACGATCACCGGTTGATCCAGACGATGCACCACATCATCGCCGACGGGTGGTCCTACCCGGTGATCTTCGGTGACATCGTGGCTGCGCACAATGCCATCGTCGGAGCCGGAGCAGCGGTCGAACAGCGGGCAGGCCTCGAGGCGGTTCCGGTGACGCTGCGCGACCACATCGAGTCGGTGCTCGCTCGCGACCACGACGCGGCCGTCGCGGTGTGGAGCGAGACGCTGGCCGACGCGACACCCACGCATCTGCTGGGCGACCGGAGCGCAGCAGCGACGGGCGAACACCGCGGCATCACCCGGCATCTGTCGGTCGAGCTCACGGCCGCGCTCACCCGAGTCGGCCGCGACCGCGGCGTCACGATGTCGGCGATCGTGCACGGCGCCTGGGGAATCCTGCTGGGCCGCCTTCTCGATCGTCGCGACGTGGTGTTCGGGTCCACGGTCTCAGGTCGCGACGGTGATCTGCCCGGCGTCGAATCCGTGGTCGGGTTGCTGATCAACACCATTCCCGTCGTGATGTCGTGGCAGCAGGACACCCCGATCGGTGCTGCACTGACCGACCTGCAAGACCGGCAGAGCAGCGTGCTCGACGCCCACCATCTCGGGTTGACCGAGCTGGCGAGAATCGCAGGCGCCCGCGAGCTGTTCGACACCCTCGTCGTGGTCGAGAACTTCCCTGCCACAGCGTCGTCAGCACGCCCCGACGCTCTGTCGTTCGACGGCTTCGTCGGCGCCGACGCCCCGCACTACCCCGTGGCCGTCGTCGCCTACCTCGGCGAGCAGCTGACCTTCGAGATCTCCTACGACACCACAGTGATCGACCGCGACCAGGCTGACCGCTACGCCGATCAGCTCGAGCAGATTCTCGCCGCGTGCGCCGACGACGCCGACACCGCAATCGGTGTACTGGATCTGGGCACTACCACCGAGACGATCACCGCACCGACACCGGCGGTCGAACATACTCTGGCGCAGGTCTTCTCGGACGTCGCCGCCCGGCACGGCGATGCCGTCGCAGTGACCGATGAGGACGGGTCGCTGACCTACGCCGAACTGGATGCTCGGGCGAGCAGGGTCGCGGCCTTCCTTCGGGGGCTGGGCGTGCGCCCCGAGTCGCGGGTGGCCGTGGCGATGCCGCGCTCGCGTGATCTGATCGTCGCGCTGATCGGCGTCGTCAAGGCCGGCGGCGCCTACGTTCCGCTGGATCCGGACTCTCCCGAGCCGCGGCTTCGTCACATCCTGCGCGACTCCGCACCCGTGTGCGTCCTGACCGATGGAAACCATCGACCACCCGACGTCGGTGTTCCTGCCGTGGTTCTGTCCGACGCCGAGAAGTCCTCGGTGGACACCTCGGTCGACGCAGAACCCGAGCCCGGACTGGTCGATCAGGCCGCCTACGTGATCTACACCTCGGGCTCCACGGGCGTCCCCAAGGGGGTCGAGGTCAGCCACCGCAACGTCGCCGCGCTCTTCGCCGGTGCGGCAGCGCGATTCGAGTTCACCGCCGACGACGTCTGGACGATGTTCCACTCCTCGGCGTTCGACTTCTCGGTCTGGGAGATGTGGGGCGCCCTGCGCCACGGTGCCCGTCTGGTGCTGGTCGGCAGCGCTGACGCACGGGACCCCGAACGCTTCCTGCGATTGCTGTCCGCCGAGCGGGTGACCGTGCTGAACCAGACACCGTCGGCGTTCTATTCGCTCGTCGATGCCGAGCGGCGGCTGCGTCCCGAGTTGGCGCTGCGCTACGTGATTTTCGGCGGTGAAGCACTCGACGCCTCGCGGCTGGACGGGTGGCTGGACCGTGACGACGCAGGGCCGGCCCTGGTGAACATGTACGGCATCACCGAAACCTGCGTGCACGTCTCCCACCGGCGTCTGACACCGCGGGATGCCGCCGAACGCGGCGTCATCGGTGGCGCACTTCCCGGTCTGACGATGCACCTGCTCGACGAGCAGCTCCGGCCCGTACCTGTCGGCGTCGTCGGTGAGATCTACGTCTCCGGCGCTCAACTCGCCCGCGGGTACGTCGGCAAACCCGCTCTCACCGCCAGTCGGTTCGTCGCCGATCCGCACGACGTCACGGGACGCCGGCTCTACCGCAGCGGGGACACCGCGATGCGGACTGCCACCGGTGAGGTGGTCTATGTCGGGCGCTCGGATGACCAGGTCAAGATCCGCGGTTACCGCATCGAACTCGGGGAGGTCGAGGCCGCACTGGCGACCCTGCCCGAGGTCCGCAACGCCGCCGCCGCGGTACACACGGACGACTCGGGACGGACGTCGCTGGTCGGATATCTCGTCACTGCCCGACCACTTGCCCTGGCGGACATCAAAACTGCATTAGCGCAACGCATTCCGGGCTACATGGTGCCCGCGACGTTTGTCACATTGGAGGAACTCCCCTTGACGGTCAACGGCAAGCTGGACCGCGCCGCTTTGCCTGCTCCCGATCACGCCACCGGAGCCGTCGATCCCCGACTGGGCGGAACAGGGACCCGGATCGCCGACCTGTGCAGTCAGATCCTGCGCGTACCCGTCGGTGTGGACGACGACTTCTTCACGATGGGCGGCGACAGCATCGTGGCCATCCAGCTCGTCAACCTCGCTCGGCGGGCCGGTATGCGCATCACCCCCCAGCAGGTGTTCACCGCACGCACCCCCGCGGCGTTGGCCGAGGTGGCTGCTACCGACGCGCCCCCGGCAGCGACCCTCGACCCTGCCGCGATGGCGGGCGAAGTCCCCTTGACGCCGATCGTGATGCGTCAGGCCGAACTTGGCGGCACCATCACCCGTTTCAACCAGAGCGAGATCCTGCGCACACCGCCCGGCCTCACCGCCGAGGTACTCCAGTCCGCGCTGCGCGCGGTCGTCGCCCGCCACGACGCCCTCCGGATACACCTGCTGCGCCCGGTGCCCAGCCTGTGGTCGTTGGAGACGCTCGCCGAGGGCACCGCGCCACTCATTCGCGTCGACGCATCGGCCCTGACCGACGATGAGCTCGCCGAGGCCATCGCGACCGAGTCGAATGCCGCGGCTGACCGCCTGGATCCCGAATCCTCGGCGATCCTGCAGGCCGTGTGGTTCGACCGGGGCTCCGACGCGCAGGGCCGCCTCGTTCTCGTGATTCACCATCTGGCTGTCGACGCGGTGTCCTGGCACATCATGATCGACGATCTCGCCGAAGCGTGCCGCCAGCCCGGTCGCGGAGCCGACGCGCTGCCCGAGGTGCCGACCACGTATCGCACGTATGCGCGTGCGGTGAACGAGGAGGCCCAGCGGGCGTCGCGACTCGCGGAGTTCGAGCACTGGTCCGCCACGCTGGCTCCCGGTGCGGAACTCGATCCCGATGTGCTGACCGTCGGACTCACCGTGGGCGCGACGCGCGACCACGAGGTGACACTCGACGTCTCCGAGACCACACCGCTTCTCACCATGGTCCCCGCGCTCGCCAACGCCGACGTGACCGAGACTCTGGTGGCCGCGCTGGCGGTCGCGGTGGCCAGGTGGCGGCGTGCCACCGGTCGGGCAGCCAGCCAACGGGGTGAGGCACCCCTGGTCGTCGACCTCGAACGTCATGGTCGTGACCGCTGGGGGCAGGACCTGGACCTGTCTCGCACCGTCGGCTGGTTCACATCCATCGCACCCGTTCGATTGCCCTGCGGTGACACCGATCTGGTGACGGCGCTGCGCGATGTCAAGGAAGCGGTGCGATCGGCCGCCGACGGCGGCGTCGGCTTCGGGCTATTGCGCTACTGCAACCCGCGGACAGCCGCCGCGCTCGGCCGGTTGGCAGCACCACAGGTGCTGTTCAACTATCTCGGGCGGTCGTCGGACGGGGACGGCGACTGGCAGCCGGCAACGGAAACGCTGCGCACCGATCCCGACCCCGATCTCGGCACGCCGTATCTGCTGGAGGTCAACGCCCACTGTGACGACACCGCGGCGGGCCCGCGGTTGCGTGCGGTGTTCACCTACGCCGACGGGGAGTTCTGCGAAGGCGACGCGACCGGGATCGCCGGCCACTGGGTCAACGTGCTGCGGGAACTCGGCGACGCAGTCGGGAGCGTCGAACGCACTGTGACGCCGTCGGACCTGCCGCTGGTCACACTCGACCAGGATCAGGTCGACGCGGTGCTCAGCGCCGTTCCCGTGCCCGTCGAGACGATCTGGCCGCTGTCGCCGCTGCAGCAGGGGGTGTACTTCCAGGCGCGGTATTCACCGGCCGCGGTGTACATCGTGCAGAACGTCTTCGACATGGCCGAACCTGTCGACGTCGCCGCGCTGCAGAGTGCCTACGCACTGGTGATGAAGCGCAATCCCGTTCTCCGGTCGGCATTCTGGGCCGACGGGGTGCCCGAACCCGTCGCCGCGATCGCCGTCGATCCGCCGGTGGCTGTCGATGTGATCGACCTGGCCGAATACGGGTCGGTCGACTCGGAACTGGACCGCATCACCGCCGCAGACCGAGAGCGTGTGTTCGACCTGTCGTCGCCACCGCTGGCGCGGTTCACGGTGGTCCGTACCGCGCGGGGCGACCGGTTGATCTTCAGCTACCACTTCCTGCTTCTCGACGGATGGTCCCGCGAGCAGCTGCTCAGGGAACTGTTCAGCGCGTATTCGGCTGCGCGCCAGGGCGAATCGGCTGACCTGCCCGCAGCCACCGCCGACTTCACCGATTACCTGGCGTGGCTCGCCGAGCGCGACACCGACGAGTCGACTCGCCGATGGGCGCAAGCGCTGGCCGGTCTGGACGGCCCCTCGTTGCTGGTGCCGTCCGCGGTAGGCACCGAGCCGACGCTCGCGTTGCGGCTGGAGTTCTTCCTCTCCCCCGATCAGACCAGCGCGCTGCGGGCCCGGGCGCGCGAGAGCGGTGTGACGCTCAATGCGGTCATCAGCACTGCGTTGGCGATGGTCATCGGCTACGAAACAGCCAGTTCGGACGTCGTGTTCGGGTCCACGGTGGCCGGCAGACCGACCGAGATCGACGGGATCGCCGACGTCATCGGCCTGTTCCTCAACACCGTCCCCACCCGGGTGCGGCTGTCTCCGGAGCGCCGACTGGACGACACCGTGCGAGCCGTGCAGTCCGACCGGTTGGCCCTGATGGATCACGAGTACCTCGGCCTGGGCGACATCCAGCGCGCCCTGTCCGCAACGGCCGGGTTCGCCTCGGGAACACCGCTTTTCGACAGCCTGTTCGTGCTGCAGAACTTCCTCGACGACGACACCTTCACCGATCTGGAAAGCGAGCACGGCATCGTCGGCCACGACTCCGTGGACGCCTCGCACTACCCTCTGACTTGGGTTGCGTCCCCGGGCAGACGGTTGTGGGTCAAGCTGGAGTACCGCCCGGACGTCGTCGACCGCGATCACGCGCAACGACTCCTCGACCGGTTGCAGCAGGTGCTCGAATTCCTCGCACTGGCGCGGGGAGCCGACCTCCTGGGCAGCGTTCCGCTGCTGCTGACCGACGAGCGATCACAGCTCTCGTCAGCTGACACCGCGACAGAGCGGCCTTTGCCGCCGGCGCCGGTCACCGACCTCCTCGCACAGCGGGCACAGGAGTCGCCGGAGCTGACCGCGTTGGTGTGCGGGAACCGCCGGATCGACTACCGAACACTTCAGACCGCGATCGACCAGCTGGCCTGGACACTGCGCGAGAACGGCATCGGCGAGGGCGCGACGGTGGCGCTGGCCATTCCGCGGTCGATCGACGCGGTGGTCGCCTTGTTCGCCGTCCTGCGCTCCGGCGCGGCGTACTTGCCACTGGAATTGGATTATCCCGACGACCGGTTGCGGGTCATGCTTCACGACGCCCGCCCCGCCTGCGTGCTCACCACCGGTGCGGTGGCCGATCGGATTGGACCGCTGTCGGGGCAGGACTGCCGAACGCTGGTCCTCGACGACCCCGCTGTCGCTGCGACGGTGGCCGCCGCGCAGGCGGAGTGGGACGGCTACACGCCGCCGCTGGATGCCTTGGCCTACCTGATCTACACCTCGGGTTCGACCGGCACCCCGAAGGGCGTGTCGACCCCGCACCGCGGTCTGACCAACATGCACCTCAATCACCGCGACGCGATCTTCGGTCCGGCGATCGCCCGGGCCGGAGGCCGTCGCATGCGCATCGCGCACACGGTGTCGTTCTCGTTCGACATGTCATGGGAAGAACTCCTGTGGCTGATCGAGGGTCACGAAGTCCACATCTGCGACGAGGACTTGCGCCGAGACGCCGAGGCGCTCGTCGCGTACTGCCAGCGCCACGAGATCGACGTCGTCAACGTGACACCGACCTATGCCGGTCTGCTCTTCGAGCAGGGTCTGCTCGATCCGCCGCACCCACCGGTCCTCGTGCTGCTGGGCGGCGAGGCGGTGTCCGCGGCGATCTGGAATCGACTGCGCGACAGCGACACCACCTACGGGTACAACCTCTACGGACCGACCGAGTACACGATCAACACCCTGGGCGCCGGCACTGACGACAGCGCGACACCCACGATCGGCGCACCGATCTGGAACACCCGGGTGCACGTCCTCGATGCCTGGATGCGACCGGTGCCCGACGAGGTGGCCGGCGAGCTGTACATCTCGGGTGCAGGCTTGGCACACGGGTACCGCGGTCGCGCGGGGCTGACCGCCCAGCGATTCGTCGCGAACCCGTTCCGGTCCGGTGACCGCATGTATCGCACCGGTGACGTCGTCCGCCGGCGGCCCGATGGCAACATCGACTACCTCGGCAGGTCCGACGACCAGGTGAAGATCCGGGGTTACCGTGTCGAACTCGGTGAGATCGAGGCAGCGCTGCACGATCACCCGGCCGTCGCACAGGCTGCGGTGATCGCCACCCCCGATCCGACGGGGTCGCACCGGCTCCTCGCCTACGTCGTCGCACCCGGCGCCGCGGACGTCCCCGCGCAATTGCGGAACCATCTGAAATCCACACTGCCGCAACACATGGTGCCGGCCGCCACCGGAGTGGTCGACGTCCTGCCGCTGACCGACAACGGCAAGCTCGACGTGCGGGCGCTGCCCGACATCGCTCCCGAGATCGACGCCGGGCGGGCACCCGGCACCGCAACGGAGCACGACCTGTGCGACCTGTTCGCCGAGATCCTGGGGGTCCCGGTCACCGGGGTCGACGCAGATTTCTTTGCACTGGGCGGTCATTCGTTGTCGAGTATTCGGTTGATCAGTCGGGTGCGGTCGGTGTTCGGGGTGGATCTGTCGCTGCGGGATGTGTTCGATCATCCGACGGTGGCGGGGTTGGCCGACCTGATCGACGGTGCGTCCGCCCCGGCGCGCGTCCGTCCGGAGCTGGTCGCCCGGGACCGGCCGGCGCTGGTGCCGGTGTCGGCGGCCCAGGAACGCATGCTGATCGTCGACCGGCTCGCCGAAACCGGCACGGTCTACAACTATCCGCTCGTCGTCACGATCGGCGCGGGCTTCGATGTCGAGGCGTTCGTCGCTGCGGTGGGTGATGTGGTCGCCCGGCATGAATCCCTGCGCACGATCTTCACCGAGGACGACACCGGCTTCGCCCAACACATCCTGGCCTCCGACACCGGCGCTGCGATCGAGGTTCGCGACGACGACGGCACACCCCTCGACGAGCAGATCGAGCGGTTGACTGCGCACCGGTTCGACCTCAGCCGTGAGACTCCCCTGCGCGTCACGTTGATTCGTCACCGCGACGACGCCACCACCGTCGTGCTGCTGCTGCACCACATCACCACCGACGAATGGTCGGACGCACCCCTGCTGACCGACCTCGAACACGCCTACACCGCGCGCCATTCGGGTCAGTTGCCGACCTGGGAACCGCTGCCGGTCCAGTACGCCGACTACGCCCTGTGGCAACGCGATCTGCTCGACCAGTCCGCCGACGAGCATCTGCGGTTCTGGACCGACACCCTCGCCGACGCCCCCGACGAACTCACCCTGCCCACCGACCGCCCCCGCCCCGCCACACCCTCTGGAACCGGCGGCAGCATCGCCGTGGACTTGGGCGCCGAGACCGCTGCCGCGCTGCGCGATCTCGCGGCGACACATCACGCGAGCATGCTCGCGGTGCTGCACGCTGCGGTCGCGGTTCTGCTGCGCCGGTTGGGTGCGGGCACCGACATCGTCGTCGGAACCCCCGTGGCCGGCCGCAACGACACCGCACTCGACGATCTCGTGGGCTTGTTCGTCAACACGGTGGTGCTGCGCACCGAGGTCTCGGGTGACCCGACGTTCACCGAGTTGCTCACCCGTATCCGCACCGACGATCTCGACGCGTTCGCCCACGCCGAGCTGCCGTTCGACCGCATCGTCGAAGCGCTGAACCCACCCCGCATTCCGGGCCGCAACCCGCTCTTCAACGTCTTCATCGGTCATTACCGCAGGACTGATGACGACTCCACGGCCTTCGGACTTCCGGCCCGCTGGCACGAACCTGTCCTCACCGCCGCAATGTTCGACCTCGGTGTGGCGCTGATCGAGCACGCCGATGACAGCGCGACACTCACCGTCGAGTACAGCGCCGACCTGTTCGATCGAGAGTCTGCGGTCGCGCTCGGTCGACGATTGAAGTTGGTGTGTGACGCCGTCGCAGGCGACGCCGGCATCCGGGTGGGCGATGTCGACATCCTGTCTCCCCAGGAGCGGACACGCATCGTCATCGAGCGCAACGACACGAAACATGCTGTGCCGCAGACTGACCTCGCGTCTATGGTGTCTACCCAGGCTGCACGGACACCGCGGGTTGTGGCGTTGTCGTTCGAGGGTGTGGAGGTCACCTACGGCGAGCTGGAGGCATGGTCGGATCGGTTCGCCGCACGGCTACACATCCAGGGCGCCCGCCCCGGCACCGTGGTCGGCATCCAGCTCCCCCGATCCCTCGAACTCGTCATCGCCCTTCTCGCCACCACCAAAACCGGCGCAGCATTCCTACCCCTGGACCCCGACTACCCCGCCGCACGCCTGCACCACATGATCACCGACGCTGCACCGGCGGTCGTGCTCACCGACGTCAGTGACATCGTTGCCGCACAACACGATCCAGAACCCGCACCACTACCCCCCGTACACCCCGACACCCCCGCCTACATCCTCTACACCTCCGGAACCACCGGCACCCCCAAAGGCGTGGTCATCCCCCACACCGCCATCACCAACCGCATCACCTGGCTCCAACACACCTACCCCCTCGACGCTTCTGATCGCATGCTCGTCAAAACCCCCATCAGCTTCGACACCTCCGTCTGGGAAGTGTTCTGGCCCCTGACCGCCGGCGCCACCGCCGTCATCGCCCGCCCCGGCGGACACCGCGACCCCCACTACCTCACCCACACCATCACCGAGCACCGCATCACCGCCATCGACTTCGTCCCCTCCATGCTCGAAGTCTTCCTCGACGAACCCACCATCACCGACATCACCACCCTCACCCGCGTCACCGTCGGCGGCGAAGCCCTCACCGACACCCTCCTCCACCGCTTCCACCACCACTTCCCCCACACCCCCCTCCACAACCTCTACGGCCCCACCGAAACCGCCGTCGACATCCTCGGCTGGACCTCCCACAACACCCCCGACGACGGCCCCGTCGCCCTAGGCACCCCCGGCGCCAACACCACCGCCCACGTCCTCGACGACCACCTCAACCCCGTCCCCGACAACACCCCCGGCGAGCTCTACCTCGCCGGCACCCAACTCGCCCACGGCTACCACAACCAACCCCACACCACCGCAACACGATTCATCGCAAACCCCCACCAACCCGGCCAACGCATGTACCGCACCGGCGACCTCGTCCGCTGGCGCAACCACACCCCCGGCGACCCCACCTCCACCCCCGTCCTCGACTACCTCGGCCGCACCGACGACCAAATCAAACTCCGCGGCATCCGCATCGAACCCACCGACATCGCCACCACCCTCACCCAACACCCCACCATCACCACCACCCACATCACCGTCCACAACAACCGACTCATCGCCTACTACGTGCCCAGCGGGCAGCCGGCACAAGAATCACTGCACGACTTCGCGTCTCGGCTGCTTCCCGCGCACATGGTGCCGACGCATTTCGTCCCGATCGAGGCCTTCCCCCTCACCCCCAGCGGAAAGCTCGACCGCCGTGCTCTCCCCGACCCGGTTCCGATCGACGGGACCGGCCGGGCTCCGTTCACCGAGACGCAGCGTCAGCTGTGCGACCTCTTCGGCGCGGTGCTGGACTACGACGTAAGCGACATCGACGCCGGTTTCTTTGCACTGGGCGGTCATTCGTTGTCGAGTATCCGGTTGATCAGTCGGGTGCGGTCGGTGTTCGGGGTGGATCTGTCGCTGCGGGATGTGTTCGATCATCCGACGGTGGCGGGGTTGGCCGACCTGATCGACGGTGCGTCCGCTCCGACGCACACTCGTCCGGAGCTTCTCGCCCGGGACCGGCCGGCGCTGGTGCCTGTCTCGGCGGCTCAGGAACGCATGCTGATCGTCGACCGGCTTCCCGAAACCGGTGTCGCGTACAACTATCCGCTGGCGTTCACCGTCGATGATGCGGGCTTCGATGTCGGGGCGTTCTCCGCTGCGGTGGGTGATGTGGTGGCGCGGCATGAATCTCTGCGCACGGTGTTCACCGAGGGTGACACCGGCTTCGCTCAACACATCCTGGCCCCCGACGCCAGTGCTGCGATCGAGGTTCGCGATGACGACGGCACACCCCTCGACGAGCAGATCGAGCGGCACACCGCGCACCGGTTCGACCTCAGCTGTGAGACTCCGCTGCGCGTCACGTTGATTCGTCACCGCGACGACGCCACCACCGTCGTGCTGCTGCTGCACCACATCACCACCGACGAATGGTCGGACGCACCCCTGCTGACCGACCTCGAACACACCTATATCGCCCGCCATTCCGGGCAGGCACCGACCTGGGAACCGCTTCCGGTCCAGTACGCCGACTACGCCCTGTGGCAACGCGATCTGCTCGACCAGACCGCCGACGAGCATCTGCGGTTCTGGACCGACACCCTTACCGACGCCCCCGACGAACTCACCCTGCCCACCGACCGTCCCCGCCCCGCCACACCCTCCGGAACCGGCGGCACGGTGGATCTCGCCCTCGATTCCGCCAGCGTCCAGGCCTTGCGGGGTGTGGCTGCCGGTGAGCAGGCCAGCATGCTCATGGTGCTGCATGCCGCGGTCGCGGTTCTGCTGCGCCGATTGGGTGCGGGCACCGACATCGTGGTGGGATCCCCTGTCGCGGGTCGGGACGAGGCCGTCTTAGCCGACCTCGTCGGCTTGTTCGTCAACACGGTGGTGCTGCGCAGCGAGGTCTCGGGAAACCCGACGTTCACCGAGTTGCTCGCCCGTATCCGCACCGAGGATCTCGACGCGTTCGCCCATACCGAGCTGCCGTTCGACCGGATCGTCGAAGCGGTGAACCCACCCCGCATTCCGGGCCGCAACCCACTGTTCAACGTCTTCATCGCCCACCACAGCGACACCGACGACGACACAACGCTGTTCGGACTTCCGATCCGGTGGCACGAACACACGGCGCAGACGGCGATGTTCGACCTCGGCATGACGCTGACCGAACACGCCGATGACAGCGCGACACTCACCGTCGAGTACAGCGCCGACCTGTTCGACCGGGACACGGTGCACACGCTCGGCACGAGACTCGTGTCTCTGTTCACCCAGCTCGCTCGCGACTCCACGGCCCGGGTCGGTGATCTGGAGCTCATCACCGCCGCCGAGCGGTCCGAGCTGGCAGCACGCAACGACACCGTTCATCCGATACCCGTGACCACGCTGGGCGATCTCGTCAGCGCACGCGCCGAACTCAGTCCGCGGGGTGTGGCGTTGTCGTTCGAGGGTGTGGAGGTCACCTACGGCGAGCTGGAGGCGTGGTCGGATCGGTTCGCCGCACGGCTACACGACCAGGGCGCCCGCCCCGGCACCGTGGTCGGCATCCAGCTCCCCCGATCCCTCGAACTCGTCATCGCCCTTCTCGCCACCACCAAAACCGGCGCAGCATTCCTACCCCTGGACCCCGACTACCCCGCCGCACGCCTGCACCACATGATCACCGACGCTGCACCGGCGGTCGTGCTCACCGACGTCAGTGACATCGTTGCCGCACAACACGATCCAGAACCCGCACCACTACCCCCCGTACACCCCGACACCCCCGCCTACATCCTCTACACCTCCGGAACCACCGGCACCCCCAAAGGCGTGGTCATCCCCCACACCGCCATCACCAACCGCATCACCTGGCTCCAACACACCTACCCCCTCGACGCTTCTGATCGCATGCTCGTCAAAACCCCCATCAGCTTCGACACCTCCGTCTGGGAAGTGTTCTGGCCCCTAGCCGCCGGCGCCACCGCCGTCATCGCCCGCCCCGGCGGACACCGCGACCCCCACTACCTCACCCACACCATCACCGAGCACCGCATCACCGCCATCGACTTCGTCCCCTCCATGCTCGAAGTCTTCCTCGACGAACCCACCATCACCGACATCACCACCCTCACCCGCGTCACCGTCGGCGGCGAAGCCCTCACCGACACCCTCCTCCACCGCTTCCACCACCACTTCCCCCACACCCCCCTCCACAACCTCTACGGCCCCACCGAAACCGCCGTCGACATCCTCGGCTGGACCTCCCACAACACCCCCGACGACGGCCCCGTCGCCCTAGGCACCCCCGGCGCCAACACCACCGCCCACGTCCTCGACGACCACCTCAACCCCGTCCCCGACAACACCCCCGGCGAGCTCTACCTCGCCGGCACCCAACTCGCCCACGGCTACCACAACCAACCCCACACCACCGCAACACGATTCATCGCAAACCCCCACCAACCCGGCCAACGCATGTACCGCACCGGCGACCTCGTCCGCTGGCGCAACCACACCCCCGGCGACCCCACCTCCACCCCCGTCCTCGACTACCTCGGCCGCACCGACGACCAAATCAAACTCCGCGGCATCCGCATCGAACCCACCGACATCGCCACCACCCTCACCCAACACCCCACCATCACCACCACCCACATCACCGTCCACAACAACCGACTCATCGCCTACTACGTCGCGGACGCGGCAGCCGATCCCGTCGATTCGGACACGTTGCGCGCCTTCGCCTCACGTAGGCTGCCCAGCCACATGGTGCCGGCGGCGTTCGTCAGGGTCGATGCTTTCCCGCTCACCCCCAGCGGAAAACTCGACCGCAATGCCCTACCCGACCCGGTGGTCACCGGCGCCGGTCGCCCGCCCAGCACTGACCGGCACCGTCGACTGTGCGACCTCTTCGGTGACGTCCTGGGGGCGTCGGTGGAATCGATCGACGCCGACTTCTTCGAACTGGGCGGACATTCTCTGCTCCTGGTGCGGCTGGCCACGGCGTTGCGCCGCGAGTTCGCCGGTGCGGCAGAGGACCTGTCGGTCGCCGACTTGATGGTCGCCTCGAGCGTTGCGGCGGTGGATGCTCTGCTGTCCGGCCAGTCCGGCGGTGGCGCAGGAAGCTTCGCGGCGGTTCTGCCGCTCCGAGAAGCGGGCACCGCAGCTCCGCTGTTCTGCCTTCCTCCGGCCAGTGGTCTGGGGTGGCCATACGCGGCACTCAAACATGTTCTTCCGCGGGACATCCCGCTGTATGCGCTGCAGTCGCCGCTGTTCTCGGGCGGCGAGTTGCCCGGCGACCTCGCCACGCTGGCGGTCAGCTACGCGGACAGCATCGAGGCGATCGCTCCCAGCGGGACGATCCGTCTTCTCGGGTGGTCGTTCGGTGGCGCGGTCGCGCTGATGACCGCGCAGGCGCTCCGTCGGCGTGGTCGGCGGATCGGATTCCTCGGGATGCTGGACTCTTACCCCGAAATCACCCCCGCTGATGGGGAGGCGGACCCCACGCTGGATCAGGACGCGGTTCTCGCACGGGTACTGGTCGAGATGGGCTTCCCGGTCGACCCCGGGAGTCGAGTGACGGTCGAGCAGGCCATCGAGCTGATGAAGTCCCAGGGCGATGCGATCACCGTGCTAGACGACCGGCATATCGCGGCGGCGATCGAGAACTACATCGCCGCAGAACACGCCACGGTAGGCGCCGACTACGGCCACTACGACGGCGACGTGTTCTTCGTCGATGCGGCCGAGGAAGTGGATCAGTGGGGAACGGCATCACCGGCCTGGCGGCCGCACATCGGTGGCGAATTCACCGTGGTGTCGGCGCCGTTCCGACACTCCGACCTCCTCGACATCGCAGCCCTCGACGAGTACGGCCCGGCGCTGGTGGCGATGCTGACGCGCGAGGACGGGTCCTGATACGACTCACCCCGCCGGCACTGGGCCGGCGGGGTGAATCGGGGCTGCGGTCAGGCGTTGGCGAGGTCCGCGACCGGCCGTCCCGCAAGGGCATTGGCCAACTGCGGGGTGAGCACGTCGAGCGCGTACATCAGCGCCTGGGGGCCGCTGTAGGTCAGTGCACCGCTGAGGTTCGACTCGAATGTGGTGTACAGCGTGCGCCCGTCGCGGACCACACCCAGCCGGGAGAACGCGGGAGACGACATCATCTGCTCCTGCGTGGCGCCGTTGACGAACAAGACGTCGCGGTCGAGCAGGTCGAGCCGTTCCTCGCTGACATCACCATGGACGTCCTGGGTCTTGAAGCCCAGAGCGGTGAACAGCGAACGGCGAGGGTCGTTTTCGGGAAGCAGGTAGTGCCCGCCGTTCTCCGGCCCGAAGTCCACGACAAGGGTCTTCCCCTCGAATTCGGGGTGAGCGGTCCGCGCGTCGGCGATCTTGCCCTTGACCTCGGCGACGAGCTTCTCCGCCTGGTCCTTCTTCCCGAGCGCGGTGCCGGTGGTGAGCAGCTGGACATCCCACGGCGTCTCCTCGTCGGCGTAGTCGCCGGACTGGATCACGGTCGGCGCGATCGACGACAACCGGTCATAGGTCTGGCGGTCGATCGTCTCGTAGATCGCGAAGATCACGTCCGGCTTCTGTGCGGCAATGGCTTCGAAGTCGATCGTGTCGGCACCCCAGGTGGTGACGCCCTTGCCGTCGGTCTCCGCCTTGACCCAGGGGTAGCCGTTGTACTCGGTGAAGAACTCCCGCGTGCTGACGGGAATCACCCCGAAGGGCAGCACGAAGTCCTGATCGGTCCAGCCGACGGTCACGACGCGCTTCGGGTCGGCAGGAACCTTCGTCTCGCCGAATTTGTGGGCGATCGTCACCGTCTGCGCCTGCGGTGTCTCGGTCGTCGACGACGACCCACACCCCACCAGCCCGGCGATGAGCAGCAACGCTGCCAGTACGGTCGCCGCGGCACGCCCTCTGTGGCGCCCTCGATGTTGCTGCTCGGTCACGCTGATGTCCCTTTCGTTCGGTATAGTTCGCGCGAGCAGATTAGCTTAGGCTCGCATAAGTTACTAGCCGCTGGTGGCGTGGCTTTGCCGTCCCCGTGCGCCGGTCGGCGTTCGGCCGCGTTGGCCGCCAACAGTTTTGGCGTCATATCCACACAGACGTAGGTCTTGCAGATCGGTAAACATAGGCTAGCCTTATCTTGACAATTGGAGGTGGAATGCTGCGCACAATGCTCGGAGGCAAGATCCACAGGGCGACGGTCACCCAGGCCGACCTGCACTACGTGGGTTCGATCACCATCGACGCGGACCTGATGTCCGCCGCGGGAATCATCGACGGCGAGCAGGTGCACGTCGTCGACGTCACCTCGGGCGCACGGCTGGTCACCTACGCCATCACCGGCAGGCCCGGCTCGGGCATCATCGGAATCAACGGTGCCGCAGCACATCTGATTTCTCCGGGCAACCTGGTGATCATCATGTCGTTCGTCGGTGTCGCGCAGTCCGACCTGGAGCGTCACCGCAGTGCGGTCGTTCACGTCGACACCGCCAACCACATCGTCGGCCTGGGAACGGACCCGTCCGAACCCGTCCCCGGCGCGCTCGACCAGATGGCAGGAGCGTGATGACGACGTTCGAGCAACCGTCGGCCGAGCAGGTGCTCGACCTCGTGGGCGTCGGCTTCGGCCCGTCCAACCTCGCGCTGGCCATCGCGCTGCGCGAACACAACGACACCGCCGCGGTGCCGCTGACGGCCCAGTTCGTGGAAGCGAAGACGGAGTTCGGTTGGCACACCGGCATGCTGATTCCGGGCGCCACCATGCAGATCTCGTTCCTCAAGGATCTCGCTACCCAGCGCAACCCGACCAGTGAGTTCACCTTTCTGAACTACCTGACAGACCGGGGTCGCCTCACCGAGTTCATCAACTACAAGACGTTCTTCCCGACGCGCGTGGAGTTCCACGACTATCTGCGCTGGGCGGCCGACAAGGTCGCGGCGCCCGTGCGCTACGGGTCACGCGTCACGGCGGTGCGTGACGCCGGTGAGTTCTTCGAGGTCGAGGTGACGGGCGCGCGCGCCGGGATGCTGCGGGCCCGCAACGTGGTGATCGCCGGCGGGCTCCACCCCCAGCTGCCGCCCGATGTCACGCCGTCGGCGCGAAAGATCCACAACCACAACTTCCTTCACGACCTCGACCGCCTACCGACCAGACGCCACAACCGGTTCGTCGTCGTCGGCGCCGGGCAGAGCGCAGCCGAGGTGTGCGCCTACCTGCACGACATCGACTCCGTCGAGGTGCACGGCGTCTTCGCCAAGTACGGCTACAGTCCCGCCGACGACAGCCCGTTCGCCAACCGCGTGTTCGATCCCGACGCCGTCGACGACTTCTACACCGCCAGCCCGCCGGTCCGGCGCCAACTGCTCGACTACCACCGCAGCACCAACTACTCCGCTGTCGACATGCCGCTGATCGAGGATCTCTACGCCCGGGAGTACGCGGAACGTGTCACCGGACCACGGCGGCTGTACTTGCGCGGCGCGTCCAGCGTGTGCGGCACCGACGAACACGACGACGGCATCTCCGTGGACATCCGGCACCACCCGACCGGCCGGATCGACCGAATCGATTGCGACGCAGTCATCTACGCGACCGGCTTCCTCCCCGCCGCGCTCGGTGCGATCCTGGGCCCCCTTCACGCAGATCTTATCTATCACGACGGGCGTCCCGCGGTCTCGCGTGATTACCGGCTCGTCACCGAGCCGCCCACCGCAGGCGGGCTCTACGTGCAGGGCAACACCGAACACACCCACGGGCTGACCTCGTCGCTGCTGTCGAACATCGCGATCCGCAGCGGAGAGATCCTGGCGTCGGTCGACGCCGACCGATCGGTGTCGGCCCATCGGCGGGACGTGGAACTGAGCCGCCGTTAGCGGTTGAGCTGCCAGATGCGGCCCGACAACGCCGTCGCGAAGGCGCACCAGAGCGGATAGGGGGCCAGCGCCGCACCGGCGGCAGGCTGTACCGACGCGGCCCGGCGGGCCAGATCTGTACTGCTGACCGCCAATGCCGCCGCCGCGACCGCGGCGCTGCCCAGTCGGCGCTGGTTGAAGAAGATCCAACTCCACCCGGCGTTCAGCACCAGATTGGCCGCCAACGCTCGGGTGTAGGCGCGTGCTTCGTCGTGGCGGCCCTGCTCCTCGAGAGTGTCGATCGTCGAGGCCGACACCACCGCGATGTCGGTGTAGAGGATCGGCCACACGATCGGGAACGCTTGTCGCGGAGGCTGAAATGACGGCTTCTTCAGGCGCGTGTACCACGGTGACTGGGCGGGCCTGCTGGCCAGCCCGCCGACGACGGCAGTGGCGAGCGCTGCACCGGCGGTTGTGGCGAGGGTCTTCGAGGGCATCTGGATCCTTTTCTCGGCGGCGGTCTACCTCCACCGACGCTACCGAAGCGCAGCACCTCGCCCGGTGACGATTCGGTAGCCGCCGTAGAGCACGGCCGCTGCCGCCGCGTTGACGAAGTAGGCGATGTCGGCGCCGTGCCAGGCTGTCGCGATCGGCCCCTGGATCAGCGTGGTGTTCATGAACGGCACCGCGATGACGTAGGCGAGCACGAACACGATCAGCGCCGCGGCCGCGTCGCGCCGGTTCGTCGACTCCTCGGCCGGATCGACGGTGTCGCGCCCAGCCATTCGCCGCCGCCAGTCGATCACCAGCACCACGACGAAAGCCGGGATCCAGTAACTGACGAGCAGCAGGACATCGGTGAAGCGTTGCGCGGTGTCCGCGGCGTGCAGCCACAGGATCAGAGCGAAGGCGAGCACGGTGACGATCACCGCGGAGATCGGCCGGCGCACCCGGACGCCGACCGTCTGCAGGGCCAGCGACCCGCTGTAGTCGTTCATCACCCCGGACCCGATGGATGCGATCGCGATCACCAGCAGCGCCACCGCTCCCAACGCTCCCCCGCCCATCACCGCGCGCACTCCCTCGGCGGTCTGCTCACCCACCAGCTCGGCCGCGGCGATCCCGATGCCCTGCACGAACGCATAGGCGAGCAAAAGTCCGGCCGTGGTGAACGCGAACACCTTGGCGCGCGAGACATCGGCGGGCAGATAGCGACTGAAATCGGCGGCGTAGGTCGCCCACGACACCGCCAGGCTGAACGCGATCGTCACCTCGAGGACGAACGCGGCGACCAGGTCCGGCCCCGCCGCGGTGGCCGGCGCCACGATGTCATGACCGCCGATCAGCTTGATCGTGAACACGACGAACGTCAGGAACAGCACCACCGTCAGCACGGCCTGCAACCGGTGGATCAACTCGTAGCCGAAGACGCCGACGACACCCTGTACCCCGAGCACGATCAGCACCGCCGCCCAGAACGGAATCCCGAGCAGCACCGACAACGCCTCGCCGCCGAACAAGCCGACCAGCGCGTCCCACGCAATGGATGAAATCCATTGCAGCGCAGCCGGAACGACGACCGTCCCGCCGAAAGCCATCCGGGCGTTCGGCATCTGACCGGCACCGGTCCGCGGGCCCCAGGTGGATAGGTAGCCGACGACGAGGGACCCGAGCAGAGTTCCGATCAGCATCGCGAGCATGCCGAGCCAGAATCCGAGGCCGAGTGCGATGGCGAGCGTGCCGGTGAAGACTCCGGTCATGTTCACCTGGGGCGCGAACCACACCGTGAAGAGCCGGCCGGGACCGCCGTAGCGCTGATCGGTCGGAATGGGCGCGATGCCGTGGGTTTCCATCGACAGATCGCCGGCGCCCGACGGTCGATGGCCGGTGAAGACCGGCCCGGTCAGCGCGGCGGATCGGACCTGCGGCGAGCTTCCCTGAGCCATGGCCACATTCGATCACGGATGCCTCGACCGCAGCGGCCCGGGTTGCCGACCTCGTGGGGCGAGAGTCCATAATCGACCACGAACCAAGACGTGCTAACGATCGGAGGGGGCGTGGCCAACAGTGCGCCCCGTCTGCTCGTCGTCGGACTCAGCGTCGTCGTCCTGACCGTCGCGGTGTTGCAGACCGCGGTGGTGCCGGTGCTGGGGGTGATCGCCGACCAGTTGGGCGCATCCACGGTCGCGGTCAGCTGGGTCGTCACCGCGAACCTGCTCGCCGCGGCCGCGGCCACACCGCTGATCGGCCGCCTCGCCGACCTCCACCGCAAGAAACACGTACTCCTCACGGTGCTCGCTGTGGTCCTCGCCGGCTCTCTGCTGGCGGCGACGACGACGTCGCTGCCACTGCTCGTCCTGGCGCGCGTCCTACAGGCGGCCTCGTTCGCCCTGTATCCGATCAGCATCGCGATCCTGCGCGAGGAGCTTCCCGAGGATCGCATCGGATCAGCGATGGCCGTCCTGTCGGGCACGCTGGGGTTCGGCGGTGGTGCAGGCCTGGTCGTGGTGGGCCTGCTGATGAACGGCGACGCCGGATATCACCGCGTGTTCTGGCTGACGACCGGCTTCAGCGTGCTCGTCCTCGCGATCGTGATCGCTGTCGTGCCCGACCGACCCCGTTCCGCCGCAGGCACGATCGACTGGGTCGGCGCGCTGGGCCTCGCGGTGGGCCTGTCGGCTGTGCTGCTGTCCATCACACAAGGGCATTCGTGGGGGTGGGGCTCGCCGCGGACAGTGGCCTGCCTGGCCGGGGGCGTGATCGTGCTCGTGGGTTGGTGGCAGTGGGAGCGACGGGTGAGCCAGCCTCTGGTGTCGACCCGGATGCTGGCCCGGCGCTCGATGCTGCTGACCAACGTGGCCACGGTGTTCGTTGGCATGGGCCTGTACTTCGCGTTCCTCGGCCTCACCCAGTTCGTCCAGATGCCCGGCGGTCCGGACGGCTACGGATTCGGTGCCACGGTGCTGCAAGCGAGCGTGGTCTACCTGTTACCCGGAGCCGTCACCGGCTTCGTCGTCGCCTTGGTCAGTGGCCGGTTCATCGATCGGTTCGGGGCCCGACCGGTGTTGGTCGTCGCCGCAGTCGCCGGCATCGTCGGATTCGTGTTGGCGGCCTTCGTGCACTCCACGCCCTGGCAGGTGATCATCGCAAGCGTGCTGGCCAACGGCTACATCAGTCTCGGCTACGGCGCGCTGCCCGCGTTGGTCGTCGGCGACAGTGACGCCGGCGAAACGGGCGTGGCGACGGGCATGAACGCGATCGCGCGCACCGTCGGCAGCTCCACCGCGGCGGCGGTGGTCGCCGTGCTGCTGGGCCGTACCGACGCGGCTGGTGTACCGCTGGAGAGCAGCTTCGTCGTGATCTTCGCGGCGGGTGCGGTCACCGCACTGCTCGCGATGGTGTTGATCGCCGCCTCGCGGCCGCGGACGTCACCCGCACCGGACGCGCGCTTCGAGACTCGGGCGATGAACCACGAGTGGGGCTAGCCCCTGACTCTGGGCGGAACTCCTCAGCTCAGCTCGGCGAGGTTGCACACCGAACGCTTCACGTCGCCCTTGATCACCCGGGCGACGACGCTTCCGACCGGGGTGTTCAGTAGGCCGCCGGACAGATCGGCCACCACGCGGAACGACGAACCCTGCGTTCCGGCGGCGTCGTGGGGTTCGACGGTCAGACTCAGCCCGATGCTGACGCCACCGCGTCCGTTCCCCATCAACTCGATCGCCTTGGGCTCGTCGTATCGCGTCACCCGCCAGTGGATGATGTTGCGGAATCCTTTGACCTTGATCAGCGAGGAGACCTGGGTGTCGACCCCGATCTCGTCGGGCACCGGACTCTTCCAGCCACCGAAGATCGTCAGCCACTGGTCGAATCGCTTGAGGTCTGACGCCAGGGTCCATGCCTGTGCGGGGCTCAGATCCGAGGTCACGGATACGTCGACTGTGGCCATGGCGTTTCACTACCCCGCCGACTCCGTCTGGTAAACGGCGACGAAGACCACAGCCGAGCGGCAGACTCGTACAGATAACGAAGTCCGCCGGCCGGAGAGCCTCCGGCCAGGCGCGGGTGCTCCGCGTCTGGCGGAACCAGAATCTCGCCGATTCTCGCAACTGAGGGCGGTTTGGGCGAAGGATTCCATTGTAAGAATGTAAATTCGTTGCGGAAACGGTTGCCAACGGCGGCGTGATCCGCGAAGGTTTACTACGGCCACGACGGCCGACGTTCGAGGAGGATCCGCGCTGACCGGCACACACACCACCGCAGCAGACCAGACGTCAGGGTCCGCGGGACGCGACGCGGCCCGCGCCAAGACCGGCCCCGTGATCGAGATCGACCACGTGACGAAACGCTTCGGCGACTACGTCGCCGTCTCCGAGGCTGACTTCACCATCGCCCAGGGCGAGTTCTTCTCCATGCTGGGCCCCTCCGGCTGCGGCAAGACGACGACGTTGAGGATGATCGCGGGATTCGAGACACCGACCCAGGGCGCGATCCGCCTGGAGGGCCGCGACGTGTCGAAGACGCCGCCGAACAAGCGCAACGTCAACACCGTCTTCCAGCACTACGCGCTGTTCCCGCACATGACGGTGTGGGACAACGTGGCGTACGGACCGCGCAGCACGAAGAAGGACAAGCAGGAAGTCCGCAAGCGCGTCGACGAACTGCTCGAGATCGTCCGGCTGACCGACTTCGCCGAGCGCAAGCCCGCCCAGTTGTCGGGTGGGCAGCAGCAGCGCGTCGCGCTCGCGCGGGCGTTGGTCAACTACCCCAGCGCGCTGTTGCTCGACGAACCGCTGGGCGCTCTGGACCTCAAGCTGCGCCACGCGATGCAGTTCGAGCTGAAACGGATCCAGCGCGAAGTCGGCATCACGTTCATCTACGTCACCCACGACCAGGAAGAGGCGCTGACGATGAGTGACCGCATCGCGGTCATGAACGCCGGCAACGTCGACCAGATCGGCTCTCCGACCGAGATCTACGACCGCCCCTCGACGGTCTTCGTGGCCAGCTTCATCGGCCAGGCCAACCTCTGGGCAGGACGGCAGACGGGCCGCGCCAATCGCGATTTCGTCGAGATCGATGTCCTGGGTTCGACACTCAAGGCCCGGCCCGGCGACACGACGATCGAATCCGGTGGTCACGCCACGCTGATGGTGCGTCCCGAACGCGTTCGGGTATCGATGGAGGCCCCGGCCGGCGACGTGGCGTCCGTCCGCGCGACGGTGACCGATCTGACCTTCCAGGGACCGGTGGTGCGACTCTCGCTGGCTGCGCCCGATCAGTCCACGGTGATCGCCCACGTCGGGCCCGAGCAGAACCTGCCGATGCTGCGCCCCGGTGACGAGGTCTATGTGGGCTGGGCACCTGAGGCGTCGCTGGTGTTGCCCGGCGACGACATCCCCACCACCGAGGATCTCGAGGAGATGCTCGACGACTCGTGATCGTCCCGCGGGCCGACCCACCCGTTTCGACCCCACCCCTTCTCTGGACCCGACGAAAGGTACGCCTCGCCATGTCCCCCGAGTTCGACACCCGCATGATCGCCCGTCTGACCGCCAGCCGTACGTCGCGCCGCCGTTTCCTCGGCGGCAGCGCAGCAGCTGCCGCGGCGTTGGGCCTCGGCTCGACCGTTCTGGCCGCTTGCGGCGGATCCGACAGCAACACCGCCAGTTCGAGCACGCAGGACAGCGGCCCGGCCAGTGGCACACTGCGCGTCTCGAACTGGCCGCTGTACATGGCCGACGGCTTCGTCGCCGCATTCCAGACGGCCTCGGGCATCACGGTCGACTACAAGGAAGACTTCAACGACAACGAGCAGTGGTTCGCCAAGGTCAAGGAACCGCTGTCGCGCAAGCAGGACATCGGCTGCGATCTCGCGGTGCCGACGTCGTTCATGGCAACGCGTCTGCATCAACTCGGCTGGCTCAACGACATCAGCGACGAGGGCGTGCCGAACAAGAAGAACATCCGCCCCGACCTGCTGGAAGCCAGCGTCGACCCGGGCCGCAAGTTCACCGCGCCCTACATGTCGGGGCTCGTCGGATTGGCCTACAACCGCGCGGCCACGGGCCGGGACATCACGTCCATCAATGACCTGTGGGACCCGGCGTTCAAGGGCCGGGTCAGTCTCTTCTCCGATTCGCAGGATGCACTGGGCATGATCATGCTCTCGCAAGGCAATTCACCGGAGAACCCCAGCACCGACAGCGTGACGAAGGCGATCGACCTGGTGCGCGAACAGAACGATAAGGGCCAGATCCGCCGATTCACCGGCAACGACTACGCCGACGACCTCGCTGCCGGCAACATCGCTGTCGCACAAGCGTATTCGGGCGACGTGGTGCAGCTGCAGGCAGACAATCCGGACCTGCAGTTCGTGGTTCCGGAATCCGGCGCCACCACATTCGTCGACACGATGGTGATCCCCTACACCACCCAGAACCAGAAGGCCGCCGAGGCGTGGATCAACTACGTCTACGACCGGGCCAACTACGCCAAGCTGGTCGCCTTCGTCCAGTACGTGCCGGTGCTGTCGGACATGACCGAAGAGTTGGAGAAGGTCGATCCGGCCGCGGCGAAGAACCCGCTGATCAACCCGTCGAAGGAGACGCTGGACAAGTCGAAGGGTTGGGCTCCGCTGACCGACGAGCAGACGCAGGAGTACAACACCGCCTACGCCGCCGTCACCGGCGGCTGAGCCGATGGCCGGTGTAGCCAGCAGCAGCAGGCAGCGGAGCAAGATCGCTCCCTACCTCATGGTCTTGCCCGCGCTCGTGTATCTCGCGGTGTTCTTCGTGGTGCCGTTCTTCTCTCTGGCCCGCACCTCGCTGTCCACCACAGGCGGCTCGGTGTTCATGCCGACGCTCGAATTCGCTTGGAACTTCGGCAACTTCACCGACGCGTTCGTGTTGTACAAGGATCAGATCTTCCGATCGTTCGGCTATGCGTTCGCCGCGACGATCCTGTGTCTTTTGCTGGCGTTCCCGCTGGCGTACGTCATCGCGTTCAAGGCAGGCCGCTACAAGAATCTGCTGCTGGGATTGGTGATCCTGCCGTTCTTCGTGACGTTCCTGATCCGGACCATCGCGTGGAAGACGATCCTCGCCGACGAAGGCTGGGTGGTCAGCGCGCTCGGCGCGGTGGGTCTGCTGCCCGACGAAGGACGACTGCTCTCGACGAGTTGGGCGGTGATCGGCGGCCTGACCTACAACTGGATCATCTTCATGATCCTGCCGCTCTACGTCAGCCTGGAGAAGATCGACCCACGGCTGCTCGAGGCGTCCAGGGACCTCTACTCCTCGGCCGGGCGCAGCTTCGGCAAGGTCATCCTGCCGCTGTCGATGCCGGGCGTGCTGGCGGGCAGCATGCTCGTCTTCATTCCCGCGGTCGGCGACTTCATCAACGCCGACTACCTGGGTAGCACTCAGACCACGATGATCGGCAACGTCATCCAGAAGCAGTTCCTGGTGGTCAAGGACTACCCGGCGGCGGCGGCACTGAGCCTTGGCCTGATGGTGCTGATCCTCGTCGGTGTGTTGCTCTACACCCGGGCGCTGGGGACGGAGGACCTGGTATGACGACCCAGGCCGGCGCCGCGGTCGCCACCGCGGCGCAGAAGACGCCCACCGCGAAAAAGGTGAAGGCACGGCGCAATGTCGGCGACCTGCTGCTGCGGATCGTGGCAGGTCTGGTGCTGCTCTATCTGTTCCTGCCGATCTTCGTGATCATCCTGTTCTCGTTCAACAAGCCGGCCGGCAAGTTCAACTACAGCTGGCAGGGCTTCACGCTGAACAACTGGGCACATCCGTTCAAATACCCGCCGCTGACCGAAGCGCTCAAGCTCAGCCTCAATGTGGCCGCGGTGTCGACGGCTGTCGCGCTGGTCCTGGGCACGCTGGTCGCGATCGCTCTCGTACGCCAGCGCTGGCGCGGCCAGGGCGCGGTCGACACCTTCCTGGTTCTGCCGCTGACCGCCCCCGAGGTCGTGATGGGCGCGGCGCTGCTCACGCTGTTCCTCGATCTGGGCTGGGCCGCCGGGTACACCACGATCCTGTTGTCGCACATCGCTTTCGAGGTCAGCTTCATCGCGATGACCGTGCGGGCACGCGTGCGAGGCTTCGACTGGACGCTCGAAGACGCGTCGCTCGATCTGGGCGCGAGCCCAGCACGCACGTTCTTCAAGGTCACCCTGCCGTTGATCGTGCCCGGCATCATCGCAGCGGCGATGCTGTCGTTCGCCCTGTCGCTCGACGACTTCATCATCACCTACTTCGTCAGCGGCTCGACGGTGACCTATCCGCTCTACGTCAACGCCGCGGTCAAGGCCGCCGTGCCGCCGCAGATCAACGTGCTGGCCACCGCGATCCTGTTGATCAGCCTGGTTCTGCTCGCGATCGGAACCCTGTACCGGCGCAAGCGTTTCGAGGCCTGAGCTCAGCTCGCGTCGAGACGCACCCGCACCGTCACGCGGCCGCGGTCATCACGCTGCGCCACTGCGTAACCGGTGCGGTCGGCGCCGTCGAAGTCGGTCAGCGTGATGGAACCGCCGTCGCCGGTGAAGTTGCGCCACCAGGTCTTCTGGTCGGGGGCCATGACCCGGATGACGACGTCGTCACCGGAGCGCTGATAGCTGACCGGCGTCTGGAACGTCTGGTGCGAACGCCGCCCGGCGTATCTGATCACCACCATGTTGCGCCGCATCAACGGACCGATCACCGGGGCGTGGATCAGGCGAGCCGCGCCGCCGTTGACGAGGCCCACCACGGGTGAGCCGAAGATTCCTCTACCCATGACTGCCACGGTAACCGCTCAGCCGACCTCCAGAGGCACAGGTTGCGTACGGGCTCCCGAGCGGGCAGCGCCGGCGCCGGCGGCGACCACGAAGGCGATGCCGAACACGCTCAGCGGCCCCGGCACCTGGTGCAGGATCACCAGACCAACCACCATCGCCAACGCCGGTTCGACGCTCATCAGCGTGCCGAACGCCGCTGTGGTGAGTCGGCGCAGTGCCAACAGCTCGAGGGCGAAGGGCACCACAGGAAGAAGGATGGCCAATCCGAGGCCCAGCAGCAGGATGTCGGCGTCGATCCTGGGGATCACGGCCGGACCGACAACCGCGGTGGCGAACAACGCCGCGACCGGCATCGACACCGCTAGACCGGCGATGCCGGCGACCTCGTCCCCCACCTTCTGGGTGAGCAGGATGTAGCCGGCCCAGCACACGGCGGAGCCGAGTGCGTAGGCGACTCCGACCTGATCGACGGTGCCGCTCCACGGTTCGGTCAACAGCACGACGCCGACCGCCGCGAGGCCCGGCCACAGCAGACGGCCGCGGCCATGTCCGCGCGCGACGGCGACAGAGAGCGGGCCGAGGAATTCGAGCGCGCTGGCCGTCCCGAGGGGAATGCGGTCGATAGCAGCCATGTACAGCAACGTGATTCCGGCCGTGACGATGCCGAGGACCACGCACATCAGGAAGGACCGGCGCGTGAACGCCGCCCACCGCGGCCGGACCAGAACGAGCAGGAGGACGCCGGCCCACATCAGTCGCAGCCACGCGACACCTTCGACGCCGATGTCGTCGATCAACGTCACGGCGAACGCCAGGCCGAGCTGCACGCAGGCCATCGCACCGACCGCCATCATGGCGCCCGAGCGTGCCCCTTCCGAAGTCATGTCTGCATTGAACGGGACGCCGACCGTTGCGGTCCACCTGATTCTCACGGACATATCGTTCGGATTTCGCGGACGATGGAACTTATCCCCAGAGCCGATTTCATCCACAGGCGGACGGTGACGGTCGGGCGGTGCGCGGCGGGATGTCGGATGGCGGGGGCAGGTTGAGGGCATGCCCCCGATCAGTTCACTGGCCATAGACGAACGGTTGTCGGTGCTGCACGAGGAGTTGGCGGAGCTGACGGGGCAGCGCAATGCGATCGATGCGCGGATCGTCGAGATCGCTGCGGAGATCGATCGCGATGAGTTGTGGGCGGCCGCCGGAGCGCGGTCGACGGCGGGGTGGCTGGCGTGGAAGGCCGGAGTGTCGCCGTCGCGAGCGCACACGATCGCCGCGATCGCAGCGCGCTACGACGAATTCCCCTCCTGCATCGAGGGATTGCGGGAAGGCCGGTTCTCGGTGGACCAGGTCGGGGTCATCGCCGAACGCGGCCTGCCCGGTTCCGACGATCATTTCGCGACGCTGGCCCAGTGCGCGACCGTCACCCAATTACGCAGTGCGCTGAGCATGCAACCCAAACCCGAGCCCGCGCCCGCCGTCGACGACAACCATGAGGACGAGGACGAGCCGGTGCCCGTGCCAGATCCGGGGCCGACGCCGTCGATCAGCTCGCGCGGCGACGAGCATTACACGTACTGGACAATCGCGCTCCCCCACGTCGAGAATGCGGCATTCGAAGCGGCGCTGGGTTCCCATCGCGACGCCCTTGTCGCGGAATGGAATACCGGTGATCCCGATGCGCAGGCACCGATCCCAGCATGGCGGCGGCATTCCTGCGCCTGGTCCACATGAGTTGGGACGCCGAGGCTTCCGCGCGGCCGCATGGGCAACGCACCACCGTCGTTCTGCATGTCGATGTCGCGGACAAGGTGGCCGCGCTGCATCTGGGGCCCGTTCTGCCCGAGGGTGACCGTCGCTACCTGACCTGCGACGCCACGTGCGAGGTGTGGTTCCGTCGCGACGGGCAGGTGATCGGCGCCGGCCGGTCGACCCGCACGGTGAACCGGCGGCTACGCCGCGCGCTCGAGCATCGCGACCGCTGCTGCGTGGTGCCCGGCTGCGGGGCCACGCGATGGCTGCACGCTCACCACCTCGTGCACTGGGAGGACGGCGGACCCACCGAGCTGTGGAACCTGGCGCTGGTGTGTCCGTTTCACCATCGGGCACATCACCGCGGCCTGATCACGATCACCGGCCCCGCCGACCAGCTCGTCGTCACCGACGCCGCCGGCCGCGCCTTGGCCTCCGTCTCCCTGGCCCGCACACCCACCCGACCACCACCAGAGGTCGCACCCTGTCCCGGTCCCACCGGCGAACGCGCGAACTGGTGGTGGTACCAACCCTACGAACCACGCCCACCCGACGACTGAGTCAGACTGACTCAGAGTCCGAACTGGTCCTCGACGATGCCCAGCCACACCTGAGCGGCGTCGATCGCGACCTTCTCGCTGATGAACGCGTGCTGGGTGCCTGTGTAGATGTCGCGGAACGCGCGTTCGAGGCGGCTGCCCTCGCGAATTGCCGTGGTGCCGGCGGCCAGGTGCGCCCATTCCGCGCACTCCCGGGCGGTATCGGTGGCGTGCACCGCGGCCACGCGCATGTCAGCCCGCATCGTGGGCGTGAGTTCGTCACCCGCCGCGACCGCCGCCTCCGCGGTGCTGAACGCGTCGAGGACCAGCAGTCGGGCCGCCCGCCACGCGGCGACGTGCCGGGCGAGCCCCTTCTGGAACGTCGGTCGCGTCGCGAGTGCAGCCATGTCACTCATCCGGAACTTGGTGGCGGCCAGCTCGGCGACATCGTCGAGCATGCTCTTGGCCACCCCCAACGCCCACGCGGCATGACCGGCGGCCGTCACCGGCATCATGCCCATTCGCGTCGCGGGTGACGTGCCCCGCTGAGGCTCGCGAGTGAACAGCGCGAACGTGCGGCCGTGGGGTACGAACACGTCGTTGATGGCGTAGTCGTAGGACCCGGTGGCCTTGAGCCCCTGCACATGCCAGCCGTCGGTGAATTCGACCTCGGCGCGCGGCACGATCGCCACCTGCATGTCGGGCACGCCCTCGCTGATCCATTGCATCTCGCCGTCGACCATCGGCAGGAAGCCCGCGGCGACGTACTCGGCGTGCCCGGTACCGGACCCGAAACTCCACGAGCCTGTGAGCCGGTACCCACCGTCGACCGCGACGCCCTGGCCGTTGGGAAAGAACTGCCCGCCCATCGTGACGTGATTGTCGTGCGCAGTGAACACCTCGGCGAAGCCGTCGTCGGGCAGGTAGGTCGCCGCGGCGAACGACGACGGCAGATTCGCGATCCCCACCCAGCCGAAAGAGCCGTCCTGCCATGCCATTTCGATCCAGGTCTCGATCATCTGGGCGAACGACGGCTCCACCCCACCCGCGGGTGCGGGGTTGAACGCCGACATCAAACCCGTCGACCACATCTCGTCGACGACGCTGCTGCTGAGGGTGCGCTGACGCTCCGACTCGGCAGCCTGCTCGCGCACCAGCTCTCTCATGCCACGAGCCAACTCGGCGACGTCGTCACGTGTCATCTGCGGGACCGCTGTCACGGCCTCGACGGTAACCCCTCAGGGCAACGCAGTGAACACATTCGCCGGAACTGTCATCTCCGGGTCGGGCAGCGCAGGGATCTCGGCGTCTGGGCCGGGCAGCGGCGCGAGAAGCGGCTCCGCGCCGGGCAGGTGCTGTTGAGCGGCAACCGGAAGATGCGGTTCGGCCGACGGTGCCGCCGCGTCCACGGCCGCCTGCGGGAGCGATTCGACCGCCGGCGCCTCTGCAGCCGCCACAGGCACGGGGCCGGGAAGCGCATTGGGTGCAGGGAGCGCGTCGACGGCCGGGACCGCCGCCGGCGCAGACAGAGCCGCCCGCGCGGGCGCAGCGACCGGCGCTACAAGAGCGGGCGCGGCGACATAGACGGGAGCGGCGGCATACGACGGCGACGGGGCGGTGACGATCTTGCGCGCCGGCTCGGCGGCAGCGTCGACCGGTGCGGTGACGCTGACCCATCCGGGATCGGCGGCGGGTGCGGTGGCTGCCGCCGCAGCCGCTGCCGGCTGGATGTCGGGTACCGAACCGGCAGTCAAGAAGACCGCGCCGACGGCGGCCGCAGCAGCCACCCCCATCGCGGCGGCGAGCACACGCGTGGGTCGCTTCCTGCGCGGGACCGCCCGGGGCAGCGCGACGGTGATCGCCTCGGCGGGGTCGACGTCGGCGAGCGCCGCGCCGTAGGCCAGTGCCACCAGGGGCGGCATGTCGCTGTCGTCGGGAGCGATGAGCACGCGGGTCGCGCACGTCAGCGGCACGGCGTCGACGGTCACCCCGAGTGTGCTGAGGTCGGCGCGCAACCGCCGCCCGCACGCTTCTGCATCGGGGGTCCAGACCAGACGGAGGCGATCGACGTCGAGCCCGCACGCCCGGGCCAGTCCGTGGCCACCGCGGGCGGCGAGGCGCGCGATGTCAGTATCGGTGTCGAACTCGGCATCGGGGCCCGCGTCGAGCTCCAGTGAGTCGTGATCGACGACAGTACGGTCGGCTTCATCCACCAGCGCCCAGGTCACCTCGGTGCTGGTCAACGACAACCCCAGAACTGCGCCCACGGCATCTCCTTCGGGTGTCGAAGCCGGTGTCTGTGGTTCATCGGGCGACTCATAACCGGTGTTACACCGGCCACAGGAGGCGCCGACGAGGAGCCTAACGCCGACGGCGAGATCTCGCGCGCCGAGCGCGTGACCAGGGATTTCGCGCCCCCTTACGGCTATCGGGCTCGCCGGCCGTGACGAGCGGGCGCTGTGCCGAATTTGCTGGACACCCCCGATGGCGCGGTAAGGTGCAGGCCCGTGGGCAGACACCGCTTAGCTACTAAGCGCCGTCCTCGGTGGGCGGCGTCGTCGGCTGCCGTCGCTGTGCCCGCGCTGGCGTTGCTCTGCTCCGGCGCGGATTCGATCCGCACCCCGCAATCAACCACCGTCGAGCCCCTCGCGACGGCGCCGTGCTGCGCCTCGGTCATCGCTCTCGCGTCGCCGATCGCGGAGTACCGCAGCATCCCCGCCGACGAGGGCCTGCGGCTCGCCAGCTCGCGGTCGATGCACCGCACTCTCGACGCTGCGCTGCCCGGCACCGTTGGCTCCGAGGCGGGCATGCAGGTGAAGACCATCTTGGTGGCCCGAGCAGTCAGCGCGATCTTCCCGGAGATCCAGAGCATCGGCGGGGTGCGCCCCGACTCGCTGCGCTGGCATCCCGACGGCCTGGCGGTCGACGTGATGATCCCCGATTACAGCTCCCCCGAAGGCATCGCTCTCGGCGACTCCATCGTGGCGTTCGCGTTGAGCAACGCCGACCGGCTCGGGGTGGCGCACGTGATCTGGCGGCAGACGATGTATCCGACGCACGGCGCCCCGCATGGCATGACCGATCTCGGCTCCGACAACGCCAACCACTACAACCACGTGCACATCGCCACGCTGGGCGGCGGCTATCCCGCCGGCCCCGTCTATCTCGGCTGAGCGAGCGGAGTGAGCCGGGCGGGTGTCACCGCCCGAAGCCGGCGGCGCGTAGAGCGTCCGCCATGGACCCACCCGCGCTGCTGCTTCCCTTCTTCTGGGTTCCCGCTTCGCGTCGCGGCCGCTGCTCGGACCCACGCCGCGGTGCCTGCCGCGGACCCGACTCCTTGCGCGGCGCACGGGTCTTCTCGTCGAGCCGCAAAGTCAACCCGATCCGCTGACGCTCCACGTCGACGGAGACCACCTTCACCTTGACCACCTGGCCCGAGCGCACCACCTCGTGCGGGTCCGACACATAGCGATCGGACATGGCGGAGACGTGGACCAGTCCGTCCTGGTGCACTCCGACATCGACGAAGGCACCGAACGCGGCGACGTTGGTCACCACACCTTCGAGGATCATCCCCTCTTTGAGGTCGGCCACCTTCTCCACGCCCGCGGCGAAACTCGCCGTGGTGAACTCGGGCCGGGGGTCGCGGCCGGGCTTCTCGAGTTCGGCGAGGATATCGGTCACGGTGGGCACGCCGAACCGCTCGTCGGCGATCTCGGTGGGCCGAACCGATTGCAGCGCACGCTGATTGCCGATGATCTCGGCCAGACTCACCCCTGCCCGATCGAGAATGCGGTGCACCACCGGGTAGGACTCCGGGTGCACGCCGGAGCTGTCGAGCGGATCCTCACCGTCGCGGATCCGGAGGAAGCCGGCGCACTGCTCGAACGCTTTGGGGCCGAGACGCGGAACCTCCAGTAGCGCGCGACGGCTACGGAAGGGACCGGTGCGGTCCCGGTGCGAGACGATCGACTCGGCGAGCGTCTCGGTGATACCGGACACCCGGGCCAGCAGGGGTACCGAGGCCGTGTTCACGTCCACGCCGACCGCGTTCACGGCGTCCTCGACCACGGCGCCAAGACTGCGGGCCAGGATGCCGGGGGTCACGTCGTGCTGGTACTGGCCGACACCGATGGACTTGGGTTCGATCTTGACCAGCTCAGCCAGCGGATCCTGAAGCCGCCGCGCGATGGACACCGCTCCGCGCAGCGTGACGTCGAGTTCGGGCAGCTCGTGTGCGGCGTAGGCCGACGCCGAGTACACCGAGGCGCCTGCTTCGCTGACGACGGCCTTGGTGGGTGCCGCCGCACCGGCTGCCCGGATGTCGGCGATCAATTCGGTTGCGAGCGCATCGGTTTCGCGGGATGCGGTGCCGTTGCCGATGGCGATCAGCTCGACACCGTGCCGCGCGACCAATGCGGCCAGAGAAGCCTTGGCGGTGTCCCACTGTTTCTGCGGCTGGTGCGGGAACACGGCGCAGGTCTCGAGCACCTTGCCGGTACCGTCGACGACGGCCACCTTGACCCCCGTCCGGAAACCGGGGTCAAGACCGAGTGTGGTGCGGTTGCCGGCCGGGGCGGCGAGCAGCAGGTCCTTCAAGTTGCGGGCGAACACCGTGACCGCGTCTGCTTCGGCACGCAGACGCAACCGGACCCGCGCGTCCACCGATGCCGACACCGACAGCCGCGTACGCCAGGCGAACCCGACGACGCCGGCCAGCCACGAGGTGGCGGCAGAGCCCGCGGTCAGGTCCACATCGAGGGCGCGGGCGATCATGGCCTGGTACTCGGCCTCGTCGCCGCCGTCGACGGTCAGTGCGAGCACCTCTTCTTTCTCGCCGCGCAGAACCGCGAGCACCCGGTGTGACGGCATCGCGGTCAGCGGCTCGGCGAAGTCGAAGTAGTCGGAGAATTTCTGCGCCTTCGGCGTCGCCGCAACGGCGTCGGAGGCAGCGCGCGTGCGCACCGTGCCGTGCTGCCAGAACTGCTCGCGCACCTGGCCGACCAGTTCGGCGTTCTCGGCGGCCCGCTCGACGAGGATGTGCCGGGCTCCGTCGAGCGCTGCGGCGGCGTCTGACACCGCGGCCCCGACGAACTCCGCGGCGACCTGCTCGGGAGCCAGCGTGGGATCGGCGAGCAACCGATCGGCCAGTGGTTCGAGCCCGGCTTCGCGCGCGATCTGCGCTTTGGTCCTGCGCTTGGGCTTATAGGGAAGATAGATGTCCTCGACGCGGGCCTTGGTGTCGGCGGCCATCAGCGCGTCGGCGAGAGCGTCTGTCAGCTTGCCCTGCTCGCGGATCGAGGTGATCACCGCGTCGCGGCGTTCGTCGAGCTCGCGCAGGTAGGTCAGCCGATCGGCGAGGGTGCGCAGTTGACCGTCGTCGAGACTGCCGGTGACTTCTTTGCGGTAGCGGGCGATGAACGGCACGGTCGCGCCCTCGTCCAGCAATCGAACCGCGGCGCTGACCTGCCCTTCGGCGACCTCCAGTTCTGCAGCGAGACGGGCGGTTACGGATTTCGGGCGGCGAATCGTTGCAGAGCTCGTTGTCACGGCGCAGACCCTACCGAACCGACCCGACAACACCGCGCCGCACACGGGCGCGTGTTCTTCGGTCAGGCCACCTTCGTCTGCGGGCGATCATCGAGCATGCCGTCGCGAAGCCGACGCAGTGACTGGCTGAGCAGCCGGGACACGTGCATCTGCGAGATACCCATCTGTTCGGCGATCTCGCTCTGTGTCAGCGACTCGAAGAAGCGCAGCACGATGATCCGGTTCTCCCGGGCAGGCAGCAACTCGAGCTGTGCGCGCAGCGCGTCGCGGTCCTCGACGAAGCTGATCCCGGGATCGGGCTGGCCGAGCCGGTCGGCCAACGTGGGCCCGTCGTCCTCGTCGCGCGATGTGGTGTAGTCCAACGACCGCGGCTTGAAACCCGCTGCAGCGGTGAGTGTTTCGACGACTTCCTGGTGATCGACCCCGAGCGCGTCAGCGAGCTCTCGTGCCGTCGGGGCCCGCCCCAGCCGCTGGGTCAGCTCAGCGGTGAGCGGGCCGATCGCCGGATAGAGGTCTTTGAGGCGGCGCGGCACGTTCACCGACCAGCTGCAATCGCGAAAATAGCGTTTGACCTCACCCATCATGGTGGGAATGGCGTAGGAGAGAAACTCGGGGCCGGCTGTGGGATCGAACCGGTTCACCGCGTTCATCAATCCGACGCGCGCCACCTGGACGAGGTCGTCGTGCGTTTCGCCGCGCCGGTCGTAGCGGCGGGCGATGCGTTCGGCGATGGGCAGGCACTGCTCGATGATGCGGGTGCGCAGCCGCTCCCGCTGCGGCGAATCATCCGGGAGTCCATGCAGAGCGATGAAGAGGTCGTGCAGAGTCGCGGTGTCGGGGTCGTGTGTCATTCTCGGGCGCCTCCTGTGCAGTACGTCGTCAGAGGCGGGCGGCTTCGGTGTTGAACCATCCGCGCGAAGGGCCGAGGACCCTCCTCGGACAAGTATGTCCTGTTTGCGTGACTTCGCTCGGGCGATGGTGACGACTTCGCAAAGTGGCCCCGACGACGTCGCAGGATCCCCCACGCGGCGGGGAACGCTTCGTAGGACGGACTTCTCGTGATGTCCTCCGCGCGGTGGGTACCCCGACGGCATGCCCTCCCGTGCGCCCACGGTCACCGCCGCCGACTTCCTGCCGTCGAGCACCGACCTCGACGATCTCGCAGCCGCGGCAGGTGCCTGTCGCGGCTGCGATCTGTTCTCCGACGCCACCCAGACCGTTTTCGGTGAAGGACCGGCCGGGGCGCGGATGATGCTCGTCGGTGAACAGCCCGGCGATCAGGAGGATCGCAGCGGTGAACCTTTCGTCGGTCCTGCCGGGCGGTTGCTCGACACGGCGCTGCGCGAAGCGGGTATCGACCGCGAACCGCTCTATGTGACCAACGCCGTCAAGCACTTCAAGTTCGTGCCCGCCGAACGCGGCACCCGCCGCATCCACAAGACGCCCAGTCGCACCGAGGTGGTCTCGTGCCGGCCGTGGCTGCTCGCCGAACTGGATGCGGTGGCCCCGGAGGTGATCGTGTGCCTCGGCGCGACGGCGGCGAAGTCATTGCTGGGCAACGATTTCAGACTCACCGCCCACCGCGGTGAGGTGTTGCGGCTTCCGGGCGACGTCAGCGCGAGAAACGATCCCGCCGTCGTCGCGACCCTGCATCCGTCGGCCGTACTGCGCGGCCCCGCGGAGGCGCGGGAGGACTCTCTGGCGTCGCTGGTCTCCGATCTCCGGGTCGCCGCGGGTCAGCTGCGCAGGTGATCGTTTGTGCCGGTGTGCGCCGGGCATCCCGCCGATATGCAGCCCACCAGATTTCGTACCTTGATCGACGCACCGGGGCCCTTCGCTTCCGTCTGCGTCGAGGACAGTCACAACACCGCTGACGCCGCCAAGCAGGCCGAATTGCGCTGGCGCGCCATCGAGGAGGACCTCATGAGCCAAGGCGCGGACGACGCATTGGTCGGCACGGTCCGCACCACTCTCACCGGCGCGCCGGTCACGGTGGGCCGCGGCGGCCGCGCGGTGATCGCCACGCGCGCCGCAGTCCATCTCGATCAGCGGCTCATCAGACCGCCAGATGCGACGATCGTGCGGCTGTCACCCCTGCCCTACCTGGTGCCCATCGTCGTGCACGGCGTCGACGACCCGCCGTATCTGACGGTGGCCGTCGACCACGCCGGGGCCGACATCACCGTCCACCGGGCCGGGCGCACCCACGCGACGACCGTCGACGGCGACCGCTATCCGGTGCACAAGGCCGCGGGAGCCGAGAACGCAGGCTACGGTGACCCGCAGAGGACAGCCGAGGGCGCCCGCACGAAGAACGTTCAAGAGGTCGCCGACGAGGTGACTGCGGCCGTCGACGACGCCGATCCGGACTTTGTGTTCGTCGTCGGCGAGATACGCTCCCGAGCCGATCTGCTGGCCGTCCTGCCGCAGCGGGTTGCCGAGAGGGCGGTCGAGGTGAACGCCGGAGCGCGGGGCAGCGTCGACGTCGACGCTCTGGCCCACGACATCGACACCCGGTTACGCTTGCGCCGGGTCGAGCTCATCGATACCGCAGCACAACGCTTTTCAGGAGAGATCAACCGCGAATCCGGGCTTGCCACCGAAGGCCTCGCCGGGGTGTGCGCGGCCCTGCGCGAGGGTGCGGTCGAGACCTTGATCATCGGGGATCTCGGCGAATCCACCGTGGTCATCGGGGAATCGGCGTTGACCGTCGCCCCTACCCCGGAGGTGCTCTCCGAGCTGGGCACTGCAGCGAGGACCACGGTGCGCGCCGACGAGGCACTCCCCTTCGCCGCGGTGGCCATCGACGCCGATCTCATCGGCATGGATGAGCGGCTGAGCCCGCGGGAGGGCGTCGCCGCGATCCTGCGCTACGCCCCGCGCACACCGGCCTCCTAGTCGTTCTGCTCGGTCACCCGCATCAGCAGCAGCGCCCCGTTGACCGCGCCGTCGGCGGATCGAAATGCCGAGCACGACACGAGCACTCGCGCGTCGCGTCCGCGCCGGGTGACGGCGTCGACGGTCGTCTCCTCGAGTACGTCGGGATCGACGAAGACCTGCCCGATCAGCGGCTTCAGCGCCTCGATGGGGAGCCCGACGTCGAGATCTGCGAACGGCCGGCCGATCACCTCGTCGGCGCGCAGCCCCCACAGTTCCTCGCAGCCACGGTTCCACACCAGCACCTGGGTCTGCCGGTCCACCACCGTCAGACCGAACCGTACGGAGGTGATCAGCGAGTCGAGAAACGCTGTGGTCTCGTCGAGTTCGAGGCTGCTCTCGCGCAGCGCATCGTTGATCGTGTGCAACTCGTCGTTGGTGGACTGCAGCTCCTCGTTCATGGTCTCGAGCTCTTCGTTGGTGGACTGCAGCTCTTCGTTGGTGGTCTCGAGTTCCTCGACCGTCGACTGCAGCTCTTCGTTGGTGGTCTCGAGTTCCTCGTTGGTCGACTGCAGCTCCTCGTAGGCGGTTTCGAGCCGGCTGTTGGTGAGGACCACCTTGTCGAGCAGCGCGCGGGTTGCGGTCACGTCGAAGAACACGATCGAGATGCCGACCAGCCCGTTCTGCCCGTCGACCAGAGGGTTGACGTGGATCTCGAACCAGATGTCGTCGGTGCCGGGACGCTGCCAGGTGACGTCGGGGATGCGGGCCGACCGTCGTTCCACCTTCGCCTGCTCGACGTAGCCGCGTAGCTCGACCGGACGGTAGGACACCTCGAGGTCGCGCAGGAGCCGACCGATGTCGCGGCCCGACAGCCCGAACGTGGCCTCGGCCTGCTGGTTGACCATTGCCACGGTGTCGTCCCCCGTGACGACGATCTGCGCCACCGGGCTGGCGTGGAAGGCGAGGTCGCGGATCGAGTCCAGCGCCGACACCTCGTAGCGGCGATCGCCGAACGCGGGTGACCGGTAGGACGCGACCGCGTCGACCGATGACGGCGACTTCCGGAAGAAGCGGTGCTTGAGGTTGATCGGGGTGAAGCGATCGGTGTGGCTGAGCAGCATCTCGGCGTGCCCGAGAAACAGCACGCCGCGCGGGGCGAGGGAAAAGTGCAGCCTGCTGAGCACGTTGGCCTGGGTGTCGGCGTTGAAGTACATCAACGTGTTACGGCACACGAGCAGGTCGACCCGGGAGATCGGGGCGTCGTTGACCAGATCGTTGCGGCCGAAGATCACCGAGCGGCGCAGATCTTTGCGCAGCACGTGACGCCCGTTGACCGGATCGAAATACCGTTCGAGCAGCGGCGGCGGCACCGATTCCACCGCGCGCGCGTCGTAGGAGGCCATCCGTGCCTCGGTCAGCGCCTCCTCGTCGACGTCGGTGGCGTAGATCTTGACGCGTTGGCGGAAGTCGTCGACTCCCATCGCCTCGGCCAGCAGCATCGCGAGCGTGTACGCCTCCTGGCCTGATGCGCAGCCGGCGCTCCAGATGCGGATCGGGTCACCGGGACCGCGCTGCGCCAGCATCGCCGGAATCACCTCGTCGCGGACGTAGTCCCACGCCTCCATGTCGCGGAAGAAGCTCGTCACGTTGATCAGGATCGTGTTGAACAGTGCCGAGAACTCGTCGGCGCTGGCCTGCAGAGCGTCGAGGTACTCCTCGAAAGTGCTGTAGCCGGCTTGTTCCATGCGGTGTCGCACGCGCCGCATCAGCGAGGTGCGCTTGTATCCGGTGAAGTCGAACCCGCGTGCGTCGCGCAGATAGCGGAGAAGATCTTCGAAAGTCTCGGCTTCGTTATTGGGATCGCTGCCGGTGGTATCGCCGCCGTTGCCATTGCTGCCGTTGCTATCGCTCACACATCACCTAGCCGGAACATCCGCGGGTACCAATCTTCAGTCGGAGCCGTTCGACACGGAGGAATTTACTCGCATCGAAAGGAGGTTTGGCGTCGACTCGTTCGGGTAATGGTCGCGCATCGGTCGATCTCGAGGTGCCCATGCGCAACGAATTCCACGACACACTGGACTCTCTGGTGAGCGATCTCGCCGAGATGTGCGATCGCGCCTCGGCCATGATGCAGTCGGCCACGGTCGCGCTGCTCGACGCTGACGCCGCCCGGGCGCAGCGGTTACGTGGGGATCTTCGTGACTTGACGTCGCTCGGGGCGTCGGTCAACGACCGCGCCCTGCGACTGTTGGCCCTACAGGCGCCCGTGGCACGGGATCTGCGGACCGTGGTGGCGGCCCTGCACATCGGCGCCGACGCCGACCGAATGGGCGCGTTGGCGTCGCATGTCGGCCGTGCCGCGGCGCGGAATCACCCGGAGCGTGCGACGCCCGCGGAGATCGCCGATCTGTTCACCGAGATGGGCGCGACGGCGGTGCGGATGGCCGACGAGGCACGCGACGCGGTCCGTTCGCTCGACGCGGCGCTGGCCGAACGGATCTGCGCGGACGACGAACGGATGGACGCGCTGCACCGTGAGCTGTTCGGGCGGGTCGCGGCACCGCAGTGGCGGCACGGGCCGATGGTCGCGGCAGACATGGTGCTGCTGGGCCGGTTCTACGAACGCTTCGCCGACCACGCCGTCGAGATCGCCCGACGCGTCTACTTCCAGTCCACCGGCGTGGCGATGGAAGCGGATCCGGCGCGCCCGGCCTAGAGACCGTCGGCCTAGAAACCGTCGGCCCGGCCGTTGCCCAGGTAGCGCAGCCCCGCCGCAGTGACGGCCGAGGGGTCGAGCAGGTTGCGGGTGTCGGCCACCACTGCGGCGGGCGCGCCGTCGGCGATCGCCGTCCAGTCCAGGTCCCGGAACTGGGGCCATTCGGTCAGCACGACGACGGCGTCGGCCTCCTTCGCCGCCCGGTACGGATCGTCGACGCCGGTGACTCCTGCGGCGTCGAGCACCGCCGGATCGATGGCATGCAGTTGCGGGTCGTGACCGTAGACGTGGGCGCCGGCGGCAGCGAGGTGGGCGCTGACCGCCAGCGCGGGCGAGTCGCGGGTGTCGCTGGTCGCCGCCTTGAATGTCAGCCCCAGCAGGGTGATCCGGGAACCGTCGACCGCACACGGCATCGCCTGCTGCAGAGCGGCGAGGATACGGGCGGGCTGAGCGGCGTTGGTGTGGCGCGCCGCTTCCACTTCGGCCACGGCGATTCCGCGTTCGCGTGCCGAATGCACCAGCGCTGCTGTGTCTTTGGGCAGGCAGGAGCCACCCCAGCCGGGTCCGGGCTGCAGGAAGCCGGCGCCGATGCGCGCGTCGGCGCCCATGCAGGCGGTCACGTCGCCGACGTCGGCGCCGAAGGAGTGGCAGAGCTGGGCAAGGGAATTGGTGTAGGACAGCTTGACAGCCAGGAAGGCGTTGCTCGCGTACTTGGCCAGTTCGGCGCTTTCCGGGCTCATGCGCAGCACCGTGGCGGGGTCGGCACCGTAGGCGGCGCACACCGCCGCGGCATCGGAGTCGGAGTCCGCTCCCACGACCACGCGGTCGGGGTGGGTGAAGTCGGCGATCGCGCGGCCTTCCCGCAGGAACTCGGGGCTCGTCACCACGCCGATCCCGCGGCGACGCAGGCGCGAGGCGATTCGCCGTGTGGTGCCCACCGGAACGGTGGATTTCACGGTGACGACGGCCCCTGACCGCATGACGTCGGCAAGCTGTGTGGTGGCAGCGTCGAGCGCGTGGAGATCGGCGGCGCCGTCGGGGCCGCTGGGGGTCGAGACGCAGACGAACACGACGTCGCGGTCCGCCAGCGCCTCGTGATCGGTGCTGAAGGCGAGGCGGCCGGAGTCCAGCATGCGAGTCAGCAGTGCAGGCAGGTCGGCCTCGTCGATGATCGGAACGCCCGACGCGAGGGTCGCCACCTTGCGCTCGTCGATGTCGACGGCGACGACGTCGTGGTGGCGGGCCAGGCAGACCGCTGTGGTGAGGCCGACGTAGCCGACGCCGACCACACCGATGCGCAACGAGGTGGTCACCGGCAGGCCACCAGGGCGGCTCGGGCGGCGTCGAGCACCCGCGGCACCGTCAGCAGCAGCAGGCCCGCGTCGGGCACGTCGCTGTGCGGGTCGCCGCGATCACCGGCCCACAGTGTGACGTGGCGGCCGTCGCCGCGGGGCCCCCACAGCGCCGGCGGGGTGGGGCCGAACAGCAGGACCGACGGGGTGCCTGTGGCGGTGGCCACGTGTCCCACGCCGGTGTCGCCGCAGATCAGCAGCGCGCAGTCGCTGATCAGGGCGACCAGTGCGAGCAGTCCCGGGGTGGGCCAGATGGCCGAGCGGGGCAGACCTGCCTTGCGCACCACGGTCTGCACGAGGTCCGCTTCGGCCGGCGAGCCGGTGACCACGATTCGGTGCCCCTCGCCGGCCAGGGCCGCGGCCACCGCGGCGAACCGATGCGGCGGCCATTGCCGCGATGGGGCGGCCGCACCGGGATGGATCACCACCGTCCCCCTGTTGTCGTCATAACCCTCCGGGCGGTCTACCGTGAGATCGTCTGCGCGGCAATCGATCCCGGCCCAATGCAGAAGTGCGCACCAGCGGTCCACCTCGTGAAGGTCGGCCCGCCACGGCGGCCCCGCGATGGCGGGGTGGGCGTCGTGGTGATGGGTCAGTAGTTGAGCGGGCCGCAGCGCCAACAGCGCGCTGATGCTCTGCGGTCCCCTGCCGTGCAGGTTGACCGCCAGGTCGGGTTCACTGGGTGCTTCGCGAAGGGGGCCCAGGCCGGGGGTGTCGACGACGTCGTCGACCGCACCGGAGAGCAGCGCCAACTCGAGGTACTGCTGCGGCGCGGCGAGCAGAATACGCGCATCGGGATAGCGTCGGCGCAGCCCGCGCAGCGCGGGAATCCCGGTCAGCAGATCACCGAGCCCGAGCGCACGCAACACGACGATCGTGCGCGGCTGCTCGGAAACGCTTACGGCCACGAGGATTCCGTCGACGCGCACACGACGAGTTCGCGGATCTCGCAGCCCGGCGGCTGCGTCAGCGCGACCAGCACGGTCGCCGCAACGTCGGCAGGCTGGCTGAGGACGGCGTCTGCGGGCGGCTTGTACTGTTCGGTGCGCCCGTCGAAGAACGGGGTGTGCATGCCACCCGGAATCAGCAGGGTCACCCCGATCTCGCCGGCCAACTCGGCGGCCAGCGCACGCGTGAAGCCGACGACGCCGAACTTCGAGGCGCAGTACGCGGTGGCGTCGCTGACCGCTTTGATGCCCAGTGTCGAGGCCACCGTGACGATACGACTCCGCCCGGTTTTCAGGTACGGCAGGGCGGACCGGATGACGGCAGCAGTGCCGAGCAGGTTGACGACGACGACCTGCTCCCACTCCTTGGCCGGCACGTCGCGCAGGGTGCCGCACGAGTCGATGCCGGCGGCGGTGAACACGCCGTCGATCTGCCCGCCGGCCTGGTCGGCCAGGCTGGCAACCGCGGCGTCGACGGCGTCGGTGTCGGCGAGGTCGGCGCACACGTGTGCCACATCGCCGGTCGGGCGGGCCCGGTCCAATACCAGGGGCGTACCGCCCTGTGCGGCAACCGCGTCCACGACGGCGGCGCCGAGGCCGGAGGCACCACCGGTGATCAGGACGGCACCGGGCGAGCGGGTGGTGGGATCGGTCATGAGCTTCCTTTCACATGGCCTGAACGCGCGGCGGCGATCAGGGTGGACGAGGAGTAACCGGCGACCATCGGCACGATCACGACGTCTCCGCCGTGGCGGGTCACCACGTCGGTCTCCGGCAGGGCGTCGGCGGTGTAGTCGCCGCCCTTGACCCAGATGTCGGGGCGCAAGGTGGCCAGGATGCGCTCGGGGGTCGCTTCGTCGAAGATGGCCACCGCGTCGACGCACGCGAGTGCCATCAGCACACAGGCGCGGTCCTCGGCGGTCATCACGGGCCGGCTCGGGCCTTTGAGCGCCCGCACCGATTCGTCGGAGTTGATGACGACGATCAGTGCATCACCCAATTCCCTTGCCGTGCGCAGCAACCGGATGTGGCCGGTGTGCAGTAGGTCGAAGCATCCGCCGGTGGCCACGACGGTGCGTCCGTCGGCGCGCAGCCGGTCGGCCAGCGCGACGGCGTCCGGTTCTGAGTCGGTGAGCGGGCTGCCGTGGGCGGCGGGGACGGGGGTCGATACCCCGGCGGCACCGCCGGCAGCGACGAACCGGGCGGCGGCGTCCACCGCGGACGTCACGGCGGCGACGGTGTCGGCGCCCCGGGCCAGCGCGTCGGTGACGGCGACGGCGAAGCGGTCCCCCGCGCCGCAGGTGTCCTCGCGGACCGTGCCCGTCGCGGCGAGGGTGGGGGTGCCGATGTGTGTGCGGGAACCGTCCGCACCGCACACGCGCGCACCCCGCGCGCCCAGCGTCACGCACACGGCGTCGACCTGCCAGCGCTCGCACAATACCTCCTCGACGCGGTGGCCGGAGCCACAGAAATGTTGTGCCTCAGCGTCGTTCGGCGTCACCACTCGGCAACCGGGGACTGGCTCGGCCCCTCGCGGGTGCGGGTCCCACACCACCGGGGTGATCACCGCCGCGGCGGTCAGTGCCTCCCGCAGCGCCGGCAGTGCCGCCATCCCCCGCCCGTAGTCGGCCACGCAGATCGCACTGGCGGCGCACAGCGCGTCGGCAACCGCCTGCGGCAGCGGGCCGGGGATCGGAACGGCGTCGCCGCGGTCGATGCGCACCAGTGATTGCCCGCCGGCGCGCACCCGCGTCTTGGTGACGGTGGCTCCGCGCATCGGCAGGGCGAGCACTCGCACGCCGGCCGACGCCAGCAGATCCGAGAGTTCTCGGCTCGCCGCATCATCTGCGACCCCGGTGATCAGTATGACGTGCTCGTGGGTGCGCGCGGCCAGGAGAGCGGCCAGACCCGCACCGCCCGGTCGATGCCAGCCGCGCTCGACGTCGACGACGGGCACCGGCGCTTCGGGGCTGAGTCGCGTTGCGCTGCCGTCGATGTCGACGTCGAGCAGGGTGTCACCGACCACGACCAGAGGCTTACCGCTCATGAGCGCACCCCCCGAGGATGCGTTCGTCGACAGCCATGCACAGCGCGTGCACCAGCAACAAATGCACCTCCTGCACCGTCGCGGTCGTCGGCGCGTCGACACAGATCGCCTCGGTGCAGGTGGCGGCCAGCGGGTTGGGCGCCGGGCCGGTGAGCGCCCAGCTCGTCATCCCGATTTCGTGGGCGGCCTTGACCGCGGTCAGCACGTTCTGGCTGGTGCCGCTGGTCGAGAGGGTGACGAGCACGTCACCCGGGCGGCCGTGGGCGCGTACCCCGCGGGCGAAGATCTCGTCGCCGCCGTAGTCGTTGACCACCGCGGTCAGCGCCGAGGTGTCGGCGTGCAGCGCGATCGCCGAGAGTGGCTGCCGTTCGTCGGCGAACCGGCCCACCAATTCGGCGGTCAGGTGTTGCGCTTCGGCGGCGCTGCCACCGTTGCCGCACGCGAGCAGTCGGCCGCCGCCGGTGAGAACGCCGGCGAGCTGTGCGCCCCACGTCTGTACCTGACCGATCTCTGCGCTCGTGCGTCTCACGGCGCCGATCAGGTCGTCGAAATGCGTTGCGATCACGATGATCTCCTTCCGATGGCCTGCACTGCCTCCAGCAGCGCGCTGTCGGTGATGTCGTCCAGGCACGTGTGGCGCTGCAGTGGGCATACGCGGGCGCGGCTGGCGCGGCACGGCGCGTGCTGGTCGCCCAGGATGGTGACGGGCACTCCGTAGGGGGCCCACTGGGCGGCGGGGACGACGGGGGCGAACAGCGACACCACCGGCGTGCCGACGGCGGCGGCCAGGTGCGCGGCTGCGGTGTTGGGCGCGATCACCACCCGCGCCTCGGCGAGGACGGCGGCCAGTTGGGCCAGCGTGGTGGCGCCGCCGAGGTCGACGGCGCCGGCGCCGGCGACATGCGCGGTGAGGTCGGTCTCGTCGGGGCCGCCGGTGACGACCACGCGATGACCGGCGGTGACGAGTGCGGCGACCATCGCGCGGCTGCGGCCCGCGCCGGGCCGGCGGGCGGGAACCGCAGCACCCGGGTGGAACACCACGTACTCCCCCGCACCGATACGGCGTCGAAGCGACGTGGACGTGCGCTCCACCCCAGTCACCCGCAAACCGCCCGTATCACCCTGTGGCAGGGCGCATCCCGCAGCCTGACTCAGGGACAGCGCGCGCAGTGGCTCCGGGATGTCGTCGTCGACGTGGTGACGCAGGTCGAGCAGGCTGCCCGGGTAGTCGACGCTGATGGCCCCCACCCATCCGATGTCGGCCATCCGGCACAGCAGTGCCAGCGGCAGTGGCGACTGGTGGAACGAGGTGAAGATGTAGGCCCGCTCCGGGGCCACGTCGCGCAGGCGCTTGAGCAGATCGTCGGCGTGCGCGGCCGTCAGATCCGGGGAGTCGAAATCCACCCACGGCGCCTGCCAGTCGATGATCTCGTCGACCCCGGGCAGCAGTTCGGCGGCCGCGCGGCCGCGAGGCCCGGCGAGCATCACCACCCGGTCGTGGCGGTCGGCGACCGCTCGGATCGCGGGACCGGTGATCAGGACGTCGCCCGCACTGTCGAGACGGGCCACCACGGCGGTGCTCATCGTGTCTCCCCCAGCACCAGCTCCACCGCCGCCGCCAGCGTGGGCGCCACCGCGGCCCGGGGATCCGTCCGGGCGGCGGATATCTCGGCCACCAGCGTCCGGCCGGTGGGTACCAGGATGGCCCGTGCGCCGGCGGCCAGCGCGGCACCGACATCGCCGCCGGTGTCGCCGATCATCACGCACCGCCGTGGCGGCACTCCGAGAGCGGCGGCTGCTGCCAGCACCATGCCGGGAGCGGGTTTACGGCAGGTGCAACCGTCGTCCTCGCCGTGCAGGCACACCTGCCAGCTGTCGAACGGGCCGAGGCGATCGGCCACTTCGGTGTTCACCTGCCCCACCTGCTCGGGGGTGATAAGTCCGCGAGCGACACCGGACTGGTTGGTCGCTACGGCGAGCAGCAGTCCGCGGCGGCGCAGGCGGTCGAGAGCGTGGCGAGCGCCGGGCACCGGCTGGACCCCGCGCGGGTCGCCGAGATAGGGGCCGTCGGCGATCAGGGTGTCGTCTCGGTCGAACAGCACTGCCAGCGGCGGCTCGGCGTTCGCGCTGCGGTGTTGCCATTCGCCGGCGAGGCGGTGCCACACGGCCAGCGGCGGGATCAGCACGCTGGTCACCACGATCGGGCCGAGCTCGGCCAGAGTGCGTGAGTTCGCGCGGTGCCGGCGGGTGGCGAACTGTGCGGTCAAACCCACCCACACCAGCGCGGCGCCCGCTGCCGTCCGGCGGTGTCGCGCTGCGGCTGCCAGCGCGGCGGTGGCGAGCGCACCGGTGGCAGCGATGTGGGCGGGCAGCCGTCCGCGCCCTTCGCCGATCCGGTCGCGCCACCGACGCCCGAACTTGCGCCGCATCAACGCGTTGTCGCGGTTGCCGGTCTGTACTCGCAGCGCTGTCCGCCACGTCGCCGGAGCGACCGGGTGCAGGCAGCGTCGGCTTCCGCGTTCGATCCGGTGGCCCGCTGCGGTGATACGCAGGGCGATGTCGGAGTCTTCACGGTAGGCACGCGGGAAGCGGTGATCGAAGCCGCCGGATTCGACCAGCACGTCACGTCGGTAGGCCATGTCGGCGGTGATCCACTGCGCGGTCGCCAACCGCAGGGTGCGGTGCTCGTCATCGGTGGGGCGACCGTCGGCCTCCCGCGGCACCTCGAGGAGTCCCTGCGAGCCGGCCGCGGCCGTCGAATCAGCGGTCGCGAGGTCGTGCTCCAACGCGGAAAGCCATGTGGCGGTGGGCATGACGTCGTCATCGAGGAAGCACACCCATCGTGTCGCCGCAGCACGCCAGCCGACATTGCGCGCCGCGGCGGGTCCGCGTCCCCCGCTGTGCAGCACCGTGACCGGGAGGTCGCACTGCAGCTCCATGCTGTGTGTGCCGGGTCGGTCGTCGACGACGACGAGCTGGGCCGGCCGGGGACCTTCACCGCGGTCGAGCGCGGTGATGAGGGGCTGCAGAGAGGACCGACCGATGGTCGGGATCACGATGGTGGCGTCGAGGGTCATCGGCGGCGCCGAATCACGAAGGGCCCCAGCACGAGCACGTCGATAGGGGCGCTGCCGAAGCATTCGAGCGCGTCGACGGGGCTGTCGACCATCGGCCTGCCCGCGGTGTTGAAGCTGGTGTTGACGAGCACGGGCACACCGGTGCATCGGGCGAAGTGTCCGATGGTCGCGTGCAGCAGCGGCAGGCTCTCGTCGACGGTCTGCACCCGCGCGGTCCCGTCGACGTGAGTCACGGCGGGGATGCGGTCACGCCAGGCGTCGGCGACATCGTGGACGAACAGCATGTAGGGGCTGGGCAGCGGGCCTCGGGTGAAGATCTCGCCGGCCCGGTCCGCCAGCACCATCGGAGCCACCGGGCGGAACTGCTCGCGCCCCTTGACGTCGTTGAGCCGTTCCAGATTGTCGAGCCGGCGCGGGTCCGCCAGCAGTGAACGCCCGCCCAGCGCGCGGGGCCCGAACTCCGAGCGGCCCTGGAACCAGCCGACGAGCTGGTTGTCGGCCAGCGCCTCCCCGACGGTGCGTGCGAGGTCGTGAGGCTGTTCGTAGGGCACTGCGGCACGGTCGAGGATGGCCCGGATCTCCCCGTCGGACCATTCCCGCCCCAGTTGCGCCGACGTCATCGGGGCGATCGGTTCGCCGTGGTCGGCGGCGAGGCCGAGGGCGGCGCCCAATGCCGTGCCCGAATCTCCCGCGGCGGGCTGCACCCAGATGTGGTCGAAACCGCTCTCAGCGTACAGACGGGTGTTGGCAACGCAATTGAGCGCGACACCGCCCGCGAGACACAAAGAGTCGCTGTCGACGCGCGCGCGCAGCCAGGATGCCAGGTCCAGCAGCACCTCTTCGACGACGAACTGCACGCTGCACGCGAGGTCGGCGTGCACCGGCTCCGGCCTGGCCAGCGCCCCGCCCTTCTCGCCGGTACCGGCGACGCGCACGGGCGCGAAGTCGGTCCAGGTGATCGGCTCGGTACGGAAGCCGCCGTCAGGGCAGGCGTACACCCGCTCGCGCATCGCGTCGATGAATCGCGGGCTGCCGTAGGAGCCCATCGCCATCACCTTGTATTCGTCGCTGGACCTGGTGAAACCCAGGTGCTCGGTGAGGCTTTCGTAGAGCAGGCCCAGTGAGTGCGGCAGGTCCTGGGTGGCCAGCACGTCCACCTTGTGGTCGCGGTAGACACCGGCCAGCATCGAGGTCCGTTCCCCGCGGCCGTCGACGACCAGCACCGCGCTGTCGGGGTGCGGCGACGCCAGCGCGGTGGACGCGGCGTGGGCGACGTGGTGACGGACATGGCGCACCACGGCCGGGTCGAGGCCCGGCAGCGCAGCGGCCAGGAATCGCGGGGCGCGCTGCGCATAGAGCGTGCGCAGGTACTCCCAGTCGCGGTCGAGACCTTCGGTCAGCCCGGATTCGTCGGCCATCAGCGCCGGGTCGTAGGAGTACCCGACCGCATCCAGGTCGGCCGCCTCGATGCCGGCGTGCGCTAGGCACCAGCGGGCCGCGGCGACAGGGAGTTCCCAGGTGGAGAACGGCACCGCCTGCTTGCCGTGCTTGCGGCGGGAGAACCGCTCTTCTTCTGCGGCGGCGACGATCTCGCCGTCGATGACCAGGGCGGCGGCCGGATCGTGGAAGACCGCATTGATTCCGAGGATTCGCATCGTCGGCTCCTTTCACCTGGCGCCGGTGGCGGGCACGTGGGTGGTGGTGGCCGTGTCGGTCCCTGCGGAGTCGCGGAACCAGTCGACGGTCCTGGCCAGACCGTCGTGGTAGCTGACGGCCGGTGACCAGCCGAGCAGTTCACGGGCGGCGGTGATGTCGGGGCAGCGGCGCTGCGGATCGTCGGTGGCCGCCGGCCCGTGTTCGATCGGCACATCGGCGCCGGCGAGGTCACGGATGAGCTCGGCGATCCGGCGGACGGGCAACTCCACGGGATTGCCGATGTTGACGGGCCCGGTGACCTTGCTGTGTGCCAGCGCGATCAGACCGCCCACGGTGTCGTCGACGTAGCAAAGCGACCGTGTCTGAGTCCCCGCGCCGGCGACGGTGAGGGGAATTCCGGCCAAGGCCTGATGACAGAACGTGGGTACCGCTCGCCCGTCGTCGACTCGCATCCCCGGTCCGTACGTGTTGAAGATCCGGGCCACCCCGATATCTGTTCCGAGTTCGCGGTGGTGGGCGAACGCGAACGCTTCGGCATAGCGCTTGGCCTCGTCGTACACGCTGCGGGGGCCGATGGGATTGACGTTTCCCCAGTAGCTTTCGTGCTGTGGATGCTCGAGCGGGTCACCGTACACCTCGCTGGTCGACGCCAGGACCACGCGAGCGCCGGTTCGGTGGGCCAGGTCGAGGACCGTCTCGGTGCCCAGGGCCCCGGTCCGCAACGTCTGCAACGGCAGACGCAGGTAGTCGGGCGGAGAGGCCGGACACGCCAGGTGGTAGATCGTGTCGAACAACATGTGCGCCAACGTGTCCGGAAGCGACACGGTGACATCGTGGATGATCAGCCGCACTCCGGGGGGCAGATCAGCGGTGCGCGGCGCACTGGTCGACAGGTTGTCCAGACTCACCACGTCGGCGCCGTCTGCGGCCAGCCGAGCGCACAGGTGCCGACCCACGAAACCCTCGCCACCGGTGACCAGCACGCGCGGCGCAACGGTTTGGAAAGGTCCACCCGGGGTAGCACCGTCGGCCATGGTGTCGCCGCCGGATGCCCGGACCTCGTTCGTCATCGCCAGCCGCAACCGATCCGCCGAGCTGGCGGCAGTGCTCCGTCGCCTACTCGACACGACCGGCTCTCCGATCATCCTCGTGGACAATGCTTCCGATGACGACTCGGTGCAGATGGCGCGCCGACTCGCACACGCGGCCGCGGGGCGGCTCACCGTCGTCGAACTCGGCGAGAACCGGGGCGCGGTCGCACGCAATGTCGGTGTGGCGACGGCCTCGACGCCGTATGTCGCGTTCTGCGACGACGACTCGTGGTGGGACCCGACGTCGATCGGCCTGGCGGCGTCCCTGTTCGATGCGCACCCCACCGTGGCGGTGCTCGCCGCTCGCACGGTGGTGTTGCCCGACGAGCGCGAGGACCCGATCGTGGCCGACCTCGCGGCGAGCCCACTGGGGCACGATCCGGCATTGCCCGGCCCGTCGGTCCTGGGCTTTCTGGCCTGTTCGTCGATCGTGCGGGTCTCGGCCTTCGAGGCGGTCGGCGGGTTCTCGCCGATCATCCACTTCCGGGGCGAGGAAACGCTGTTGGCCTGGGACCTCGCCGCCCACGGATGGGACCTGTGCTTCTGCGACCGGCTCACGGCGTTCCACCGGCCCTCGCTGCAGCGGGGCACCACCGCCGCGCAGGACGCCCGCTCGATGCGTAACGCCTCGCTGACGACCTGGTTGCGCCGGCCACTGCGGCACTGCCTGCGCGCGCTCGCGACGTTCGTGCGGGCCGCGGCCACCGACCGGGCCCATGCCGCCGCGTTGGCCGAGGCCATGCGGGCGCTACCCGCGGTGCTGGCCGCGCGCCACCGCCTGCCGGCGGACACCGAGAGGTCCGTGCGACTGCTCGAGCGCTCGTGAGCGGTCATGACGCCGCCAGCATTGCGTAGACGGACGCGATGTCCTCGGCCACGCGCGTCCACGAGTAACACTTCTCGACGCGTGCGCGACCCGCGCGGCCGAGCTCGGCGCGGAGCGCAGCATCGGCGAGGATCGGGGTGATCGCCTCGGCGCAGCGTTGCGGATCACGCGGCGGAATCAGGCGTCCGGTGACGTCGTCGGCGACGGTGTCGAGCATGCCGCCCACAGCGCTGCACACCACCGGCACCCCGCACGCCATCGCTTCGAGGGGCACGATGCCGAACGGCTCGTACCACGGGGTGGCGGCCACCACGTCGGCCGAGCGCAGCAGCATCGGCATCTCGTCGCGGGCGATCGCCCCGTAGAGGTGCACGCGGTCGGCGACACCGCACTGCGCGGCAATCGCACTGAGTCGCTGCGCCTCGGCATCGTGGTCGAGTTCGGACTTGTCCGGGCCGCCGACGATCACCAGCTCGGCGGACGGCATCGCCGGCATCGCACGGATGACGGTCTCGAATCCCTTGCGTGGCACCAGGCGCCCCACCGACACGATGCGCTGAGCGCCGCCGCAGGTCGCGGTCGGCCCGATGTGGCTGAACTCGTGAGGATTCACCCCACAGGGCACCACGGACATCGCGGTGACATCGCGTCCCAGCCGCTGCAACTCGGCCACCTCGTCGGTGCATGTCGCGGCCACCCAGTCGACGGAGCGCGCCAGGTCGGTCTCGAGACGGATGCGGTCGTCGGGGCTGGTGTCGTCGCGGCCCTGGTGGCGCCGCTTGACCACCCCGAGCGCATGGAACGTCTGCACCACCGGTATGCGGTGCCTGCGTGCGGCCCGTACTGTCGCCAGTCCCGACATCCAGAAATGTGCATGGGCAACCTGCGGATGCCATCGGTTCCAGTCTTCCGCGAGCGCATCACCGAACTCCGGCATGTACTGCGCGAGTTGGTCCTTCGGTATCTTTTGCGCAGGCCCCGCGGTCACGTGTACGACGGTGTAGCCGAACTCCGTGTCGACGCGATCCAGTAGGTCAGCGTCGTCACGACGGGTGTAGACGACCACCTCGTGCCCCTGTGCGGCCAGCGCGGCCGACAGTTCGGCGACGGCGACGTTCTGTCCGCCCGCATCGACGCCGCCCAGCGCCGCAAGAGGACTCGCGTGTTCGGACACCATCGCGATGCGATGTCTGGTAGCGCTCACGCGCACACCTCCTCGATCAGCCGGTCCCAATCGTCGTGAAAGCGATCGAGTCCGTAATGGGTCAGGACGTGCTCGCGGGCCACCTTGCCGGCCATCGTCGCGGCCGCCGGATCCGCGAGGAAGCCGGTGAGCGCCTCCCCCAGCACCACCGGATCGGCACTGATGACGCCCGCATCGGACGGAACCACCAGAGGCGCCATCGTCGCGGCGACGGACACGACAGGCATGCCCGCGCACATCGCTTCCAACAGCGACAGTCCCAACGACGTCCACCGTGCCGTGTGCAGATACACGCGGCGACGCGCCATTTCCGACAGGACCGCCGCGCCGGAGATGTCGCCACGGCCGGTCACGGCGCCGGTACAGCGCGGATCCCTGTTCAGCTCTTCGGTTCCCATGCCCCACACGTCGATCGGCACGTACCGGCTCAGTGGGGTGAGCAGGTCCGCGCCGACCGTACGCCAGCGACGTATCGGTTCGTTGATCATCGTGGAAGCCGCGTCGACCTCGCCGGTGTACAGAGTTCCCCGGTCGGCCACACCGTGCCTGATCACCCGGGTCGGGGCGGCGCCGTTGTCCCACATCAATTCGTTGAAGTCGGTGACGTGGACGAGCGTCACATCAGTGCGGTCGGCCATCGGGTGCACGCTGTCCACGGGAGACGGCCGAGGTGCGTTGTGCTCGACGAACACCGCGGGCACCTCGACACCGAGGCGGCGACCGAGATACCGCTCCGCGAGGTCCACGTCGCGGGTCCGCTGCAGCACGACGAGATCGATGTCGTTGTCGCTCAGGGTGTTCAGTGGCACCTCGTGCGCCCGTGGCCAGTCTCGGCCGGAGAGGCCTCTCCCATCGTCGTCCCGGTGTGCGTTCACCGGGATCAGATAGCGGTGCCGTCCTGCGACGAACGACTCCGTCCACGAACCGTGCACGTGCCAGATGAGCACGGTCCGTGGTCCCTGAAGCGAAGGCATGGAGCGCCAAATACCCTTGAGATAATTCGTCAAACGGAACTTCTCCAAGAAGTTGAGATGGTCTGAAGGGCTGAACAGCATTGCGGCAGAATACAATTGACGCAGCGGCCGAGCTCTGCGTCACCTCGGCTCAGCGCCGAATCAGGCGAACACCGCGTCTCTTCGGGTGACCGCCTGGAAAATCAACTCTGCGTCGACGGCGATGCGATCCCAGCTGTAGCGCGACCGCGCCCGCGCTCGGCCCGCGAGGCCCATGCCCTCCCGGAGAACGTTCTGCGCCAGCACCGAACGCAGGGCGCGGCTGAGCGCTCGGGGATGTCCGGGCGGAACCAACAGTCCGGTCACGTCGGCGACGACGGCGTCGCGCGGCCCGCCGGTATCGACGGCCACCACAGCCGCACCACACGCCATCGCCGTGAGCGCCAGCCGGGGGTCGGGGTCGTACGGCGAGGGCAACACGGCGACGTCGGCTGAGCCCAGCCACGCGGCGACGTCGGTGTCGCCGTCAGCAGAAAGCACGTGTGTCCGCGCCCCGACGCCCGATCGACGGGCGTGGGCGAGCACCTGGTGCATCGCTTCCCCGTCGGGCGCGCCCGCTCCGAGCACGAACAGTTCCGCCGACGGCACGGCGGGCAGCGCGGCGATCAGGTGTCCGACACCACGCGGCGCCGCCAGGTCGTCGACGAGCGCGACAATGCGGTGTCGCGCCCCACCACGTTGCGCCGGCGCCGCAGTGAAGGCGTCGACGTCGATGCCGCACGGCAGCATGCCGACACGCGACCGCGGGGCGCCGAGTCGGACGATCTTGTGCATGTCGTCACTGCAGAGCGCCGTGACCATGCTGGCGTTACGTGCCAGCAGCGTCTCGATCCTGACGGCGGTCTCGGATGCGCGGTCCCGGTCGGACACCCCCGCGAACGCCTGCACTGTCGCGACCGGGCGACGGTTGGCAGCCAGCGCGGCAGCCATCCCGTACACCCACCCGTGGCTCAGCACGACGTCGGGCGGCTCCCCGGCGTATTCGTCGACCAGAAAACTGCCCATCTCACTGATCATCGGCATCGGCGCGCCGGGTTCGGCCTCCGTGACGGGCATCCTGATGATGCGGTAATCACCGGTGGCTGCGACATCCGCGGGAGACGCCGTGACGAGCCGCACGTCGTGGTCTCGGCGCGACAGCGCCCCGGCCAAGCTCTGTGCGTCGTATGATGCCGGCGCGCGTCCCGAGCCCGCGTCTGCGGCTACCACCACTTTCATACTTGTCGGAAGTCCACAAGTGACCCACTGCCAAACGCGTAGCCCCGGTCCCTTTCGTTCGGCGGATCCTTGTCTTCGTCAGGCGGATCACCCGGCGGCTTCGGGGTTGCCGGCGCCCGGTCGGGGTACGCGAACGAGATGACGATCGAGCAGGAACGTCCGCTGCGCGGCGTGGTGGCGATCGGCGGATCGGCGGGCGGTGTCGAGGCACTGTCGCAGACGGCGGCCGGATTTCCGGCCGACCTGCCGTTCGCCGTCCTGATGGCGTTGCACCTTCCGGCGCAAGCCCCCAGCGTGCTCGCCGACATCGTCAACCGGCGAACGGCACTCGAGGCGGTGGCAGCCCAGGACGGCATGTCGGTCGAGCCGGGCAGGATCTACGTCGCGGTCCCCGGCCGACATCTGCTGGCCCGTGATCATCGGATCGTGCTCTCCGAAGGGCCGACCGAGAACGGGTACCGTCCCGCGCTGAATGCGCTGTTCCGTTCTGTCGCAGTCGCTTTCGGGCCGCAGGCCGTCGGAGTCCTGGTCTCGGGCGTGCTCGACGACGGGGTGCTCGGCCTGGCCGCCATCCGCTCGCGCGGCGGCACGACGATATGCCAGGATCCCGAGGAGGCGCTGTTCCCCGCGATGCCCCGCAATGCTCTACATGCCGGCGTGGTCGATCGCATCGCGCGCGCGGCGGACATCGGCGCCCTGCTGGCCCAACTCGCGCTGCCCGGTGCCCGCACCGCGGACGCCCCTCTGGACCCGGCGCTGGAGTCGGAGAACCGCATCGCGATGTCCCACCGCTTCGACATCAGTGCCGCACACGAAACGTTCGACCAACCGGCCGGTTACACGTGTCCGGATTGCAACGGGCCGTTGCACTTCGCCAGCGCTGACCACTTCCGCTGCCATGTCGGGCATGCCTGGACGGCCGAGGCGCTGATCGGCGCCCAGGACCGTGAGTTCGAGAGGGCACTCTGGATGGCGATCCAATCGCTGATCGAGAAGCGCCGGCTCGCGCACCAGCTCGCCGAGAAGGCCACCTCGCCCGCGGTCAAGCGGCGGTACAGTGACCTGGCCGGCGCTACCGACACGGCGCTGGCGGTTCTGAGGGAGAAACTGTCGTCGGTACCCGGGGGGATGCCACCAGCCGAATGAGCGAGAGCGCGGTCGACATCAGCGTGACCCGACGACCGGGACACGCCTTGGTGACGATGGCCGGGACGCTCGACAGCTGGACCTACCGCGATGTCCGCGACAGCGTCATCAAGGCAGCACTCGACGAGCACGACGCGGTGGTCGTCGACGTCAGCGCCCTCGCGGTGCCTGCCATCACCGCGTGGGCCGCCTTCACCAGCGCTCGGTGGCACGTCAGCGTCTGGCCCGACGTCCCGGTCATCCTGGTGTCCGCCGACGCGGTGACACGCGCGACGATCCGCCGCAGCGGTGTCACGAGGCACGTGCCGCTGGTGGCGAACGAGACCGAGGCGGTCGCGGCGATCGGGGTCGGCGACTTCCGGCGGCGCGCGCGCAGAGTGCTCACCGCGTCCCCGGCCAGCGTCGGTGCGGGCCGCCACTTCGTCATGGATTGTCTGATCGCGTGGTCTCGCAACGACACGATTCTCACCGCGTCGGCTGTCGTCACCGTGCTCGTCGACAACGTGCTGACCCACACCCGCAGCCACCCCACGGTGGCCGTGGAGGCCGTCGGGGACCAGGTGACGATCGCGGTCAGCGACGGAGACCCGCGCGCCGCTGTCCGCCACGAGAGCGCAGACAGCGCCCACACCGTCTCCGGCCTCGCCGTGGTCGCGGCCCTGACCAGGGCCTGGGGCTGCATCCCCACGGCGGGCGGGAAGACGGTGTGGGCGCTCATCGGGCCGGAGAACCGGCTCTAGGGCTGCCTACTTCAGGTCGAACCGGTCGTTGTTCATCACCTTGACCCAGGCAGCGACGAAGTCCTCGACGAACTTGCCCGCGCTGTCGTCCTGGGCGTAGACCTCGGCGATGCCCCGCAGGATCGAGTTCGACCCGAACACCAGGTCGTTGCCGGTCGCGGTCCACTTGATCGCACCGGTGCCACGATCGCGGCCCTCGAAGACGTTCTCGGTGTCGGTCGACGGCTTCCACTCCGTGCCCATGTCGAGCAGGTTGGTGAAGAAGTCGTTGGTCAGCGTGCCCGGCGTGTCGGTGAACACCCCGTGCTTGCTGCCGCCGTGGTTGGCGCCGATCACGCGCAGCCCACCGATCAGAGCGGTCATCTCCGGTGCGGTGAGGTCGAGGAAGTACGCCTTGTCGATGAGCAACTTCTCGGCAGGAGTCTTGTCGCCCGGCCGCACGTAGTTGCGGAACCCGTCGGCCCGCGTCTCGAGCACCGCGAACGACTCGGCGTCGGTCTGCTCCTGCGACGCGTCGGTGCGTCCCGGGGCGAAGTGGACGTCGATCTCGAATCCACCGTCCTTGGCGGCTTTTTCGATCGCCGCCGAGCCCGCCAACACGATCACGTCGGCCAGCGAGATCTTCTTGCCGCCGCCGGCGGAGGCGTTGAAGTCCTGCTGGACCTTCTCCAGAGCGGGCAGCACCTTGTCCAGCTCGGAAGGCTCGTTGACCTCCCAGTTGCGCTGCGGCTCCAGGCGCAGCCGGGCACCGTTGGCGCCGCCGCGCTTGTCGGTGCCGCGGAAGCTGGCCGCCGCCGCCCACGCCGTCTTGACCAGGGAAGGCACCGACACACCCGACGCGAGGATCGTGCTCTTCAGCGATGCGATGTCCGACTCGTCGACCAGTTCGTGGTCGACCGCGGGCACCGGGTCCTGCCACAGCTGGGGCTCGGCCACCCACGGTCCGAGGTAGCGGCTGACCGGGCCCATGTCGCGGTGCATCAGTTTGTACCAGGCCCTGGCGAAGGCGTCGTTCATCTCTTCGGGATGGTCGAGCCAGCGCCGGGTGATCTGACCGTAGATGGGGTCGACCCGCATCGAGACGTCGGTGACGAGCATGGTGGGCTTGCGAGGCGAGCCGCCGAACGGATCCGGGATCGTGGCCTCGGCGTCCTTGGCCTCGAACTGCCAGGCACCGGCGGGGCTCTTGGTCAGCTCCCACTCGTTGCCGTAGAGGATCTCCAGGTAGCCGTTGCTCCACTGGGTGGGGGTTCCGGTCCAGACGACCTCGAGACCGCTGGTGATCGTGTCGCCGGCCTTGCCGGAACCGAACGGGCACTTCCAGCCCAGGCCCTGCTCCTCGATCGGGGCGCCCTCGGGCTCGGGGCCCATCCCGTCGTCGGGACCGGCACCGTGGGTCTTGCCCAGCGTGTGGCCGCCGACGATCAGCGCGGCGGTCTCCTCGTCGTTCATCGCCATCCGGCCGAACGTCTCACGGATGTCGTGCGCGGCGGCCAGCGGATCCGGCTTGCCTTCCGGCCCTTCGGGATTGACGTAGATCAGACCCATCGTGGTGGCGCCGAAGGGCTCGGCGAGCTGACGGTCGCCGTCGTTGGTGCCGTCGTAGCGCTTGTCGGTGCCCAGCCAGGTGTCCTCCTGGCCCCACAGCATCTCCTCGGGCTCCCAGATGTCCTCGCGGCCGAACGCGAAACCGAAGGTCTCGAAGCCGGCGGACTCCAGCGCGGCGTTGCCGGCGTAGGCGATCAGGTCGGCCCAGGAGATCTTGTTGCCGTACTTGCGCTTGATGGGCCACAGCAGGCGGCGGGCCTTGTCGAGGTTGGCGTTGTCGGGCCAGCTGTTCAACGGGGCGAACCGCTGCGCGCCCTGACCGGCGCCACCCCGCCCGTCGAAGATGCGGTAGGTGCCTGCGGCGTGCCAGCTCATCCGGATGAACAGACCGGCGTAGCTGCCGTAGTCGGCCGGCCACCAGTCCACCGAGGTGGTGACGACCTCGGCGACGTCGCGCTTGAATGCCTCGACGTCGAGCTTGGCGAATTCGGTGGCGTAGTCGAAGTCCTCCCCCAGCGGGTTGCCCTTCTCGTTCTGCTTGTGCAGCAGCGAGACGTCGACCTGCTCGGGCCACCAGTCCTTGTTCGTCAGCGGCGCATGGGCTTTGGGCTGCGGCGCGTCGATGACGGGGTTCTCCGACTCGCTGTGGCTGTGGGTCTTGGTGTCTGACTGCGGCGGGCGGGCATCGGACGTATCAGAGGACACAACATTCCCTTTCGGTGGTGGATGACGAACTGATCACGGATGTGATCGGGGCTGCGGGCTGCAGTCGGGGCACAGGCCCCAGAAGATGACTTCGGCTTCGTCGACGTCGAAGCCGAGATCGTCCGACGCGGTCAGGCACGGCGCCTCGCCTACGGCGCAGTCCACGTCGGCCACCACACCGCACGACCGGCAGACGATGTGGTGGTGGTTGTCGCCCACTCGGGCTTCGTAGCGGGCGAGATGACCGGCCGGCTGAATCCGACGCACGAGCCCGGTTGCGGTCAGGGCGTTGAGCGCGTCGTAGACCGTCTGGCGAGAGATGTCGGGTTGCCTGTCACGGGCGGCGGAGATGATGTCCTCGGTGTCAGCGTGCGGATGGTGTTCGACCGCGTGCATCACCGCCAGGCGCGGACGGGTCACCCGAAGTCCCGCTGACTTCAGCGCGTCTGCGTATTCGGGTTCGCCGGTCATCTCCTCGATCTTGGCCCGTTTTCTGGATTAGATCAAGATTTGGGGCCAACTTTTTGCGTGGAGTTTTCCGTGACGTCGCTGTGGGAGGTGACGTCCTCGGTGTTCCCCGTCCCCGCACCGATCCGCGCCGCGACCACTGCGGTGACGAACACCGCCAGCGCGGCCCATCCCGAGCCGGTGAGTCCCAGCTTGGCGGTGAACACGAGCGCGATCCCGGCCGCGCACACGAGCGCGCCGGTGATGGTCGCACGCATGCCGTGTGCGCCCACCGGCCGGTCCCACCACGGCAGCGGGCGGTGCTCCAGCGGGGAAAGCGCCACGAAGAGCGCGCCCATCACGACGGCGAACACGGCGGCACGCAGCGCCAGCAGGCCCCAGAACCCCGGCGCGTGCACGTCGTAGGCGTCCAGGCCGACGGCATTCAGCGCGAAGGCGGCCACCGCGATCGCCGGAATGTGCCACAGGTACAGCGTCATCGCGCCGCCGTTGCCCGTACTGACCACCCGCCACACCCGCCGCCCGTGCGCCCACCGCTGCAGCGCACCCGCGGCCAGGACGAAGGCGCACGCCATCCAGGTGCAGTGCAGGGCGAGCAGCAGCGTCGGCGGGGCCACGTTGGACACGCGCTCGGCACCGGTGACCACCAGCGACACGTCGTAAGGACCGACGGCCGCCAGCGCCAGTTGTGCGGCGACGGCGGCGATCCCGGTCGACGCCGCCCACCGGGCGCTGATCAACCGTCGCGCGTAACCGACGCCGATCACGATCGGGATGAGCCAGACGACGACGAAGTTGGTGACGCCCGCGGTGGGCGTGTCGAGGGCGAACCGGGCGGCATCGCCGAGCGCGGCGGCCGCGAGTAGGCCGGCCAGCACGACGGTGACGGCGCGCGCGCTGGCCATTCGGACCAGAGCAGGGACGAAGGCCAGCGTCACCAGGTACACCCCGAGGAACCACAGCAGCGCGACGCTCTCCCGGCCCAGTCGAGCGGCCGATTCGGCGCCGAGGGTGAGCTGGACGGCCAGCAAGCCCGCGGACCACACCGCCAGGTAGAAGAAGACCGGCCGGCACAGCCGCTGAGCTCGGGTGAAAAGCCATGTGCCCCAGGGGGTTCCTTCGCGGTAGCCGTAGGCGCCCGCCGCGCCGCCGGCCAGGAAGAACAGCGGCATCACCTGCACGATCCAGGTGACGGGCGCGATCGCGGGTAGCGCTCCGATGAGGTTGGCGACGTGCAGGCCGCGCTCGTCGATGGTCGCGAGCAGGAGCGCACAGTGGCCGAACATCACCACGACGAGCGCCGCGAGTCGGGCGACGTCGACGGCGCGGTCACGGGTGGGGGGCGCAACGGTCATGACGCCAGCATGCCCTCGCGCGGGGCCGCTCGGATGAGTACTTCTACCCCTGTTGGGTCACCGTCAGGGCAGCGCTTCCAGGAAGGCGCTCAAGGGACCGTTGGTTGCGGGATTGGGCGCCGAGTTCGATAGGGCACCCGGCGTGTCGGAGTTCGCCGGCGCGGACTGTGCCGGGGCAGGCGCGACGACGGCCTGCACCGGTCCGGCGGCCAGCTGCGACCCGGTGAGGTGCGGCTCGCCGGTCATCGTGCCGATCGTCTGCGGGTCACTCGGGGTGATGCCGACCGCCGCGATGCTCGCGCTGGTGGGCTGCTGGGGCTCCCGCGCAGTCGCGACCTGTGGCACCGTCGCGCTCTCCGCGGGGTAGACCGTCGCATCGGTGCTCGCCGCCACCGGGGTCGCCGCGGAGTTCGCTGCCGCAGACGATGCCGCGGGCGAATCCTCCTCGGAATCGGTCACCGCCGGCGCGTAATACGACTGAGCCGATTCGACCGGCGTGAAGGTCTCCCGAGCGGCCTCGGGGATCGACGCGGCGACCGGCGCCGCCGCCGGTGCCGCGACGGGGACGGGTGCAGGCACGGCGGGCGCCGCAGCCGGTGCTGGCGCCGGCGACGACGCCTCCACGACCGGAGCGCTCGCCGTGAATCCGCCGGTCAGCGCATAGATCCCGATGCCGGCGACGGCGATCACCCCGGCCGCTGCCGAGACGGGCAGCGGCACGCGGGAGACGAGGCGTGCCAGGGCGTTGCGGTGCTCGTCACCGTGCACATCGGCGCGGGCCGCGCCGTAGGCGAGCACCAGATGGGGGGCGATGTGGCGCGCCGTGCGGTTGCGCCCGTCGCGGGCCGCTTCCTGGGTCACCGTCTCGACGGTGTCGAAACCGAACAGCCGCAGCTTGGTGCGCAACCGGATGCCGTGCGCTCGTGCGTCGTCGTTCCACACCAGGCGCACCCCGTCGATGTCGCGCTGACTTTGCAGGGCGAACGCCTGGACGCTGCGGGCCGTGGCCCGGGCAACCTCGTTCGCCGAATCCAGCGCGACGACCTCGTCGGCCAGGACGGTGCCGTCCTTGACATCGACGAGCGCCCACACCGCACTCTTGGCGGTCAACGAAACACCCATAACCACGCGCATAGCTACCCCTGACGACGGCCGGTGATGGCCCTATATCGGCGTATCCATGTCGGATGTTACGCACACCACACCGAAATGTGGCCGAACGTGGCGAAACCGCAATGAACGGCAGCGGCGAATCTGGTGGTTTAGCTGAGCGGGCAGCCGGGTCGACTCAGCTCTGCAGTGACTCCAGGGCGTCGTTGAACGTCTTGCTGGGGCGCATCACCGCGGCGGTCTTCTCCCGGTCCGGGTAGTAGTAGCCACCGATGTCGACGGCCTCGCCCTGCACGGCGTTGAGTTCGGAGACGATGGTGTCTTCCTGCTCCGCGAGCTTCGCGGCCAGTGGGCCGAAGTGCTCGGCGAGCTCGGCGTCCTCGCTCTGGTTGGCGAGTTCCTGCGCCCAGTACATCGTCAGGTAGAACTGGCTGCCCCGGTTGTCGAGCTCACCGGTCTTGCGCGACGGGCTCTTGTTGTTGTCGAGCAGCTTGCCGATCGCGGCGTCGAGCGCTTTGCCCAGGATCGAGGCCTTCTTGTTCCCGGCTTTGGCGCCCATGTCCTCGAAGCTGGCGCCGAGTGCGAGGAATTCACCCAGCGAGTCCCAGCGGAGGTGGTTCTCTTCCACCAGCTGGTTCACGTGCTTGGGCGCCGAGCCGCCGGCGCCGGTCTCGTACAGCCCGCCTCCGGCCATCAGCGGCACGATGGACAGCATCTTCGCGCTGGTGCCGAGCTCGAGGATCGGGAACAGGTCGGTGAGGTAGTCGCGCAGGATGTTCCCGGTCGCCGAGATGGTGTCCTGACCTCGGATCAGCCGCTCCAGCGTGTACCGCATGGCCCACACCTGCGGCAGGATCGTGATCTCCAGGCCCTCGGTGTCGTGGTCGCCGAGGTACTTCTTCACCTTGGCGCGCAGCTCGTTCTCGTGCGGCCGTTCGTCGTCGAGCCAGAACACCACCGGCATGCCCGAGGCGCGGGCGCGGGTCACCGCCAGCTTGACCCAGTCCTGGATCGGGGCGTCCTTGACGATCGGCATGCGCCAGATGTCACCGGCCTCCACGTTCTGGCTGAGCAGCACCTCGCCGGTCTCGTTGTCGACGATGTCGGCGACACCGTCTTCACCGATCTCGAAGGTCTTGTCGTGGCTGCCGTACTCTTCGGCCTTCTGCGCCATCAGTCCGACGTTGGGCACGGTCCCCATCGTGGTGGGGTCGAACTGACCGTGGGTCTTACAGAAGTTGATGACCTCCTGGTACATCCGGGAGAACGTCGACTCGGGGTTGACCGCCTTGGTGTCCTTGGTGCGGCCGTCGGCGCCGTACATCTTTCCGCCGAGCCGGATCATCGCCGGCATCGAGGCGTCGACGATGACGTCGCTGGGCGAGTGGAAGTTGGAGATGCCCTTCGCCGAATCGACCATCGCGAGTTCGGGCCGGTGCTCGTGGCACTTGTGCAGATCTTCGATGATCTCCTCGCGCTGCGAGGCGGGCAGGGCCTCGATCTTGCTGTAGAGATCGGACAGACCGTTGTTGACGTTGACGCCCAGCTCGTCGAACAGTTCCTGGTGTTTGGCGAACGCGTCCTTGTAGAACACCTTGACCGCGTGACCGAACACGATCGGGTGGCTGACCTTCATCATCGTGGCCTTGACGTGCAGCGAGAACATCACGCCCGTCTTGTAGGCGTCCTCGATCTGCGCCTCGTAGAACTCGATGAGGGCTTTCTTGCTCATGAACATGCTGTCGATGACGTCGCCCTCGTCGAGCTTGACCTCGGGCTTGAGCACGACGGTCTCGCCGGCCGAGCCGTCCTTGGGGTGGGTCTTGAGCTCCATCCGAACGCTGCGCGCCTTGTCCAGCGTCATCGACTTCTCACCGTGGTAGAAGTCGCCGCCCTTCATCGTCGCGACGTGCGTCCGCGACGCCTGCGACCACTCCCCCATGCTGTGCGGATGCTTGCGGGCGTACTCCTTGACCGCCTTGGGTGCGCGGCGGTCTGAATTTCCTTCGCGCAGAACGGGATTGACCGCACTGCCGAGGATCTTGGCGTAGCGTTCCTTGACCTTTTTCTCGTCGTCGGTCTTGGGTTCGCCCGGATAGTCGGGCAGGTCGTAGCCCTTGGCCTTGAGTTCCTTGATCGCGGCCAGCAGCTGCGGCACCGAGGCGCTGATGTTCGGCAGCTTGATGATGTTGGTCTCGGCGAACTGGGTCAGTTCGCCGAGCTCGGTGAGGTTGTCGGGTACTCGCTGCTCTTCGGTGAGCTGGTCGGAGAACTCGGCGAGGATGCGCGCGGCCACCGAGATGTCGCTGGACTTGACGTCGATGTCGGCGGCGCCGGCGAAGGCACGGACCACGGGCAGGAAGGCGTAGGTCGCGAGCAGCGGCGCCTCGTCGGTCAAGGTGTAGAAAATGGTGGGCTGCTCGGCGCTCATGTAGTGGCCTCCCGGCGTTGTGGTGCGGTCAGAGATATGTCAGTTTCGGGGCGGTTGAAGCCTACCGAACCGGGGTGCCCGCCGGTCCGGTCACATCCATGGTTGACCCTCGGGCGCCGCAGGCATCCAATGGCAGCTATGCAGAAGGTGTCGATCGAGGCCTTGGCCCGCCAACAACTCGAGCGGGCGGCAGCGACCGGCCGCAACGCCGCCGACACGGTCGTGGGCGGTCACGAGCGGATTCTGCGGCAGACCGTGGTCGGGATGACGGCGGGCTCGCAGATGAGCGAGCACGAGAACCCCGGTGAGGCGACCATCTACGTGCTCAGGGGATCCGTCCGACTGGTCGTCGACGACGACGGGTGGGACGGCCGCGCCGGGGATCTGTTGCTGATACCCGAGCGCCGGCACTCCCTGCTCGCGCTGGAGGACGCGGCGATCCTTCTCACGGTCGCCAAGCGGCCCTGATCCTCAGCCGGTGCCGACCCGGTCATCGGCCGAGGCACCGTGGCGCCGGTGCACGATCACCCCGAGAGCGACGATGATGACGGCCGATACCACCGAGAGTCCGATGGCCTGCTGCTGTTTGGGATCGAACGCCATCAGGACCAGCACCGCGATGATCAGTCCGATCACCACCACGGTCAGGTACGGGAACAGCCACATCTTCACCGGCGGGCGCTCCCCGGCCGCCCGCATCTTGCGACCGAGGACGAACTGGCTCATCGCGATCACGAGGTACACGAACAGCGCGACCGCGCCGCTGGTGGCCAGCAGGTAGCCGAAGATCTTCTCGGGCAGCAGGTAGTTGCCGATGACGGCGAGGAAGCCGACCGCGGTCGAGAGCAGGACCGCCACCCAGGGTGCGCCGTTGCCGGCGATCTTGCGGACGGCCTGCGGCGCGTCGCGACGCTCACTGAGCGAGAACAGCATTCGCGACGCGGTGTAGAGCGCGGAGTTCAGGCACGACGCCACTGCGGTGAGGATGACGATGTCCATGATGAGCTTGGAACCGGGGATGCCGATCGCCTGCAGCGTGGACTGGTAGGACCCGTCGGGCAGTTCGTTGTAGGGCATCAGCGAGACGATGATGAAGATCGAGCCGATGTAGAACAGCGAGATGCGCCAGATCACGGTGCGCACGGCCTTGGTGATGCCGTGCTGGGGGTCGGGCGATTCGGCGGCCGCGATGGTGACGATCTCGGTGCCCATGAACGAGAACATCGTGATCAGCATGCCGGCGATGACGGCGCCGAACCCGTTGGGCAGGAATCCGTCGGGCTGCCACAGATTGTCGATGCCACTGACCTGCGAGTCGGGGATGAGGCCGAAGATCGCGGCCACGCCGACGCCGATGAACGCGATGATGGCGACGACCTTGATGAGTGCGAACCAGAATTCGAATTCGCCGTAGTTGCCCACACTCGCGAGGTTGGTGATGGTCAGCAGCAGCGTGACCGCCAGCGCCCAGATCCATTGCGCGCCACCGATGAGGCTGGTCAGGATGTCGGCGGCGGCGGTGGCCTCGACCGGGATCACGAGTACCCAGAACCACCAGTACAGCCAGCCGATCGAGAAGCCGGCCCAGCCGCCGAGCGCACGGTCGGCGTAGACGGAGAACGAGCCCGTGTCCGGGTTCGCGGTCGCCATCTCCCCCAGCATGCGCATGACCAGCACGACGAGGGTGCCGGCCATGATGTAGGAGAGGATGACCGCGGGGCCTGCCTCGGCGATCGCGTTTTTGGAGCCGACGAACAGACCGGCCCCGATGATCCCGGCGATGGAGATCATCGTGATGTGCCGGGATTTCAGGCTGGTTCCCAGCTTTCGCTCGGTGCCGGCTTCTGCAGATCCTGTCCTGACTTCGCTCATCGAGCACGCCTTTCGTCCGGGCCACGCGAGCCCCCGCACCGAGAACAGGAACACAGCGTGCCCAACGCTGCTTCTTTTCAAACGCGCCGTCATCCCAACATTGCCCGCGACGGCAGCACGCGGCGCTACAGTGCACCTCGTGCGCGCGAAATTGTTAGCCAACGGCCGTGGCCGGTGGCTGGCGATCGCCCTGTCGCTCGTGGTGTCGGCCGGCATGTTCTACGCGCAGGACACGGAAAAGGCTGCCACGCCGACCTCCGCGCCGCATGTCGACGCCCCGGCCGGACAGCCGTCGTCGCCGGCGGCGCCTCCACCGGACAAGGCCGAACTCCTGGCCGCCAGCGCACCCATCGACGCGCGGGTCTTCGATCTGTCGCTGCCGCGCGGCGTCGCACCCGAAGGCGGGTTACAGGTCAAGACGATCTGGGCGGCCCGCGCGATCAGCGCGATGTTCCCCGAGATCACGACGATCGGCGGGTATCGACAGGATCCGTTGAAATGGCACCCGAACGGTCTGGCGATCGACGTGATGATCCCGAATTACCACTCCGAAGAGGGCATCGCGCTGGGCAACCAGATCGCCGGTTATGCCCTGGCCAACGCCAAACGTTGGGGTGTCCTGCACGTGATCTGGCGCCAGGCCCTCTATCCCGGCATTGGCGCGCCGAGTTGGACGGCCGACTACGGGAACGAGACGGCCAACCACTTCGACCACGTGCACATCGCCACCGACGGTGGCGGCTATCCCACCGGCAAGGAGTCCTACTTCATCGGCTCGATGTCGCGTTAGACCGCGATGCTCGGTGCGCCGCACAGGAAGCTCGCCGCGGCCGGATCGTCCCCGCACACCGAGAAGAGGTCGACCAACGTCGTGGTCTCGTCGGGCTGAGGCTCGATCGCGGGCGGGGCGGGCGGCCAGAGCGGGAAGATGCTCGCACCCTCGACACCGGTGAGCTTGGCGACGATCTGCGCGGCGAGGTTGGTCGCGACGTAGACGAGGTCGCCGCCCAGCTGCACCGGGATGATCGCGATCTTGGCCACGAGGCTGACGATCGGGATGCCGAGGTCGACGAGATCCTGCAGAGCGCCGGTGAATTGGTTGGTCGCGCCGAACACGAAGTAGGGCACCGAGGTCACGATGGTGCGCAGGCCAAGTCTGAGCTGGGTCCCGATGTCGGGATAACCGTATGAGGCGATGGCGTCGAGAAGGTCGTTCCTGAGCTCACCGGCCTCGGGCAGGACGGTGCTGCCGTCCTGGTCTGTCAAAGACTCGCCGTCGGACCTCGGGGAGGCCTGTCCGCCGAACAGAGTGAGGACAGTGGGCGTGACATCGACGATCGAGTAGGTCGAGTTGATCCCGCCGGCTGTGAATCCGGCCCCGTTCGCGATCACGAATGTCGATGTCTCCGCCGGTGATTGGAATCCGTGGCCGATGCCCTTCTGCGGTTGGTGCCCGTGGTCGGTGACGACGATGATCGTCCACTCCTGGCCGCTGGCCTGGATCGCGTCGAGGATCTCGCCGATGTTGCGGTCGACGTTGGTGATGGCGGCCGCGTACTCCGGTGAGTCGCCGCCGTGCATGTGTCCGTTCTCGTCGACTCCGACGAAGTAGCTGAAGACGAAGTTGGCGACATCCGGGTCGGCGTTGGCGATGGCAGCCTCGGTGGCGTCGCCGACGCGGTCGTCGGTCTTCGACCAGTCGGTGTCGCCGGCGACCTGGGTGAAGTAGATGTTGTTGTCGACGTCGGCTGCCCCGCCGGTGCCCGCGATGCCGGCGATCACGTCCCAGTCGGAGATCGCCGTGGTCTCGATGCTGCTGTCGAACTGCTCGAGCTGGGTGAACAGGGTCGGCCATTTCGAGTAGGTCCAGGGGGTGAAGACGTTGTTGATCACGCCGGTCTTCTCACCCCACGCCCCGGTCAGGATCGACGACCACGACGGGTTGGAGATCGTCGTGTGTCCGACGATCGTCGATGCTGCCGTCGTGCCTCCCTGCATGAGGCTGAACAGGTTGGTGTTCTGCTGGTTGGCGAGGATCTTGCTGAGATTGGTCCCGTCGATGCCGATCACCAGCACGTTCGGGGTGTCGTCGGCAGCCAGGGCGCTCACCTGGGGCGCGGCGGTGGCGCGCTGCACCGTGCGTTCCTCACGCTTGGCGGCAGCGGCGGTCAGCAACGTGGTGAGCGCGAGCGGCGCTGCGGGGGGCGGATCGTTCGGGGCGTCAGCGCGCGACGACTCCTGATCTTTGGAATCTTTGGTGACCTTGACCGAGGTGCGCTCGGGGCCGTTGGTGTCGCGGTCGGCGACCCGGGCACGCCGGGCCTCCTGACGCTCGGCGCGACGGGTCGCGGCGGCCTCGCGCGCGTCGTCGCGGCGTTGCTGCGCAGCGGCCCGACGCTCGGCAGCCCGGGATGTCCCGGTCGTCGATGCCTCCGACGACGATTGCGACGACGAGGCCGAGACCGACGCCGAGGTGTCGCTGCCGGTGTCGTCGGCGTACGCCACTCCGGGGGCGGCCGTGGCCACCGCCCAACCGACGCCGAGCGTCACGGCGAGCGCGCCGACCCGTCCGATCGTGTGTGCCTGGACCATGGACTATCCCTTCGCCGACCCCCGTGGCGTGTGTTACGGCAAAATTACGCCCCCGTCAGCCGATCGCGGCGGCAATTCGCTCAGATCGTCGTCGTGTCGGCCCTAGAGTTGGCCCGATGACGAGCTCGCTGCGCCGCGCGCTCCGGCTCGCCGGCATGCGACCGCTCCCCCACTTTTCGACGCGCAATTCAATTCCCCTGCGCGACAGGCGAATTCTGCTCACAGGGGCGTCGTCGGGGATCGGAGCGGTCGCCGCGGAGAGGTTGGCGGCCCACGGGGCCACGGTGCTCGCGGTGGCGCGCCGGGCGGACCTGCTCGCCGACGTCGTCGCCCGGATCACGGCGCGGGGCGGGCACGCGGTGGCGATGCCGACCGACCTCATCGATCTCGATGCCGTCGACGCGCTGGCCGCGGACGCGGGCCCGGTGGACATCCTGATCAACAACGCAGGCAGGTCCATCCGTCGACCGCTGCTCGAATCGCTGGACCGATGGCATGACGTCGAGCGCACGATCACGCTCAACTACTACGCGCCGCTGCGGTTGATCAGGGGCATCGCACCGGGGATGGTGGCGCGCGGTGACGGCCACATCATCAACATCTCGAGCTGGCGGGTGATGCCGGAGTCCTCGCCGCTGTTCGGCGTCTACAACGCGTCGAAGGCCGCACTCAGCGCGGTCAGCCGGGTCATCGACAACGAGCTGGCCGAGGCCGGGGTCCGGTCGACGACCATTTACTACCCTCTGGTGGCAACCCCGATGATCGCCCCGACGCGGGCGTATGACTGCCTGGCCGCGTTGAGCGCCGACGAGGCTGCGGAGTGGATGGTGGAGGCCGCCCGCTGGCGCCCGGTGCGCATCGTGCCCCGAAAGATGCTCCCGTTGCGAGCGCTCGACCTCGTGTCGCCGCGCCTGCTCAACGGGGTGATGAAGCGCTCCACTCCGCAGCTCACGCCGACGGTCGGTCGCGGTGTCGGCTGACCGCAGCGGTTACCGCGCCGAAAACCTGACTGCGGGAGCACTTCTCACCACGGCGGCGTTCTTCTGTGTCGCGTTGGTGGGCGCGCTGGCCAAGGTCGCGGGGCAGCACACATCGACCGGAGTGCTGTTGCTGACGCAGAACGCGATCTGTCTGGCGGCGGTGGCGCCGGTGGCGTTGCGGCACGGCTGGGCGGCGATGCGGACCCGCAGGATCTGGTTGCATGTGTTGCGTGCCGCGGCAGGGACGGGGTGTTGGTACGCACTGTTTTTCGCGATCGGCCAGATTCCGTTGGCGAACGCGACGCTGCTGACCTACAGCGCACCGCTGTGGATGCCGCTGATCGCGTGGGCGGTCACCCGCCAACGGGTAGCAATGGCGACGTGGCTCGGGGCTGCGGTGGGCTTCGCCGGTGTGATGCTGGTGCTGCGGCCGCAGGGCCATGGGCTCAGTGTCGGGGAACTGTCGGCGTTCGCCGGTGCGGTGCTGCTCGCGGTGGCGATGATGTCGGTGCGGTGGCTGGGCGCCACGGAACCGACACTACGGATTCTCTTCTACTACTTCCTGCTGTCCACAGCGATGTCGGTGCCGATCGCGGCTGCCGACTTCGCGCCGGTCACTGTGGCAGCCTGGCCGTGGCTGATCGGCGTCGGCGTCGCACAGCTGTCGTCGCAGGCGTTGATCATTGTCGCCTACCGGTACGCCCCGGCTGAGAAGCTGGGCCCGTTCATCTACTCGGTGATCGTGTTCACCGCGTTGATCGACTGGCTGGTGTGGCACCATCGCCCGGCGCTGTCGACCTACGCGGGCATGGCGCTGGTCATCGGCGGCGGCTTGCTGGCGGTGCGCGCCAAAAGCACTGCGCCTCAGTCTCTTCTGCCTCCGCCGCCATCACCGTGAGGCCGCGGTCACCGGCGCAGCGTGGTGTGCGGGCTCTCGCCGTACTGCTCTCGGTAATACACGGCGAAGCGCCCAGAGTGCGAGAAGCCCCATCGCGCAGCCACCTCCGCGACCCGCACCGCGGACCGGTCGCCGGCGGCCAGCTCGGCGTGCGCGTGGGAGAGCCGGACGCGGCGCAGATATTCGGTCGGCGTGCAGTGGCAGTGCTTACGGAACATGTACTGCAGCGCTCGAGGCGTCACGTAGACGGCGCCGGCGATGTCGACCATCGAGATGTCGCGCTGGGCGTTGCTGTCGATGAAGGCGATCGCGCGCCGTAGCAACGCCGGTGAGCTGTCGTGCCGATCGAGCGGAGTCGGGTCGAGGTGCGCGGTGGTCGGAAAGGCGGCGAGTACGCAGGCCGCCAGGTAGTGCCGGGCGTTGCCGAGCACCAACGGGCTCTGGGCAGCGCACGGATTCGCCGCAACGGAATGCTTGATGTGCCGCAACGCGGTGATGACGTGGGAACCGGCGATGGCTGACACCGGTGTCGGTGCGGTCAATCGGACCGGTTCGGAACCGGTCACCCCCCGTCGCGACGGTGCTCAGCAATCGCCTGTCCAGGGCTATCGCGTCGCAGTGCACACCGCGGGATTCGCCGCTGAGGTACTCGTTCTCGTGCGCGCCGAACGCGACGATCTCCCCCGCCCGACACACGTCAGGCTCACCCTCGGAAGTTCGGTGCAGGATCGTGCCCGATCGGACGAGGCACAGGACGACGGCGTCGAGCGGCTCGCTGTCGAACTCGAAATCGAGGCTGAACTGGAAGTCGTCGAGTGTCATGGCGCCCAGCTCGGTGCGGTCCATGTGGATTCGAGGAGCGGCGGCACCTGACCCGGTGAAGCGCACCTTGCTGTAACTGGCACTCACCAGCTGTTCGGCTTCACCGAGATCCGTTGTATCGAGCAGGACGGTCATTGGAGGTTCCCCAGACACCCCGATATGGCGAGGGCGTCCTTGTTGAGCCACTGTCATTGTTCCCCGTGTCTCGCGAAGTATTCAAGGCGGTCCGTTTAGAGTCAGCAGCAATCGGAGCCGAGGGGGCAGCGTGAGTCAGTGGCTGGTGACCCATGTGCCGTCGTGGTTGTTGCTGATCCTGATCGTGGCCGCGACGGCGGGATTCGCCGTCGGTGTCCAGACGCTGGTGCGGCGCCGCTTCCCCGGCGCGCGGGACGACGAGCACAACGACGTGACGAAGTTCGCGTTCGGCGTCGTCGGGTTCGTGTTCGCGTTCTTCATCGGATTCGTCGTCTCGGCCATGTGGGGTCAGATCAGCCATGCGGACTCGGTGGTGCGCACCGAAGGGGCGGCGGGCGCCCAGCTGGCGCGTGACTCCGGTGTGTTCGACGAGCCGGACCGCGACCGCATACGTGAGAGCCTGCTGGCCTACGAGCGGGCCGCACTGACGGAGTGGGACGAATCGAACGCCGGACGCTTCTACCCCGAGGCGGACCAGGCGTTGAATCGGCTCTATGCGTCGTATGAGGGTGTGACCGCCCGGACTGATGCGCAAAAGACGTTGTTGTCAACGTCGTTCAGCAATCTCAACGACATGAGCAAGAACCGCACGGAACGGGTGCTGCAGGCACGCACCGATACCGGTCCACCCTGGTCGCTGTGGGCGGTCATCTTCGTCACCAGTGGCCTGCTGCTCGGGTGCGCGATCATCTACGGAGTCGAGAAGCCCGCCAACCACTACGCCATGGTGGCGATCATCGGCACGCTCGTCGGGGCACAGCTCTTCCTCGTGGTCGAACTGTCGCACCCGTACTTCGGTGCCGTCTCCACCGTCTCGGACCCGTTACAACAGGTCGTCGACATCCTCGAGAGCCAGCGGTAGCGCTATTGGGTGGGGAGGAACGGGCCCGTGTACTGAGGTGGCGGCGTCGGATCGGAGATCCCACCGTAGCTGCTGACCTTCGGGTAGGTCCCTGTCAGGTCGTGCGGGTCATCACCGCCCACCGGAACCATGTTCGCAACAATCGTCTGCGGCTTGATGTCGCTCTTGGCGCCGCCGCCGCTGGACGGGCAGCTGACCGGAGCGCCACCGTCACTCTGCACGTCCATCTCTTGTCCGCTGCAGCTGACAGCGTGGCGCACCGGATTGGCGCCGATGTTGCCTCCCGCGTGGGCGATTCCCGATGTGGCCAACGCCAGGGCTGCCGTCAACAGCGCTATCAATCCACGCATCATCGTGAAGTCCTTTGACAGCGAACGTCTTCGGCAAGCGCTTGACGTCCGTTCGGATACCGCAGACTGCGACGTTGCAGAAACTCGTGGCGGTGATGAGGATTCACTCGATGAAACGCGCTGCGCGAGATGACGTAAAGGGTTCGCGGCAGGTCTGCAGGAGATTGCTTGCCCGCCGCAAGGATTCGCTCAGTGGGTGAATACTTGCCGAAGGCTGCGGTGGGGCTGGGAACGCCAGGCGGTCAGGTGCTCAGGTCGTCGACGAGTGCGCGAACCCGCCGAGCGATGTCGTCGCGGATCAGCCGCATGCGCTCGATTCCGTCGATGCCCCTCTCGGACGGCTCGACGGTGTCCCAGGTCTCGAAGCGAGGGCCGGCGACCTGCTCCACACGAGCCTCGCGGCCGAGTACGACCAACACGTCGGCGTCACGAATCATGCTCGCCGAGATCGGCTTCGGCGTCTCACCGCTGAGGTCGACGCCCACCTCCGCGAGGGCCTGCGACGACAACGCGTTGACATGGTCGCCTGGTCGCGTGCCGGCGGAAGCGACGATGACGGAATCGCCGGCGAGCTGACGGGTGAGGGCGGCCGCCATCTGCGACTTGCCGGCGTTCTTGACACACACGAACAGCACAGAGGGCCTCATGCTGTTGTCGACTCGGGTCGGGCTGCGGCGAAGCGGCGGCGCAGCGCCAGTGACACATAGACCAGACCGATCAGCACGGGTACCTCGATCAGCGGGCCGACGACCCCGGCGAGAGCCTGCCCCGAGGCGACGCCGAACGTCGCGACGGCTACCGCGATCGCGAGCTCGAAGTTGTTGCCCGCCGCGGTGAATGCCAGCGTAGTCGTGCGCTCGTATCCCAGACCGAGTGCGGCGCCGATGAGATATCCACCGCCCCACATGATCGCGAAGTAGGCCAGCAGCGGCAGCGTGATGCGCACGACGTCAAGGGGCCGGCCGATGAGCTGATCGCCCTGCAACGCGAACAGGACGACGATGGTGAACAGCAGCCCGTACAGCGCCCAGGGTCCTACTCTCGGCAGGAAGACGTGTTCGTACCAGTCACGCCCTCTCGTCCGCTCCCCCAGTCGGCGCGAAAAATAGCCTGCTAGAAGCGGAATGCCGAGGAAGACGGCGACGGATTTCGCGATCTGCCACGGCGAGGCGTCGATGCCCGTCTGTTGCAGGCCGAGCCACCCGGGCAGCACCGACAGGTAGAACCAACCCAATAGGGCGAACATGAGTACCTGGAAGACCGAATTCAGGGCCACCAGTACGGCGGCTGCTTCCCGGTCCCCGCAGGCGAGGTCGTTCCAGATGATGACCATGGCTATACACCGGGCCAGCCCGACGATGATGAGACCGGTGCGGTACTCCGGGAGGTCGGGCAGCAGCAGCCAGGCCAGCGCGAACATCAGCGCAGGCCCGAGAACCCAGTTCAACACAAGGGAACTGAGGAGCAGCCGGCGGTCGCCGGTCACGGTGTCGAGTCGGTCGTAGCGCACCTTCGCAAGAACCGGATACATCATGACCAGAAGCCCGAGGGCGATCGGCAGCGAGATGCCCTCCACCGCAACACCGTTGAGGATCGCGTCCAGCCCGGGCACCAGCCGGCCGAGCAGAAGCCCGGCGGCCATGGCGATGCCGATCCACATGGGCAGGAACCTGTCGAGAAACGAGAGCTTCTCGACGACGCCGGCCTTGTCTGTCACGAGTGGGCCATCAGCAGCGGGCGCCGAAGGTGTCCGAATCGGCGAGCACCGTGTAGACCTCCCAGCGCTCCCCAGCGGGACCGCTCACCCACACCTTGTCCTGGGTCGCGAAGCAACAGGTGGTGTTGATCTCCTCCTCGGTGAACAGCCCCTCGCCGGCGAGGCGGTCGATCTCGCTGTGCACGGTGTCGCTCGAATCGACCTCAACACCAAGGTGATTGATCGTGCCACCGCGGCCGGGGTTTTCGAGCAGCACGAGCTTCACCGGCGGCTCGGCGACCGCGAAATTCGCGTAACCGGGCTTCACCTTCGCCGGCGCGGTGTTGAAGAGCTTGGAGTAGAACGTGATGGCCTCGTCGAGGTCGTCGACGTTGAGTGCGAGCTGGATGCGGGACATCGAGGACATACCTGCCTCCCTACCTGTACGACGTATGTCGAAGTTGCGACGACGGCCACGATGCCACCTTTGTGATGAATGTCAAGATGGTGACACTATGAGTGGGTGCCCAAGAGCTTGCCCACCATCGACATGTCCGGCCCGGTGTGCTGTGCGCCAGTGGCGTCGGGTCCGATGAGTGATGATGATGCGCTGCAGGTGGCGCTGCGTCTGAAGGCGCTGGCAGATCCCGCCCGAGTGAAGATCATGTCGATGTTGTTCAGTTCATCGGCCGGTGAGGAGAACAGTGGCGCGTTGGCGGCGGCGCTGGGGTTGACCGAGTCGACCGTCAGCCACCACCTCGCACAATTGCGTCGCGCCGGGTTCGTGGCATCGGATCGCCGCGGCATGAACGTCTTTCATCATGTCGCGCCCGATGCGCTGGGCGCTCTGTGCGCGGTGCTGGACCCGAACTGCTGCAGATAGCCCGGCGAGCTCGCCTCAGGTGTGGGTCGCCTCGACGGTGACACCCCGTATACGCTTTGCGGCCAGGCGCAGCCGCCGCGCTGACAACTGCGCGTCCCACACCCGTTCCCCGGTTGCGGCCGCGATGGATTCGGCGTGGTTGACACAGGCCAGCGCGTCGGCCGGGCCGCGGTGCAGCTCCGTCGCGTCGGCGAGCAGTCCGTAGTAGAGCGGGCAGAAGATTCTGCGGCCGCCCTGCTCGTGGAGGTCCAGCGCGCCGCCGGTCAACCTGCCGGTCCCCGACGGCTGGGAGGTCGTGCCGCCCGAGCAGACACCCGATTACGCCTACGGTGCGATCGTCTACAACGGGCCCGAGTTCGCCGACGACCAGCCCAACATCATCGCGCTGATGTCCAAGCTGACCGGTGACGTGGATCCCCAGCAGATCATCTCGCTGGCTCCGGGTGAGCTCAACAACTTCCCCGACTACCAGCCGGGGAACCCCGGTTCCGAGAGCACCCTCGGGGACTATCCGGCCTACGTGCTCGGGGGCAGCTACACCCGCGATGGACAGACGCGGGTCATCGCGCAGAAGACGGTGGTGATCCCGGAGAACGACGGACTCTACGTTCTGCAACTCAACGTCGACGGCCCGCAGGCGGCAGGCGATGTGATCAGCGCGGCCACGGACAAGATCGACAGCGACACCACGATCGGCTGACGGTCTCGCCCCGGGGCGAGAGGGGCAGATCTTGACCACTGCGCTTGCGAACAACTACCTTCCCACTTAATCAAGATTAAAAATGTGCGGGTGTTCACCGCTCGTGCGTTGGGAGGGTAGGGATTCGTGAGTCCTCGCGTGCTGAAACTGTGTGCTCTCGGCGGGCCGGCCGCAGTCGTGGTCACCCTCGCGGGTTGGCTCATCGCCGGGATGCTGCCCCTACCGCTGGGTCCGGGTGCGCCGATGTCCGAGGTGCGCGCGTTCTACCTCGAGCATCCCACCCGGACCGGGGCAGGGTTCGTCCTCGCGTCCCTGGGCATCGTCTTGTACGCACCACTGGTCGCCACCATCAGCATGCATCTGCTGCGAATCGAGGGACGGCGCCCCGTACTGGCGCTGACCCAGCTGGCCACCGGAACCGCCACGCTCCTGCTCAACCTGTTGCCGATGTTGTTGTGGGCCATGGCCACATTCCGCACCGACCGATCCGATGACACGGTGCTGCTGCTGCACGACATGGGCTGGCTCATCCTGTTTCCCGCCATCATGCTGTTCTGTCTGCAGAATGCGTCCATCGGAATCGCCGTTCTCAGTGGTCAAACCGTGTTCCCGCGCTGGGTCGGCTATGTGAACTTCTTCGTCGCCGTGTCGTTCATCCCCGACATCTTCGCGTTCTTCTTCCACAGCGGCCCCTTCGCCTGGAACGGGGTGCTGGTGTTCTGGTTGGCGCTGACCACCTACTGCATCTTCCTGTTCACGATGTCCTGGGCGTGCCTACAGGCGAACAGGGCTGCCACAAAGGACTTCGCCGAGGTACCCGTTCTCGCCTGAGTGCCGCAATCTACTGGCACACAGCGCAACTCGCGCCAGATGATGAGAGGGCTACCAGCTATGCCGACCTGCTGGCCTGGTGCGCTCCCCCATGCTCAGCGCCGAAGGCGTCATAGGCAGCAGCGATCGCGTCCGCTTCGGCGTCCGGGTGGTCGTAGGCGATGGCGTTGATCGCTTCGACCGTGGCAGGGCCAAGACCGCAGTCGCGCGCCGCCGCTCGTCCGTGCGTGAGGGCGCTGTTCAGCAGAACCTGGAAGTTGACGCGCAACTCGTCGTTGGACGGCACAGGGGTAGCCATTGACGCCAGCGTAGACGGCTCCGCCCGACCGGGCGGCGCTGGACGACGGAGTTTTCCCAGAGTTCATGCGGCCGCAATGCCGGCGCGTCAGTCGGTGCCTGCGACGTGTTCCAGCCGGCACAGCAGACCGAAGTGATCGGAGGGGAAGACGCGGGGCAACGTGGGCGAGATCGGCCCGGTACCCAAAAGTTGGATGTGCGCCGGTGCCCACCGGTCGCCCTTGACCAGGACGCGGTCGAACCGCTCCTGTCTGCGCTTGTTCTTCTTGTCGCTGAGCATGAGGTTGATGGACGTGTCCTCGGTGAACCCCTCGTCGGAGGGATGGAGCGTCAGCCACGCGTCGCGCAACGATGCGGGCAGCGTGAGCGCTTCGGCGGTGCGCAGGTTGAAATCTCCCAGCAGCACCGCGTTTTCGGCGGTATCGACGGTACGAAGAACCGTGGCGAGCTGGCGGGCGCGGAGCTCCGAAGCGGTCTTGCCGCTCGCCAGGTGCAGCGAGCAGATCGTCAGCGTGCGTCCGTTGATCGTCAGGTTCGCCTGGAGCAGGCCGCGACCGACACTGCGTGGCAGATGGGTGTAGACGGCGTGCGACACCGGCAGCCGCGACAGGATGACGAGCCCGTACCTGCCGAAGTCCTCGCCCGTGGCCGCCACGCGGACGTAGTGCAGTCGAATCCACGGTTGCGCGAGGAACACCTCGAGTGCCACGGGCGTCATCTCCTGCAGTGCGATGACATCCGGGGTGTGCATCTCGAGCAGGTCGGCGATGGCCTGGTACCGCGCCGTCGCGTGGTAATCGCCGAACCAGACGTTGAACGTCGCGAAAGTCACATCGTCGCGCTCCACAGAGGGCGACGTCTCGACGGCGACCCATCGCTGTCTGCGCTCGTCGAACCCGGTGACGGTGATGACCCGCTGCGGGCGCAACGTCCATGTCAGCCGCCGGCGCTGGCGGGACAGAAAGGCGCGCATCGCGCCATGGTGTCAGACTGTCCGGGCATCCTTTGACCGCCGCACCTGGGCCGTCGTCCCCTGATCACCGCCACAACCCGGCGGCTGAGCTGCAGATCCACGAGGAAGTCGGATCCGCCGTCTACCATTCCACCGATCGGCGCCCTCCCCATGGAAAGGACGAGACGTGAGTTACACCGCCGCTGACATCACCGAGCTCGACGATGTCCAGCACACCCGCCTGCGGCCGGCGGTCAACCTCGGTCTGGACATCCTGAACACCGCGTTGCGTGAACTGATCGACAACGCGGTGGAAGAAGTGGCCGATCCTAGCCATGGCGGGTCGGCCGTCACGATCACCCTGCACGCTGACGGGTCGGTCAGCGTCGCCGATGACGGCCGAGGCCTGCCGGTCGACACCGACCCGGCCACCGGCAAGAACGGCATCGTCAAGACCCTGGGCACTGCGCGCGCCGGCGGAAAGTTCTCCGCGCATGCCGATGCCACCAGCACCGGCGCCGGCCTGAACGGAATCGGTGCTGCAGCAGCAGTTTTCATCTCCGCCCGCACCGACGTCACGGTCCGCCGCGGCGGGAAGACCTATCTACAGAGCTTCGGTGGCGGCTATCCCGGCGTGTTCGATGGCCAGGACTTCGATCCCCATGCGCCCTTCACCCGCGCCGACACCCAGAAACTGCAGGGCGTCGGTAACCGGAAGCCGAACGCCCACGGCACGACCGTGCGCATCCTGTTCGACCCGACCGTCGTGCCCGATTCCACGATGGACATCTCAGAGGTGCTGTTGCGCGCCCACGCGGCCGCGCGGATGTCCCCCGGCGTACACCTGGCCGTCGTCGACGAGGGCTGGCCCGGCGACGAGGTGCCGCAGGCGCTGCTCGAGCCGTTCGACGGCCCCTGGGGCACCGACACGCTGCTCGACCTCATGTGCACCGCGGCCGGCGCGCCCGCGCCGGTCGTCCGGGCAGGCGTGGAAGGCCGCGGGGAGTACACCACCGGCCGTGGCCCGACACCGTTCCGCTGGTCTCTGACGGCAGGCCCCGCGGAGCCTGCCACCGTGGCCGCGTTCTGCAACACCGTGCGCACACCCGGTGGCGGATCGCACTTGACCGCGGCGATGAAGGGCCTCTCGGAAGCTCTGGCCGACCGGGCGTCGCGTATTCGCGACCTGGGCCTAGCCAAGGGTGAAGAAGGCCCTGAGGCACAGGATTTCGCCGCGGTCACCGCGCTGGCGGTGGACACCCGTGCACCCGATGTGTCGTGGGATTCGCAGGCCAAGACGGCGGTCTCGTCGCGGTCGCTGAACGTGGCGATGGCACCCGATGTCGCTCGCAGCGTCACGATCTGGGCGGCCAACCCCGCCAACGGTGAGGCTGTGTCACTGTGGACCAAGCTGGCGCTCGAGTTCGCGCGGGCGCGCCGCAGCGCCGAGGGCGCCAAGGCACGGTCGCGTGCGGCATCGAAAGCCAAGGGGCTGGGCACCAATCTGTCGCTGCCACCGAAGCTGCTGCCCAGCAGGGAAACCGGCCGGGGCTCGGGAGCCGAGTTGTTCCTCTGCGAGGGCGACTCAGCACTGGGCACCATCAAGGCCGCCCGCGACGCGACGTTTCAGGCAGCTTTCCCGCTGAAAGGCAAGCCGCCCAACGTGTACGGCTTCGCCTTGAGCAAGGCGCGCGGCAAGGACGAATTCGATTCGATCGAACGGATTCTCGGCTGCGGCGTGCGTGACAGCTGCGATCCCGAGCAGTGCAGGTATGACCGGATCCTGTTCGCCTCCGACGCCGATCCCGACGGCGGCAACATCAACTCGAGCCTGATCTCGATGTTCCTGGACTTCTACCGTCCGCTCGTCGAGGCCGGCATGGTCTACGTGACGTTGCCACCGCTGTTCGTGGTGAAGAACGGTGACGAGCGGGTCTACTGTCAGGACGAGTCCGAACGGGACGCGGCGGTGGCCCAGCTCAAGGCCACCTCCAAGAAGCGGGTCGAGGTGCAACGAAACAAGGGTCTCGGTGAGATGGATGCCGACGACTTCTGGAACACCGTGCTGGATCCCCAGCGGCGCACGGTGATCCGCGTCCACCCCGACCACGACGAGGCAAAGCTGCACCACACGTTGTTCGGTGGGCCGCCCGAGGGGCGCCGCACGTGGATGGCCGAGATCGCCGCCCGCGTCGACACCTCCGCGTTGGACCTCGACTAGGAGTACTGAAGTGTCTGCCACCCTGGACATCCCCGAACAGAACCCCGACCTGGTGCTCGATCAGAGCGCCGACGACTACTGGAATCACTACCAGCTGACCTTCGCGCTCTACAGTGTCAGCGACCGCGCCATTCCGTCGGCGTTCGACGGGCTCAAACCCGGCCAGCGGCGCCTGCTCTACCAGATGCACGACTCGCGGCTGCTGCCCGGCAACAAGCCGCAGAAGTCGTCGAAGGTCTGCTCGGCGGTCACCGGCAACCTGCACCCCCACGGCGGCGCGTCGATGTACGGGGCGGCAGCCCTGATGGCCGCCGAGTTCCAGCGCGTGAAAGTCATTGACGGACAAGGCGCATTCCCCCGCATCCAGGGCGACATCCCCGCCGCCGACCGGTACACCGAGATGCGGTTGTCGGCCCCGGGGGCGGCGCTGACCGCCGAACTCGACGACCACGCCGTGCCGATGGTGCCCACGTTCGACGGTGAATGGACCGAGCCGACGATGCTGCCGGCGCAGTGGCCGGTGCTCCTGTGCAACGGTGCCGTCGGCATCGCCGAGGGATGGGCCACCAAGGTCCCGGCCCACAATCCCCGCGAGGTGATGGCCGCCTGCCGGGCCCTGTTGAAGACTCCGAACATGACCGACGACAGGTTGGTCAAACTGATCCCCGGGCCCGACTGGGGGTGCGGCGCCACCGTCGTCGGCACCACCGGACTGCGTGAGTACATCACCACCGGCCGGGGTGCGTTCACCGTCCGCGGCACGATCCACATCGACGGCAAGAACTGCATCATCACCGAGCTGCCGCCCGGTGTTGCGAGCAACACTGTGCAGGAACGGATTCGGGCGCTGGCCGAGTCCGGCGAGATGTCCGGTGTCGCGGACATGTCGGACCTCACCGACCGTCGCAACGGGCTGCGCATCGTGGTCACCGCCAAGCGCGGCCACAACGCCGAAGACATCCGCACGCAGTTGCTGGCGCTGACGCCGCTGGAGTCGACGTTCGCCGCCAGTCTGGTCGCGCTCGACGAGAACCGGGTGCCCCGCTGGTGGTCTGTCCGTGAATTGATCGCGGCGTTCCTGACGCTGCGGGACTCGGTGGTGCTGCACCGCAGCGAGTACCGGCTGGAGAAGGTCACCGCCCGTCGGCACCTGGTGGCCGGCCTGATGACCATCCATCTGGACATCGACGCGGCGGTCGCGGTGATCCGCGGCTCCGACACCGTCGACGAGGCCCGCCAGGGTTTGCAGGAGCGGTTCGGGATCGACGCCGTGCAAGCCGATTACGTTCTGGCACTGCAGCTTCGACGTCTGACCAAACTCGACGTGATCGAGCTGCGGGCCGAGGCGGAGAAGCTGGACGCCGAATTCGCGGCGCTGACCGAGCTGGTGACCGACCCGGATGCCCGCCGGAAGGTGATCGACCAGGAACTCGTCGAGACGGCCAAGCTGTTCAAGGGGCCGGAGTTCGACCGCCGCACGGTGCTCGATGCCGAGGCCACGCCCGTCACGGCGAGCGGGGACGACGACGGTCCGCGGGAACGCAAGGTCAACACCGCATGGCGGCTCGACGATCGCGGGGTGTTCTCCGACAGCCACGGTGAGCTGCTCACGTCCGGTCTGGGCTGGGCGGTGTGGACCGACGGCCGGGTGAAGTTCACCAACGGAAACGGTCTGCCGTTCAAGATCCGCGATATCCCGGTGGCGCCGGACATCACCGGGCTGGTGCGCTCCGGCGTGCTGCCGGAGGGCTACCACCTGGCGTTGGTGACGCGGCGCGGCAAGATCCTGCGGATCGATCCAACCGCGGTCAACCCGCAGGGCGCGGCAGGCAATGGCGTGGCCGGCGTGAAGCTGGCCGGTGACGGCGACGAGGTCGTCGCCGCGCTACCCGTCTCCTGCGCCAACGGCGAGGCAATCCTGTCGCTGGCCGAAAAGAGTTGGAAGGTCACCGAAGTCGCCGACATTCCGGTCAAGGGTCGCGGTGGCGCGGGCGTCGGTTTCCACCCGTTCACCAAGGGCGAGGACGCGCTGCTGGCCGCGTCGATCTCGGCGACCGGCTATGTACGCGGCACGCGGGCGGTGCGCGCGGAGAATCGCGCGAAGGCGTCGATCAAGGGCGCGGGAAGCGACGTCGTACCAGCAGGCTGATCAGTCGCCGTACTGCCAGGACCGCGTGCGCACAGGCGTGACGTAGATGTAGGCCGAGCCCGGTCGCGGCTCGGTGGGCAGTTCATCTTCCGGCACGCCGCGCCTGCGGGCGCCGTGGCGCGCGAGCTCCACCGCTTCGGCGCCGCGGACCACGCGGGCGTGGCCCTGGATCATGACGCCGCGGATGTCGGACATGGTGGACCCGTCCTCGAGCATGACGCTCACCTTCGGACTCGCCTCGATGTTGGCGATCTTGCGAGTGCGATCCCGCACACCCATGACGATGTCGTCGCCGAGCCGGAAGTATCCCAGCGGCACGGTGTGCGGGAAGCCGTCCTCGTCGATCGTGGTCAGGGCCGCCCAGCCGGGCCGGCTGTCGAGGAAGGCCTTGATCTCGTCGTCAGTGAGTGTGCGTGGCATGACCTGAGATTACTTGCCGAACGAGTTGCTGGGCGTTGCCGTTTCGAGGGTCTCGCGTAACGGAAACTTCGCTGGGGCTCTGCAGCGCCACACCCACCACGCACCCACGGCATCGCATCGCGCCGACAGCGGCGACAATGGTGTCGTGCAGGGACAACGCGCGTACGGAGGTGTCAGCGCCGACGAGCGCACGGCGCGCCGCCGCCGCCAACTGCTCGACGCCGGCCTGTCGATCTTCGGCTCGCGGGGCTACCGGGCGGCCACCGTGCGTGAGGTCTGTCGTGAGGCCAAGGTCGCCGATCGGTATTTCTATGACGAGTTCCGCAGCATGGAGGAACTCCTGATCACGGTCTACACCGAATGCCTGGACCGGCTCGAGGCCGCGGTGGCCGACGCGCTGGGCAGCTCAGAGGCACTCGGCGAGAAGGTGCGCTCCGGCCTGGAGTCCTTCCTTGAGGTGGTGGCCGACGACCCCCGTCTGGCTCGTGTGGTCTGGTTCGAGGTCCTCGGTGTGAGCCCAGCCGTCGAGCAGACCTATCTGGGCCGCATGGCGCGCTTCGGCGAGCTCCTCATCGGTGCATCGGCCCATCCGCTTTCGCTCCCACGCGCCCAGGAACCGTGGGTCGCCGGCGCCCTCATCGGCGGTATCAGCCACGTGGTGATGACGTGGGTGGCCGCCGGCCTCGCCGCGCCCCGCACAGACGTCCTCGATGCGCTCGAACTGTTCCTCAACAGCGTGGCCGCGAGGATCAGCCCCGAGGACACGTGATCTGAGTCACCTTCGATGGTGCTGACCCCCGAACCCGCTAATCTGATGACACTCATCATCACTTTTACCTCGGGGGTGAGTTCGATCAACGAAGATCCTGAGCAGCACCGCGCCGTCATCATCGGCAGCGGGTTCGGCGGCCAGTGCGCAGCGATGACTCTGCGCCGCCTCGGCATCGACGACTTCGTCATGCTCGAACGGCGCAGCTTCGCCGGCGGAACGTGGTGCCAGAACTCCTATCCCGGCGCCGCGGTGGACGTGCAGTCCCCGCTGTACTCGATCGCATCGGAGCCGTACTCCTGGACACGGATGTTCGCCGAACAGACCGAACTGCAGACCTACACCAATGACGTCCTGGACAAGCACGGGCTGCGCCCGAAGATCCGCACCGGCGCCGAGGTCATCGAGGCGCGGTGGGTCGACAACGGCTGGACCGTCTCGACCGCCGACGGGCGGGAATTCCGTGGACAGTATCTGATCAACGCCTCCGGTCCGCTGAGCACGCCTGTCGTTCCTGAATTCGCGGGCCGGGAATTGTTCGGCGGCAAAGCCTTTCACACCAACGACTGGGACCATACCTTTGACTACCGCGGCAAACGCGTCGCGGTGATCGGCTCGGGTGCGAGCGCTGCCCAGGTCATCCCGGCCATCCAGCCCGATGTGGCGCAGCTGCACGTGTTCCAGCGCACCCCCCACTGGGTGATGCCCCGCCACGACCGGGTGTTCACACCGTGGCAGCGTCGACTGCTGGGCAACCGCGCGGTCCACAAACTCGTGCGCACCGCCATCTACTGGAGCCTCGAGACCAGGATGATCGGGTTCAAGTACTCCCGGTGGGCACTGAAGCGCGTCGCCGAGGACAAGGCGCGCGCACTGATCGCTCGGCAGGTCACCGATCCCGAACTTCGCGCCGCCGTCACCCCTGATTACACCATCGGCTGCAAGCGAATCATTTTGTCCAACACGCTCTATCCCGCTCTCGGCGCGCCGAACACCACCCTGCACGACCGCACCGACGGGATCGACCGGATCACGGAGACCGGCATCGTCACCACCGGCGGTCACTACGTGGACCTCGACCTGATCGTGTGGTCCACCGGATACGACGCCACCGACGGGGTCATCTCCTACCCGGTCGTGGGGGCGCGCGGCGTGAAGCTGACCGACCTGTGGCAGGAGTTCCCCCGCGCCTACCTCGGTACCACCATGCCGGGATTCCCCAACTTCTTCGTCGTCACGGGCCCCAACACCGGAATCGGCCATACGAGTGCGGTCTTCGTGATCGAGGCACAGATGGAGTACATCCGACGCGCCATCGGCGCGGTCGAGCGCACGGGGGCGACGGCGATCGAGGTCACCGACGCCGCCGAGGACGCCTACACGACCATGGTTCACCGGGAGATGACGCGCACCGTCTGGCACACCGGCGGCTGCCAGTCCTGGTACAAGTCGAAGTCTGGCCACGTCATCGCGATGTTCCCCGGCTTCTCGTTCACCTTCCGCCGGCTGGCGCGCCGCTTCCGGCCCGAGCACCACACCATCCGATGAGCCGCGCCGGGCGGATCAATCTGAGCACGTCGGTGGCCCTGGTGACCGGTGCTGCCGGAGGTATAGGCGCGGCGGTGTGCGAGGAGCTGCACCACCGGGGTGCATCGGTCGTCCTCGTCGATCTCGAGCAGGACCGTGTCGATGCAGTGGCCCGGCGCCTGGGCGCCGAGCGGACCCTTGCCATCGGCACCGACGTCACCGACGCCGACGCGATGCTTGCGGCCGTCTCTGCTGCGCGGGACGCCTTCGGCGCCCTCCACGTCGCGATCGCCAACGCCGGAATCGCCAGTGGGCCGCGAGCATTCACCATCGCCGGTGCCCCCGACGGGGTCTTCGAACGAGTCATCGGGGTCAATCTGCAGGGTGTGTGGAACACGGTGCGGGCAAGCGTGCCCGCGGTGATCGACACCGGCGGACACATCCTGCTCACATCCTCGACCTACGCGTACATCAACGGCCTGGCCAACGCTCCGTACGCCGCATCCAAAGCTGCTGTGGAATCGCTCGGGCGGTCGCTGAGGACCGAGCTCGCTGCCTACGGCGCGTCGGCCGGAGTTCTGTATCCGGGGTGGATCGCCACTCCCATCGCCGACGTCGCGTTCGGCGGTGACGACCTCGCCACTGAACTCGTCCACCGGGCCACCCCTGCCCCGCTACGCAAACCCATCCCGCCGCAACGAGTTGCGCGAGCGGTGGCCGACGGTATCGAGCGGCGCTCCCCTCGCATCCAGGTGCCTCGGCGATGGATCCCGGTGGCGGCGCTGCGCGGTCTGGTCAATCCCCTCGTCGACCTTCGGATGGAACGCGATCCCGGCATCGCCGCACGAGTCCGCCGGCTCGACCATCGCTGAGCCGCCTACGTGTTGACGGCCGTTCCCAAGCCGGCCGAGCGCGCGTGGCATGACCTGAGATTACTTGCCGCTTGTCCTTCACAGGTTGTTCCCTGAGTGGTTTGCTGGATGGGCCGCAGGAGGTGCGCGATGATGCGTGGAAATCACATCGGCCGTGTAGGTGCATTAGCCGTTGCGTTGGGAATCGGTTGGGCGATCGTCGGATTGGCTGGGACGGCCCACGCCGAGCCGGATGGATCGACCGCATCGGCCGGCACGTCACAGCGGGCCGACGCTGACGCCGGCGCCAAGAGCACCGACAGACCCGTGCGCACCCGCGTGCACAAGCGCGTCACCGCCGATGCCCCGACGACGAAGAGACGCGTGGGCACCGCACGCAGCACCGCGGCCGACAGCGATGCCGCTGATGAACCGGCAGTAGCCGTCGAGCAATCCGTCGCTCCGAAGCCCAGGTCAGCGACGGCCCACAGGACGCTGTTCTCACCCAAGCCGGCCCCGGAGCGCCCGGAGAGTCCGAAAGCCCCGGCGGCCTCGCCGCTGCTGTGGACGATGCTGGGTTCCGCGCGGCGAGACGTCGGCGATGTCCAGGCTGCTGTCTCGTCCTCCGAGCTTCCCGCGGAGGCCTTCGAGGCTCCCGTCGTCGCCGCGAACGGCACTGCATATCAAGTGACCCGCGAACTGAGCGCGCCGGGTAAATCGACCACCCACGTCTACGTCCTCGACGAGGACGCGCAGGTCGTCGCGACCAGCCGCGACATCGCCGGATATCCCTTCTATGGTGCGGCGCGTCCTGACGGGACGTTGGTCGTGATCACCCAGAACCAGCGCGGCAGCCGCTCCACCGTCTCAGCGGTCGACAGCACTGGTGCCGTCACCACGATTGCGACGCTGAAAGGTGCGCCCGACAGGAAGATACGCGTCGGGGCAGATGGTGCGCTGTACATCAGCACCGATGTGCCGACCTTCGGCCTGCCGGGAGCGACCCGCCCCTACCGGTTGGTGAGGATCGCCCCGACCGGTGGTGCGCGAAGCCTTCCCTACGACACGGCTGTCGAGCTCAGGCCTGACGGGAGCGCCTACCTGGTGTCCACCCAGGGCGGGTTGTCGACGTTGCGAGTCTTCAGTGCGACTGGTTCGACGAAAACCATTGCGCTGCCGTATGGTTCGGACCCCAGCGACCCGATCGTCGGTGACGACGGCACGGTCTACGTCACCGCCGGCGTGAAGGGGCTGTTCGGCAGCAAGACCACTCGCGTCTACACCGTGAGCGGGACATCGAGCACGGTGCGTACCGTCGACGGGCTTCCCGGGCGGACCGTGGTCACTCCCGACGGCGTCTATCTCGAGACGTACACCTACCCCGGCTCGACTGACGACGGCACCGGGACGACGCTCATCTCGAAGATCACTGCCACAGCCGTGGACACGTCGGACGTGATCGACGGCCGCATCGCCGGCTTCCGCATGCAGGTCGCCGCGGATGGCACAGTCTCTGCGCCCCTGGCTGTTCCGGCGACGTCGTTGACGACCCCGGTGGCGATCGTCGCTCCCGACGACACCGTCACCGTCGTCGCGCTGCCCGGGTCGCCGGCGCAGGCGGCCTCGGCGGAACCCGTGTCGCCCGCATCGACGACTGTGGGCTACGTCAACTACATCGCGGGCGGAACCGAGCACGTGGCAGTGCTGAACACCGACGGCACCCTCGCGCGCACCATCGACCTGCCGGCAGGTGCGTCCGGGACCTCTCTGGTGTTCGGTCCCGATGGCTCCCCGTACCAGCTGCTGCGCTACATCGGGCCTGATGGGTTTGTCTCGGCCTACCAGGTGCTCGCGCTCACGACCGATACGTTGACCGCCGAGACGCTCGGACTTGCCGGAGACATCGAATTCGGACCGGACGGGACCGGCTATCTCGAGGTGCAGGGCAGCGGCGGCGCATGGAGCATCCTGGGCTTCGACTCGGCAGGAAACACCGTCATCCCGTTGAGCCAGTTCAACAGCCTGACGACCACCACCACGGAAGACCTCGAGCGGCAGGTGTTGACGTTCGCCCCCGACGGCACCGCCTACGTCATCAACAACGACGTCGGCCCCACAGCGAGTGTCTACGCGCTGACGCCGTCGGGCGCTCAGAAGGTGCTGGAAGCAGCGGGCAGATCCAACACTTCGCAGAGCTTCCTGTCGGAGTTCACTCCGAACGGAATCGCATACGTGAAGCTCGGGACTGCCACCCGAGACACGCTCGTCTACAGCTTCGCGGCGCTCACCGGCGTCTGACCGGACCGTCAACGTCCCGAAGCCACTGCGCGCCTGGCCAATTCGACCAGGTGCTCCGCGGCGCGGGTCATGCGTCTCAGCCCGGCGGGGCTCAGGTCCTGGTGGGTGTAGGCAGCCTTGTTCTTCAGATTCAGAAGCCTGTTCAGATGCCGTTCCGAACCGCTCGCCGCCTGCTTGGGCAGTTCTTCCCCTACGAGATCGGCCGCGGACATGAACTCATTCGCCTTGAACATGCGGCCCGCGGTGACCACGGCATCACAATCGCGGCGTCCCGCCATCAGGATGGTCTGGCCGTCGGGGCCCGCAACTGCGCGGTGAACCAACTTCGCGTTCCCTTGACCGTCAGGCCGTGCCTGGCGATGTAGCGGAGGAGGGGTTCATCGCCGGCGGCCGCGATGGCGAGATCGGTCTCGGTGTACTCGACGACCCAAGCGTCGTTACCGGTCCACGCGGTGACCAACCGGGCAAGCTCCGTGAGCCGCTGATCCCAGTCGTCGTCGTCGACCCCGAGACCGTCAGGGGAAGCGCGCACCAGGAGAAGGTCGATGTCGCTGTTCACGGTCATGCGCCCGGTCGCAGCGGATCCGAACACCGCAGCGTATTTCACGTCGTTGCCCCAGCCGCTCACGTGAGCCTCAAGGCGTTCGACGAAAGACGCCGACCTGGCGGCACTGAGCGCTCGGCGATGCCGCACTGCGCTCACCCAGTGATCAAGATCGCCCTGCACTGGAACTTGTTTGCTAAAACAAGTTTCCCGCGTGTTTCTTCGATGTCAGAAATTTTTCTGTGTGTTCGAGGTACTTTCCCAAGAAGGATTGACGACAAAGTCAATTCTTCGACGATCGGGGGACCGTCATGGGTAGTTCACGTTACGTGGGCCGGGTCGGAACGCTGGCTGTGGCGCTGGGCATTGGTTCCGCAATCGCTTGTCCGACGAGCATCGCCTGGGCGGATCCCGACACCACGAACTCGTCGCGCACCGACACTGCCGGCGAGAATGAACGCGCCTCGAGCACCCCGGCTACGGGCTCGGCCGTGCAAAACCAGCCGGCGGAAGGCCGCGATCCACAGTCCGCGGAATCATCAGCCGCCGAACGCGATTCAGACGTCACTCAAGGTGAAACTGAAGAACAAGCAGTCGAGAACGACGAGTATTCGCAGCTGCCCGATGAGCCGGGATCATTGGAGACTAAAGACGACGACAGCACGATCAGCGGTGTGCCAGTCGAGGGCGATGAAGCGACCACTGTCGTTGACGTCGTTGGCTCGGAAGACCCCTCAGCGGAGGCGCCTCCCGTGGACGCGCCTCGTGCGACGGCTACCGGAAGCAAGCGCCCCCCAGTCGCGAGGAACGCGGAAGCAGTTGCTCGACCAGAACTCTCGCCTATCGCCCGCGACCACCTAGCCGCGACATCGACCGAGCTCGTCGATTATGGCACCGTCGACACCGACCTGCCTCCGCAGCAGCTGGGGAATCTAACGGAGATCATCGGAGGCCGAGTCGTCAACCGTCTGTCCGCGAATCCGACGGGTGACGCGTCCTCGGCAGCACCCTCATCCATGTCGTCGGCCACGTCGGTGGTGATGGCAACGATGTCGGCACTACTAATTCCGGGCGGGTCGAGTGCGCCCGCAGTTCCAGTGGAATCGCCATTGTTATGGGGTCTCCTCGCGTTCGCGCGCCGCCAATTGACGTCGGCCCGCGGTAGCGCAGAGTCGGCGCCCATCCAAACCACTAGCAGTCAACTGCTGAGCACGGCCGCCGGCAACGCCGATCCCGTGCCGGGCCCGACCGCGGTGGGCGCACCGAGCAGCTCCAACGGCGCGGTGCGCGGCCGGGTGACCGCCACCGATCCGGAGGGTGGCCGCCTGAGGTTCAGCGGGTCCACCACCACCGCCAAAGGATCGGTGCGAGTAACCGCCTCCGGAACATTCACTTACACCCCGACCGCGGCGGCACGACACGCCGCCGCGGTCCCCGGAGCCGGTAGTGCTGTCACCACCGACGCCTTCACCGTCACCGTTGCGGACCGCTCCGGCGGCACCGAGACCATCCCGGTCACAGTCACCATCAGCCCGAAGAACGTCAGCCCGACCCGACTGCGCGTCAGCGCAGGCACCCCGAACGCAGTCACCGGTGCGGTCACTGTCGCCGCCACTGCCCGCGACAGCGACGGCGACACGTTGACCTTCACCACGCCCGCCTCGACCGGTAAAGGCACCGTCTCCTACAACGGCAATGGAAGCTTCACCTACACCCCCACTGTCGCCGCCCGCAACGCCGCAGCGGCCGCCGGCGCGCCAGCCAGCGCCAAGAGCGACGCCCTTGCTATCACCGTCAGCGACGGGCACGGCGGAACGACGACAACGACTCTGAACGTGGCCATTTCGCCACTAACCGCACCGCCGAACCGCAACCCAGCCGGAGGCACGTACACATCAGGCGAACCCAGTTCGGCCTCCGGTACGGTCAGTGGCCAGGTCAGTGCCACCGACCCTGACAACGATGCACTCGTCTATGGCGGGCCAACCACTTCCACCAAGGGCGGCGTCGTCTCCGTCAGCGCGAACGGTGCTTTCACTTACACTCCCACCGCCGCAGCTCGGCACGCCGCCGCGGCCACCGCGGCGACTTCAGCCGACAAGTCCGACAGTTTCACCGTCACCGTCACCGACGGCAAGGGTGGCAACTTGACCGTGCCAATCTCGGTCCCGGTATCCCCTGCCAACGTCGCGCCAGTCGGGAGTTTCAGTGCTGGACAACCGAATCCGAGTACCGGTGTCGTCACGGGCGCGGTGACCTCCACCGACGCCGACGGAGATGCACGTACTTACAGCGGCCCGACGACGTCAGCCAAAGGCGGTGCGGTGCAAGTAAACGCCGATGGCACGTTCACCTACACCCCGACGACAGCTGCTCGGCATGCCGCGTCCGCCGATAACGCGCCGGCGTCGGCGACCACTGACACCTTCGTCGTGACCGCCGCCGACGGCCACGGTGCGCTGACCCCTGTCATGGTTTCGGTCACCATTGGAGGCGCGAACGCCGCGCCCACGAACGCCACCGCTACCGTCAGCAACCCCAATACCGCGACGGGTGCGGTCACCGGAACTGTTACCGCCACCGACGCCGACGCCGACACTCTCAAGTTCACCGCCCCCGCCGCCACGTCGAAGGGCTCACTCATCCTCGACACCGCAACCGGCGCCTTCACCTACACGCCCACTGCGGCCGCTCGTGCCGCCGCCTCGTCGGCCACCGCCACCGCCGCCGACAAGGCGGACGCATTCACGGTCACCATCGCCGACGGCCACGGCGGCACCATCACCAAGACGATCAACGTCTCCATCCTCGGCTCCAATAACGCGCCCGGCGCGGCCGTCGCCACCGTCGGGAACCCGAATCCGACCACAGGCGTCGTCACCGGAACCATCACGGCCATCGACCCTGACGGCGATTCATTGACCTACAGCGCGCCTACATCAACGTCCAAGGGATCAGTGACGGTCAACGCGGCCACCGGCTCCTTCACCTACACCCCCACCGCCGCAGCGCGATACGCCGCCGCCTCCCCGACAGCGACCGCCGCTGACAGGGCCGACACGTTCACCGTGACAATCAGCGACGGCCGCGGCGGAATAGCCACGAAGAGCGTGGCGGTCACGGTTGCCGGTCAGGCCGCCGCTCCGTCGGGCCTGTCGCTGAACATCACCGGCACCAACGCAGACACAGGTGTCGTCACTGGAACCGTCTCGGCGACCGATCCGAACGGCGACCGACTGACCTACACCGTGGCCGCCCAGCCCACCAACGGGACACTCGTCTTCAACGCCTCCACTGGCTCGTTCATCTACACACCCCGACTGCTGGCTCGACTGAACGCCAATCAGACGCCCGGAGTGGACACCGACAACTTCACGGTCACCGCGAGTGATGGAACTCTGACGACCACGACATCCCTTGCGATGCCGATCATCCCGGCCCACTTCTTGGTGGACAACGACTCGCTGGCGACCGGCCCGAACTCCAATTCTGTCGCTTTCAGCCCGGACGGCACTCGGGCCTACATCACCAGGGACTCGTACACAGGAGACCCCGGCGCCGTGTATGTCATCGACACCGCGACCAACACGATCCTCGGATCCCCGATCACCGTTGGCTACAGACCTCAAGCACTCGTCGTCAGCCCCGACGGAACGCGCCTGTACGTCAGCGGAATCGGCATAAACGCAAACCGCTCGACCGCCGCGATCACTGTCATCAACACAACCACCAATTCCGTGATCGGAAGCCCGATATTCGTCGGACCCGCCTCGAGCTCAGCGTTCGGCATCGCCATCACCCCTGATGGCGGACGCCTCTACGTCACCGACTTCGACAACGGCAACATCACGGCAGTCAACACGGCCACCCGGACCGTGGTCGGCTCCCCGATCTCGCTGGGCCGATGGGCGTGGGGTGTGGTCGTGAGTCCGGACGGCAAATTCGCCTACGCGACCTCCTCGAATGCCGCGCCCGGAAGCCCCGGCAAAGTCTCCATCATCAACACCGCGACCAACACCGTGGTCGGCACCATCCCGGTCGGCGCATCTGCCCGCGGCATCGCCCTGAATTCAGACGCCACCCGCGCCTACGTGAGCAACTACGGCGACGGGACCGTCACCGTCGTCAACCTGACCACCAACAGCGTTGTCGGCAGCCCGATCTCGGTCGGCATGAGGCCGGTCGGAGTCGCCCTCAGCCCCGACGGCAGCATCGCGTACGTGACCCGGTTCGCCGACCAGACGCCTCTGCTCGTCGCCATCGATACTGTCACGAACACGGTTATCGGGACGCCATTCATCGCCGCTGACAACAGCTTCGACGGCTATGCGGCTCAGCAAATCGCGACCAGCAAGGCCGCCAACAGAACCTATTCCATCTCGCTCACCGACGGAACGATCTCGATCATCACAGTCGGTTCGGTCGCAAACAACGGAAAGCCCATCGCTGGTACACCGTATCTGACAACCGACAGCGCCGGTGTCGTCACCGGCTCCGTACCTTTCACCGACCCCAACGGGGACACACTGCGTTACACCGCAGCTCCTGGCCTCAAAGGCACCGTCACCATCGATCCCGTTTCCGGGGTGTTCACTTACACGCCCAGCCAGGCGACACGTCAACGCGCCGCGACGTACAACGCCACAGCAGCCGACCGAGAGGACATCGTCGTTGTCCTCGCCGACGACGGGAACGCCGGCGTGACCGCCGTGAGCGTCACCGTGCCGGTACGTCCAGCGGAAAGCGGGGCGAACAACCAAGCGCCCATTGCGGGCAACCCAGTGCTCGGCACCGCCGATGCCGTCACCGGGGCGGTCAGCGGCTCAGCCGCATTCAGCGACCCCGACGATGACACCCTGCACTACGAAATATCGGAGTTCGCCCAAAAGGGCACTTTAGGAGTCGATCCCACAACCGGAGTTTTCACCTACACGCCCTACCTCGATTATCGACACATCGCCACCACCCCCACAGCGACCACCGCCGAGAAGACGGACACATTCACCGTAACCGCCAGCGACCAATGGGGACACAGCACCTCGGCCACTGTCACCGTCACCATCAGCCCCTACAACAGCGCACCGACGTTCCAGCTCGCCCAGGTCGATACCGCTGCGTTGTCGGGCACTGTGAGCGGCAAGGTGTACTTCTACGACAGCGATTACCGACCGACCAACGACACCCTGTCGTACACGGCAACGACCTCGAGCAGAGGTAGCGTCACGATCAACAGCGCCGGCGACTTCACTTACACGCCGTCTGCCGCCGCGCGCAACAAAGCGGCATCGCCCACCGCTCAACCTGCCGACCTGTTCGACTCCATCGTTGTCACCGTGAACGACGGACACGGCGGAACAGCGTCCACCACCGTTCTCGTAGCCATACTCCCTGCGGGCGTCACGCCGAACCGCGGGCTCACCAACTATGGCGGCTACACGGTTACTTCTGAGAACAACACCACTGGGGCCACTACGGGCACACCCGCATTCTTCGATCCCGACAACGACACCTTGAGGTACTTCACCTCCGGTGCGGGCAGGGGCACCGTATCGGTCAGTCCCACAACCGGTGCATTCACGTACACCCCGAGCGCGCAAGCACAGCATGACGCAGCGATGGCCTCCGACGATGGACGCGACACATTCACCATTGTTGCTGTCGACGGTCACGGCAATGTCGCCGTCATGCCCATCTCGCTGGCGATCGGCACACAGAACACGAAACCGTTGTTGGGGTCCACCACCTTTGGCAATGCCGATCCCATCACGGGGGCCATCATCGGCAAGGTCACGGTGACCGACCCCGACAACGACACCCTCACCTACGTCGGCCCCGCGACGACCGCCAAAGGCAGCGTGACAGTAGATCGCCAGACCGGCGCCTTCACCTATACCCCCGCACCCGCAGCACGCTTTTACGCCGCCGCTGCCGGCGCCACCGCCGACGACAAGACTGACAGCTTCACCATCACCGCCTACGACAATCGCGGCGCCTACGTCAGCACTGTCGTCAGCCTCACCATCAGCCCCTCCGCCGCACCGAACCGTGCGCCAATCCAGATCTCACCGACCACCGTCGGCACACCCGACCCGACTACCGGCGCGGTATCCGGTCACCTGCACCTCACCGACCTCGACCAGGACGGACTCACCTTCAGCTTCGAGCCGATCGCTGGAAGCCGCTCCGAGGATGGCGTATTCATCGCCGACGACGGCCGGTTCACCATCGACGGCCAGACCGGGAAGTGGACCTTCGTACCCACCGACGCGCGCCGACACGAGGCCGCCGCCGATGACGGACGCCCCGATATCTATTCGTTCCACTGGACCGCCACCGACACACGTGGAGCAAGCATCAGCGGCGACATCTCCGTCCCCATCACACCGCTCAACGCTGCGCCTGCAGTCAACTACGCCACTCAAACCCGCGATCCCTCCACCGGCGTCATCACCGGCCGGTTCACCGCTCAAGACACCGACGGTGACTACCTGAAGGTCTCGGTGAGTAGACAACCCGCCGGAGGAACTGTTGTCGCGCAATGGGTTGGCGGCTCCACCTATCAGTGGACTTATACACCCAACGAGCTCGACGCCTATTACCGCCCAGATTTCACGCTCACCGTGACCGACGGGCACGGCGGTCAGTCCAGCATCTACGAAACCGCCGACAAGCAGGCACCAACATCAACTGCCGCACCGATCATTACCGACACCAGCACCAACGCGCCCACCGACGCTGCCACTGGTGCGGTCAGCGGAAAGATCTTCGTTCCCGGCTCGGCAGGACGCACCCTCACCTACACACGCACCGTCGACGCAGGCAAGGGAACCGTCTCCGTCAACCCCACCACGGGCGCCTACACCTACACTCCTACAGTCGCCGCCCGACAGAACGCCGCAGCCGTCAACGCGCCCGCCAGCGCCCTGACCGACAGCTTCGTGGTGACGGTCACCGAAGGTGGGCAGACTGTGTCGGTAATGACGATCGTCGTGCCGATCAGCCCTCTGAATCGACGACCGGCGACCACCATTGCAACGGACCCGCCGGACGGCAACGGCGTCGTCCGCGGCCGCGTCACAGCCGTCGACCCGGACGGTGACGCCCTGACCATCAGTGCCGCCGCGACCAGTCGCCTGCACGGCAGCGTCAGCTTCACGGGTGACGGTTCGTTCATTTACGAGCCCGACCTCGCGTACCGCACTTACGCCGCGTCGCACCCCGGCACCACGGACTTCTTCGTGGTCACCATCACCGAGGCCAACGGAAGGTCAAGCCTGGTTCGTGTGCCGGTGACGATCGCGCCTCTGAACCTCCCACCGGCCCCGCCGACGCCGGTGAATCCACCGACCTACCCGCCCGCCCCGGCTCCAACCAACAATCCTGGTCCTGGATCGCCGGTCACCAACCCGAACCCTCGACAACCCAAGGGACCTACGGTTGACGACGTCTTCAAAAATCCCAACCGCATCGGCGTGATCAACGCCGCCATTGAGGTGACCACCACGAAGCAATACGAGCAGAACATGCACGACGGCGGATGGGGGGTCGGCGCCACGATCTACCAATACAGCGCGGTGACGGTCAAATACTCTGCAGACAAGCCGGCCGCCCCGGGCGACGTGTACGTCCTACAGATCAGTGAAGGCCATGTCACCGGTTTTCAACTGCTCAAACCGGGTGAATCCGCAACGGGTCGAGACGTCTTCTGGAGCTATACCTCCCTCTCGGGTGGCGGCTACGGCAATCCTGATCGAGTGGTCGTCGTGACATTCGCTGCAGGAACCTTCCCCTATCGCTACTGGCCCGGAAGCACACCGAATAATGGCGGCGACCCGGTGCGCGGTCCCGACGACCCCACTTGGACGCCGTACAGCGACATCGAGGATGAGGTAGCCAACGTCCTGGACTGCTACCGGAGAGTCAGCTGCCTTCTCCCCATCGGCGCCAAAACCGCAGAGATTGCAGCCAATTTCGGGCCCGGAATGCAGGGCTCACAGAAAGCGAAGATCATTGCCGACCTAGTCAAGCAAGCCGTAGACGAACACCGGGATCAGCTCCTCGGAGAGGACGCCGAGGCCGCCGCCAGGCAACTTCTACAGCAGTGCATTGATGGACTGGGCAACAGCGCGACCTGACTGGAACCGAGTGGGAGTAGGAAGGCGCAACGTTCGTCGCGATATCGGCCGGACACCGTTGCAGGACGCGGGACAGCGCCGCAGGAGACAGCGCACAGCCAGTGCAGCGTTCTTCGGTAACGGTAGGGGGTGCTCGCGTCGTCATCAGAGGGAAGCGCACTGCTCGCGTCTTGAGGACAACCCGCTCCGACACTGGTCAGAGCGGGTTTCGAAAGTCGGGCTGACAGGATTTGAACCTGCGACCACTTGACCCCCAGTCAAGTGCGCTACCAAGCTGCGCCACAGCCCGCGTGCCTCCCGGGATCGCCGGTCAGCGGTCGAAAGCTTACAGCAGGGTTACCCCCGGCTCCCAACCGCGTCGTCGCGTCCTGCGCGGGTATCACTGACGGATGAGTGACACTCCCCTGTGGCTGTTCGCCGACCAGCTCGGCCCGGCCGTCTACGGCGGCGAGCACGCCCATCGCGAGGTGTTACTGGTCGAAGCCACCTCGGCGCTGTCCAAGCGCCGCTATCACCGCCAAAAGCTGCATCTGGTCCTCTCGGCGCTGCGCCACGCCGAACGCGACCTCGGCGACCGCGCAACCCTGCTCAAGGCCGACACCTACACCGACGCACTCGAACAGTTCGACCGCCCCGTCCTGGTCCACCAGCCCACCTCGCACGCCGCCGAGCGCTTCGTCGACCGACTGCAGAAGCAAGGGCTCGTCGAAGAGGTGCTACCCACGCCCACATTTGCGTTGCCGCGCAAGGACTTCGAGGAGTGGGCCGGAAACCGCACCCGCTTCCGGATGGAGGATTTCTATCGCGATCAACGCCGCCGCTTCGACGTGCTGATGGAAGGCGCCGACCCCGTCGGAAAGCGCTGGAACTACGACGAGGACAACCGCGAGTCCCCGCCGAAGAAGCAACAGCACCTCGACGTACCGGCCCCGTACAAACCCCGCGAGGACGACATCGACGAGCAGGTCCGCCGCGACCTCGACGCGATGGATCTCGACACCGTCGGCGCCGACGGCCCTCGGCTGTTCGCCGTCACCCCCACCGAAGCCAAGAGGGCGCTCAAGCGCTTCATCGACCACCGGTTGGAATTGTTCGGCCGCTACGAGGACGCGATGATGGGCGGCGACTGGGCCATGTCTCACTCCCTGCTGTCGGTGCCGCTCAACCTCGGCGTGCTGCATCCCCTCGATGCCGTCGAGGCCGCCGAGCGGGCCTACCGCGACGGCAACGCTCCCCTGGCCGCCACCGAGGGCTTCATCCGGCAGATCCTCGGCTGGCGCGAGTACATGTGGCATCTCTACTGGCATTTCGGGCCCGACTACACGAAGAAGAACGAGCTGAAAGCGCACACGAATCTGCCGAGGTGGTGGGCCGACCTCGATGCCGACGCCGTCACCGCGGCCTGCCTGCACGACGCGCTCGAAGGGGTGCGCGACCGCGGCTGGTCGCACCACATCCAACGGTTGATGATCCTCGGCAGCCACGCCCTACAACGCGGCTACCGTCCCGACGAGCTGACCGAATGGTTCGCCACCGCTTACGTCGACGGGTTCCGCTGGGTGATGCCCACCAACGTCGTCGGCATGAGCCAGCACGCCGACGGTGGGCTGTTGGCCACCAAGCCCTACACCTCGGGTGGCGCCTACATCAACAAGATGAGCGACCACTGCGGCGACTGCGCATTCGATCCGAAAAAGCGCCTCGGCGAGGATGCTTGCCCGTTCACCGCCGGCTACTGGGCCTTCACGCACCGCCACCGGGATCTGCTCGCCAAGAACATGCGCACCCGCCGCGCGGTGTCCTCGATGGACCGCCTCGGCGATCTCGACGCCGTACTCGAGCAGGAGTCAGCGCGGGAGCACTTCTGAGTCCGGTTCGCCGACAACCACCGGCAGAGACTTCGGCGCCCGCGAAACCCGCCACGCGTAAACCACCAGCGACATCCACGCCACCACGATCAGCGTGTAGATGGCCGTCGACCACGGCCACTGAATGTCGAAGAAGTGCACCAGCTTCTGGCTGTTGGTCAGCACGATGACCCCACCGACGCCGGTGCCCAACAGCGCAGGGCTGATGCGGCTCACCAGCCACGCCGCGATCGGCGCGGCGATCACGCCGCCGACCATCAAACCGACGACCACCGGCCAGTTCTGGAAGAACTCGTCGCGCAGCCCGATCAGGAAGCCGATCGACGCCGACACCGACACCAGGAACTCCGAGGCGCTCACCGAACCAATGACGGTGCGCGGCGCCGTCTTTCCGCGCGACAGCAGCGTGCTGGTGGTGACCGGGCCCCACCCGCCGCCGCCGG
>NZ_JAQIIY010000007.1:0-330118 GCF_036946525.1 Mycobacterium kyogaense | reverse complement strand
AGATCGTCGACGGCATCGTCGAGGCCCTGTGTCGGGAGTTCGATTCGGCAGGAATCGAGAAAGCCCACCTGGTCGGGAACTCCCTTGGCGGATGGGTGGCCCTGGAGTTGGCGCGCCGCGGCCGCGCCAGATCGGTACTCGCACTGTCGCCGGCCGGCGCCTGGTCGACGGACCGCGATCTGCGCAGGCTGTTGCGCTTGTTCCGGACGGGCGCGATCGGCGCCCGGCACAGCGCGGTGGCGCGCCGGTTGGCCAGAGGTCCGCGCGCACGACGAATACTGCTGCGGCCCATGGCCGAACACGGCGACCGGATGACACTCGCCCAGGTCGAGGCGTCGCTGGAGGACATGGCCGGGTGCGCGATCCTGATGGATCTGCTCGCCGGGGCGCGGGATCGCGGACCGATCGCGCCGTTCGAACAGTTGGGTTGCCCGGTTCGTGTGGCGTGGGGAGTGCGGGACAAGACATTGCCGTTTCATGCGGTACGGGGTGCCGATGCTGGCCGCCCTGCCGGGTGCGCAGCTGACGATGGTTCCCGGGGTCGGCCACGTCCCGATGATCGACGACCCGGAACTGGTCGGCCGGTTGATCGTCGATTTCATTGCAGCGCAGTGATATCCCGCGCAGGCTCGACCGTCAAGGACGCCAGCCGGTCGAGGTCGGCGAGCACGCCTCTGAGCTGGTCGCGAAGCGCTGCTCGTCCCCTGCCGTCGTTCACGAGGAGTCCGCGATCGCCTGCGATCTTCATCGCGCCGTCGCGAACAGCAGCGTCGAGACGGATTCCGAACTGCTGATCCGTCCCTGGGCCAGGTACTGCCGACCGACGCCCAGCGCCTGCTTGACCACATCCCGTTCCGCCGGCGCGCCGGAGGACGCGTGGAGGACGTCGGCGACGACGGAGTACGCCTCGAAGAACGACCGCAGAATGGTCGGCGCGGTGATCGGACCCTTCTTCCGCACCATCGAAATGACACCGGCCTCCCCTGCGGCCAGCCCGTCCTCCCAGTCGCCGAGGTGCGCCAGTTCCTCGACGATGTGTTCTCGGTAGGTCGCGCTGTCCACGAAGTAGAAGTCGAACTTCAGCAGGTCGCGGAGTTCCGCCGACTGGCTCCAGAAGGCCGCACGGCGATCACCGCCGCTGCGAACCGCATGCATCAGTGCGAGTTCCACGATCGCTCGCTCGAGGAACACGTGGCTGATGGTGTTGCGGTAGTAGGCGGCTTCGTGTTCACGGTCCGGCGTGATCCGCCAGACCGGTGTCCATCCGCCGTCGATCCGCGTCACGGGATGTCCCCCCGAGATCGCATCGAGAGCCGAACCCACACCGCGCATTTCACGTAACCGCTCGGCGCTCTCCGTCACCGGCGCACCGCGACGCCCGACATAGTCGAGCCAGTCCTGGGTCGACGCGTGGATCTCCTGGAGCGATCTGGCCCGGCCCCTGTCGGCGAGCAGCACCGCGCAGATCAGCGCCGTGGCACTGACGGGCGTCGCGTGCTGGATCCGGGATCCGACCTCGAACGCCATCTTCTGCAGCGCGAGACGTCGGGGCGGCGGGTTCGGCAGCGCGTAGCTGCTGCGGCGTGCCGAGGTGCGCGCGCATGGACACCGCCTGCGGGAAGCGCACGTAGATCTTTCCGTAGTGCCGCTGACCCTGGGCCCTGATGAAGTCGACGAACCACCGCATGCCCTCGGGGGTCTTGTCGGCGCCCCGGGCGTATGCGGCGTACTCGGCGGTTTCGTGGAGCTGATCGAAGCTGATGGACACCGGCTGCAGCAGGATGTCGTCGCTGCGCGATTCGGCATAACTGTCGACGACGTAGCTGAGCAGACCGAGCCGGGGCGGCAGCATGTGACCGGTACGCGACCGTCCCCCTTCAATGGACCAGGTGAGGTTGAATCGCTTCTCCACGAGGTAGCTCACGTACCGCTTGAGCACGTATTTGTAGAGGTGGTTGTCGCCGATGTTGCGGCGGATGAAGATGACTCCCGACCGGCGCATGATGGGACCGAGCACACCGAAGGCCATGTTGATCCCGCCGAAGAGATGCGCACGCGGTAAGTGGTTGTCCCGCATCGCAACTGCGAGGACCAGGGCGTCGAGATTCGACCTGTGGGAGAACAGCAGAACCGCCGGATGAACGGCGAATGCCTCGCTCATGGCCGACACGTCGGCGTCGTCGTAGTCGAGGTCGCGTTCGAATCCCCTCCGGAAGATCATCCGCCCGAGCCACGGAACGAAGTCGACCGACCAGCGGCTCCACCCGGTGGCCATCTCGTCGAGAATGCCGCCGGCCTCGGTGAGGGTGGCGCCCGGGATGCGGCGCACCCCCTCCTGAAATCGCAGCGACGCCAACAGCTCCGGCTTCACCAGCCGCGGGGACTTGTACTCCGGGCCGAGCAGCCGGTACTCCGCCCGTTCCAGGGCCAGGCGCGCCCGCCGGATCACGAAGCCCGCGAACTCACGGTCCGCACCCGCACTCGTGATGTCGCGCCACCGCCGGTCCAGCTCGGTCACCGTCGCCGGTTCCGCCTCCACGATGCGCGCCCTCGACTGATCGGACCGTACGATCCTGGCCTGCCTGCGCGGGCTGGGACGGTAGGGATCACGGCCACTGAGCAGAGTGCCGAGCGCGCGCCAGTTCGACGCACTCTCGTCTATCGACCAGAACATTCGCACCGGAACGACGACACGGTCGCGCGATCTCCTGAGATCGTCTGCGACGAGGTCGAGCAGGGACGTCGACGGCGGACCACCGTGCGGGAGCTGGATCAGGCGCAGATCGATGTCGGGACGGGCCCGCCGCTGCTCGGCCATCCACTGTTCGACGAGCCGCCGCTCGACGCTCGACGAGATCCACGCCAGCACCAGCGCGTCCTGGGTGATTCTGAACGTCGCGATCGGATCCTCGAGCGATTTCACGTGATCGACCTATCCCGCTAGTGGTGATGGGCTTTCCGCCGTGGCGACGCGGGCGAGGATCCGGACAGCCCGGTCGACGACGGGCTTGTCCACCATCCTGCCCTCGACCACGCAGACGCCGTCACCGCCGGCCGCCTCAACAACCGTTCGTGCCCAGGCGACCTCGGTGTCGGATGGACTGAATCCGTGGTTGACGATCTCGATCTGACGCGGATGGATGCACAACTTTCCGCCGAAGCCCAAGCGGGCCGCGTATCGGGTGTCACCGCGGAGCTGGTCCTCGTCGGACGTCGCCGTGGTCACCCCGTCGAGCGGGGCCGGCCGGCCCGCGGCCGCCGCGGCCAGGATGACCGTGGCACGCGCGTGATGCATCGCATCACGATCGTCGGGCGAGACACCCAGCTCGGCAGCGAGATCAACGCTGCCGAACGCGGTCCGGACCACCCCGTCGGCGGTGGAGATCTGCTGTGCAGCAAGCACTCCACCGGCCGTCTCGATCAGCGCGACCAACCCGCCAACCCCGCCGAGCGTCGCCGCGACGTCGGACACCTGCGCCGCACAGCTCGCCTTGGGCAGCATGACAGCGCACCCGTGCGGCGCCAGCATCGCGACGTCCTCGGCGTGCCACTGCGTCTCGGTGCCGTTGATGCGGACCACGGTGGCGACGGTCCCGTCCTGCTCGCCGAGCCACGTGTCGACCGCGGCGCGCGCGGCATCCTTCGCCTCTGAGCCGACCGCGTCTTCGAGGTCGAGCACGATCGCGTCGGCGCCGCTCGCCGCCGCCTTGCCGAAGCGCTCCGGCCGATCGCCCGGCACGAACAGCATGCTGCGGGCGTTGGCGAGGGTGCCTCGCACTGGACTCAGCTCAGCACCATCGGCCGGTGCGTGGCGACGATCTTCTCGACCACCAGCTCTGCGGTTTCGGCGCAGGCGGTGGTGCCGCCGTTCGCGTATTCCTTGACTCCGTCACCGACGTTCCACAGGCCCGCGAAGGGCGTGTCGTGCGTCATGTCGTAGCCGGCGACGGCACGCTGCGGCGGCCAGTCGTCACGGGTGACCGAGATGTTGAGAATCCGTGCTCGCGAGTCGAAGTCGTCGATGTTGTCGCGCAGATCCTGCAGCAGGAACTCGGTCTCGGCCTCTTCGTCGAAGTCGCCGGTCGGGTTGTCCGGCACCGATGTCCCGACGTAGAGGTTCCATCCCGGCGGCGCCATCTCCGGGCACACGTCGGTGAAGTTGGCGATGTAGGCCAGCCGGCGCGACTTGGAGAAGCTGAGCATGCCCGGTACGTCGATGAGGCGCTCCTGGCTGGCGAAGTTCACCGAGATCATCGAGGTGGGGCGGTCGCCCTTCTTGACCAGATCCTGGTAGTCGGGCGGCACGTTCTCCTCCCCCAGCAGCGACACCGTCGCGGCGGGGCCGACGTCGCTGACCACGACGGGTGCCTCGATCCGGACGCTCTCGCCGTCGCGGGTCACGTCGATGCCGGTCACGGTGTCGCCGTCGGTGTGGATCTTGGTCACCGGGGTGGACAGCCAGACGGCGCCGCCGTTGTTCTCCACGACCTCGGCCAGCGCCCGCCAGATCCCGATCGTGCCTTCGGGGTGGAAACCGAATCGCTTGAACGCACTCTTACGGGTGAAGTAGGTGAGGAAGACCCGGGCGGGCAGATCCTCAGACCCGACGGCGAACACCGATGCGCACATGTTGCGGAAGATCCCGTGCACACCTTCGTTTTTGGTGTACTTACGCACCCAGTCCGCGGTGGACAGCTCGTCCTCGGGCAGGCCGGAGTCGTTGCGCGCGGCGCCGATGCCCTTGACGAGCTTGGCACCCTGGCGGGTCAACTTGCCGAGCAGGAAGCCCCATCCGCCACCGGTGACGTCGACGTCCTTGCCGGCGATGCGGTACAGTATCGGGGGCTGGGGCTCACGGATGTCGAATCGCGCACCCACCTCCCGGCAGGTCTGCTCGGTGATACCGCCGACCTCGATCACGATGGCACCGGTGTTGACCTTGAACCCGTCGATGTCATCGGTCGACGCGCGTCCGCCCACCTTGTCGAGACGCTCCACCACGAGGGTTCGGAAGCCCTGCTTGGTCAACCGGGCCGCGGTGAACAGTCCGCCGGCACCGGCGCCGATCACCACGGCGTCGAATCGGTTCTCTGTAGACGTCATCGTCGTTGTCTCCTTCAGGTCAGTGGTCAGTACGAGCGCGGCAGGCCGAGGGACGTCTGGGCCACGTAGTTGAGGACCATCTCCCGGCTCACGGGCGCGGTGCGCATGAGGCGGGTGATGAACCACAGTTCCGAGAGTCCGTACTCGTGCGCCAGGCCGTTGCCGCCGTGGGTCTGGATCGCCTGGTCGAGCGCCGCGAGCGCCGCCTCCGATGCGGAGAACTTCGCGATGTTGGCCGCCTCACCGGCCGACTCGCCGGCGTCGAACTGTTGGGCACTCAATGCCGTTGCCAACCGGCTCAATTCGACGTTGACGTGGCATTCGGCCAGCGGATGTGCGACGCCCTGATGCGCACCGATCGGCGTCGACCACACCGTGCGTTCCTTCGCGTAGGCGACCGCCTTGTCGATGGCGTAGCGCCCCACCCCTCCGCAGATCGCACCGACGAGGATGCGCTCGGGATTGAGCCCGTCGAACACCTGTCGCAGGCCGTTGCCCGCCGTGCCGATCAGGGCGTCCTCGCCGACCTCGACGTCGTCCAGGAACAGCGTGAACTGCTTGTCGGGCGACACGATCGAGGTGTCGATCTCCTGGTAGGAGAAGCCCTTCGCGTCGGTCGGGACGACGAAGAGCGACAGGCGCGACTTCTCCGGCGTCGACAGGTCGCCGTCGCGGGCCACCAGCAGCACCGCGTCGCACTGATCTACGGCGGAGATGTAGTACTTCGAACCGTTGATCACCCAGCCGTTCGCGGTCTTGCGCGCGGTGGTCTTGACGTTGTGGCTGTTGGAACCGGCGTCGGGTTCGGTGAGCCCGAACGCCATCTTCTGACTGCCGTCGGCGATTCCGGGCAGCCATGCCCGCTTCATCTCGTCCGACGCGTGGTGGGCCAGGATGCAGCCGCAGATCGCGGGCGAGATCACCCAGATCAGCATCGGCATGCCGTGGGCTGCAAGCTCTTCGACGACCACGACGGCCTCGGCCATGCCGCCACCGCCGCCGCCGTACTCCTCGGGCAGGTGCACCCCGAGCAGGCCTGCGGCGCCAAGATCCTTCCACAGCTCGGTGATGTCCTCGCCGGTGCGCCCGCGCTGCAGGAAGTACTGTGCGCCATGCCGTTCGGCGATGCCCGCCACGGCCGCCCTGATCGCTGCGTGCTCGTCGTTGTCGTTGATCAATCCGGACACGGTCACCGTCCTTCGAATGTCGGTCGTTGTTTGTCGGCGAATGCCGCAATGGCGCCTGCGGCGTCGCGGCTGTCGCCGGTGAGCTTGATTCCCTTGCTTTCGGCGGCGAACTGCGTCGGCAGGTCGTGGCGCCAGGTGTCGCGCAGCAATGCGCGCATCGTCGCGAACGCGACGGTGGGTCCACTGGCCAGTTCACGCGCGATCGCGGTCGCACGGTCACGCACCTGGGGGGCGGGCACGAGTTCGTTGACCAGTCCCCACTCCAGGGCTTCGGCAGCCGAGATCGGGGTGTTCCGCAGATAGGCCGCGGCTGCTCTGCGCGGACCGATCAGGCGGGGCAGGTGGTAGGTGCCGCCACCGTCGCCCGACAGGCCGATGCCGGCGAAAGCCGTGACGAAGCGGGCGTCGTCGGCGGCGACGACGATGTCTGCCGCGTAGACGTATCCCAGACCTCCGCCGGCCACTGCCCCGTGCGCCGCGGTGACGATCGGGGCATCGATACGGCTGAGGATCTCGAAACCCTCGTGGAACGGTGTCGTCATCGCCTTGAAGAGATCGCCGAACTGCTCGGCTCGTCCGTCGAGGAAGTACGAGATGTCTCCGCCCACGGTCAGCGCGGGTCCGTTGCCGCAGATGAGTACCGCACGCACGGACCGGTCAGCCGCAACACGCCTGGCCACCTCGAGCGTGTCACGACCCATCTGCAGATCGATGGCGTTGCGCTGCTCGGGCCGGTTCAGGCAGATCGTCGCCAGACCGTTGTCGACGCGGTAGTCGATGGTCTTCGGTGGACCGGTGCCCTCCAGCGCCGCATGCCAGGCTGCGGTGTCGGTGAGCTGATGCAGGGACGCGATCCGACCCTGGCCGTCGAACTCGAGGACGTGCACGAACGCCGCGTCAAGCTCGGAACCGGACTTGCGTGCCACCCCGCGGTAGGAGCCGATGACGGCGAGACGGCCGTCGGCGAACTCCTGGAACTCCGACGGGACGGCGCGGGCCCTGAAGTGCTCACCGATCCGCCCCCAGAGGTTGGAACGCATCGCGTCGGGCCCCAGATGCGTACCGCCCATGTTCAGTGGCATCCCTGCCGCGGCGTGCCCGACGAAATCGGGGGCCAGGAGTGCGTCGAGGGTGTCACGGTCGCCGGCGGCGAGCGCCTCGTAGAGCCGCTGGGCGGTGTGCACTCCCCGGTCGTGTGTGGTGTCAGCTCGCACGGGATCAATTGGCATAGCGCACAATCGATTCGATCACTGCGGCCGGCTTCTGCGCACCCTCCACCTCGATGGTCGTCACCAGCGTGGCCTGAGCCGCGTTGTCCAGGGCACTGATCTCACTGATCACCGACCGGGCACGGAGCTTCGCGCCGACCGGAACAGGCGTGATGAAACGGACCTTGTTGAATCCGTAGTTGATCGCCATCGCGACGTTGTCGACCCGGTAGAGATCGTGCATGAACCGCGGCAGCAGCGAGAGTGTCAGCAGTCCGTGGGCGATGGCTCCGCCGAACGGGCCGTCTGCCGCGCGTTCGGGGTCGACATGGATCCACTGGTGATCATCGGTCGCGTCGGCGAACCTATTCACCCGCTCCTGGTCGATCTCCAGCCAGTCGGTGGGACCCAGCTCCGTACCGGCAGCTTGTGTGAACTCCTCGAGGTCAGCGAAGACCAGCATGTGTTTCCCTTCCTCCGTCATACGAGTTGGCCCACGGGGCGGCCATCCTGGATCTGGTCGAGATACTCGGCCATCCCGTGTAATTCGAGTCCGTCGTCGGTATGCCAGCGCACGACCGATTCCACGATGCGCGTGTGCGCAGCCCCGTCGGCCGAGCGATGTCGGAGTGGGACCGACGACAGGGCGACGCCGTCGAATCGCCACGATCTGTGCTCACCGTGCGCGATCACCGACATCGTGCGCTGGAAGTCGTCGTCGTCGCGTCCGGTGGTGATCTCGACGTCGACGCAGGGATGCAGTCGGCCGTCGTCGAACACGAAGCCACCGCGGCGACTCGTGCCGTCGGGATCTCCGAAGTACGCGACCATGAAACCGCGCGTCGCCGACGAGCCGTGGAGCCAGCGATAGAACCACGGGGCCTGCCACGACCTGGGGCCCCACGAGTGATCGCGGAGTCCATGCCCGCTGACCATGAAGGACTGCTGGCCCAGGCTGATCCGGCCACGTGCGGTGGCGAGCTGCTCGTAATGATTCGGAGCAAAGGATGCGCCGTCACCGTCGAAGGTCTGCTCGTGCGCTGTTGTCAGTGCGTTGTACTCCAGTGCCACTGAGCATTCCACCGTCGGACTGGTGCCCAGAGCTCGCTTCGGGTCGATCATGCTGCGAGGGTCGGCGAGAACGCTGACGTCGCCGACGAACACGACGCGCAGCGTGCGCATGGGCTCGGCGACCTCGATCGCCAGGCCGGCTCCGACCATGGCGTCGTTACTGGTCACCTGTGGACGTGCATACCCGAACGCGAGCGACCCATCTGGTAGGTAGAGACAGACGGTGCGCTCACCCATTCCCTCGTTGGGTCGGTTGGCCAATCGGAGGAAGCCACCGATGCGCTGCTGCGGGTCGTAGAACTGGAAGTACATCGACTCGTTGAAGTTCTTCTCCGGCCCCACGGTGTGGGTGTAGTCATCCAGGACGCCGATCATCGAATCCTCCCGAGAAGCTCTGCAGCCGAGATCAACTCGTGTTGTATCGCCAAGTCCACGTCGGCCGGCTGATGCTGGTGCTCGCCCGAGGTCCGCCGGGTTGTCTCCATCGCCTGCAGCAGCGTTGCCGAGATCCAATGCGCCATGCCGCGGTGGAAGTTCAGGTCGCCCAGCGCGATACTCGTCCGAGACCGGTAGATCTCGACGAGCTCGTATCGATCCGGGACTCCGTCGCCTGGGGTCGCCGCCCAGCTGTTCACCAGCCAGGCAAGGTCTGACAGAGGATTACCCACGGTGCAGCGGTCCCACCCCAGCAGGCCGGTGACCCGGCCGTCGCCACAGAGGACATTCTGGAGCCGAAAATCGCCGTGCACGAGCGTCGCTCGGGGCTCATCCCGGGGCCGCGTCTGAATCAGGCGGGCTCGTACCGCACGCCATGCGGAGTCGTGTGCGCCTCCGCTTCCGGATCGTAACCACAGGTCCGTCATACTCGCGAACTGTCTGTCCAGGTGACCCGCGGCGAACCGCGGTATGGCGGGGATGACCGGGGTGTCGTGCAGGCGAGCGAGCAGATCGATCACCTGGATCACGAGACTGCGACCGACGATCGGCGACAGGTGGCTCGTGCCGTCACCGAGTGGGCTTCCGTCCACGCACGTGGTGACGACGAAGGAACCGCCCCGGCAACCGTCGTCGTATCCGACCACGTCGGGTACCGGGAGCCCGTCGCGCCTCAGGGCGTCCAGCACTGCCACCTCGCGGGCGAATCCCCGCGTGTCGGCCCGCTCCCGCAGGATCCACCGATGCCGTGCCTGATCGTGGACGAGCCAGGTCACGATCGTCAGCGCCGTCGACATCTTCGTCATCGTCAATCGCCCGCGGACCGGCACATCGCGGCTCTGCAACCAGCCGGCCAGAGCACGAGGGCGCGCGGTCATCGACCGCGGCGGCGCGTCGGGGACTGTGGCAGCTGATCGCGCCATCGACAGTGCCACCTCCGAGATCGTGCCCACTCGCGTTCCCCGGTCGCGACAGCGACCGACCCGTCCAACCACGCTAACACAGCTTTCTAACTTGTGTTAAATTTTCTTGTGGGGTCATCGGACGGTCATCGGACAGGAGATTCGGTTGTCGCAGCGAGCCACGTCGGAGCAGTCCGATCTCGCGGTGGAGCACATCGCTGACCACGTCATCCGAGTGCCGCTACCCCTGCCGCTGCCCGACTTGAAGGTCGTCAACGCCTACGTGATCAAGGGCGCCGACGGTGTCACGCTGGTCGACCCGGGCTGGGCGATGGAGCACTCCGAGAGCACCCTGCGTGCGGCACTCGATGCGGTGGGCCTGCACCGCCGGGACGTCCGCCGCATCCTCGCGACCCACCAGCACTGGGATCACTACTCGCTCGGCGTGGTGTGGCGGGATCGGTACGGCATCGAACTCCTGCTCGGGCGAGAGGAACGGCACAGCATCGAGGCTTTCGATCCCGCGGAGGGAGTGCATCCTCGTCAGCTGCCGATGCTCCGCGCGGCCGGCGCGGCCGAGCTGGCCGACCACGTTGCGCGCCTGCAGTGGGAACCCTACGAGCGAGACGTCGCGTTCTCCCCTCCTGACCGATGGATCGACGACGGTGACGAAATCGACTGCGGGGGAATTCGGATCGTCGCGCGCGCAACGCCCGGCCACACCCGCGGTCACGTGGTCTTCGACGACGTCGAGCACGGACTCGTCTTCAGTGGCGACCATCTGCTCCCGCGGATCACGCCCTCGATCGCATTCGAACGCGCGCCCGGCCCCCTGCCGCTGCGCTCCTATCTGTCGTCGCTGCAACTGTTCGTCGACCTCCCTGACGCACGCATGCTGCCGGCGCACGGACCCGCCGACCGCGCGACCCGCGCGAGGGCCCTCGAGCTGCTCGACCACCACCGCGACCGCCTCGACCAGGTCGCCGATCTGGTGGCGGCCGGCGCGCAGACGGCGTTCGACGTGGCTGGACGGATGGTCTGGACGCGGCGAGAGCGATCCCTCGACGAGCTCGGCGTCGTCCATGCGATGACGGCGGTGCTCGAAGTCCAGTCGCACCTGCGCCTGCTGGTCTCGCGGCATTCCCTGACGGTTCAGGACGAGGACGGTGTCGAGCTCTTCGCAGTTGCCTGAGCGACCGGTGAGCGCTGCAGCCGCTCGACGAGCCGATACTTCTGGACTTTTCCGGTGGGCGTGGTCGGGAGATCGTCGGCCGCCATGAACACCACCCGCTTGGGCACCTTGAATCGCGCCAGCGCCTGACGGCAGAGCTCGAGCACGTCGTCCTCGTCGATCAGCGCTCCGGGTGTTCTCACCACGACGGCACAACCGATCTCACCCCATCGGTCGTCCACCAACCCGATCGCGTAGACCTGACTGATGTCCGGATGTGCGGCGAGAAGGTCCTCGATCTCCTTGGGCATCACGAGTTCGCCGCCGCTCTTGTAGAGCTCCTTGCTGCGTCCCGTCACTTCCAGGTATCCGTCGGCACGTACGCGGCCGAGATCGCCGGAGTGAAGCCAGCCGTCGTGTAGGCATCGGGCCGTTTCGACCGGCCTGTTCCAGTAACCGCTCATCGTGGTCGGGCCGCGGGAGACGAGTTCGCCTTCGGCACCCGGCGCGAGGAGCTCGCCGCTGTCGGGATCTGCCGTCCGGTACTCCACGATGTCACCCCCTCCACCGAGTCCGGCGGCGCCCGCCATCTTCGGCCGGCCCACGGTCTCGGACGTCAGCTCGAGCGGATCCTCGGGCCGGGTGAGCGTCATCGCGCCACCGCACTCGGTCATGCCGTAACCGGTGACGATCTCGGAGACGCCGAATTCCTCGGCGAACCTGCGCCACAACCACACCGGAGCCGGCGCTGAACCGCACAGCACCGCCCGCAGCGAGGAGAGGTCGACGCCGTGTCGAGCGTGGCTCTCCACCATGGCCACCGCCATCGTCGGGACACACAGGAGGTCGGTCGCCTGGTGGACGGCGACACCCCGGAAGTAACCTTCCGCGCTGAACGACGGTTGCAGCACGACGGCGCCTCCGACGAACATCGACGACAACAGACCCTCGATGTAGCCGAACATGTGGTAGCACGGCAGCGAGAACAGGATGCGACGACCATCCTCGTAGGCGCGGGTGAGCGCCGAGGCATACGCCGTCCGCAACACGGCATCGTTGGACACCACAACGCCTTTGGGTGATCCCGTGGTCCCGGAGGTGTAGAGCATGTCACCGGCAGCGGCTGGGTCCACGCTCGAATCCGGTTGCGACCGCTGCTCTCCGAGTGCGGCGAGCTGTGTCAGCGTGTGCGCTCCACGCCGCGGCGGCGCATCGACTTCGAGCACCACGACGTCGCGCAGATTCGGCACCGGGTCGTCGGCGGCCGACCGCTCCGCGAAATCCGGCCTGTCCCAGCCGGGCGCGAAGGAGTCGAACATGGCCTGATAGTCCAGGGATCCGAACGCCGTCATCGACACGATCACCCGGCATCCGGAGTCGGCGACGACGAAACCCAGTTCGCGCTCGCGGTAGAGATAGTTGAAGGGGACGGCGACGGCCCCCAGCCGGGCGATCGCGAACTTCACCGGCACGAACTCGGGATAGTTGGCCATCACCATGCCCACGCGATCGCCTTCTCGGACACCCAGCGCGTGGAGGCCGGCGGCCAGCCGCCGCGACTGGTCGGCGACGTCTGCGTAGGTCGACGTCGCGGAGTCCGAGATCACGAACGGTCGATCGGCGTAGGCCTGCGTGCAGTCGTCGAGCCACTGCGCGAGACTGCGGGGCCGCCACACCGGAAATCGGGCGAGCAGTCGCTGCCGTCGCCGATCGATCGAACTGGGCGCGGTCATATTTCGCGGAGCCGCTGATCCACAGCTGCGTCGCGCAGCGCGAATCGCTGCACCTTCCCTGTCGGGGTCATCGGAAAGTCGTCGACGACGAACCAGCGTGACGGCACTTTGTAGCCGGGGAGCTGGGACTTCGCGAACTCGACCAGGTTCTCCCGCAGCCCAGGTCGAGCACCCGGCTTCAGGCGGCACGCCACCGCGACGACTTCACCCCAGCGATCGTCGGGCAGCCCGAGTGCCACGACGTCGCTGACATCCTCGTGGCGCCCGATCACGTTCTCGACCTCGGCGGGAGCGATGTTCTCACCGCCACGGATGATCAGTTCCTTCAATCGTCCAGTGACCCTGAGGAATCCCCGATCGTCCATGACACCGAGGTCGCCGGTCCGCACGAAGCCGTTGCCGTCGAGAGCGCGTGCGGTCGCCGCCGGATCGTGGAGGTACTCGACGAACTGCTGGTAACCGCGCGCGCAGATCTCGCCGATCTCACCGACGCGCACCGTGCGGCCCGTGTCAGGGTCGATGATCTTGCACTCCACCTGCGGCAGCGGCCGCCCGACGGTGATGAGCTGATCCTCGCGGTCGTCCTGCGGTCGTGTCATCGACAAGACCGGGGCGAGTTCGGTCTGGCCGTACAGATTCAGGACCTCGGCTCCGAAGACCGTGGAGACACCGTCGATGAGCTCCGCCGGGACGTTCGCGGCACCGCCCATCACGACATCGAGAGTCGGTGCGGCATCAGCACTCGCGCGCTGTTCGTCGAGCAGTGCCGTCAACAGAGTCGGAACGTAGAACAGCACGTCGACGTTCTCGTCCCGCAGGGCGGCCAGCGCGTCAGACGGGACGAACCGCTGGGACAGGATCGAGACACCGCCCACCCACAGCGGTCCCAACGTCGCGATCACGCAGCCCGCCGTGTGGAACAGCGGCAGCGGGTTGAAGCACACCGCGCCGGGCTGGACACCTGCTGCTTCCACGGTCAGCTTCGCCACGTTCACCAACGCTCGGTGCGTCAGCAGCACGCCCTTCGGTCTGCCGGTGGTGCCCGACGTGTACTGCAGCATCACCGCTGCGTCCGGATCATCAGGTGGGACAGGGCTTTCAGTCCGGGGCTGGCTACCGCTGAACTCGTCGAGCGACATCCGCGTGATGTCGGGGATGTCCGCGCAGACGCGATCGGCCACGGTCGCCATGTCGTAATCGCGGCTCACGCATGCGTGCAGGAGGAGCGACGCTCGACTGTGCCTGAGGGCGTAGTCGAGTTCGTCGTCTCGCAACACGGGGTTGAGCGCGACGAGCACGACGCCCGCTAACGCGGCTCCGTACTGGATGACCGTCCACTCGACGACATTGGGAGACCACAGCGCGACGAAACCGCCAGCTGGGACGGTAGCGCGGAGCACGGCGGCCGCTCGGGTGGCTTCGTCGAGCAGCTCGCCGTAGGTCAGCCTCGTCACGACATCGCTGCCGTGGCGTACCCCGACCAGAGCTTCCCGGTCGGGATGCTCCGATGCGCGCACCGAGAGCAGACCGCCCACCGTGTGTTCCGACAGAGGCACGGTGCGATCTGCATCCAGCTGGGCAAGGTCACCAGGGCGCAGGACGGACGTCACCGCGTCTTCCGTGCTGCTCATCGAACACCTCCCTGACGCGCTGCGTCGAACACCTCAGACGGGGTTGCTCCCCAGCGTGGCGTCCGACATGTCGTTGATGACGCCCCACTGAGCGCCGATCTCGGCAAGAGTCGGCGGGCTGCTGAACGTGACTCCCGAGTTCTGGAACTGGGCAACGCGCTGCACGAGGCCACCGCCGACCACGAACACCGAACCCGTGTCGGTGTTTTCGTCCGAGCAGAGGTAGCCCACGGCCGGCGCCACCAACTCGGGGTCGAGTTTGTCGAGCACCTCCTGCGGTGCGATGTCAGCTGTCATCCGGGTCGCTGCCAGCGGCGCGATCGCGTTCGCGGTGATGCCGTACTTGGCGCCTTCGATGGCCAGGGTGTTGATGAGTCCGACCAACCCGGCCTTGGCCGCGCCGTAGTTCGCCTGCCCGAAATTGCCGTAGAGACCGCTGGTCGAGGTGGCCACGACCACACGGCCGAACTTCTGCTCCCGCAGATGCGGCCAGGCAGCGCGGACGACGTGGTAGCCACCGTAGAGGTGGACCTTCGCCACGGCATCCCAGTTGTCGTCCGTCATCTTGTGGAACGCACCGTCACGCAGGATTCCGGCATTGCTCACCACACCGTGGACGGCGCCGAACTCCGTGAGGGCGGTCTCGACGATGGCGGCAGCGCCGGCGGGATCGGCGACCGAATCGTAGTTGGCAACCGCACGCCCGCCGGCGGCCTTGATCTCGTCGACCACGGTGTCGGCCGCGGCCTGGCCGGCGCCCGACCCGTCACGCGAGCCGCCCAGATCGTTGACCACGACCAGGGCCCCGTTCGCGGCGAGGAATCGCGCGTAGGACCGGCCCAGACCACCACCAGCTCCGGTGACGACGACGACTTTGTCTTCCACTCCTGGCACGGACGCTCCATCCTCACGCTCTCGACATTCGCGTTGAATCTACGTTAAAAAATTTTGATCAGTCAAGACAGGGCCGACCCAACAGTCGGTGGCGCCAGTGGCAGATGGCTACCGACCGGCATCGAATCCGCAGCAGAAGAGTCGCGCCGCTCAGGCGAGGACCGCACCGCCGAACCATCGGACGAGTAGCAGCGCGACCTCGACATCGAGGCGGTCCTCGGCCACCTCACGGCCCCGCCGTTCGATGGCGCGCTGGACCCGGTACTTGACCGAGTTGACGTGCAGATGCTGCAGGTCAGCGGTCGCCTTGAAGCTCGATGCGGACCGGAGGAAGAGCTGCAGCGTCTCCCGGAGCCGCTCGGTGGCCTCATTGTCCTCTGCCAGGTCACCGAGCACCGAGCGGACCCATTCCCGCGCTCCGTCCAGGTCTTCGCGGAAACGCACCGCCACCTGGACTCCTGGGTCGCACGCCGCCGTGAACGACGGTGTCGGCAGTGACGACGCCAGCACCGTGGCCCGCACATCCAGCGCCTGTCGATGCGCGCGCCGAAATCCGTTGAGCCCCCGCATGGGATTGCTCATCACCACGCGCGGCGCGTCGGGCTGCGCGTCGACGAACGACCGGACCCGCATGTGCACATCGGCCACCAGAGCGTCGTCGACGCTGAACCACACCCAGCCCGACAGCCCGTCGGCCGCCACGAACAGCGGACGACCAGCGGGAGCCACTGCGTGGCAGAGGAGACCCGCGAAGCGCTCGAGCCGAGTGAGTTCGTCACCAGCCGCCGGGCCGTCGAGCCACACCACCAGCGCCAGGTGCGTGCGGGCGAACGGATACCCGGTCGCGGTGGTCATCTCGTCGACGTCCACGTCCGGGGCCTCGAGGGCCTCGCGGACACGCACGGCGCGAAGCCGGCTCTTGTTCGTCAACCACCGATCGCGCTCCTGCTGATGACTGTCGAGGATCTCCTCCATCGTGGAGTCGATGTAGGCAAAGGACACTGCCGACAGCCGTTGGAACACATGGAGTCCCAGTTCAGAGTCCAGGTTCGCCGTCGCGATCTCGGCCACCAGACGGTCCAGCAGAGCCCGATGCCCCAGTCGGTAACCGCGAACCAGGGTGTTGGCAGGTACTCCTCGCTGCGCCATGCGACGCGCATGCTCCAGAGCCGGAGTCGGGGGCTGGATCTTCTCGACCGGTATGCGATGCCGGATCGCCGGCAGGTAGGCGGCGAGATTGCCTTCCACTGCGTCCCGCAGCAGGTCCAGCAATTCCCCGTTACCGCCGATCTCGGCGAACTCACCGACGAGGATCTCCTGCACCGAGTCCACGATCTCGCCGAGCCTGCCGTCCAGCCGACTGACGATCGCCGCGGCGTGCTCGGCCACGACGTCCACCTCGCTCGCACGTGACTCCATGGCACCCGACCCTAGAGCCGGTTCACTCACACAGCGTCGGAAACCAGGCGCCCGAAACCCAGTTGTCGGTTCCGGCCAACTCGAGCCGCAAAGTCGTCCCCGACTTCGTCGCATGGTGACGTAGCCGCCCCCGGAGCCGCCTTCGTAACGTCGAACACGTTGCGCACCATCGCCGACCGAGGAGACACCATGAGCATCGAAACACCCGGAGGAGGCCGCCACATCGTCGTCGGTTCCGCGTCAGAGATCGGCGAAGCGCTCGCGGTCCGACTGCTCGACTCCGGCGCTGAGGTCATCGGCATCGACCACGGGACGTCGCCGGCATCGGTGTCCACGTGCTTCGACATCGACCTGTCGAATGAAGATCAGATCGATGCGTGCCTGGGCAGGATCGACGGCACGTTCGACGGCCTCACCTACATCGCGAGCGCACCGTCGATCGCCGACCCCGCCCGCATCGTCACCGTGAATGCGCTTGCGCTACGGCATATCTGCGAGTCGCTCTACGAACGCCTCAACCCCGGTGCCTGCGTCACCATCGTGGTGTCGACCGCGGCGATCGACTGGCCCACCCGGTTGCCCCTGATCGACGAGCTGCTCGCCGCCGAGAGCATCGACGAGGGTCTGCGATGGTTCGCCGACCACAGCGCGGATCTCGACGCCGCGTCGTTCTCCGAAGAGGTGGCCACCGTCTACGCGCAAGCGATGGGGCTGGTCCTGGCCACGCTCGGAGTGCGCATCAACGCGGTGCTCTGCGGGCCGGGACCGTCGACCGTATCGGCGGACGACGACGACTTCACGCGCGTGCTCACCCCCTGCGGCGTCGCCGATGCCATTGTCGCGCTGCAGTCGGGCGCATCCCGGTGGATCAACGGGCACGCGCTCGTCGTCGACGGCGGAGTGACCGGCGCCGCGCTCACCGGAGTCATCAGGAGGCCGCGGGTGCGCAGCCTCGGAGTGCCGTCCCTGAGTGCCTGACCGTCAGATCCCATCGAAACCCCGGAGGTTTTCTCATGCAGAGGCTCTCGAGTCTGGACGCGCAGTTCCTCGCGGCCGAGGTCGGCAACTTCGGCGCGCAGTACTGCGGCGTCGCGATCTACGAGACAGACGACCCCGAGACCATCAGCGCTGTCTCGATGACGAAGCGGGTGGCCGAGCGCATCCACGCGTGTCCACCGCTGCGGTGGCAGTTGGTCACCGTGCCACTCGATCTCGAGCATCCCGTATTCGCCGAGGTCGCAATCGATCTCGACGATCACATCTCCGAGGTGACACTGGCCGAGCCCGCGGACGAGGCGGCGCTGGCCGACGAGGTCGCCGCGATCATGGCGACTCGGCTGAGCCGCGACACACCGTTGTGGCGGCTGCGCGTCGTGCACGGGTTGCCGGGACGCACCGCAGTGGTGTTCACCCTGCACCACTCCGTGGTCGACGGGATCGCCGCCGGTGAGATCTTCTCGATCTTCCTCGACCAGGCCGATCCCGACCTGTTCACCGGAGCGGTCGAGATGACGACGGACGACCCCAATCGTGCGGTCCTGGCGCTGTCCGGGCTGGCGTCGATGCCCATTCGGAGCGTGCGGGCGGCGCTGGCAGCGCCGAAGACGCTGGGACACCTCGATCAGGTGCCACCCCTACGGTCGCTTCCGGGCGTGCAGGCGCTCAGCAGAGCCGTCAATCCCGCCGCTCCCCGACAAGCATTGGTCGCACCGCGGACCCGCTTCAACACCAAGCTCGGACCGACGCGCTCGGTGGCCTTCGGATCCGTGAGCCTCTCCGACGTCAAGGCCGTCAAGAACGCGTTCGGGATCACCGTCAACGACGTCGTCGTCGCCATGTGCGGGGGTGCGCTGCGGCGGCGACTGCTCGCCACCGAGGAGCTACCAGACGATCCCCTCGTGGCGTACCTGCCGATGTCGACCCGGGCGCCCGATGCCGCCGAGCGGTTCGGCAACGCCATCTCCTCGATCATCGCGCCGCTGCCCACCCACCATGACGACCCGCGCGAACGCCTGTCATTCGCCCACGAGTGGATGCGTCACGCGAAGGCCCGTATGCGGGAAGCGCCACCGTCTCTGTTGAGCGACGTCAACGACCCCATCCCGAGCCCGGTGTTCGGGGTCGCGGCCAGGGGTCTGCTCGGAGTGGTCGCCTCAGGACTCGTCAAGCCGCCGATCAACCTGATTCTGTCCAACGTCCCCGGGTCGCCGACGACGCAGAGTTGCCACGGGGCACCGCTGCAGGCCCACTACCCGATGAGCGTGGTGTTCGACGGCTTCGCCTTGAACATCACGGTCGTCAGCTACTGCGACCAGATGGACATCGGCATCGTCGGTGACGGTGACGCACTGACCGACGCTTGGGACTTGTTGCGCGACATCGAAACCGAGCTCGACGAGCTGGTGTCTGTGGCGACCGGCGATCACGAAGGCGCAGGATCATGACCGACCAGGAATTCACCACCGACCTCACCGTCGTCGAGCGTTGCGACGCCGCCGACAGCGTCGTCGTCCTGACGCTCTCGGACGCCGACGGCCGGGACCTGCCGACGTGGTCGCCGGGGGCACACATCGATCTCCTCCTCGACGACGGACTCGTCCGTCAGTACTCGCTGTGCGGTGACCCTCGCGACTCGGGCCACTGGCGCATCGGAGTTCTGCTGGACCCGAACAGCCGCGGTGGATCGCAGTTCGTCCATGACCGGTTGGTCACCGGCAGCACAGTGCGGGTGCGTGGCCCGCGCAACAACTTCCCGCTCACCGACGCGGACACCTACCTGTTCATCGCCGGTGGAATCGGGATCACGCCGATCATGGCGATGGCCGAAGAGGCGCACCGATCCGGCAAGGACTGGTCGCTGCTCTACCTCGGACGCAGTGCCTCGACGATGGCCTTCGCCGACAACCTGGTCGAGCGCCACGGCGACCGCGTGCGTCTGTGGCGCGACGACGAGAACGGAATCTTCGACATCGCAGGAGAACTCGCCGACCCCCGGGAGAACACCCTGGTGTACTGCTGCGGCCCCGAACCGCTCCTGGCCGCGGTCGAACAACACTGCGGCGCATGGCCGGCCGGGAGTCTGCACGTGGAGCGGTTCACGGCCAAACAGTTCGACGAGCCCGACGATGGCGGTCTCGAGTCCTTCCAGGTGGTGTGTCGCAAGTCCGCCATCACCGTCGACGTCTCCGCCGACACATCGATTCTGGAAGCCCTCGAAGACGCCGACGTCGAGATCTTCTCGTCCTGCCTCGAGGGCGTGTGCGGGACGTGTGAGGCATCGGTACTGGAAGGCGATCCAGAGCATCGGGATTCGGTCCTCACCAACGACCAGCGAGCCGCCGGCGATGTCATCTTGACCTGCGTCTCGCGGTCGCGCTCACCGAAGTTGGTGCTGGACCTGTGAACTCACTCATCGACCACCGGATGGAAACGGAGAACTGACCCATGACGATCACCGACGACTTCACCGAGGTCGACCTCGACACCGTCGACCTCACCGATCTTCGCTATTTCGAGTCAGGGCCACCGCACGCGTTGTTCGCCCGGATGCGCGAGCAGTCGACGCCGCACTGGAACCCCACGGACGGCGACGAACCGGGGTTCTGGTCGTTCACCAAGGCGGCGGACATCGCCGCGATCAGCCGCGACCCCGCGACGTTCTCGTCGGCGCGCGGCGGGGTCTTCACCACGGCGCAGGGCGCCGTGCCGATCGAGGTGCTGCGCGTGGTGATCCTCGGCATGGATCCGCCGCAACACACCAAGGTGCGCAACATCGTTCAAGCCGTCTTCACGCCGAAGCTGATTCGACAGAAGGCCGACGAGGTCCGCGGCACCGTCACCGAGTTGATCGACGAGGTCATCGAACGCGGTGAATGCGACTTCGTCGACGACATCGCCGTCGAGCTGCCCCTGCGCGTGATCGCCGACATGCTCGGCGTGCCTCAGGACGATCGCAGGCAGCTGTTCGAGTGGACCAACAAGCTGTCGAAGGCGGCCGCGACGGCCGATCCCGCGCTCGGGCTGGGCGCCCTGATGGAGATCGGCGGGTACCTGACCACGATCACGGCCGAGCGCGCGGCCAACCCCGGCGACGACCTGATCTCCCGGATGATCGCCGCCGAGGTCGACGGCGAACGCCTGTCGGAGGCCGAGGTCACCTACTTCTTCGCACTGCTGATGTTCGCGGGCAACGACACCACCCGCAACACCGCATCCGGCGGGATGCGGGCATTGATCGAGCACGGTGCCGAGTACCGCAAGCTGGTGGCGGACCCCTCCGGTGTCGGCAATGCCGTCGAGGAGATGCTGCGGTGGGTGTCACCGATCGTGTACTTCACGCGGGTGGCGCAGAAGGAAACGGTCGTCGACGACCATCCTGTGAAGGAGGGCGACCGGGTGGCGCTCTGGTATCCGGCAGGTTCGCGGGATCCCGAGTTGAACGACGATCCCGAACGCTTCGACGTCTCCCGGAACAAGGCCGCGCACCAGGCATTCGGTGGTGGTGGCGCGCACTTCTGCATCGGAAACCCCTTGGCGCGACTCGAACTCACGACGCTCATCGACGAAGTGGCCCGCCGGATACCCGACATGCGCATCACCGGGGAGGTCACCAGGTTGGTCTCGAACTTCTCCAACGAGCTGACGTCGATGCCGGTCGCCTTCACCCCCGGCCCGCGCAGCACGGCGTGAGGGACCGGCGGCTGCGTTCAGCCAGTGGTGAGTGTCTTCTAGTGGGTGCGCCGCTCCCTCGACACCACCGACACGAACGACACGCAGCCGCCGGGCCGCCCGCCCAGATTGTGGGTCAGCGCAGTGTGCGGGTCGGACAGCTGACGCGCACCTGCCTGCCCGCGGAATTGGAGCCATGCTTCGTAGAGCATGCGCAGCCCGCTCGCTCCGACCGGATGGCCGAACGACTTCAGGCCACCGTCGGGGTTGATCGGCAAGCGCCCGTCGGCGTCGAAGTCACCGCCGAGGACGTCCTTCCACGCGTGCCCGGGCTCGGAGAACCCCAGGTCCTCCATCAGGACGATTTCCGTCGGGGTGAAGCAGTCGTGGACTTCTGCCAGCGACAGTTGATCGGCGGGACGGTCGATACCTGCCTGTGCGTACGCGTCTTTCGCGGCTTTGACCACCTCGGGGAACGTCGTGTAGTCGTACGCCGGATCCATCGAGCCCTTGGTCGATCCGGCTACCAGCGCCAGAGCTTCGACGAACATCGGGGTGTCGGTGTACTCGTGGGCGCGATCGGCAGGCACGATCAGCGCACATGCCGCACCGTCGGACACTCCGGAGCAGTCGAAGACGCCCAGCCGGCCGGCGACCTTGGCGGCACCGTCGATCGTCTCCCGTGACACGGGAGACCGGAACTGCGCCTTGGGATTGCGCGTCCCGTTGTCGTGGTTCTTCCACGCCACGTGGGTCATCGCCGCCCGCATCTCGTCCGGATGCACCCCGTGCCGCGCGCAGTAGGCGGGATCGAGCAGGGAGAACGCCGCCGGGGCGGTCATGGAGATCTCGGGGGCCGTCCCGTCACCGGGTGGGTCCTGCCGGAGCAGGCCGGAATATCCGGAGTCCTTGAGCTTTTCGACGCCGACTGCCATCACGACGTCGTACGCGCCTGCAGCCACCGCATAGCAGGCGTTGCGGAACGCCTCCGATCCGGTCGCGCAGAAGTTCTCGACCCGCGTCACGGGTTTGTCGTCGGTTCCGATGGCCCGGCTCAAGGTCAGGCCGCCCAGCCCGGAACTCAGAGTGCCCAGCCAGTAGGCGTCCACGTCGTCGCGCGCGACACCGGGCAGCGAGGCCAGACACTCCTGGTAGGCCTCGAGGATCAGGTCGTCGGTGGAGGCGTCCCACCGCTCACCGAACGAGCTGCACCCCATCGCGACGACGGCGACCTTCCCGGCGATCCCGTTACTCGGCATCCTGCACCGCCTTCCAGAAGTAATCGTGAACGTCATCAGCGGTGAACAGGCGGCGGAACTCGAAGTGCACGCGAGCGCCAACCGTGAGCTCCTCGGGCCGTGCATCGGCGACCTCGAGCGTGCACCTGCCGCCGCCGTCGACATCGACGACCGCCTGGACCATCGGCGGCGAGGGCGAATACGCCAGTCGATCGACCGTGTACGTGACGATGCGACCCGTGAGCCTGGCTGCGCGTACATCCGTCATGTCGTCGGCCGTGCGGCAGGACCGACACACCCGCACAGGTGGCAGATGGGTGAAACCGCAGACATTGCAGCAGCTTCCGGTGAAGCCGAACTTGTAGCGCTCCGACCGCCCCGCCGGTGGTGCGGCGGCGCGCTCCGGCTCCGGGCGGCGCGGCGGCTCCATCGAGATCAGGCCGCGCCACGACAGGTAGGTCAGGTGGGGTACCTCGATTCCGCCGTCACGCTGTTCGAGCAACGGCGTCGGCTGCCGGTGCGACGACACGTGCTCGGTCGCGCGGAACAGGACCGCGTCACAACCGTCGGTGGCCGAGAGCAACAGAACGGTCTCACCAGGCTCGACGACGTCGAGTACACCGCACAGCGCGATCAGCGGATCGGCAGCACCCGAGTGCCCGATGGGTGACGAGGTGACCGACTTCTGGCCTTTCACCAATGTGGCAGCCCGCTTGATCACCGCGGTGTTCGGACAGGCGATGACCACGTGGTCCGGATCGGGAACGCCTGCGGCGTCGAGGACCTCGCGCGCGGTCTCCCGGATCAGGGCGGCGTATCGGTCCGCACCGAAGCGTTCCTCCCACTGGTGACCGGTCGCCGACGACGGGGTGCGCCAGCGGTCGAGGAACTCGGCGGTGCGTGAACTCGCTGCGACGACGTCGGCAATGCTGTCGCCCGTGCCGAACAGCAGGGCGGCCGCCCCGTCGCCTCCCGCGCGCTCGTCGGAGGACCCGGGCTTGCCGACACGCACATCGGCGGCGACCACGAGTCCCCCACCCGCCGCGGCGGCGCGCACAGCGGCCATCGTGCTGCGCGCCGTTCCCCCGAGGTCGGCGGCGGGCACCGTCTCCGCGAGTGCGAGCGCGGCGTGGATCGCGGTGGCATTCGTCTTGTCCGCGTACGCCGGTGTGCTGGTCGCGAAGTACAGCAGGGTCGGCGCCGAATCGACCGGTGCCACTGTCCCTGCGGCAGCGGCAGCCAGTGTGGTCGAGTCCTCGTCGTAGGAAGCGACGACGCGATCACCGCGCCGCAGACCGATGTCACGACCGGCGAGGCGGTATCTCGGGAGGTGGCTGGCGTACCCGAGCAGCCCGACGGTCACGTCGCGCTCCGGAACGCTGCGGCCAGACCCTGGCCTCCGCCGATGCACATCGTTTCGAGGGCGAGTCCACCTCCGCGGCGCGCCAATTCGTGGAGCATCGTGGTCAGGATGCGCACGCCGGTGGCACCGATGGGGTGACCCAGCGAGATCCCCGAGCCGTTGACGTTCAACCTGTCGTCGACGTCCTCGGCCTTCAGACCCCACCCCGACAGCACCGCGAGCACCTGCACGGCGAATGCCTCGTTGATCTCGATGAGAGCGAGGTCGTCGAACGTCAGACCGGTTCTGGCGAAGAGCTTCTCGACGGCACCGACGGGGCCGATGCCCATCCGCGACGGCTCACACCCGGCGGCGGCCCACCCCTCGAAGTAGCCGATCGGCTCGAGACCGAGTCTGTCGAGTTGGTCCTCGGCGACCACGAGACACGCTGCGGCAGCGTCATTCTGTTGGCTGGAGTTGCCGGCTGTCACCGTGCCATCGGGTTGGATGGTCCGCAGCCGGGCCAGTGACTCCGGGGTGGTGTCGGGCCGGACACCTTCGTCGCGGTCGACGACGATCGGATCGCCTCGCCGCTGGGGAACCTCGACGGGCACGACTTCGTCGGCGAACACTCCGGAATTCCATGCCGCTGCCGCGCGCCGATGGCTGCGCGTGGCGAATTCATCGGCCGCGGACCGGTCGATGCCGTAGTCGGTCGCCAGGTTCTCGGCGGTCTCGATCATTCCGCTGATGGCACCGAACCGCCAGATCGGTTGGGAGAGTTCACGCCCGCGGTCGAGCCGGTCGTAGAGCACCTGATTGCCGGCGCGTGCGCCCCATCGCGCCGTGGTCGTGTAGTGCTCGATGTTGCTCATCGATTCGACACCGCCGGCGAGGACGACGTCGGCGGCACCGGTCTGGACCATCATCGCCGCGGTGATCACCGCCTGGAGTCCCCCGCCGCACCGGCGGTCGATCTGCAGGCCGGGAACGCTGACGGGCAGTCCCGCGTGCAGGGCCGCCCAGCGGCCGATGCACGGGGCTTCCGAGTTCGCGTACGACTGGGCGAACGTGACGTCGTCGATGGCCTCGGGCGCCACTCCGCTGCGGTCGACCACTGCCTTGATGACGTGCGCCGCGAGGTCTTCGGCACGCAGCGGCCGGAGGCTGCCTCCAAAGGTGCCGACCGGTGTGCGCAGCGGAGAGACGATCGCTGCGCGTCTCACTCGTCACCTCGCCAGCGGTCAGCCGACGGATCGAGCAGGCCGTCCAGTTTGTCGTCGCGCAACCACACCAGCGCCTCCAGTTCCAGTGCGTCGAGGAATCGGACCCGTCCGGTCCGCAGATCCTCGACTCGCAGGCGCGGCGAGTTAGCCTCTTCGTCGATGCTCACTGCCACTTCGGCGAATTCGCTGCCGATGATCGCCCCCACTCCCGGCAGCGACACCGTTGCCGAACCGTCGAATCGAATGCCCATGATGTCCCCTAGACGAGGTAGCTCAAGGTGTGGATCGGCTTGTCCGCGTCGACCAACTGCACCTTCTTGAAAGCCATCCGCAGCTCACCGTCGACGCGGCGGAGCCGGTAGGTCGTACGACCACCCCAGATGCGGTTCTCGCGCGGACGCGACTCGATGACGATGAAGTTGGCGCCGACCTCGAGATCGACTTCGCCCCGGGGGTTCTCGCGGCCGCCGAGGAGTTCGATGTTGCTGATGAGGCGGCGCAGGTGTGATGGTGGCGCCTGAGCGTAGCGGCGTCCCGTCCGGACCTGCTTGAGCCGGGTCGAGATGCGGCTGCGGTTGTCGTAGATGATCGACATCGTGCGGGCTGGATCAGAGTTCCCCATGTCGGCGGGCACCCAGTAGAGGGCGTCGTCGGTCCACAGCGCTTCCCAGGCGTCGTAATCGTTCTCGTCGGCATGGCGCGCCTCGCGATAGAGGAACTGCTCGATGTCCGGCCGGTCGAAGCCCGCGGGAACGGGACCGAGTTCGGTGGTGTTCAGCGATGCCGTCATCGAGATCAGTCCTTCTCCATCAACGACCGGTAGTGCGTCCAGAACCCGCGCATGCCCGTCTCGTCGGTGTTGGTGCCGATGGTGAAACCGTTCTCGTCGTGCGTCTCGCGATTGAGGCCGCGCCGTACGTCCAGCCACTCCGGGCTCAGTGCGGCGATGCCCTGCTGGTTGCGTTCGTACATCTCGGTGTCGTCGGCCAGCAGCATGCCGGCCGGCCCCACCGAGCCGATGCACTGGCTGACCATGCGGCGGTTGAGTTCTGGTGCACCGGCCAGCTGCACGGCGGTGGCGTACTGCACGCACTCGTCGACGGCGACAGGTTGGATGTTGAAAACCTGGATCTCGGCGATGAACAGGTTGGGGAAGATCATCACGTGGGGTGCACCCTCGATGAGGATCTGCTCGGCGTCCTCGCCGTACGTCTCGCGCATCGCGGCGACATAATCGGGCACCCGTGACTCGGTGGTACCGAACCATCGCATCGGTTCGGCGTACTTGCGGAACTCGGGCCGTAGGTCGTTCTCACTGTGCCCATTGCCGAGATCCCGGGTGACGGCGATCGACGAATCGCTGTACAGCGGACCGATGGTGCTGCCGGTGACACCGAAGATCGATCCGTGCACGAACTGGGGGTGGTACCCGTCGGTCTCGTTCTCGGCCAACAGTTTCCAGTTCGCCGCCGCGCGGTGTTGCAGCCATCCCGCGGTCAGCTCGACACGGCCCTGGGGCGAGAGCCGGGTGAGCCGGTCGATTTCACCCGCGGCGGCACCGAGGTGCTCGAGAAGCGACGGGCCGTCAGGAGCGAAGCTGCCGAACACGAAGCCGCCGTAGGAGTCGACGCGCGGCACCCGTCCCATGGCGAGATCGAGCTTGCGGCCGCCGTAGCCCTTGAAGAACGGGAAGCCGATCAGATCGCCGTCGTTGCGGAACGTCCAGCCGTGGTAAGGGCAGCGGAAGGTGCTCGAGTTGCCCTTGGCGTCGTCACACACCTGATTGCCGCGGTGCGCGCATCGGTTGAGCAGCAGGTGGATCTCGCCGTCGCGATCGCGCGTCATTATCACGTCCTGCGGCCCGAGCTTCTTGCGCACGTAGTCGTTGGGGTGCGCGACTTCGCTCTCGTGCCCGACGAAAACCCATGTGCGATACCAGATCTTCTCGAGCTCCTCGGCGAAGATCGACGGATCGGTGTACAGGGATCCGTGCACCTTGTCGCGGTGGATGAGGCTGGAGTACCTGCTCCCGGTCCCCGCGGCCGGATCGATGACCGATGTCATGGATGCACTTCCTTCCGTTGCCCGAACACCGGGCGGCGTTTCTGCTGAAATGCCGCAACGCCTTCTGCGAAATCGTCACTGCCGAACAGACGAGCCTGATGGTCGGCTTCCAGGTCGAGAACGTCGACGGGCGGCAACCCCGGTGTCACCGCGAGCAGCGTCTTGATCACCCCGTAGGCCCGCCGGGGTCCGGCCGCCAATCGGCGTGCGTCCGTCAGCGCCGCCGACAGCGCCTCTCCCGGTTCGACGAGAGTGTCGGCGAGCCCGCACTCCACCGCCTGACTCGCACTGATGGGCTCGGGCAGCAACAGCATCTGGCGTGCCCGGGCAACGCCCATGCGCCGTGGCAGTGAGGAGAAGCTGCCCATGTCCCCGGCCAACCCGACGTTGGTGAAAGTCGTCGCGAACCGGGCATCCCGGGCGACCACGACACGATCACACGCTGCGGCCAGCGCCGCGCCCGCACCGAAAGCCGCACCCTCGACAGCGGCGATGACTGGCTTGGGCGTGTCCCAGATGGCGCGGATGACGCGCTGCGCGAGCTCTGCCCGGTCTCGCGCGTCCTGCTCGGACATCACCTTCATCGTGCTGATGTCGCCGCCCGAGCAGAAGGTGGTCCCCGCACCGGTCAGCACGATGGCGCCCACATGGTCATCGGCGTCGGCGCCCACCAGCGCCTCGGCCAGTTCCAACCGCAACGGGATGTCGATCGCGTTGCGCCGCTCGGGGCGGTTCAGCGTGATGACGCGGACCGCGTCCTCGTCGTGGGTCAGGACGTTCATCGGCCCGTGTACCTGGGCGGGCGGCGTTCGATGACCGCGTGCAGGCCTTCGAGCGCGTCCGCCGTGCCCGACAGTTCCGACACGATGCGCGACTCCTCGGGAAGCCGCTCCTCGATGGACGCCCCGACACCCGCCCACACGAGTCGTTTGGTGGCCGAGAGCGCCAGCGTGGGCATCGCCGCCAGATCCGCGGCGATACGCTCGGCACGCTCGGTGAGCTGTTCTGCGGGAACGACTTCGGTGATCAGCCCGATGTCCGCGGCCTCATCTGCGGTCAACGTCGGGTTGGTGAGCAGGATCCGCAGCGCCTGGCGTAGTCCGACCAGCTGGGCCAGCGTCACCGACGACCCACCGTCGGGCGCCATCCCGACCCGTACCGCACCCGAGAAGAACTTGGCCGAGTCCGCCGCGACGACGATGTCGGAGGCGCAGACGAGCCCGAGCCCACCTCCACCGGCCGCGAAGCCCTGGACGGCCGCGACCACCGGCACGCGCAACTGGATCAGCCCCGCCGTGGCGAGTTGCAGCCACGTCGTCGCCTCACGCAGGTAGTCCGGCAGCGCATCTCCCTTGGACGCGAACGTGCGGACGTCACCGCCGGCGCAGAAGTTCTTCCCCGCGCCGGTCAACAGCACGACCTTGACCGCGGGGTCGGCGTGGCAGGCAAGGATCGCCGCGTGCAACGCCTGCAGCGTCTCGACGTTGAGCCCGTTGGACGTCTCGGGCCTGTTCAGCCGGATGGTGGCTACGCCGTCGGGGGCGACGTCATGCACCACCGGCGCGTCGACGGTCGTGGTCATGTGCGGACCTCCCTGCTGTGGAACGCGGCTACTCCGTCGGCACCGGCCTGGCCGCAGATCCGTGCGACGACAGCGTCGGTCTCGTCGGCATTGGCTCGGGCCAGGCTGACGGCCAGTCCGTCGGTGACGAGCCGCTTCACCGCACGAAGTGCCGCACGATCGCGCCCGGCCATGGCTGTGACGAATTCCTCGACGGCGGAATCGAAGTCGTCGACGGGATACGAGCGGTAGGCCAGTCCCATCGCGACGGCATCGGATCCGCGGAGCTTGTCTCCGGACAGGATGATGCCGAGCGCCTGTTGGCGGCCGACGAGGCGGGGTAGCCGTGCGGTACTCCCCCCGCCGGGGATCATCCCGAAGTTGATGTGATTGTCCGAGATGCGGGCCTTGTCGGACACCAGCACGATGTCGGCCGCTTGCATCAACTCGAAGCCGCCGGCCATCGCGACGCCCTCGACAGCGGCCACGACCGGGACCTTCGCGTGTTCGATCCCGTCGCATGCGGATTTGAACGTGGTGAACAATGCCCGCAGTGCCGCGGGCCCTTCGCCGCGCAATCGCTGCACCTCGTCGAAATCACCTCCGGCGCAGAAGTTCCCGCCCGCGCCACGAATGACGATCACGCTGACGTCGCGGTGGTCACCGAGGTGGCTGACGGCGCGCTCGAGCGATGTGGCCAGATCGAGACTGATCGCGTTCATGCGGTCCGGCCGGTTCAGGGTGATCCGGCCTATTCCGTCGGCGATGTCGACGACGACCTGATCTTGGGACATGCTCACATGTACCTCCCGCCGCCGACCTCGATGACGGTGCCGGTGATGTAGCTCGACAGCGGGGATCCGAGGAACACCACTGCGCCCGCGACCTCGGCGGGCTCGCCGGCGCGCTTCATCGGCACATCCGCCTCGCGCTGGGCGAAGACGTCGGGCGGCATGGCCGCGGTCATCGGCGTACGGATCAGTCCGGGTTGGACCGCGTTGACCCGGACGTTGTGGTGGGCCACTTCCTTGGCAGCCGCCTTCGTGAGTCCGACGATGCCGGCCTTGGCCGCGCTGTAGTTGGTCTGGCCGGGGTTGCCGGACTTCCCCGACAGCGACGAGATGTTGACGATGCTGCCCGATTTCTGTTCCCGCATGACCGCCGACGCTTCACGGACGCCCAGCCATGTGCCGCGCAGGTGCACCGAGATCACCGCGTCGAAGTCCTCGACCGTCATCTTCTTCATCGAGGCGTCGCGGGTGATGCCGGCGTTGTTGACGAAGACGTCGATGCGGCCGTGCTGATCCACTGTCTGCCGAATCAGCGAGCGGACCTGGTCCTCGGAGGTGACGTTGCAGGCCACACCCGTGGTCTCGGTGCCCTCTCCCGCAATGCCCTCTCCCGCGATGTCCCTCGCTGCCCGCTCCGCCGCGTCCCCGTCGAGATCGGCGAGCACCACGCGAGCACCGTGCTGGTTCAGCGTGCGGGCGATCTCGAACCCGATCCCCTGTGCGGCACCGGTCACCACGGCGACCTGGTTCTCCAGCAGGCGCTCCATCCGCACTCCCTTTCGGCACAGGACCTGATCTCGATGCCGGATCGACGTAGACAAATGTATCCGGAATTTCTAATCTAGGTTAAATCACTAGGTCGGTGTCGATCAACTACGCATCCGGCCGGGAAGGATCATCGTGGATCTCGGATTCGCCGACGCACGGGTGGTCGTCACAGGTGGGGCGTCGAACATCGGACGCGGCATCGTCCACGAGTTCGCCGCCGAGGGTGCGCGGATCGTCCTCAACGACATCGACGAGGCGCAAGCCAAGCAGGTGCACGACGAGGCCATGGACCTCGGTGCGTCAGCCGTCGAGGTCGCCATCGCCGACCTCACTGCGCCCGGCGCGGCGGATTCGGTGGTCGGGTCGGCAGTCACCCGATGGGGCGGCGTCGATGTCCTCGTCAACAACGCCGGCTGGAGCGTGCCCGGTTTCGTGGCCACCGACACCGACCGTGCCAAGTGGCAGCGCACCATCGAGGTCAACTTCTTCAGTGCGGTCGCCGCGACGCAGGCCGCCATCGGACCGATGAGGGACGCCGGTGGGGGGTCCCTGGTGTTCATCGCCAGCGACGCGGCGTTCGGCCAGATCCGGCAGGGCGTCTACGGGGCGTCGAAGGCCGCGATGGTGGCGTTCGCCCGCACCACGGCGAAGGAGCACGGTCGGCACGGGATCCGATCGAACATCGTCTGCCCCGGTCTGGTGATGCCGGAGGGGCCGGAGGCGGTCGGGGCGACCAGCCTGTGGGCCGCCGGCGAGGACGAAGTGTTCAATCCCAAGCAGATCGACTTCATGCTCAAGGACACGCCGACACGACGCCTGACCACGGCCCAGGACGTGGCGCGGGCCGTGTTGTGGTTCGCCTCGCCCGTAGCCGCGCGGCAAGTGACCGGTCAGATGATCTCCGTCAGCGGTGGCTACACGATGCCCTGAGTCACACCGGGTCGAATTCCGACACCAGCCACTGCCCGTCGACCTTCTCCAGGTCGACGCGGACCACGGACGAGGTATTCACCGGTGCGTCGTTGCCGACGGTCGACATCTGGTTCACGAAGACCATGACGGTGGCGTGCGAACCCGTCGCCGACACCGACGCCGCCGCCGGCACACTCGCCACCGCGGAGATCTTCTGCTCCTTCGCGCCGGGGATGACGACGTCGTGGATCAACTGGCCGTAGGAATCGCGGAACGATCCGGTGAGGCGGGACTGCGCGCCCTCGAGCGTCTGTTGGACGTTGTCGGGCTGATAGGACAGCATCGCAATCGTCGAGTCCTTCGCGGCAGCAACCGATTCCACGGCGGCAACCTGAGCCTCGTGATTTCGGCCGTCCATCCACTTCAACCATCCCGCACCTGCGGCGGCGACCAGGGCCAGGCCCGGCACCACTCCGTACACGAGCACCTTCTGCCAGCGCGACGGTCCGGTGACTTCAGCGTCGGTGGCTTCGGTGTCGGTGGCTTCGGTGTCGGTGTCTTCAGTGTCTTCAGTACCTTCGGCCGAGACCTCGATCTCGGCCTCGTTCTCGACGGTCGTGGTGTCGTCTGTCTGCAGTGACATGCTGGCAATCCTCACTGGGTGTGGGTCATGGCACGAACGTCACGTTCGACACCTTGTACTCGTCGGCACCGGTCTTCTGAACCGAAATCCTCATCCGCCACGAGCGCGGGTCCTGGGGTGTGCCGTCTGCCACGGTGGTCTTCACCTTCACCGCGACGAGAACCTGCGCATCAGAGGCAGATTCGGATTCCATGCCCGCGTCGATCACGGTGCCCTCCGACGTCGATCGGGCCTGCTTCACGACGTCGACGAACGGCTTCGCGCGACTCTGGAAGTCGTCGTAGAAGGTTCCGCTCGCCGAGTCGAGAATCCGCGCCACGTCCTCGTCGACCTTGCGGTAGTCGATGGTGGTGAGGTTCACCGCACCTTGTCGAGCGACTTCCAGGAACGCCTGGCTCCGCTGCTCGTTCTTGTGCTCGTCGTAGACGCGGTAGCCGGTCCACCCGGCCAACCCGGCGAGCGCCACGAGCGCCGCGAGTCCGACCCCGAGGGCCGATGTGATCGGTGATCGTCGCCGTGGCCGCGACGTGTCATCCGATTCCTCCTGCGTCACTTCGTCGTCGGTGGCATCAGCATCGTCTGCCATGTCTTCTCCTGTGCGTTCTGGGCGAGATCGGACTGTGTGTAGACGTGACCGTCGGGGCCCACGTAGCGGCCGGTCGCCGGGTCGTATTCGGCGACGGCGAGAGGTGCCGCAGGCGGGGCGGCCTCCGGCGCAGGGGCGGTGCCGGTTCGCGGCTGCGGAACCGGCTGCCCGGTCGTCGTCGCGTTGGGATCGCCCTTCCAGTAGGTGCCCTCGTTGAGCGGCACGTAGTTCTCGTCGCTCTCACACATCTGCGCTGTGGGCGCGCGCTTGCCCGGCCGATCGAGGCAGGGGTAGTTACGCGCTCCGCGCACGTTGAACATCGAGTCCTGCGGAACCCGGCAGTAGAGATCTCCGGCGGGACGATCGGGGTAGTCGGTCAGGCTGGTCGCGCGAGCCTGGTTCGGTGGTAGGTAGCCGGTGGTGCATGGCGGCGGGAGGTTGAGGTTGAGGTTGAAGCTCAGGAAGGCACCCTTGTAGTCCTGCTTGGTGTTTCGGTTCGTCAGACCCGCGGCCTGGACGATCTCGACCGCGGACGGTATGAGCACGAGCAACTGCTCGAGCGCCGGCTGGTAGGTGACCGCGACGCCACCGAGGGTGACGAGGTTGGCCATGATGACCGGCAGGGTGGGTTGGAGCCGGTCGAACAGCTGCCGCACCTCGTCGGCGGCAGCCGGTCCGCGCTCCAGAATCCCTTGCAACGAGGAGTTCTGGTCACGAAGCTGGCCGGTGATCGACGCCAGGTTGGCCGCCCACGCATCGATCGAGCCAGCCGTGTCGGACTGCGAATCGAGGATCGGTCGCGAGTTGTCCACGAGGTTGGTCAGCGCGTCGAGGTTCTTGCGCGCGTCGATCGCCAACTGCGTGGAACCCCGCACGAGACGAGACAGATCTGGGCCGAGCCCACCGACCGCGACCGACGCCTCACTGACCGCGGTCTGGAGATTGTCGTCGGGGATGGCTTCGAGCCCCCTGTTGGTGGAGTCGAGCAGCGTCCCGATGTCCGGCGGGACCGACGTGCGACTCTCGGGGATCACGTCGCCGTTCTTCAGCGCGGGGGCACCGTCGCTGCGCGGGAGGAGGGCGACGTACTGTTCTCCGACCGAGGACTGACTGTGCACCTCTGCCGACAGATCGCTGGGGATGTCGATACCGGACTTCAGGGACAGAACGGCTTTCACGCCGGTGCTGTCCAGATCCACCGACTGCACCCGGCCCACCTCGGTCCCGCGGTAGGTCACGTTGGCGTTCTTGTAGAGGCCTGCCGCCTGCGGAAGATCGACGGTCACGGTGTAGTGGCCGACGCCGAACAACAGGTTGGGCAACCCCATGTAGTTGAAGATCATGATGGAGCCACCGACCAGCGTGATGATCGCGAAGAACACGAGCTGGATGGTGATTCGCCTGCTCAGTACCATCTACGGCCCCTGATTGAGGTGGTAGGGAACAACGAGGGGGTTGGCCGCGGTGTACGGGCTCGGGAGTTGACCGATGGTGCGGCCCCACTGCATCTCGAGCTCGGTGAGGTCACCCTCGAACCGCGTTCCGGTGAAGAACGACGAGTCGATGCGACTCAGCGTCAGGTCGATGATCGCGGTCAGGTTCGCGTAGTCACCGCGGAACCACTTGTCCAGCGTCTCCTTTGCGAACGGGTAGACGGCGAAGAAGCTCAAGGAGCGGGTCAGCGCCGGGCCCGCATCGGCCAGCGACTGCAGAACCGGGCCGATGTTCTTGAGCTCCGCGACGAGCGCCTCTTTGGTCTGGATGCTGGTGTCGGCGACCAGCGCGCTGAACTTCCCGAGCTGGTCGAGGGCATCGACGAGGGTCTCGCGTTCCTTCTTCAGCACATCGAGCGCCTGCGGGACCGTCTTGAGCGCACGGTCGACGACCGGCCTCTGCTCGGCGAAACCCGACACCAGGTTGTTGAGGCTCTCGGTCGCGGCGATGATGTCGTTCTTCTGGTCGTTGGCGTAGCCGATGAATTGGTCGATCTGGGTGATCAGACTCCGCAGATCGCCCTCACGTCCGGCGAACGCGGTGCTCAACGACGTTGTGATGTCTTGGATCTGGCCGATTCCACCACCGTTGAGCAGCAACGAGACCGCGGCGAGCGTCTGTTCGGTGGACGGGTACGCGCCGCCTGAGGTCAGCGGTATCACGGATCCCTCGTGCAGACGTCCGCGCGGGGCGGTGCCCGTGGGCGGCGCGAGCTCGATGTGCAGCGAGCCCAGCAGGCTCGTCTGACCCACGGTCACCGTCGAGTTCTCGGGCAGATCGACATTCCCGTTGAGCCGCATGGTCAGCAGCGCGTGCCAGTCCTGCCGCTCGATCTTCGTGACGGTCCCGACGTTGACATCGCCGACGCGCACGCGGGAGTTCTGCTGGATGTTGTTCACGTCGGGCAGTTGTGCCGCAATCGTGAACGCGCCCGGCCCATCTCCTTCCGTGCCAGGCATGGGGAGCGAGTTCAGGCCTCGCCATCCGCAGCCGGCCGAGACAAGCGCGGCGAGGACGGCGATCCCCACGGTCCGCGCGACCCGCGTGCCCAGAGCACTCATGATCCACCTCCCGGCGGTGTCATCATTCCCGCGATGCCCGCCGACGGGTTCGTCGGTTGAGCCTCGGCAGGCAGCAACGGACCCTGCCCCGGCGGCAGAGGTGTTCCCGGCGGCACACCCGGCGCCGCGGCAGGCACCGCGGCAGGACCGGCGGGAGCCGGATTGGGCTGCGGCGGAACGTAGTCCGGTCGCATACGTGGATCGGCGTAGGTGACCTCGTTCGGCCGCGCCACGGTGCCCACGAACGGGTTGAGGCCGACGGGGAAGAAGTTGTACTGCCGGTTCTTGATGATCGGTGCGAGGTACTGCACGCACAGCTTGGACGACTGTTCGGCGCCCAGGCGCGAGGCGGCCTGCACGGCGCCGCAGATGAAGCTGATGGGATCGCTGAAGTTGTTGGTCGACAACGCCCCGCTCAGCGTGCCCTGCGCCGGTTGGTAGATGTTGAGGAAGTTCTGCAACACATTCGGCGAGGTGTGCAGCAGTTGCTTGATGTCCTCGACGCTGCCGACGAGTGCCTGTGAGACCGACGCCAGCTTGTCCGACGTGACACCGAGCGCCTCGCGATTGTCCGCCACGAAACTCTGCACGTCGCCGGACACGTCGGATACGGATTTCAGCGCGTTGCTGATCTCGTCGGGGTCGTCGGCGAGAGCGTTGGTGATACTGGCGAGATTGACGTTCAGTTGCCGCATCACATCGGAGCTGTCCTTCAGTGCGGAGACGAGCACGGACAGATTCCGCAGTGTGCTGAAGAGGTCGCCGCTGTGGTCGCCCAGCGCCGACATCGCCTGCGACAGCTTGATCAACGCGTCCCGGATGTTGCCGCCCTGGCCGCGCAGGTTGTCGGCGGCGGTGTTGATGAGCGATCCGAGCGTGCTGACCCCCCCGGGCTGCGTCGGTTGCAACTCGTCGGCGAGGCGCTGCAGCTGGGTGCGTACGTCGTCCCACTCCACGGGTACCGCGGTGCGTTCCCGGGGGATGACGGTGCCGTCGGTCATCTCCGGCCCACCCTGGTAGGCCGGAGTGAGCTGAATGGAGCGCGCTGTCACCAGCATCGGCGCCAGGATCACGGCTTTCGCGTCCGCCGGCACCTTCTGCCCCTCGACGGAGAAGCTGACCTTCACTCGCTGCGGTTCGACGTCGATGCGGTCGACCTCTCCGACGCGAACGCCGAGAATGCGCACCTCGTCGCCGACGAAGAGACCGTTGGTGTTGTCGAAGTACGCCGCGAGCTTCAACGTGTTGGCCGCGGATGTCGCCGTGATCGCGACGAAGAGCCCCGCGATCAGGATGACGATCGAGACCACGGCGACAGCGACGCGTGTGCGCACCGGCCGACTCACTGGCCACCTCCCGCTGCTGCGATCGGCCGGCCGTCGGGACCGACTTCTCCGGGTGCGGGGACGAAGACCGGCGCAGGCGTCGGCTCCGGTGTGGACTGCTGGCCTGGCAACGCAGGTGCGGGCGGTCCAGGCGGCGGCCCGCCAGGCGGTCCCGGCAGCGTGGGTTCGCGGTACGGATAGCATCCGGTCGGGCCGGGTAATGGCACACCGGGTGGCCCACAACCGGGATCGCCCGGATTCCCGGTGATCGCGTCCGGGATCGTCAGTCGCGGCTCACCGCCCTGACCGGTGCGTGGATACTCCACCGGCAACGACGGGGTACCTGGCTGTCCCACTTGAGGATTGGTGCGCTCCGACGGAGCCAGTACATGCGGGTCGAGGCCCAGGTCGGAGAACGCGGCGTCGATGAACGGCTGGATGAACTGGCCGGGCAGCAGGTTCGACAGATACGCCTTGAAGAAGGGGCCCGAAGCCACCGACTCACCGAGTGCGAACACGTAGGTACCCAGACCCTTGATCGACTGCTGGACTTCGGCTTTGCGGTTGTCGACGATGGTCAACGCGCCGTTGAGCTTGTCCAGCGCCGGCTTGAGGGTGGTCCGGTTGTCCGCGATGAGTCCAGAGACCTGCTTCGCCAGGGCCGAGATGTTGTTCGAGATCTGGTCCAGTGCAGTGCGTTGCGCCTCGAGCACCACGAGCAGTCCGTTCGTCTCCCGCACGAGTTGGACGATCTTGTCGCTGCGTTCGGCGAGCACGGTCGTCGCCTTGTTCGCATTCGCGAGAAGGTTGCGCAGCTCAGCGTCGCGCTCGCTGAGCGTGTCCGAGAATCTCGCGACGCCCTCGACGGCGACCTTCAGATCAGCCGGGGTGTCGCGGAACGTGTCGGACAGGGTGGTCAGGGAGTTCGACAACTGGTCGGTGTCGAGTCCACTGATCTGAGCGGTGATGTCGCCGATGGCGTCGGGCAGTTGATACGCCGATGTCGTTCTCTCCAAGGGAATGACGCCGTCCTGTTCGCCGTCTCCGCGCGGGGTGACGTCGAGGATCTTGGCGCCCAGCAGGCTCTTGGTCTTGACGGCGGCTTCGGTCCGGTCGCCGAGGTGGATGTCGTCGGACACGCGGAAGCGCACCAACACCCGCGGTCCGTCGAGGCTCACGCTGTCGACCTTTCCGACCTCGAGACCGGAGACCAGAACGGCGGCACCGGAGGTCAATCCGCCGGCTTCGGCGAAGTACGCCTCGTAGGAGTGGCTCGGCGAGACGAAGGGGATCTTGTCGTAGTTGAGCGCTGCGGTTCCGATGCCGACGACGCCAATCACGCCGATGGCACCGATGATCAGGGGGTTGCGTTCCTGGAAGGACTTCACTTGGGTGTGCACCGTCCCGAGCTCTGACCGGCGAGCTTCACGTAGACCGGCTGCCCACCCTTGCCGTTGAGCTTGAGCACCAGATCGCAGATGTAGAAGGAGAAGTAGTCGCCGTTGAGTCCCTGACGTCCGAGGATGCGGTAGGACTGCGGCAGCGTTGCGAGCAGGTTGTCCATGTAGTCGTGGTCGGCGACGACGATGCCGGCGGCGCGGTCGGTCTCGCCCACCACCTTCTTGAGCGGCGGTCGTGCCTGTGCGAGCAGATCGGCGATGCTGGATGCCGAGGCGTTCGTGTACGCGACCGCATTGGCGAGATCCTGGCTGCGACCCTCCAGGGTGTGCACGATGTCGGTGAGTGCGTCCACCGCTGACCCGAACTGGTCCTTCTGATCGCCGAGCGACCCGAGAACGGTGTTGAGGTTCGTGATGACCTCACCGATCAACGTGTCACGGTCAGCCAGGGTGTTGGTCAGCGCGGCCGTCTGAGCCAGGAACGAGCCGACCGTTGCGCCCTGCCCCTGCAGCGCGGAGATCAGCTGGCCACTCAGGGCGTTCACCTGTGTGGGGTCCAGCGCCCGGAACAGGGGCCGGAAGCCTCCGATGAGGGCATCGAGATCGAGTGCCGGCGCTGTTCGATCGAGCGGAATCGTCGCACCCGAAGCCAGGATTCGCGGCGATCCCGCGCCTTGTTCCAACGACAGGAACCGCCCGCCGATCACGTTGTCGTACCGGATCGCTGCTCGGCTTCCCTCGGTGAGCACCACGGAATCGTCGGTGGTGAAGTCGACGGTGACCGTGCTGTCCGGGTTGATCGCGATGCCCTTGACCTTGCCGACCTCGACGCCGGCGATCCGGACGAAGTTGCCCGTCTCCAGCCCGGTGACGTTGGTGAAGACAGCGCGGTAATCCTTGGACTCACCGAACCGGAACTGGGCGAAGATGGTCAGCAGCGAGAACGCACCGAACAGGGTGACGACGACGAACACGGCAAGCCGCCAGGCGGCGCCTGACAGATTGTCTTTCATCTAGGAGACCTCTCCGATGTGGTCGGCTGTGGATGTCACGGCGCGGGCGGATTCGCCGGTGGGACACCGGGATACAACGGTGTACCGTCCGGCCCGTACTGCGGCGCACCGTAGGGGGGTGCCCCCGGGTACGGGATGGGGCCGGGCGCCGGACCGCCTGGGTACCGGATTCTGGGCTCTTCGGGGTACGCCTTGGTGACCGGGAACCAGTTCGCTATACCGGGGAACCCGATTCCGGGGTTGGGTCGGTTGTCGAGCCCCGTGCCCCATCCTGTGTCGGCGATGACCGTGCGCACCGGCCAGTTCTTGGAGACATCGGGCAGTGAGCCGCACCCGCCGGCCTTTCCACCGCTCCCACCGGTCGCGGCGACCTTGGGCAGGTTGTCGGGATAGCGGTAGGGATCGTCGCCGAGAAGCAATGCGGCGTCGACGATCAGCGACTTGCCGTTGGCGCCGCCGGTGTAGTCCGCCTGCCCGAAATCGAGTGCGTTCTTCCCGCCGAGCAACACACAGGTCAGTTCCGGGTTGTACTTCATGAACAGATCGGTGGTGGGTACGAGGGTGTTGACGGCCTTGACGAGGTTGTCCTTGCTGGGTCCGATCAGGTCGATACCGCTGCGGGAGAAGCCGACCACGTTCAGCAGGAGCGCGTCGAGTTGCTGCGCGCGCGACGACACGGTCTCACTCGTGGTCGCGGCGGCGTCGAGCACCCGGATGAGGTCGGGTGCGGCCTGGCCGTACGCCTGGTTGAACCGGTCAAAGGCCCGCCAGTCTTCTCGGATGGTGTCGGACCGCTGGTTCAGCGCCGTGAGCACCTCGTTCGCCGCGGTGGTGGCTTCGCCGATGCGCGGACCCTGGCCGCGCACACCCTCGGCGAGTGCCGACAGCACCGAGTTCAACTTGGCCGGATCGATCTTCTCGATCACGTGGACGAGATTCTGGAAGACGGTGTTGACCTCGACGGTGACGTTCTCCGAGCGGAGCACCGCGCCGTCGGCGAGATGCTGCGCCGACGGGTCCGAGGGCACGATGAAGTCGACGTACTTGGAGCCGAACACCGTCGTCGACGCGATGCGGGCCTCGACGTTGGCCGGGATGTAGCCCACCTTGTCCGGGTCGATCTCGAGCTTCAGGGCGACGGGATCGTTGCCGCCCGTCACCGCGCCGACGCGTCCGATCTGCACGCCGCGCATCTTCACCTTCGCGCCCACCTCCATCACGAGGCCGGCCCGGTCGGACATGAGGGTGACGGGTACGTAGCTGCGGAACGAGCCGTTGAAAAGTGCTCCGACAAGGACGATCACGGCGACGACGGTGACGATGAGGATCGCTGTCCACCAGTCGGCGTGGATGCGTGACTCGCCAGCTCTGCGACTCATCTACTCACCCTGCGAGATTGAAGTTGCCGGTCTTGCCGTAGATGGCAAGCGTGACGAGCAGGGTGACGCAGACCGCGACGACGAGTGAGGTCCTCGTGGCCCGCCCCACGGCTTCGCCGACGCCGGCGGGACCACCGGATGCCGTGAAGCCGTAATAGGTGTGCACCAGCATGATCACCACCGAGATGGCGACTGCTTGCAGGAACGACCAGACGATGTCGGTCGGGATGAGGAACGTCCGGAAGTAGTGGTCGTAGACACCGGTCGACTGACCGTAGATCACGGTGGTGCCGAACCGGGCGGCCAGGAACGACATGAGGACCGCGACGCAGTACAGCGGGATGACCACGATGACACCGGCGAGGACACGGGTGGAGGCGAGATAGGCCAGCGAGCGAACGCCCATGACCTCGAGTGCGTCGATCTCTTCGTTGATCCGCATGGCACCGAGCTGCGCGGTGGCGCCCGCGCCGATCGTGGCAGCCATAGCGATCGCCGCCGTCAGCGGGGCGATCAACCGGACGTTGAAGTAGGCCGACGCGAAGCCGGTCAACGCTTCGACACCGATCTGCGCGAACTGGTTGTAGCCCTGGACAGCCACCAGCGCACCCGTCGAGATGGTCAGGAATCCGACGATGACAACTGTTCCGCCGATGACGGCAAGAGCACCCGTTCCGAGGCTCATCGCCGCGATGAGGCGCACCAGTTCGGTCTTGTAATGCACGAAGACATCAACGGTGGCCTTGAGCGTGCGCCCGTAGAACTGGGTCTGCTCGCCGACGGCGGTCCAGCCGGCATGCCAGCCGGACAGTGTTCGCTTCAGCCGTGGATAGCGCTGCGGGAAAGCTGATTTGACGCTCACATGTTCACCTTCACTCCCATGGCTGTCATGAAGATGTTGATGACGAACAGAGCCAGGAAGGAGAACACCACCGTCTCGTTGACGGCGTTGCCGACGCCGGCCGGTCCGCCGCCCACGGTCGTGCCCATGTAGCAGGCGATCAGACCCGCGGTCATGCCGAACAGCGTCGCCTTCACCAGAGCGATGATCACGTCGCCGGCGCCGGTCACGAGAGTGAGGCCGGCGACGAAGGCTCCCGGGGTGACGTTCTGGAAGAACACCGAGAAGACGAACCCGCCGGCGAGACCGACGAGGACCACGGTGGAGGACAGCAGGAGCGCCACGACGGTCGCGGCGAGGACCCGGGGCACGACGAGCGCCTGGATCGGATTGATGCCCATCACCCTCAGGGCGTCGAGCTCCTCACGGATGGTGCGGGCACCGAGGTCGGCGCACATCGCGGTGGCGCCGGCGCCGGCGACCACCAGCACGGTCACGATCGGACCGATCTGGGTGACTGCGCCGAAAGCTGCTCCCGTTCCGGAGAAATCGGCGGCGCCGAACTCCGCGAGCAGGACGTTGAACGTGAAGACGGTGAGCACGGTGAACGGGATGGTGAGCATCAGAGTGGGCAACATCGAGACCCTGGCGACGAACCAGGTCTGCAGGATGAACTCCCGCCATGCGAACGGCGGCTTGAACGTCATGACGGCCGTGTCGAGCGTCATCGCGAAGAAGCCGCCGATGGCGCGCATCGGTTTCGCGGCACTGCTGGTGTCGAACACTGACGTCCTTCGCTTCCTTCGTACGGGCGGTGCGTCCGAACCTTGTTCTCGTCACGAATGCGTGGTGCGTGACCCGGCTCACTAATCGAATCGAGATTAAACTAGAAAAGAATGCCGGGGGCAAGCGAATCGCAACGTACATCAAGACCCGCCGGCAACTCTGCACACCGTCGGGCGTTTGACGCAAACGTCAAGATCAAACGTCCTTCGTACTGCTGAACACGGTGTCTGGCAGCGTTACCAGCGACGAACCGAGCTGACCGCCGCGCCGTCGCCGCGCGATGGCGATGTGGAACCGTCCGGAAGCCGCGGAAATCCGGATACGACCGGTTTTAATTCCTGATAAATTCGCGGACATGTCGACCGCTTCGATCCCGCATCCCACCGACCCGACGTACGCCGCGGCCTACTCGAAGGCGTGGACCGAGGATCCCGACCACCTCGTCGACTACTTCGCCGAAGACGGCACCTACACCGACGTGGCGATGAGCGGAACCTACCGCGGTCGCGACGGAATCCAGCGCTTCCACCGATGGATGCTCAAGTTCTCGCCAGACTCGGTGATCGACTTCTATTCTCCCGCAGTCCAAGAGGACCGCCTGTACCTGGAGTGGACCTGGAGCGGCTCGATCGACAAACCGTTGCGACTGCCGTCGGGCCAGTTCGTGGATGCCGCCGGGCGCCACTTCAGCGTCACGGGCATCGCCTCGTGCCGTTTCGACAGTCACGGCAAGCTGACCAGCCACCGCGACTTCTGGGACGTCGGCCTCCTCGTCGAGCAGATCGGTCACCAACTCGGAGTCGTGGCCACCGCGAACTCCTGACCCGTCGGAGCGCACGCAGCGTGTGCGTACCGTCGTCACCATGGACACGCGCGCCGAGGATCTGCCCCTCTCCGCCAAGGCCTCGCTCTGCAGCGGCGCATCGTTCTGGCAGACCAAGGCGGCCGACGGACTGCGCGCGATCACCCTCACCGACGGCCCGCACGGAGTTCGCGTTCAGCACGCTGCGGCGGACCATCTGGGTCTGGGCGCCAGCTCGCCCGCGACATGCTTCCCACCCGCAGCGGGACTGGCACAGAGCTGGGATCGCGATCTCGTCCACCGGGTCGCCGGAGCGATCGCCGACGAGGCACGGTCACTCGGGGTGAGCGTCGTGCTCGGTCCCGGCGTGAACATCAAGCGCGATCCCCGGTGCGGGCGGAACTTCGAGTACTTCTCGGAAGACCCTCTGCTCAGTGGCACCCTCGGAGCCGCATGGGTCAAGGGACTGCAGGAACGCGGCGTCGGTGCCTCCGTCAAACACTTCGCGGCGAACAACACCGAGACCGACAGGATGCGCTCCGACTCGCAGGTGGACGCACGGGCGTTACGCGAGATCTATCTGAAGAGCTTCGAGAAGGTCGTCACCGAAGCGCGGCCGTGGACCGTCATGTGCGCCTACAACAAGGTCAACGGCGTGTACGCGTCGGAGAACCACTGGCTGCTCACCGACGTCCTGCGCGGGGAATGGGGATTCGACGGTCTCGTGGTCAGTGATTGGGGTGCGGTCGCCGATCGGGTCGCTGCGCTGACGGCCGGCCTCGACCTCGCCATGCCCGGTGGTGACCCGTCGCTGGACGACGACGTCGTCGCTGCCATCCAGGCGGGCCGGCTCGACGAACACCTGGTCGATGAGTCCGCCACCCGCGTCCTGCGCCTGTTGCGGCGCGCGGCAGCCGCGGAACCGGCCGGCATCGATCGACAGGCCCACCACCTTCTCGCCCGTGAGGCGGCGACGCACAGCATCGTGCTGCTCAAGAACGACGCCGCCGTTCTCCCACTCGGAGACGCCGAAAACATCGCCGTGATCGGTCATTTCGCCGTCGAACCCCGTTATCAGGGAGGTGGCAGCTCACACATCAATGCGGCGCAAGTCGATGTCCCCCTCGAGGAGATCCGCACCCGCGCCCGTGGACAGGTCGTCTACGCCGAAGCGGATGACACCGCGGTCTCTGCCGCTCGTACCGCCGACGTGGCCGTGGTGTTCCTCGGCCTCTCCGACCAGGACGAGTCGGAAGGCTACGACCGCACCCACATCGACCTGCCGGACGAGCAGATCCGCGTGCTGGAGGCCGTCTGCGCGGTACAACCCCGCACCGTCGCAGTGCTCTCGCACGGCGGCGTCGTCCGCTTGACAGAGGTGAACCGCTGCGCCGCAGCCATACTCGACGGTGCACTACTCGGCCAGGGCGGTGGCGCCGCGATCGCCGATGTTCTCTTCGGCGTCGCCGACCCGTCGGGCAGGCTGGCCGAGACGGTCCCCGCCCGCCTGCAGGACGCACCGTCGTACCTCACCTTCCCCGGTGAGCACTCCCAGGTGAGCTACGGCGAGGGCATCTTCGTCGGCTATCGCGGATACGACGCGCGAGACGTCGAGGTCACCTTCCCGTTCGGGCACGGGCTGTCCTACACCGACTTCCACTACAGCGATCTCGCCGCCACGTCCGACCACGACGGCATCACGGTCTCGATCACGGTGACCAACGTCGGGGATCGCGACGGCCGAGACGTGGTCCAGGTGTACCTGTCGTTTCCGGAGTCGACCCTGCGTAGGCCACCCCAGGAGCTGAGGGCGTTCGACGTCGTCGAACTCGGGCGCGGCGCGGCCACCACGATCACCATGCACATCCCTCGCTCCGACATCGCGCACTGGGACGACCGAGTCGGGACGTGGGCGGTGGAGGGCGGTCTGTGCCGCGTGCGTGCGGGCCGCTCGAGTCGGAACATACTGTGCAGCAGCGACGTTCAGGTGATCGGCGACGCCACGCATCCGCCGCTCACCGCGGACTCGACGCTGGGTGAGTTGCTCTCCAATCCTGTCATCGGCCCTCGGCTGGCAGAACAGTTCCAGGCCATGGCTCCCGGAGACAGCCTCGGGACCGACATGCTGAAGATGATCTCCTCGATGCCGCTGAGTCGGCTGAAGGCCTTCGGCGCAGGGGAGGCCGTGGCGGCCGTCGAGCAGATGCTCAACGGCGACGGGGAATCCCCGTAGCCCACAGCGCCCACGCGATCAGCACAGGTTGGAACAGCAGCCTGACGAACCGGCTGGTGTCACTGTTCAGCCCGAAACCGTCTGCATGATTAACGAACTGGGCGATGTTGCCCGGGAAGATCAGCACGAAGAACGCCGCGAGCAGCCTGCCCACCAGGACCCGGTCCCGCTGCAGCACCGCGAGCCCGACACCCAGGGTGATCTCGACACCTCCGGAGGCCATCACGACGCCGTCGGCATCCATCGGCACCCACGTGGGTACCTGCGCCTGGAATTCCTCACGCGCCCAGAACAAGTGGCTGAGTCCCGCGAAGATCATCGCCCCGGCGAGTGCGAGGCGGGCGATGGTCCGCAGACGGGTGGTCGGCGGCGGCGCAGGCAGATCAGACACGGGTGACCCTTTCGTCGTTGTCACGGCAGGTGTTCAGTCGGGTGTGCGCGCGTAGAGGTCGGTGGTGATCAGATGCAGAGCGTCCCGCAGCGCGGCGAGATCGGCGGCGGCCGACTCGTCAGACCCCAGCAGACGATCGGGGATGCATGCCGCGCGCTCTTCGAGGGCACGCCCGCGGTCGGTCAGCGAGATCTCCACACGCCTCTCATCGGTCGCGCTGCGCTGGCGGCGCACCAGCCCCGCCGATTCCAGACGCTTCAGCAGCGGTGACAAGGTTCCCGAATCCAGATGCAGGCGCTCACCGAGGTGGCCGACCGTGCATGGCTGTTCTTCCCACAGCACCATGAGGACCAGGTACTGCGGGTAGGTCAGCTCGAGTTCGTCCAAAAGCGGTCGGTAGGCAGCGGTCACCGCGCGTGACGCCGAATACAGCGCGAAACACAGCTGCTCATCCAGACGGGGGCCGGGCACGCCCGAACTTTATCGCACACTGCTCAATTGTGCACAATAGGTTCTGTCTCGGGTGACCCCGCGTGTCGCTCACCGGCCCACTCTCAGCGACAGAGTCGTCGGATGGGCAGACCCACTAACGGAACACCGACAGAGTCGCTCACGGTGGGCCGGGAAGCTGTCAGAGAATTCACAGCTCGTCCCCATCCGGTGGGAGTACTCCGGTCTGAGACGAGCGAAAGGACTGCTGATGAACACCGAGACCGTAGATCGTCAGTTCACGGCGCTGCAGGCGCAGGCCGATCAGACGGGTGCGTTGATCCGCACGCTGGCCGACAAGATGTCCGCGGCAGCGGCGGCCGGAGACGCGAATGCCCGGGAGTGGGGGCTCGATCTCAAAGAGATCGCGCTGGCGATCCGTGACGAACAGGCGACGACAACCGAACTCCTGCAGGCCATCCACGGACTCGTCGACAACCACGTCGCGGCGGTGCCTGAGCAGGCATACTCCACGCCCGCTGTCGCGTACGCCCCAGCCCAGTACCAACCGCCGCAGTACTCGCAGTACGCCCAGCCCGCGCAGGGCGGCGGTGCGCTGCAGCGGTTCCTCGGCGGGCGCTTCGGGCAGGCGATGGTGACCGGCGCCGGCATCGGGATCGGCGACGACATCGTCAACTCGATCTTCGATCGGTTCTGACGCCCTTCGCTGCGCGCGGCCTTGCGTGCCGATCCGTCGGTACGATCGGGAAGCACTATGGCTCGACAGCGCAGTGTGGTGCGGTCGGCGCTCGTCGCCACCACGGTGGTGGTGTGCGCCGCGCTGGGCTCGGCCACCGCCTGGGCCAGCGGGCTCGGCGACTACCTCTGGGAGCGTCGCCCCCTCGTGGTGTTCTCGCCCGCGGGCGACGACCCGAGGCTGACCGAGACCCTCCGCAGAATCGACGACAGCCAATGCGCATTCGCCGACCGCGACATGGTGCTCGCCCTGGTGGTGGCCGGCGGCAGCAGCACACTCGACAGCGCGGCGATGGACCCCGGTGAGTCGGACCGCTTGAGTCAGCGCTACCGCGTCGCACCGGACGCCTTCACCGTGGTGCTGGTCGGCAAGGACGGCGGCGAAAAGTGGCGCACCGACGAGGTTCCGGATCTCAAGGTCGTGTACTCGGTGATCGACGGCATGCCCATGCGGAGCCGTGAGACGCGCACCGACGCCGGGGGCTGCTGACGTGGCCCGGAATCCACGGTGGCTCGGCGTCGCCCTCGCGGTCTCGGCTCTTCTGGTGGTCGCATGCGGACGGCCGGCAAGCGCCGACGACACGACAACTGCGCCGGGAGGACGGGTGGTGAGCCTGGTCGACCTCGGCAACGCCGGCGCGGTGGCCGGCTGGACCACGGTCAACGACCCGGTCATGGGCGGCAAGTCCGCCTCGCAGGTCGCGTTCAGCGGCGGCGGGCTCGAGTTCTCCGGCACCCTGTCGCTGGAGAACAACGGCGGTTTCGCCTCTGCCCGCAGTCCACAGGACGCCGGCATCGGGCAGAAAGCCGCCGGCGCGACAGCTCTGAACGTGCGGGCCACGGGCGACGGCAAGACCTACGTGCTCAAACTCGGCATTGCCGGGCAGCCGTGGTCCTACATCCAGCGGTTCCAGACCGACGCCGGTGCGGCACGCAGCTACGCGCTGCCCGTCGCGGGTTTTGAACCGGTCGGCATGCGGCTGGACCCCGCACCCGACGCTCCGCGGCTCCTCGATCCGTCGACCATCGACCAGGTCGCCGTCTACATCCTCGACAAGCAGCAGGGCCCGTTCGCCATCACGATCACCGGGGTCGACGCGACCTCCTGACGGGCGGTTGCCCCAACTCGTCAGCCCACACCAGTTGCAGGGCAGAGATTTTCAACCGCGCGGCGTGGTGGTGATGTGCACGTGGTCGTAGTGGCCGTACCCGGACGCCTGGGGTCCGGCCGGGGTGGAGTAGGTGCCGCGCCAGATCACGTCCTGCAGCCCGAAGCGGGATGCGTTGGCCAGCGCGAACGCCCGGATCTGGTCGCCGAGCGCGATGCCCTCGGGGCTCTCGGGGTTGGGGATCATGATGTCGATCGCCAGCCCCCGCGGGTGCCACGGTTTCGAGTCCGGCCGCACGCCGTCGATGGTGGAGATCTGCGGGAACTGCGCGCTGACCGCCCGCGCGGCCAGGATCGTATTGGGTTGTAGGCCAGCCTCATTGGCGACACCGACCGGCAGGGCGTCGGGAACCTGCGGAGGCGCCAGGTCACCCGGCGGCACCGCGGGCATCGCGACGACGGCCGGGTCCTGCGGCAACGGAGGTGCGGCCGGCACCGGCGGTGGCACTGCCGCGTCGATGACGGCCTGCTGCTGCGGCGTCAACGCGGCGTACTGCGCCTCCGCGGCGGCGATCCGGCGCAGAAGGTCCTGCCATTTGGCCTGCAGTTCCGCGCGGATCGCAGCAGCGCGCTCGGCGGCGGCGCGGGCGTCGGCGGCCGAGCGCTCAGAGGCGCGGGCAGCGTTCTCGGCCTGTGTGCGCGTCTGGCTATACGACCGCAATTGGGCGGCCGTCGTCGCGTCCATCACGTGCTGCAGCGACAGTCGGTCGATGAGGCGCTGAGGCGACGAGGCGGTGAGCACCGTCGACATCTGGCTGTCGCCACCGCTCATGTAGGTCATCGCCGACAGGCGATCGACCGCATCCTGAAGAGGTGCGAGCTGTGCGGTCGCGGCGTCCAGCGCACCCTGGTCGGAGCGCCGACGGTCGTCGGCCACGGCGAGCTCCGCCTGCTTCGCGTCGACGTCACGCTGGGCCGCCGTCACGGCCTCACGACTCTGCACCGCTTGTGCCGAGAGCTCGTTGAGCCTGGCCAGCGCCTCGTCGGCCGGTTCCGCGTGTGCGATGCCGATCGTCGCCGCCACCAGCACGGCGCCCGCGATACCGCTGAACGTTCCCCGAGAGGCGTGGCGCATGCGGATTGTCACGATCCTTCGTCAATGGTCCCGGGAAAGGCTACGAACTGCGTCCGACGATGTCTAGTCGAACGCCGCGGCACTCAGTTGATGATCTGACCGCCGTCATCGGAGAGCAGGACCGACAGCCGCTCCCGCCACGTCTGCAGCTGCTCCGGTGTCAACCGCTGCCACTCGGTCACCTCGGCGATCACCCGCAGCGGGGCGGTGCTGCGGTAGGAGCGGGTCGGGTTCCCGGGGAACTTCTTGTCGGTCACATTCGGGTCGTCCTCGAACGCCCCCGTCGGCTCGACCTCATAGACCCGGGGCACGGAAGTGCCGCCGGCGAGTTCCGCAGCGATCTCCGCCGCCAGTCCGGCACCGTCGACCCGAGCCGTGAAATAGATGTGGTTCATCACGATCTCGGGACGGTAATTCGACGGCCGGCCCGCGGTGAGCAGATCACCGACCGTCAGATCAGCGATCGTGCCGTGGAAGAACGGGCCGTCGACGAGCGGTCGAGACACAGGCGACATCCTTGCGGTGGGGTACGGGGCCGGGTCAGCATGCCGCACGACCGGGGTCTTGCCACAAGCCCCGTACCCCCGCTTAACCTGGAGTGGGAGACGCGATCGGCACGCACCGCAGTGGCGGTCAGCAGCCTTGTCGCCTAGGACGCATACCCCCAAAGGGGTACGAACAGCTCACCAACGACGGCTGACCCCGCAGCTCTGTCGGTGCTTGCATGAGTGACGGCCATCACAACACCGACATTGGAGCGTCACCATGGGCTTTTTCGCCGATGCCGCCGAACTCGACACCTACATCGGGGGCGTCTTCCGCGACGCGTTCGACCATCCCGAGTCCGGACCCAAGCTCAAGGGAGCCAACCTGGTCATGCGGGTCATCTACACCGATCCCGACTGCGAGATGACGATGGTCTTCCGCGACGACAGCTCGGTGATCGCGGGACCCACCGACGAGAAGGCCGACGTCACGCTGCTGATGCGCGGCGACACCGCCGATCAGTTCTGGCGCGGCGACTACAACCTGGCGATCGGATTGGCCAAGGGTCAGGTCAAGGCCAAGGGGCCGGTCAACAAGATCCTCAAGCTCGTGCCGCTGACCAAGCCGCTGTTCCCGATGTACCGCGAGAAGGTCGCCGCCAAGGACGCACAGGCCGGCACCCATGCCTGACACCATGCGCGCGGCGGTGCTGCGCGCTCCGCATCGTGTCGAGGTCGCCGAGGTCGCGATTCCCGAGATCACCTCTCCCACAGACATTCTGGTTCGCGTCGAGCGGACCGCGATCTGCGGAACCGACCTGCACCCCTACGAAGGTCGACTGGAACTGGAAGCCGACGTCGTGCTGGGTCACGAGTTCCTGGGCACCGTGGTCGACACCGGTTCGGCGGTCGGCAGGTTCACCGACGGCGACAGGGTGGTCAGTTCGTGCGTGGTCAGTTGCGGTGCATGCCATCAGTGCCGCCGCCACCAACCCGGTAACTGCGCCGGCGCCCGCATCTTCGGCCTCGGACTCGCCCTGGGCGACCTGCAAGGCGGTCAAGCCGAGTACGTCGTGGTCCCCAACGCCGACAGCACCGCGCGCCTCATTCCAGACACCGGCACCGCCTCCGACGACGACATCCTGTTCGCCGGCGACATCATGACCACCGGCTACGAGGCGGTGGCTCGGGCGATCACCCCCGGCGACACCGTCGCGGTGGTGGGTGCCGGCCCGGTGGGGCTGTGCGCGGCGATGGCGGCCGACGTGCTGGGCGCCGCGCAGGTGATCGTCGTCGACAGAGTCGCCGCCCGCCTGAAGGAGGCCGCGAACCTCGGAGCCATCGCCGTGGACGCGACGCACGATGATCCGGCCGACGCGGTACTCGACCTCACCGATTGGCGCGGCGCTGACGTCGTCGTCGACGCGGTCGGCCACGAGTCAGCGCTCCTGTCGTCGATCGCACTGGTACGCGCGGGCGGCACCCTGTCCATCCCCGGCGTCTACAACGAGGATGCGATCACGCTGCCCTTCGGCGAGCTGTACCTCAAAGGTGTGACGGTGCAGATGGGCGTCTCGCACATCACCGAGTACATGGACGAGGTGATCGCGTTGACCAGCGCCGGAAAGCTGCGGCCCGGCGTCATCATCTCCCATCAGATGGGCCTGTCGGACGCGGTCGAGGCGTATCGCATGTTCGAAGCCCGCGAGGCCACCAAGATCGTGCTGGATCCGAGGACCTGACATGACAGAGGACCTGACATGACAAGCGTTGACATGAAGCATTATTCGATGCTGATCGGCGGATCTCCGGTCGACACGGAACGGCGTCGGGAGATCGTCGATCCCAGTACCGGCGCCACCGTGGCGACGGTCGCGCACGGCGATGCCGGTCACGTCGATGCCGCCGTCGCCGCAGCCCGCGCCGCATTCGACGCCGGTGTGTGGCGCCATCGCACACCGCAGGAGCGTGCTGCTGTGATGCGCCGGATCGTGGCCGCAGCCAACGAGATCGCCGACGAACTCGTGGAACTGGAGATGTCCGCGAACGGTGCGACGGTGCGTCAAGCCACCGGGTTCCACGTCGGATACGCCCTCGCGCATTTCGCCTACTTCGCGGACTTGGCGGAGACCTACGCCTGGCAACGCCCCGCGCCCATCACGACGTTCCCGGCTCTGGGCCAGGCGGTCGTGCACCGGGAGCCCATCGGCGTGGTCGGCGCTATCGCGCCCTGGAACTTCCCGCTGCTGCTGACCCTGTGGAAGGTCGGTCCAGCGCTGGCCGCCGGCAACAGCGTGGTGGTCAAACCCGACGAGCACACACCGCTGTCGATCCTCGAGTTCGCCCGTATCGCCGAGGCCAACGGTCTCCCACCCGGCGTGCTGAACGTCGTCACCGGCGACGGACCCGAGGTCGGCGCCCGGCTCGCCAGCCATCCCGACGTCGGCAAGATCGCGTTCACCGGATCCACGGCCGTGGGGCGGGAGATCATGCGACTGGCCTCGGGCACCGTCAAGGAGGTCACGCTGGAACTCGGCGGCAAGGGACCATCGATCGTCCTCGACGACGCCGATCTCGATCTCGCGGTCGACGGAGTTCTCTACGGATGCTTCGTCTACTCCGGGCAGATATGCGAATCCGGCACGCGTGCACTGGTTCCGGCTGATCTGCACGACGACTTCGTCGAGCGGCTCGTCACCCGAGCCGCCACCATCGTGCAGGGGCCGACCCGCGACTGGGACACCGACATGGGTCCGGTGATCAACGCCCGTCAACAGGCCCGGATCCTGGACCACATCCGCGGTGCGGTCGACGAGGGAGCGGAAGTGGCGCTCGGCGGCGAGGCACTGGACGAGCCGGGGTTCTGGGTGACCCCGACCATCCTCACCGGCGTGCGCAACGACATGCGCATCGCGCGGGAGGAAGTGTTCGGCCCAGTGCTGGCCGTGATCCCCTACCGCGACGACGACGACGCGGTCCGCATCGCCAACGACTCGGAATACGGCCTGGCCGCGAGCATCTGGAGCTCCGACAATTTCCGTGCCCTCGAACTGGCCGCCCGCATCGACTGCGGAAGTGTGTGGATCAACGACGCCCATCAGATCAACTGCCAGGTGCCCTTCGGTGGGTTCAAGCAGAGCGGCGTCGGCCGCGAACTCGGCCCCGATGCTCTCGACGCCTACACCGAGGCGAAGGCCGTGCACCTGGATCTGTCCGGGGGCCGGGACAGCAAGCCCTACGACATCCTGCTCAGCCACGCCGACGAATGAGGACCCCCCGATGACCACCATGGACGACGAACTGTTCAGTGCCGACCTGTCGTTCGACGATGACGACGACACGGTCGACGTTCCACCGACCAACGACGTCGCGGCGACCCGCGTCTACGATCCCCTCAACGTCTCCACCGACGCCTTCTGGGACCTCGATCTTCCCGAGCGCGAGCCGATCTTCGCCGAGCTACGGGCCGACCGACCGGTGAGCTGGCAGCCACCCATCGAGACCGCGGTCTCCCCCGACCCCGACGACCCCGGCTACTGGGCAGTGGTGAGGCATGCCGACATCGTCGAAATAAGCCAGAACAGTGATGTTTTCGTGTCGCGGTACGGCGTCATGTTCGACATGCTGCCGCCGGTGTTCCTGGAGATGGCGATGTCGTTCCTGGCCATGGACAATCCGCAACACCACAAGATCCGGCGGCTGGTGAGTTCGGTGTTCACGCCGCGCCAGATCCGGCGCATCGAGGGCGACATCGCGTCTCGGGCGCAGCGCATCGTCGCCGCGGCGGTGGACAGGAGCCGGGCCGGTGAGGCGGTGGACTTCGTGACCGACATCGCCAGGCACCTGCCGACCGAGATGTTCGGGGACATGTTCGGGTTCCCCGAAGAGTTGCGCGCCGACGTGGTGCACGCCGCCGACGAGACGCAAGCGTGGGCCGATCCGGTGCTGCTGGCCGGACGTGATCCCGCCGAGGTCCAGATCGAGGCGGCGCTGCGCATCCACGACATGACCCAGGAACTCATCGACGAGCGTCGCTCGAACCCGCGCGAGGACCTGCTGTCGGCGTTGGTGAGTGCCGAGGTGGACGGACAGAAGCTGTCCGACTTCGAGATCGGCGCCACCATGGTGCTGTTCTCGGTCGCCGCCAACGACACCACACGGCACACGTCCAGCCTGGCAGCCAAGGCGCTCAACGACTTTCCGGATCAGCGTGAATGGCTGTGGGCGGACTTCGACGAGCGGATCTCTGTGGCAGTGGAGGAGTTCCTGCGCTGGGGTTCGGTGGTGCAGAACTTCCGTCGGACCTGCGTCGCGCCCTACGAGTTGGGTGGCCAGCAGATCCTGCCGGGTGACAAGGTCGTCATGATGTACGCCTCCGGGAATCGCGACGAGGCGGTGTTCGCCGATCCGACCACCTTCGATCTGAATCGTGCGCCCAATCCACACATGGCGTTCGGCGGGGGCGGAATCCACTACTGCCTGGGCAGTCAGCTCGCCAAGGTCATGCTGCGCTCACTGTTCCGCGAGATCCATCTCCAGGCGCCGAACTTCACCACGGGTGATCCGGAACTGGTGCGCACCAACTTCATTCGCGGCGTGCTCAGCATGCCCTTCGACGCGGGCGCACCCGCATGAGCGGATGGCGAGTATCCGTCGACACAGCGCGCTGTTCGGGGATCGGATTGTGCGAGGCGCTCGCACCGGGCACCCTCGAGGTAGGTGACGACGGGCATGCGCGCGTGCTCGACGCGGGTGTCGGCGACTCACATCTTGAGCAGGTGGAGGAAGCGGTGCGAAGTTGCCCCACCCAGTCGCTGTCGGTCGAGAGGGTGAGTGATCAGGCGTCGTCTCCGCGATAGAGCATCGAGACGGCTTCGACACGGTTCTCGGCGCCGAGCTTGCGCAGGATGTGCTTGACGTGTTGTTTCACAGTGCCTTCGGCGATGAAGAGCTTGGCGGCGATGGCGGCGTTGGTTCGGCCGTTGGCCATGTGCTCGAGGATCTCGGCTTCCCGAGAGGTGAGCAGGCCGCGCACCGAGCGCTGCCCGGGGCGCACCGGCATCGCCGGCCCGCGCTCACCGGTGCTCGTGCCCAGCGTGTAGTCGCCGATGCCGGCCGCAGCGTCGGTGCAGTCACGCGACGCCAACTGCAACGCCACGCCCACGGCTTCCAAGCGCTCGGCGGCACGTGCACGACTGAACGCGAGCGACAACCCGTTGGCGTAAGCAGTCAGCACCTCGCAGTCGGCATCGTCGGTCTCGCGGTGCTGTCGGTACCGATCGGCATGGAGAAGCGCGACAACACGGTCACCGGCCACCACCGGCGCAGCGACGTAGGAATTGCTGCGCGACGCATCGGCGATCGGGCGGTGCACCCGGGCGTCGTGCTGAACGTCGGTCACCACTCGGGCCTCTCGACGCCGCACGATCTCCGTCTCGAACAGTCCGCGCACCAGCGGCTGCGGCTGCTCCTGTCCCACCCTGTTGATCTCCGCGGCCCAGTCGGGGTCGTCAGGGACATAGACCGACTGCGACACCCACACCCCGTCGACGATGCGGGAGAAGATGGCCCGGTCGAAACCGAGCCGGGTGACCAGTTGCGGTGCCAACTCCATCAGGTCGTCGACCGTGCACGGTGCGGCGTCCAGTCGCGCGAGTGCATCACCGAGCCCGCGCGTCCTGTCGCGCGCACGTGCGAATTCAGCCTCCCGGTCGGCGAGCATGCGCAGCGCCGCAAGCACGGCGGCCGCTTCTGCGTCACCGGCGAGTGCGTCCGCCAGCGTCGACCAGGACTCTGCGAGCACCGCTCGGCCCTCTCGCGATGACACCGCGCTCGGCCGTGTCTGGTCGGCGTCGATCAGACGTCGCAACCCATCACGCACAGCGCTCATCCGGTCATCACGCCGAGCATGCGACCCGTCCCTGTTCGCGCCACCGGTGTGAGGCACCGCACAAGAATAAACGACTCGTTCAATGCTGCCACGTAGACCGTATCAATGATACGGTCGAGACCATGTCCGACGGCTCCCGGCTCAGCCACCTCTCCTACGTGGTGCTCGGTGTCATCGCGGTGCGCGGCCCCACCACCTCGTATCAGCTCAAGCAGTACGTGGCCGAGTCCATCGCCTATCTGTGGCCTCTTCAGCACGCCACGCTGTACCGCGAACCGCGCCGGCTGGAGGACTGCGGGTTGTTGCAGTCCGAGACCGAAGACGGCGGCCGGCGACGCCAGTTCTTCAGCATCACCCCCGAAGGCCTTGACTCCCTCCGAAATTGGTTGCGCGACCCCGGGACCGCGCAGGCCTCCGAGCTCCACGACGAGGCGCTGCTCAAACTTCATTTCGGTGAACTCGCCGATCCGGCGAGCGTGCGAGAGCTGGCCGAGAACCAGATCGTGGAGCGCAAGGCCCGATTGGCCCACTTCACCGATCTTCAACACCGCTACCAGGATCGTCCCGGCATCGGCTATCCGCTGGCGACGTTGAGGGCGGGCCAGATGATCGAGAAGGCTTCCATCGCGTTCTGGCGCGAAATCGCCGAGACCGCAGACGAACTGGCTCCCCCGCCTCCTGGACGTTCCGAACAGCCATCCATTCATACCGATCACACCGAGTGAAAGTGACTGCCCCCATGGCCCTTCCTGAAATCTTGCGCGACAATCTCGCCCTGCCCGCCGTCGCGGCCCCGCTGTTCCTCTGCTCCGGACCGGAGTTGGTGATCGCGCAGTGCAGCGCCGGCGTCGTCGGATCCTTCCCCGCTCTCAACGCTCGCCCGGCCTCGCTCGTGCGCGAGTGGCTGGAGCAGATCACGACCACGTTGGACAGCCGGCGCCGTACGCATCCCGACACGGTGACGGCTCCGTTCGCGGTGAACCAGATCGTGCACAAGTCCAATGAACGTCTGGACGAGGACGTGCAGGCGTGCATCGACTTCAAGGTCCCCATCGTCATCACATCGCTGGGTGCCCGCGCCGACGTCAACGACGCCATCCACTCCTACGGCGGCATCGTGCTGCACGACGTCATCAACGACAGGTTCGCGCGCAAAGCCATCGACAAGGGAGCCGACGGCCTGATCGCTGTGGCTGCGGGAGCGGGCGGGCACGCCGGCACCATCTCACCGTTCGCGCTCGTGCAGGAGATCCGCGCGTGGTTCGACGGGCCGCTGCTGCTGTCCGGCGCCATCGGGCACGGCCGCTCGATCCTTGCCGCCCAGGCCGCCGGCGCCGATCTCGCCTACATCGGATCGGCCTTCCTGGCCACGACCGAGGCGCGCACCGAGGACGGTTACAAGCAGATGATCACCACCAGCGGTGCCAGTGACATCGTGTACTCGAACCTCTTCACCGGTGTGCACGGCAACTATCTGCGCGGTTCCATCGAAGCGGCCGGGCTGGATCCGGAAAACCTGCCCGAATCCGATCCGTCGACAATGGATTTCGGCTCCGGCGGGAACACCGACGCCAAAGCGTGGAAAGACATCTGGGGCGCCGGCCAGGGGATCGGCCCCATCCGGGATGTGGTCTCCACGGCCGAGCTGGTCGCGCGGTTGCGCGAGGAGTACGCCGCCGCTCGCGCCCGGTTGTTCGCCGAGGAACTCGCCGGCGTGTGACGCCGGGGGTCACATCGCGACGCGATGGACTGCCTCCGGGTGGATGACGATCCGCACCCACTGTTGGCGCTGCATCTCCGCGAGATCATGTGCGCGAGTGGGGTCGTCGAGGTCCCAGTAACGCGCGGCCAGTCGTTCGAGCACGGCCCGAGCGCCGTCGTCGGCAACCCTCGCTGTTCCCGTCACCGACACCCACCGTTCGCGCTCGCCCACCGGTGCCGTCACGACGAACGAGACGCGCGGGTCCCGTCGTAATCTGCGAACCCGGACGGCATCGGGTGCGCTGAAAACCTGGATGTCGTTGGCCTCGGTCACCTCGAACCACACCGGTCGCGGCTGTGGCGGCAGCGGACCCTCCGCCGTGGACAGGAATCCGTAGAGAGGGCGGCGCAGCAACTGCAGATCGTCGTCCGTCAGCCGGCTCATCGCGTCCACGCTCCTGTGACCGCCACTCGAAGGACATAGTCCTCGAAAGTCCGGGCGGGCCGTCCGAGAACCGCCGCGACGTCGTCGGTGGGCTCCGAGATCAGACCTTGCCCCATCAGCGCGAACATCGCGGTGACGTGCTCGGCGTCGCCGCGATCGAGACCCTGGGCGAGCAGCACGTCGACGTAGTCGTCGGGGTCGATTCTCCGATAGGTCAGCGGCCGGTCCGAGGCTCGCGAGATGGCCGCGACGGCGTCGGCGAAGGTGATCGAGCGGGGACCGCTCAGCTCGTACACGCGGCCCCGGTGCCTGTCTGGGTCGGTCAGCACTTCAGCGGCGACATCCGCGACGTCGTCGAGGTCGACGAACGGTTCGCCGATATCGCCTGCGGGCAGCGCCAATTCGCCGCCGACAAGTGGCGCGTACCAGAGTTCCTCGTCGAAATTCTGCGCGAAGTTGTTGGGCCGCACTATGGTCCACGACAGACGGCTAGCGCGCACCGCGTCCTCGGCATCGCGCATGTCACGACCGAACGACGAGTCGCCCCAGTCATCGGCACCGCGTCCGGACAGCAGGACGACGTGCTGCACGCCTGCGGCCGCAGCCTGTGTCACGAAGTCGTGGACCGGGCCGGGTACCGTCGGCGCGACGATGTACGCCGCGGTCACGTCGTGCAGCACCGCGTTCCAACCGCTCGGCGCAGCCCAGTCGAAGGGAGTTGCGCTGCGTCGCGACGCGGCGCGGACCTGCACACCTCTGAGCCGGAGTCGGGCGGCTACCCGTCGTCCAGACTTCCCGCTCGCGCCGATGACAAGGGTGGTCGAAGTAGTCATACCGTCGAGTCAACCCGGGTTTCTTGGACGAGTACATGGGTTGGAGTCCGCGATACCTGTTCGATCGTCTAGCCTCGGCACTATGGACGCGTTCGGTGACCTGTTCCGCGGCGTACGGGCGCACGGCTCGCTGTTCGGCAGTTCCCTTCTGACGCCGCCGTGGTCGCTGCACTTCGTCGACGGTGCACCGCTGACGCTGTGCACGGTCCTCGGGGGCGGCGGATGGATCGTCCCCGAGAACGGTCCGCCGCAACGCCTCGACTCCTACGAGACGGTCATCGTGCGCGGCCCGGACACCTTCACATTCGTCGATGCTCTCGACACGGCAGCCGAACCGGTGGCCTGCGGCGAATTCTGCGCGACACCGGAGCAGGGCGGAACCCGACACCGCCTCGGTTGGGCTGATCCTGGACATTGCTCGGGGACAACGACATTGATCGTGGGCGCCTACCCTCTGCGCGGCGAGATCAGCCGACGACTGCTCGACGCGTTACCTGTCGTCGTGCACGTCGGCGCGGGCGGAACCGGTGACGCCGTCCTGGATCATCTCGCCGAGGAGGTCGCCGTCGACGTGCCGGGACAGCAGGTTGTGCTCGATCGGCTCCTGGACTGGATGCTGGTGTGCACCATCCGCGGGTGGTTCGACCGACCCGGCGGTGAACCGCCGTCCTGGTGGGTGGCTCAGCGCGATCCCGTGGTCGGAGACGCGCTGCGGCTGCTGCACGACGATCCCGCGGCGCCGTGGACGGTGGCGATGCTGGCCGAACGCATCGGGGTGTCCCGATCGACGTTGGCCAAGCGCTTCAGCGAGTTGATGGGCGAAGCGCCGCTCACCTACCTGACGCGATGGCGGATGGCTCTGGCGATGGACAGGTTGAGCGACGAACCGGACCTGTCCATCGCCCAGGTGGGACGCGCCGTCGGCTATGCGGATCCGTTCGCGTTCAGTGCGGCGTTCAAACGGGTGCGAGGTGTCAATCCCCGCGATTTCCGTCGCGCCGCGCGCTCGACGTCCCCACGGTGACGTGACTCTCGGACGACAACGGCGTGGCTGTCGGCGGGCGATCAGCGCGCCATGGCCGCTGCCGCCTCGAACACCAACTTCGCATGCAGCTCGAACAGCTCGACGAAGCGTTCTGAATTCTCGTCGATCTCGTTGGCGATGAAGAGACCGTCGGCGCCGGCGATCAAATAGGTGGTGAGCAGTTCGACCTTGTCGGCAGCCAGCCCAGGTGCCACGGCTCGAATCACATCGGCGAAACGTTCGAAAGCGGCGATCCTGCTCTGCAGATAGTTGCTCTTCGCCCGCAATTCGTTCGGCCGGCGATCCAGCGCCAGTTTGAGGCCGAGCCGCAGGAAATCGGGGGTCTCCTGCAGCGCCTTGGCGACCTGCGAGCCGATCTGCCGCGCCCGCTCGCCGGCACTCCCCTCGTTCGGCAGATTCAACGCGTGCGACCACCGTTCGAAGCTGCGGTCGATCACCGCGGCGATCAGATCGTCCTTGTCCGCGAAGTGCCAGTAGATCGAGGTCGGAGGCAGACCGCTGAGCTCACTGACCGCCGAGATGCTGGTGGCGTCATACCCACGCTCCGTGGCGACGGCAGTCGCTGCATCCAGGATGCGCTGGCGCGACGCGTCACCGTTGGCGCGCGTGCGGCGCGGGGCCGAACTCGACCGTTTGGTGGGCATGAACAAGTCCTTCCTGTCCCACGATCATGCAATACTGCTTATTGTAGGGAGCACTACATCAACGATGGGACGGTTCATGCAATGTCAGGCGATGTCTTCTCGACACCAACCCGCCGCAGGTTTCTCGCGATGACGGGCCTCTCCATCGCCGCGACCGCCGCGGCGTGTTCTGCTCAACCGCCATCCGCACCCGCGCCCGCGCCGAGCCGAACCGGGCTCCCCTCGGCGTCCAAGCACAACATCGTGTTCGTCTTCACCGACCAGGAGCGCCATTTCTCCCAGTGGCCGAGCGGAATGTCCTTGCCCGGCCGGGAGCGCCTGCAGGCCGACGGAGTCGAGTTCACCAACCACTACTGCCCCGCCGTCATGTGCACGAGCTCGCGTTCGGTGATCCTCACCGGTCTGCAGACGCCGGACAACGGCATGTTCGAGAACGTCGACCTGCCCTACGTGAAATCCATGAGTACCGACATCCCCACCGTCGGCGACATGCTGCGCACAGCCGGCTACTACACGGCCTACAAGGGCAAGTGGCATCTCAACAGCGCATTCGAGACGGCGCAGCCAGACCACCTCTTCACGAAAGAGATGGAGGCGTACGGGTTTTCCGACTACGTGTGGCCGGGTGACGTGCTGACGCACACGCTCGGCGGGTACACCTACGACAACATGATCGGCGGGAGCGTGGTGTCTTGGCTGCGCGATCGGGGCCGCTCACTGGCCGACGAGAACAAGCCGTGGGCTCTGTTCGTCAGCCTGGTCAATCCGCACGACATCATGTACTTCAACACCGACGCACCCGGTGAGCAGGTCCAGGACAACGGACGGCTGTTGCTGCATGCGGCCCGCGCTCCGAAGAACGAGCTCTACGAAAAGCATTGGGATGTCGATCTTCCCGGCAGCCTCGAGCAGTCGATGACCGAAGCGGGCCGACCGGCCGCGCACGGTGAATACCTGAAGGCCTGGGGGTACACCCTCGGCACCATCCCGCCCGAGCAGGAACGCTGGCACAGATTCTCTGATTTCTATCTCAACAGCATTCGCAGTGTCGACCAGCAGGTCGAGCTGCTGCTGAACGAACTCGACTCGTTGATGCTCGCCGACAACACCATCGTCGTGTTCACCAGCGACCACGGAGAGATGGGCGGCGCGCATGGGCTGCGCGGTAAGGGGCCGTTCGCCTACCAAGAGTCAATTCATCTGCCTCTCTACATCAAGCATCCGGATGTGGCTGGCGGACAGAAGGTCACGTCGTTGACGGGGCACATCGACCTGGCACCGAGCCTGCTGTCCTTCGCTGGCGTGCCCGCCGGTTCTGTCGGCGACGCCGCCGGCCGTGACCTCCCCGGGTCGGATCTCAGCCCTGTGCTGAGCGATCCGAGCAGCGCCGACGTGCACTCGGTGCGGGACGCGGTGCTGTTCACCTACAGCGGACTGGCGACCAACGACAGCGAGGTGATCAGGATCGTCGCGGACGCGAAAGCGGCGAACCAGGATCCCAAGCAGGCGATGGCGCAGGCGGGCTACCGGCCGGACCTGGGTAAGCGGGGCAGCCTACGCACCATGTTCGACGGGCGCTACAAGTTCACCCGATACTTCGCGCCGACCCAGCGCAACCTCCCGCGCGACATCGACGAGCTCTACCGGTTCAACGACGTCGAGCTGTTCGACCTGCAGTCTGATCCGGCGGAGATGACGAATCTCGCTGCGCGGAAGGGCGACAACGCTGAGCTGGTGATGGCGTCGAGCGCTGTGCTCGAAGCGCTCATCACACACGAGATCGGTGTCGACGACGGCCGCGAGATGCCTGACTTCGACAACATCGACTGGACGATCGACCGCATGGACCTCTAGCTCTGAGGTGTCAATGCCTTCACCAAAACGTCGGCGGCGAGGAGTCCGAGGTTGTTGGCCGCGAGCGGACTGTCGCCACTGAGCAACAGACGATCCTGGTGGACCCGCCCGGTCATGTCATCGTTGAGCACTGTGATGCCCTGCGCTTGCAGTGCCTGCGCCAAGAGCCACGGCAAATGACCAGGGATGTAACCCATCTCGACATTGGCTCCCTCGTCGAGCGCATCGGGGAACACGCACATGGAGTACCCCGCGAATGGCGACTGGCGACCATCTCGACCCGCCGATAGCAACGCGGCCGGTCCGTGACACAGAGTGACGATGGATTTGTCGTGAGCCAGCGCCCACTCCAGGGTCTTGGCGACCTCCTCGGATTCCGGCAATCCGAGGAGCGCGCCGTGCCCGCCGGGTATGAACACCGCCAGATAGGGGGAATCGTCGCCGAGCTCGTCGGCGAGGACATCTGAGAGCTTCTTCGGCTGCTTGAGTTTCGGCTTGAGCGTCTCGTGAACGTGCCGAACGGTCTCATCCTCACTCGGCATCGCCCACAACTCGAGCTTGGCCGGATACCCGGTGATCGTGGCGACCTCGACCTCGAAACCGGCCTCGATCAGGTGATGAAGCGGCAGAAGCGTTTCCACGGGATGATTACCAGTGGAGAACATCTTCCCGTTCCTGCAGAGCAGATATCGTTCCTCGGCGGCGATGGTCAGGATCTTCCAGCGGCCCTCGGTGTAGGCGCCCTGGTGCTTCACCCCATCGAAGTCGGTCCGGGGTGGAACGTACTGAGTCAGCGAGTACGGCGAGGGGAAGAACGCGTTGTCTTCGGCTTCGTCGGGGCGGGGGTCGTGGCTCGCGTCTCCAGAGTGATTGGTCATCGGTCGTCCCTTCCTCGTCGATACGTCAACTGTTCGGGAAGTGGCCGTCGATCGCAATGGGCGATGAAGCCCTACGTCATCTGCTGGATCTGGATGAGGTTGCCGCACGTGTCGTCGAGCACTGCTGTGGTCACCGGTCCCATGCTGGTCGGTTCCTGGGTGAAGTAGACCTCGAGCGCACGGAGCCGTTCCCACTCGGCGCGGACATCATCGACGGCGAACGCGGTGAACGGGATGCCGTCGGCGACGAGCGCCTCCTTGAAGGGTTTGACCGCTGGGTGTGCATCGGGTTCGAGGACGATTTCGGTGCCGGTGGGATCTTCGGCGGACACCACGGTGATCCAGCGATGCTCGCCCATCGGGATGTCATGCTTGGCCCGGAAGCCCAGCACGTCGGTGTAGAACGTCAGCGCCTTGTCCTGGTCGTCGACGAACACGCTCGTCATCGTGATCCTCACGGTGTTTCCTCTCTGTCGTTGACCTGCGTCGTCGTCAGCCACCGCTGCACGATGGGTTTCAATGGCGTGGTGTCGATGTCGTGGAACTTGAAGCGGCCCTCACGTCGAGTGCTCACCAGACCCGCGGCCTCGAGAACATCGAGGTGCTGCGAGATCGCCTGCCGTGACGAGCCGAGGCCATGCTTGGACGCCAGGCGTGCACAGATCTCGAACAACGTCTGACCGGTCCGGTCGGTCAGCTCGTCGAGAATCGCCCGGCGTGTGGGGTCCGCCAACGCCTTGAAGACATCGCCCACACCCGACGACGTTAGGCAAGTATTCACTTGCATGTCAATGGCATGCGCGGCGAGAACCACGCGCTTTCCAAGGGGGCGTCCAGCGCATCTCACTGGCAGCGTTGAGACGTACTCGAGGACTGGCTCGCGCATGTCCCACCCGCCGGTATCCACGCTCCCGCCTGATCTGTCCTGATCAGGCATGTTCGCTGACTCCGTCAGCACGTACGTTGGTGAGCACAGCCGATCACGGGGGAATGTGATGACGCACTCGTACAGGCGCCGGGCGTTGAGCATCCCGGTCGCCGTCGCACTGGCTCTCGGTGGTGCAGCCTGCACCAACGACAGAGCCGAACCGGCAGCAGCGTCACCGGCGCCGTCGAGCCCCGCGGCGAATGGCAGCACTCACGATCGCGTCGAGAAGCTGCTGGACGAGGCCGAAGACGCCTTCGACTCGCCGGCGAGAACGTCGTCGGCCGGCAACACCGACAAGACGGTCGACAACATGCAGATCGTCGCCGAGCGCCTGATGCAGGCACACGACCTCGCGCCGTACCGAAACGATCTGCTGTTCAGTGCGGCCTCGGCCCAGATCGCCCGCAAGGACGTCGACGCGGCGATCGCGCTCTACAGAACGGCTCTCGACACGGCTCCCAATGATGTTGACGCACAGTCCTATCTGGCCGGCTGGTCGCGCTTCCTCGGCAGGCAAGCCGAGGCCGACACCTACCTGAACCAGATTCGTGCGCTGGATCCCGCACGCGCAGAGCACTTGCAGACGATGTTCGCCACCATTGACCAAAAGGTCGCGACCCCGTTGACCGATGCCCTGCCGGCGCTGCAGGAGCCGGGACTCGGCATCGTCACGCTCGGCTATGCGTTGCGGGACGACGGATCGATGGACGACATCTTGATCGATCGCCTCCAGCAGACCAAGGCCGCCGCACAACGCTGGCCGAACGCACCCATCATCGTCACCGGCGGCGTCGAGCAGTCCGGACGCACCGAAGGCGAGTCGATGAAGGAATGGCTGGTGGACAACGGCGTTGCGGCCGCGCGCATTCACGACGAGAACTTCGCGCGCTCCACGGTCGAGAACGCCTCCTACGGTGTCGAGGTGTTGGCGCAACTGCGCGCGACGCATGCGCTCGTCATCAGCTCCGCCAGTCACATCCGCCGCGCGCTGACGGTGTTCCAGCTCGCCGCCGCCGACACTCTCGGTAAGGACTACGTCTTCGCAGGAAGCGGAAGTGCAGACAAACCACTGGCCGAGCTCGCCACCGCGACTCCCGATGAGCTCCTCTCGATCTATCGCGACGCGTTCAGCTCGAGAGGGATGTGGAGTTACCGCAGCGCGCCACTGTTGCGGCAGTAGTTGCTCGCGACGCTCAGGAGCGCGGACGATCAGGCGGGTTGAACCCGGGATTGACCAATGCCGTGGCGGACGCGGTTCCGATCGGCCCCTGCTCGTCGACGAGAAGCGCTGTGCCCGTGGAAATCCCATCGCTACTGTGATGCGTCAGCGCGGCGAGCCCGATGAACGCACCGGAGGGTAAGCGGCTCAGCGACACCGTGTAATCGGCGTTGATGAACGGCAGCCCGTCCTCGCCGAAACCCGTGATCGAGCTCGCGACATCACCCGCCATCGCCGCGGACCCGAACGGCGTCTTGTCCAGCGCATCGACGATCGGCAGCATGTCGTGAAACCACACGAACTTGGGGCCGCTGTGCGCCCACGCCGCGAGGCCGTCACCGGGACGTGCATCGTCCCGCCCGTAGGAGTACATCAGCATCGGCGCGTCGTCGGAGACCGTTGCGGGCGTGATCGGCAGCGGGGGCATGACCACATCGGCAGACCAGCGCGGAGCGGTCGGCTGCTCACCGGACCGCAGATAGAGCAGGCTGGCGCGGGCGATCGGCCTGCCGTCCTGGGTCATCACGACGTCGGCGAGCAGCAGCCGTCGCCCGGCCCGAACGACGTCGGTGCTCACCGACACCGGCGCCAACGCTGCGGGCCGCATCAGATCGACCGTCAACCGTGCGGGGCGCATCCCGGCCGTCTGCCCCGCGAGGTCACGTTCACCGATGAGGCCGAGCAGACCGCCGAGGTAGTTGCCGCTGATGGTGTCGCCCCACGGCCCGCGCGCCCAGTCGGTGGGCGCGAAGAGCTCGCCACCCGCGTCGTCGGTCTGCAACGCGAAGAACGCCCGGATACTCATCGCCTGAGACGATAGCGCCCGCGGCCAGCGAATCTCGTAGGAGTCAGCTGGTACGGAAGATGGGCCAGCAGATCTCCGTGGCGGTGAATCGCGCGGGATCCAGCGAGCCACCGAGGTAATGCTCCCGCGTCGGGCCTTGATCGCTGATCAGCTGTTCGTTGGCGTACTTCCCCAGAGCCGCGTAGCTGCGGTCGATGCCCTCGTGGTCGCCGGAATGGGTCAGCACGGCATAGTCTTCCGCCGGGAGGATGCGGGCGGAGACAGCCTGCGGTGCCGCCCCCGATGGCGGTGCAGGGACGAAGAGCGTCGCCTCGCCTCGGGAATCACTGAACAGCGCTCGCTCGTAGAGGCCGCCAGGAGCGACAGCGGAGTGGACACCGGCGGCGGCCAATGCGGCACCGAGCTGTGTCAGCGCCCCCACGAACCAGGTGTCGATCTCATCGATGTCGATGGTCGCGGTCACCGACCACACTGCGAGTGCCGGCTCGTGACGCACCTCGACAGCGGCGGGAACATCGACGGGAGCGAGCAATTCACGCAAGGCACCCACCGTGTCGCGAGTCTGCTGTAGCTGCAGCTCCATCTGTTCCAGATGTGTGGTGATGATGTCCGTGCGGGCTGCGGCGTCTTCTGTGCTCAGCAGCGCCTTGATGTCCGGGATCGACATGCCCAGGGATCGGAACCGCCGGATGATGTGGGCGTGATCGACCTGACTGGTGTCATAAAAGCGGTAACCGGTGTGCGAATCGATGTGCGCCGGCTCGAGAATCCCGAGATCATGGTAGTGCCGCAGCGCTTTTCGGCTCAGACTCGTCATCAACGAAAAGTCACCGATCGACACCTGCGCACCCATGGGTTCCTCCTCCGCGAGCCGGCGCCTGCATCACCGGTCACGACGATTGTGCAGCTTGCCGCTAGGGGAAGGTCAACACATGGCGCCGTGCTTGACTCTCCCCTTGGGGGAAGCCCGACGGTGTGGTCATGAGAAAAGATTGGGATGCGCTCCCCGACACCGTCACGACGTTCATGACCTCACTTGCCGCACGAGAGGTCGACCGCGTACTCGCCACGCTGACCGCCGACGCTGTGGTCACCGACGAGGGCCACGACCACACAGGGCACCAGGACATCGGAGCATGGGTGGCCACCGCCGCCAGTGAGTACACCTACACCGCTGAGCTGACCGGCGCGACCGCCACCGATACAGCCGTCGACCTCACCCAGCACCTGGAGGGTGATTTCCCCGGCAGTGTCGCCGACCTGCACTACCGGTTCACCCTCGAGGGCGCGAAGATCAGCCGGGTGGTGATCGAGCCATGAGCAGGCGATGGTTCATCACCGGCGGAACCCCTGGCGGCTTCGGCGTCGCCTACGCCGAGACCGCACTGGAGGCCGGCGACCGCGTCGTACTCACCTCTCGGCGGCCGCAGGAACTCACGGCGTGGGCCGGCGCCTACGGCGACCGGGTTCTCGTGGTGGCCATGGACGTCACCGATCCTGCACAGGTGCGCCAGGCCGTGCACTCGGCCGAGGAACACTTCGGTGGCATCGACATCCTGGTCAACAACGCTGGGCGCGGCTGGTACGGATCGATCGAGGGAATGGACGAATCGACGCTGCGGTCGATGTTCGAGCTGAACTTCTTCGGGGTGCTCTCCGTGACGCGCGCCGCACTCCCCGGCATGCGCGCCCGGGGCGACGGCTGGATCGTCAACGTCTCCTCGGTAGCCGGCCTCGTCGCCGCGCCCGGCTTCGGCTATTACAGCGCAACGAAATTCGCGATCGAAGCCGTCACCGAGACGCTACGGGACGAAGTCGCCGCACAGGGCATCTCGGTGCTGGCCGTCGAACCCGGAGCGTTTCGCACCAACGCCTACGCCGGCTTCGCCGACGAGCCCGTCGCCGAGCCGATCCCCGAGTACCACGACATGCTCGAGCAGGTGCGCGCCACGTTCGTCGACATGGACGGCACCCAGCCCGGCGACCCCCACCGCGGCGCCCGCGCCGTCATCGCGGCGATGGCCCAGGACTCCCCACCCCGGCGACTGATCCTCGGCAACAGCGGCTACGACGCCGTCGTCGACACACTCGAGAGTGCCCTCGCCGACATCCGCGCCAACGAGACGCTCTCGCGCAGTGCGGACTTCCCGGACTGATTGCACGAGGAGCACCTCAAGGGTGGACACTGTGGCGTGGCCCTTTCTGCAACGGTGTTCAAAATCGACCTGGGCGTCTCCGATGTCGATCACGGCTACTACGCCGATCACAGCCTGACCGTCGCCCGTCATCCCAGTGAGACCGATGAGCGGATGGTGGTGCGGCTGCTGGCGTTCGGGCTACGCGCGCACCGGCTCAGTGACGTCGACGCCGAGTTGACGTTCGGGCCGGGCCTGTCCACCCCCGGCGTGCCCGACGTGCGGCTCGCCGACTACACGGGGCGAACGCTGGAGTGGATCACTGTGGGCCAACCCGACGAACGTGTGTTGAGCAAGGCGGCCAGCCAGACTGAGCAGGTGCTGCTGTTCCCGTTCGCCGCCAGCGTCCCCACCTGGTGGCGCACCGTCGGGCCGAAAGTGGCTGGACTGCAGAATCTTTCGGTCGTACAAATACCGCACCCGCCCGTGCAGCAGCTGGCTCAGACCGTCGATCGACGCGTCACCGCTCAGATGGTGGTGATCGAAGGGCAGGTGACGATGACCGTGGGCGGAGTGGACGTCACCTTCACGCCCGACCCGCTGATGTGACGGTGGCGCTCACGGTTCCGGGATGACGTCGCGCCGATAACGCCGGGCGGCAACCGCGTAGCAGGCGATCGCCACCACCTGAAGGGTCGGCACCAGGATCAGCAAGGCACGGCCCAGTGCCTGCGTGCCCAACGCACCGGTCAGAGCGTCGCTGACCACGCCGGTCAGGAACGGGCCGACCGCGCCCAGCGTCGCATTGAAGAACAAGAACACCGCCGAGGCCGTCGCGCGCTGTTCGGGAAGAACCAGACGCTGGATCGCCGCGATCGACGGCGCCAGATAGGCGATGCCGATGACGTAGGACAGTGCCAAGAGCCAGACGCACCACGTACGGTTCTCGACGACGAAGGCCAGCACAGACGCCGGCAACAGCGCCGCGATCAGAATCACCACGATCCAGAGCAACCAGCGCGGGTCGCGGGCCGCCAACCGATCAGCGATCCGGCCCACGACGAGTAATCCCAGAATCCCGAGAAGCCCCGTGACGAGGCCGTACTCGATGCCGACCTCGCCCAGCGACATCCCCCGGGTACGCATCAGGAAAGCGGGCGCGAAGGTCGTCAGCGAATAGCCCGCCGCGGACACCAACGCGGTGCCGGCCACCATCGCCAGAAAGCTTCGCTTACGCAGGAGGTCCCACCAGTTCACCGTCGCCTCGGCCGTCCGCGGGGGCGGAGTCGGTAGGCTCTGCCGGACCCCGACAACCCACAGCACCACCGGCGCCAGGATCACGCTGATGGCCCCCATCGTCACGAAAGCGCCTCGCCAACCCAAGCTTTCAGCTAGCAGCCCGCCGCCGAGCAGACTGGCGGCACTCGCCAGCGGAATCGCCATGGTGGTGACAGCCAGCGGCGCCGACCGTTTATTCGCGACGAAGTTGCGCGCCACGTAGGCGTGCGCGGCCGGGGTGCTACCCGCCTCGCCGACGGCCACACCGACACGGGTCAGCGCGAGCTGGAAGCCGGACTGGACCGCCCCACCGAGCATGGTCATCGAGCCCCACAACGTCAGGCAGCCTGCGATCACCGCGCCGAACGCGCCGCGGTCGGCGATGCGCGCGATCAGGATCCCCACCACGGCATAGACGATGAGGAATCCGAATCCGTTGATGACACCGATGGCCGTGTCGGACAACGCGAGATCCCGCTTGATCGGCTCGGCCAGAACGCCAGGCAGGAATCGGTCGACATAGTTCAGGGTGCCGACGAGGGCGAGCACCACGACCGCGGTCCACGCACGCATCGGCGAATGCGCGGCCTCGGTGGGCGGCGCGGTGTCCTGTGGCGTCGTCATCGTTCTCCTCGGTGGTCGCTACCGAGCAGCTTGGCAGACACAGTTCGGCCGGGGCGCGACGGGGACTCGCGCCGCGTAACACGTCTCATCAGCCGGCGCAAGGTCCTTCGGGTCGCTGTTAGTCAGGCCTGGAGGGCGATTCCGGTCGGTCGCGAACACTGAAGGCTGGCAGCATGCCCTCCCGCACCCTGTCGCGACGCACCGTGCTCGTCGGCCTCGCCGCAGCACCTCTCGCGATGAGCCTGGCGTGCTCCCGTGATCAGCGCATTCCACCGTCGACACGTCCCTTGCCGATTCCCCCGCTGGCGAAGCCCGCTCTCGACGCCAACGGAACCCGCAGCTTTACGCTGCGCGCGATGGCCGGGCAGGCCGAGGTGTTGCCCGGGGTGCGCACCGACACCTGGGGGTTCAACGGCTCGATACTGGGCCCGACTCTGCGCGCACGGCGCGGCGAGTCCGTGGCGGTGCGCGTCGAGAACACGCTCGCCGAACCCACCACTGTGCACTGGCACGGGATGCACGTTCCGGCGGCCGCCGACGGCGGACCACACCAGACGGTTCCAGCGGGTGGATCATGGGAGCCGCGCTGGCAGATCCGACAGCCCGCAGCGACGCTCTGGTACCACCCGCATCCGCACGGTGCGACCGAGAGGCACGTCTACCGCGGGCTGGCCGGACTCTTCATCATCGACGACGACACCGCACCCGACCTGCCCCACGAGTACGGAGTCGACGACATTCCGTTGATCATCCAGGATCGCCGCTTCACCGAAACCGGCCAGCTGGACGAGTCCGACCCGACCGACATCGGCTTGCTGGGCGACACGATCATGACCAATGGCATTGCGGGAGCGCATCTCACCGTCCACACCGAGCGTGTACGCCTGCGCATCCTCAACGGTTCCGGCGGCCGGTTGTACAACCTCGGATTCAGCGACAGCCGGGTCTTCCACATCGTCGCCAGCGACGGCGGCCTTCTCGCCGCGCCGGTCCCCGCCACCCGGCTCCAGGTGAGCCCAGGCGAGCGAGCCGAGATCGTCGTCGCACTTCGCTCCGGAGAGCGGACGCGCCTGCGCTCGTTCCCATTCGGCGATCGGGCGGGTCTGGCAGCCGAGGAAGCCGCCCGCTTCGGGGTCGAGGACACGTTCACCGTGCTGGACCTGATCGCCGGACAGAGCCTGCGCTCCAGCCCTACGCTGCCCACGTCGCTGGCTACGCTCTCACCGCCGCCGGCGGCGGCGGCAGTGCAACGGAAGTTCGACCTGCAGTGGTTCATGATCAACCGGAAGCGAATGGACATGAACCGCATCGACTTTCACGCGGTCGTCGACACCGACGAGATCTGGGTCGTCCGAAACGTCGACAACTGGCCACACAACTTCCATGTGCACGACACGCAGTTCCGTATCGTCGACATCGACGGCGTGCCACCGCCGGCACATTTGGCAGGGTTCAAGGACACGGTGTACACCCCACCGGGACAACGGATTCGGCTCGCAGTCCGCTTCGCGGACTACACCGATCCTCGGTCGCCGTACATGTACCACTGCCATCTGGCCTTGCACGAGGACCACGGCATGATGGGTCAGTTCTTGGTTCTCGGAGACCAGGAGCAGGCCGCCGCGCTGCCAGCACCTGCGCACGATCACGCCATGAGCTGATACCCGTACACCGCGAGTTGCACCCGGTTGCGTGCACCGAGTTTGGCGGCCGCGTTCGACACATGGGTCTTGACCGTCGTGACCCCGAGGTGCAAGGAGTCGGCGATGTCCTGGTTGGACAGGCCCTGCACGACCAGGCGGAGAACATCGTGCTCGCGCGCGGTCAACGGGTTGGCTGCCAGCGTGTCCTGCGGCGCCCCCGCCTCGACGGCTCGCGACACCAGCCGCTGCAGCAGATGCGGAGACAAAACGAAGTCGCCGGCCGCGATGCGGCGGATCGCCCCGAGCAGTTCGGCGGGACCGGTGTCCTTGACCAGGAAGCCCGCAGCACCGGCGGCCAGGGCGGGATACAGATGGTCGTCGTCGTCGAAGGTCGTCAGCACGAGAACCTTTGCCGTGGCGCGAGCAGCCATCACCTGTCTGACGGCGATGATGCCATCGACCCCGGGCATCCGCAGATCCATCAGGATCACATCGGGCTGGAGCTCGGCGCCCTGCCGGACGGCCTCCGCCCCGTCCGCAGCCTCGCCGATTACCACGATGTCGTCGGCAGCGTCGCACAGCATCCGCAGACCCGCCCGGATGAGGCGCTGGTCATCCGCGATCAGGACGCTGGTAGCCATGCCCGCACCTGCCAGCCGCCATCTCGGCGCCCCGCGGTGAGTCTGCCGCCGACCATCGCAATGCGCTCGGACATGCCGACCACACCGAGGCCGCCCTTCTGTTCCCCGACGCCGGTGCTGTCGACGCGGATGTCCACCCCACCGTCGGAGCGCCCGATCACCAGGTGGACCGTCCCGGCGGGATCGGCGTGCTTCATCACGTTGGTGAGCGCTTCCTGAGTCACCCGCAACAGCGTCAATCGTGCCATCGCGTCGAGGCCGGTGATCTCTCGGTCGACAGAGGCATCCACACGGAAACCCGCTGCGCGCGTGCGCTGTACAGCAGCGTCGACTTCACCCAAAAGCGCCTCGGGCTCCACCATGGCGACACCGGCCAACGCCGGATCCCGCAGTGCCGTCTGCCACCGGCGGATATCGGCGAGCGAATCCGCGGCGGTGCGGTGAACATCGCCGAGGACCTCGGCGATCCGCGGATCCGTGTCACTACCGATCACGTGTTCGGCGACACTGGTGCGCAGCACGATGGCCGCCATGTGGTGGGCGACGAGATCGTGCAACTCCCGCGCGATAACCGTCCGTTCCTGCGCGCGGACCTCGGACTCAGCGGCTGCCCTGACCTGCCGCTGTCCGCGTAGATACAACCCGAGCAGTAGCGGTATCACCGCTGCCGCGAGCACGACCGTGACGTCGGCCGCTCCCCACCGCGGCGTGTGGTCGTCGAGGGCCACGCCGAGAACGAGAGCCGCGAGCCACCCCGCTGCGGCGATGATCACGAGACGGGCGCCGTCTGTCCGGGCCGTCAGCTCCGCCAATGCCACCGCGCCCAGGTAGGGCAGAAGACCCGACAGTCCCCACGCCTGGGCGGCGAACATCGGCACGGCCAGCGCCGACAGCGCGAGCGAACCGGGAAGGGCCACCGCCCACCCAGCATGAAGATCGCGGCCGCCGAGCACGCGAACACCCAGTACTGCACCGACACCCGGAACTCGCCGGGAAATGTGCTCGCCGCCAGAAGCACCGGTGTCAGCAACAGCGGTGCGCTCCGAAGCAGCAGGGAGGGCACGGGATCAGGCTAGCGCGGCCTACATGCGTTGTTGCCGGCCTCAACCCAACGAATCAGCCTTGTCCTTCCGCGGAGCCGACGACCGTCGCTCTCGACGACATCGACAACGCCTTCCCGTCTACCCGCGACGCGTCAACTTCCGGCGCTGCGGCTTCGGCGCCGCGGCGTCGAGATGGTGCCCCAAGAGCAGAGTCAGTTGATCGCGAACGTCGTCGAGCGGAGTCAGGGAACGCTGCGCAACGGCCATGACCACGGCTCCTTCCACGGCGGCCAGGACGGTGTTGGCGAGGGCCGGCGCGGCGGCGGTGTCTATTCCATGCTGAGTGAGCGATGCGGCGATCGCGTCCCGCCACCCGTCGAACGTGCGCCCAGCGATATCGGCGATCCCGGGTTCTGTGGAGCGGGCCAGACCGGCAGCAGCAATGGGGCAACCCGCTGCGAAATCGCTGCCCGCGACCACGCTTTTCCACTCCGCGATAAACGCACTCAGTGACTCCTGGGGGGTAGGCAATTCCAGCGCGGTCGCGATCTGGTGGTCGATGAAAGTTCCGGCCACCCGTGTCGCTTCCTGTACGAGCTCGGTCTTACCGTCGGGAAAGTTGAGATAGATCGACCTCCGGGAGACGTGCCCGCGCTCCAGAATCGCCGCGATACCGGTACCCGCCACCCCGTGCCGGCGAACGAGATCAATTGTGCTCAGCACCAATTTGTCTCGCGCATTCACCCGTCATCCTCCACCTGCCGTTGTGATCAGGCTTGCCAGTATACCGATCGATGTATTACGTTGGCCGACACTGAGTACATCGATCGGTATACCGCGTTGTCGGGCGGTGGTGAGGAAGAGGTCTGATGGGCAAGCAATGGGATGCGATCGTGGTGGGCTCCGGACTCGGTGGGCTCTCGGCAGCGGCGTACCTGGCCGCGGCAGGGCGCAAAACGCTGCTGCTCGAGCGCTACACCACCCTGGGCGGGTCGTCACATGTCTTCGGCCGACGTGGACAATGGGAGTTCGACTGCGGCGTGCACTACGTCAGCCACTGCGGGCCTGACGGCATCGTCACCGCGATGATGCGCGGAATCGGCATCGATGACCGGATCACGTGGCTACCGATGGACCAGGGCGGCTTCGACCGCATAATCGCGCCCGGCTTCGAACTCGCCACTCCCGTCGGGTGGGACGCCTACGAGGCCCAGTTGCTCGATGCATTCCCGGAGGAGCGCAAGGCAGTTCGCCGCTTCCATGGCCTCATGCGGAGGATTGGTGAGGCTCACGACCGCAACGACATGGCGACCGCCGGCGGCATGGCTCGATGGGCGGGCCGAGCCGGGCGCGGCGCCCCATTCATGGCGCTGCCCTACGGCGCGACGTTGGCGGCGCTCGGCCTGTCCCCTCGGATGGCATACGCACTGTCGGTGCAATCCGGTGCCGTCGCGTGCAGCCCCACCGTGCTGCCCACCGCCGCGATGGCCGCGTTCTTCCAGGACTACATCGGCACCGGGTCCTACTACCCCAAAGGTGGGGGACAGATCCTGGCTGCCGGATTCGCGGCCGTGATCACCGCGCACGGCGGGTCGATTCGCACCAACAGCGAAGTCTCGGAGATCCTGCTCGACGACGGACGTGTGCAGGGCGTGCGACTGTCCGACGGAGAGGTGCTGGCATCCGCGACAGTGGTGTCCGACGCCGACATCATCAAGACCTATACCGATCTCATCGGCCTGGACAAGCTCCCGCGACTGTTCCGTCGGCGGGTGGCGGGCTGGAAAATGTCGCAGCCGTTGATCAACGGATTCTTCGGCGTGGAGCTCGATCTCGGGGAATGCCCCAACAGCAACTACTTCGCGATCCCCGATTGGGGACCCGCGAAATCCTTCGCCCACATGGCATCGTTCGGGAAGAACACCCTCAACGGCAAGGGATTCGACGTCGGCTCCGACTGGGCACGCGACATGGCGGCGCGGCAACCGATGTTCGTCCAGTCCTCGTCGCGACGCGACCCGACCAACCACCGCGCCGCACCACCCGGACATGCCACCATCGAGGTCCAGACCGTCACGCCCTCGGATCCGAGGCTGTGGGGCTTCGATGGTTACGACATCGCCGGCGGCCAGTACAGCCGCGACGACGGTTACCTCGAGGTCAAGAAGATCATCATCGACGGAATGCTGGATCGCATGGAGCAGGCTTTTCCTGGCTCATCCTCGAAGGTGAAACTCAGCGAGCTCGGAACACCCGCAACGCAAACACGTTTCGTGAACAACACCGCAGGAGCCCCGTTCGGACTGCAACTGCGCCTGTATCAAACCGGGCCACTGCGTCCGAGGGACACCACACCGATCCCGGGCCTGTACACCGTGGGTACCAGCACTGCATGGGGTCCGGGCACCGTCGGAGCCATGCTCAGTGGCGTCAACGCAGCGGGCAGCATCGTCGGCCGCGATCTCGTTCCCTTCATCCGCAGCGGCGGCCAGCTTGCCGACTCTTCTGCGCTCCCTACGTGGGAGGACGACTTCGACCCCTTCAGCACGACCCGAGCATTACGCGCCTGACGATCCCCCACTCGGAGCCATCGTCACCCGGTTGCGCCCGGTCTGCTTGGCGCTGTAAAGCGCTTGGTCGGCGGACTGAAGGAGATCCCGTGGCGAGACGGTGCCCGCGTCGATCGCCGCCACACCGACACTGATCGTGATGGGACGCCTCGGCCATGGTGTCCTCTGCACGGCGCGGCGAAACCTCTCGCCGAGGACGAAGGCGCCTTTGCAGGTGGTCTCAGGGAGAACAACCGCGAACTCTTCGCCGCCGTAGCGGAACAGCGAATCCGACTCGCGCATTTCTGATTGCAGGAGTTGTGCAACCGACCGGAGCACCTCGTCACCAGCGGGATGACCGTGGTCGTCGTTGAAGGATTTGAACTGGTCGACGTCGATCATGAGCAACGACAACGTCGTCCGCCTCGACTGCGCGCGCATGAATTCTTCTTCGAGCGTGAGATCGAAAGACCGCCGGTTCTTCACTCCCGTCAGCACGTCGGTGAGCGATTGGGACTCCAGGTGAACCCTCACCTTTTCGATATCGCGCTGGTACTCCTGCAGAAGCTCGACGTACTTCTCCTGGTCGAGAACGGCCTGCTCGAGTGTCTCGATACTCCGACGGAGTTCGAGTTGCGTGATGATCTCGCGAGAAAGGATCGCGAGCGCCTCCCGCTGGACCTCGCTGAGACTGCGCGGCTCGCGGTCGATCACGCAGATCGTGCCCAGCGCTTCGCCAGTCGGTGCCACCAGCGGTGCACCCGCGTAGAACCGGATCCGGGGGTCGCCGGTCACCAGTGGGTTCTCGGCGAAACGCCTGTCCGTGGTGGCGTCCTCGACGGTCATCACCTCGCCCGGGTCCATGATCGCGTGCGCACAGAAGGCTTGCGATCGGGGAGTCTCATTGACGCCGAGACCGACGTTCGCCTTGAACCACTGACGCTGGTCGTCCAGCAACGTGATGAGCGCGATCGGCGTCCCGCAGATCGCCGAAGCGAGTTTCGCGAAGTCGTCATACGCCTGCTCTGGTAGCGAGTCCATGATGTTGTAGTCAGCGAGAACTCGTAGCCGCTGGTCTTCGTTGGCGGGTATGGGAAAACCGTTGGCCGACATGTGTGCCCCCCTTACCTGTCGAGCAGCACCGGCGATGCCCTCGCTGCGATCTTCACGCGAGGCCAAATCTTAGCTCGGCTGGATGCCGCAGACTCGGGAAATTTACGCCTACGGAGTCATGGGCGCGCCGCAAACCCGGCAGCCATTCCTTGTCATGAAGGGCTGTCGTGATGCCCGTGCCACGCGCGCCTTAGGCCGGCGCGAGCGAGTGCGGACGGGACGCAGGCCGCGGCCGGCCGAGGTAGTACCCCTGGCCCCGCGATACCCCGAGTTCACGCAGTGCCCGCAGCTGGTCCTCGGTCTCGATCGCCTCGGCGACGGTGACCGCGCCGACCTCATCAGACAACTCGACGATGGCCGCGGTGAGCACCCGTCGCGCCGGATCTGACTGCACGCCCGCGGTGAACTCGGCGTCGATCTTGATGACATCGGGCTTCAGTCGCAAGATCTGCAGCAGCGTCGCGTACCCCGCTCCGACGTCGTCGACGGCGATGTCGAGTCCGTGGTGACGCAACGGTGTCAGCGCGTCGAACAGGTCGTCAGGGAAGCGGTCGTGTTCGGTGAGTTCGACGCAGACCGGTCGCCGTGCAGCGAGCAGCAGGGCCCGGGCGCGGGGGTCTGCCGCGGCGCACGGGCTGAGGTTGACCGCGACTGGAAGATCGACGGTCAATTGCGCACTGGCAGAAAGAATCTCATCCACGGCGTGGATCTCGAGATCGGCGCCCCGGCCCGCGCGCTGCGCCACGCCGAACCACTCCTCGACGTTGCGTTCGGGAGCATGCGGAAAGCGGCTCAGTCCCTCGTAGCCGACCGTATGACCGGTGGACAGATCGACGATGGGCTGGAACACCGGCTGAAGTGCACCGGGGGCGAAGAGCCGGTCGAGCTCGCCGTGTGTGGCGTCGGCCTCGATCGATTCGGGATAGAGCAGGCTTGCGACAAATTTGGCAGGCTCGGAGGGGACGCCCAGCTTCACTGCCTCCGGATGTAGCGTTGCAAACAGGTCGGTGAGCTGCTTTTGCGAGCTCATCAGCGCTGCGACGAAGCTACTGAGCGAGACGATCGCGGCGGCGGCCGAGTCGTCGAAGGCCGAGGGCGTCGGCGCAACCACCGACATGGCACCGACAACCAGATCGTGATGGCGCAGCGGAATCACGATCCACGACCGCACACCAAGGCCCGCCGCAATGGCCCGACTGCTCGACTGCACCCGGGGGTCGGCGGTGATGTCGTCGACGATGAGCGGCTCGCGCGATTGCATCGCCAACTCGACGAACGATCCCGCGCGAGGGAGTTTGTAACCGAGCAGGCTCGCCGTTGAGCCGTGGGCGGCGACGAAGACCAGATTGTCGGAGCACTCCGGATCACGCAGCACGATCGAGGCGCCCGACGCAGCGGGGGTGTACAGGCACATTTGCTCGGCGGCCCGTCGCACAAGTGACACCGGGTCCAGCGACGCTGACAGGTTCTCGATCAGCCGCCGCATGTCGTCAACTCCTCACTGGTGTCCACCGCGCACCAACACTCGAGGGTCACAAAGAGGACTCCCCACGAGCATGGCCCCACGCGGGCCGCGCTTGTCGCGCGCACGTATGTCGGCAACTGAGTGCCCAGACCCCCGCGAGGAAGGCCATCCACCGGAGAGCGCGGGCTCGCTCACTGCGAGAAGCCGCAACGGCCGGTGGATCGCCCCTTCACCTCACCCCGAAGACTCCCCCGGGTCGAGGCTGGTGGTTCAACCGTGCGCCCCGCGGAAAGCCGCCCGACCGCAACGGTGCCATTCGCGCGACGAACAGTCAGCTCCCCAGCAAACGCGTAAGACTTTTGTCATGTTCTAATCTGCCGGTTAGATTACGCTCGGCGGCACGGAGGCCACTCGGTGACGCGATCCCGGTATTCTTTTGCTGTACAGAGAAATACGACCCGCGCAGCCCAGCGCAGGACGGCGGTTTCCGGTCCCGCAACACGTCCCCGAGTTGGTAGGTGGACGCGGGCGCCTCGGCGCTCACTCCTCCGAGGCGAACCGACGCACCACATGGCTCCGTTCTCCGGCTCTCGCGCGGCCGGTGTTGCCGTCTACGGCATCGGCTTCTGGGTGAGGAGTCGACGCGACCTTCGTCGACTCAGTCCGTCTCGGCCACAACGTATGCATCACAGCAATACTGGGGAATGTGGCTAACGAGCATCCCGACGCCGTTCGCGTCATCACCGTGTGTGACCGTCGTGCCAAAAAGTGGTCGCGCGGGTCTTCACCTCGCCACTGCCGCAGGTCTGAGCTCTCGCCAATGATCGCTCCCACCGTCTGAGGATCTCGATGCACCCCACTTCGCCAGACGTCGACACACCGACCATCGTGGTCGACATCGACGTGCTCTCCCGCAACATCACCGCTAAGGCGACAGCGGTCCGAACCAATGGGCTGCAACTCCGGCCACACGCGAAAACGCACAAGATTCCCGAGATCGCCTCGCTCCAAATGGAAGCCGGCGCCGTCGGCTTGACCGTAGCGACCATCGGCGAGGCCGAGATCTTCGCCGAGCACGGCGTGCACGACATCTTCAGCGCCTACCCGCTCTGGGTTGGCCGTCGTGCAGCTGACCGCCTCCGCGCACTGGCGGCCGGCGCCAGAATCACTGTCGGACTGGATTCGTGCGAGGCGGCCAGGGCCACGGCGTCGTCGCTGGGTCCTGCGGTCGGCGACATCGAGGTCTCCTTGGAGATCGACAGCGGTCATCACCGCAGCGGGATAGCGCCCGAGGCGACAGTCGAGGTCGCTCGCGCGGCGACCGAGGCCGGGCTCCGCGTCACAGGCATCTTCACCTTTCCGGGGCACAGCTATGGCCCGGAAATGCCCGTCCGCGCAGCCAATGACGAGCGACGCGCTCTGGCTGCTGCTTCGACATTGTTGACGGAGGCAGGTTTCGGGATCGTTCACCGCAGCGGTGGCAGCAGTCCGACGGCCGGCCTGTTGGACATCGCAGCCTCGGCCGCCACGGAGGTCCGACCAGGCGTCTACGTGTTCAACGATGCGCAGCAACTCGAACTCGGCAGATGTTCGGTCGACGACATCGCGCTAAGTGTCCTCGCAACCGTCGTGAGCAGACATGAAGGCACGAAGGACATTCCACGAAGGATCATCGTCGATGCCGGCAGCAAGATTCTGGGTGGCGATCGCCCGGCATGGACCACGGGTTTCGGGCGGCTTCTGGACCATCCGGACGCCCGCATCACTGCACTGTCAGAACACCACGCGACGATCGTCTGGCCCGAAACCGCTGCCTTGCCCGCTCTCGGCAGCCGACTGCGCGTCATCCCCAATCACGTATGTGTAGCAATCAATCTCGTCGACAGCGTCACCGTGGTCAGCGACGGCGACGTCGTCACCCGTTGGAATGTTGCCGCTCGAGGACGTAACAGCTGAATCGCGCTGCTCCCGCGCCTGAAGCGGAGAGAGCTGCTATTGCTTGGCCATGTTCGCGAATCGCGACAGATGCAGCTGGTGCGCCACCGTCACTGTTCGCGTCGGGCCGGCGCGGTGCTTGGCGACGATGAGATCCGCTTCACCGCCGCGCGGGTCGTCATTGTCGAACGCATCCGGACGATGAAGCAGCACAACCATATCCGCGTCCTGCTCGATCGAGCCCGACTCACGCAGATCCGACAGCTGCGGCTTCTTGTCCGTTCGCTGCTCCGGACCACGGTTCAGCTGGCTCATCGCGACCACCGGAACCTCCAGCTCCTTGGCCAAAAGCTTGATCTGCCGGGAAAATTCGGACACTTCCTGCTGGCGCGACTCGACCTTCTTGCCCGATGTCATCAGCTGCAGGTAGTCGATGACCACAAGCCTCAAATCTGTCTTCTGCTTCAACCGGCGCGCTTTCGCACGGATCTCCATCATCGTCAGGTTCGGCGAATCGTCGATGTAGAGCGGCGCCTCGCTGATCTCACTCATGCGGCGCGCCAGCTTCGTCCAGTCGTCGTCACTCATCTTGCCCGACCGCATATCGGCGAGCTTGATCCGCGCCTCCGCCGACAGCAGACGCATGACGATCTCGGTCTTACTCATCTCCAGCGAGAACACGATGCTCGGCAGGTGATGCTTGATCGAGCACGACCGCATGAAATCCAGGCCCAGCGTCGAGTTGTGCGTCGGGATCATCGACCGGCTCGCCAGATACATGTGACTGGCATTGTCGACCTCCACGCACCGCACCGGCACGCTCGGCACCGGCCGAACATCGACAATGACCCGCGAAGCGGAGCCTGAGACGCGACGCTCCTTATGCAGTAGATCCTTGCGGTGCAGACGAAAGACGCCGTCGCCGGCGATGAACCGAAGCCGGTCAGTCGCCACTGCCTCGCAGTGATAGCCCAGCGACACAACGAGTTCCGCGACGTCGCGCGTGAGATCCTCGTCAGCCAGCCCGAGTTCGATAGACCCGTCGCTCGCGACAGTTCCGGAGACATCAAGCAACCCCGCCAGCAGCGCCCGGCGGTGGCCCTCGGCTGCGCGCAAGTACTCCGTGGGAATGCCCTCGGCAGCATTCAGTGCGATCGCGCCATGCGACTCGGCGTCGATCCACATCTGGATCTCCGGGTCCGTCGTCGCTGCACCGAGCGAGGCACCCAACGCATACGGCGGCACCGGCAGCGCAGCCCCCGCGCCCTGCACCGCGTGCGTGTTATCGACCGTGTGGTGCGCACCTGACTGCAGCGTCTCAGCGATCTCTTGTGTGGTGTGAATCGCACCCGAGCTCAACCACTGATGCTCCGCGTCCGCGACGATCACTGTGCCATCAGAGAACTCGACCTCGAAGCACGGCCGCTCCGTCATCACCTCGGTCGCGGCGACCACGCGTGTCGGCAGCCCGTCCGGCCCGATCAGCTCGTCCCCGACTGAGACCTCGCCCATCGTCGTCCATCCGGACGGCGTCGGCAGCGGGGTGTCCAGCGCCAGCGCCTTTCCCATACCGGGGCGCGCCGCGACGACGATCATCTGACCCGGATGCAGCCCGTTGGTCAGCTCGTCGAGCTCGGTGAAGCCCGTCGGCACACCCTTGGAGACACCGCCCTGGGACGCGATCGCGTCTATCTCGTCCATCGTCGGCTGCAGCAGTTCTTCGAGCGGGACGAAGTCCTCGGTGGCACGCCGTTCGGTGACGTCGTAGATCTCCGCCTGCGCGCGGTCGACGATCTCGTTGACGTCGGCTCCCTCGGCACCGGCGTAGCCGTACTGCACCACCCTGGTGCCCGCCTCCACGAGCCGGCGAAGCAGCGACTTCTCCGCGACGATCTCCGCGTAGAACCCGGCGTTGGCCGCCGTCGGCACCGTGGAGATCAGCGTGTGCAGATAGGGCGCGCCACCGACGCGGCGCAGCAGCCCACGGCGGTCCAATTCTGCGGCCACAGTGACCGCGTCAGCGGGCTCTCCGCGGCCGTACAAATCCAGCACTGCGTCGTAGACGAGTTGATTGGCCGGCTTGTAGAAGTCGCCGGGGCGCAGACGCTCGAGGACGTCGGCGATCGCGTCCTTGCTCAGCAGCATGCCGCCCAGCACGGCCTGCTCGGCCGCGAGGTCCTGCGGCGGCTGCCGGCCGAAATCCTCGTTCGGAGGAGGCTCCATGGCCGCACGATCATCAGGCCGACCCAAGTCATCGACGACAGCCACGCGGTGACCTCACCCCTCCCCATTCGGTGTCGAACGGACGTTCGATGAGACTGTAAGCCGGCGCACCGACACTGCCCCCGCGGCGTCCGTCAACGTGTCCGCGACGGCCAACGCTAGACGTTGCTGTCGCGGACGCAACCACCCCTTGTTGACAGAGCTGTGGATGATATGTGGATAGGTCTGGTGAGTCATGTTGAGGTGCTGGGGACAACTTGTGGATCAACACTGTGATCTGGCCCGTTTCCGCAGATGATCGCCTGTTCGGAAGGCATCAGCTCTGTGGATGGTAAATCAGTCGGCGTGTCGACCCGGGTTGCCTTCCCGGGCGTGTTGCGTTTCGGCTGAGGGCCGAGCAGGTTAACACCGGGTAATGTTCGCTGTGGCAAGATTCGCCGGGAAAGTTCGCCGTGAGCACGACAACGGCCGGGTTCGGACCTCTCGGTCCTCACCCGGCCGTTGACTCGTGAATCGTTAGTTGGCGACCACGTTCACCGACACGGTCGCGGCCACATCGTGGTGGAGCCGGATCGTGACGGCGTGGGTGCCCACGCTCTTGATGTGCGCCTTGGGCAGCTGCACGGTGCGCTTGTCGAGATTCGGTCCGCCGGCCTTCTTGATCGCGGCGACCACATCGGCCGCGGTGACCGAGCCGAACAGCTTGCCCGAGTCCCCGGCGGTCTTCACCGCGAGCTGGACGCCGTCGAGACCCTCGAGAGCGGTCTTGAGCTCGTTGGCATGCTCGAGGCTCTTGACGCTCTTGAGCTCCTGGGCGCGCCGGATGTCCTCGGCCTGACGCTGCGCACCACGGGTGGCCACGATCGCCAGCCCACGGGGAAGCAGGTAGTTGCGTCCGTAGCCGTCCTTGACCTCGACCGCGTCGCCGGGCGTTCCGAGGTGCTCGACCTCGGCAGTAAGAATCAGTTTCATCTCAGTAGTCCTTACCGCGTCGCCGAGCTGAACGGCAGCAGCGCGACCTCGCGGGCGTTCTTCACCGCAATCGCGATATCGCGCTGGTGCTGAACGCAATTGCCGGTCACCCGACGGGCACGGATCTTGCCGCGCTCGCTGATGTAGGTGCGCAGCAGCGCGGTGTCCTTGTAGTCGATGTTCTGCCCCTTCTTCGAGCAGAACACGCACTTGCGTGTCTTGACCGGCTTTTCCGGAGCCGGACGCCTCTTGGTGGAGGACTTGGCCATGTGTCTAACTCTTTCTTGAAATCACTCGAATTGTGTTGTCTCAGAAGGGCGGTTCATCGTCGGCGCCGCCGAAGGAGCCCGACGCGGGCGCGCTGCCCCACGGGTCGTCCTTGGGCTGCTCGGAGCCGCGCGACGAGTTACCGCCACCACCGCCGCCGCCGAAACCGCCACCGCCGCCGCCACTGCGGCTCGCCTTGTTCACCTTCGCGGTCGCGTAGCGCAGCGACGGCCCAATCTCGTCGACCTCGACCTCGACCACCGTGCGCTTCTCGCCCTCACGGGTTTCGAAGGACCGCTGCTTGAGCCGGCCCGTCACGATGACGCGCGACCCACGGGTCAGGCTCTCGGCCACGTTCTCGGCGGCCTCACGCCAGATATTGCAGCGCAGGAACAGCGCCTCGCCGTCCTTCCACTCCCCGCTCTGCCGGTCGTAGATGCGCGGGGTGGACGCAACGGTGAAGTTGGCCACCGCGGCACCGGACGGCGTGAAACGCAGTTCCGGATCGGCGGTCAGGTTTCCTACGACGGTGATGGTGGTGTCACCAGCCACGAGTTCCTCCTTGGTGAGCGGACGTTGGGCGCGAGCCTACGCAGCGGCTCCGACGATCGGCACTCTTTAGTGCTTGTCGGTCCGCATCACCTTGGTCCGCAGAACGGACTCATTGAGGTTGAGCTGACGATCGAGCTCGGAGACCGTCGCGGGCTCGGCTTTGACGTCGACGATCGCGTAGATGCCCTCGGCATGCTTGGCGATCTCGTACGCCAGCCGGCGCCGGCCCCAGATGTCGACCTTGTCGACACTGCCACCGTCCTTGCGGATGACGTTCAAGAACGTCTCCAACGACGGAGCAACGGTGCGCTCGTCGAGTGTGGGGTCGAGAATGACCATGATTTCGTATGGACGCATAGGAACCCATCACCTCCTCTGGTCTGATCGGCCACGGCGTGTCCATGGCAGGAGGGTCGCCTGCGTCGGCAACCGGCCAAGGCTACATGACCAGGGAGGACAGAACGAAATCGCTACCGGCGAACGGGCCAGTCCCAGACCGTCATGTCGCCCTTGGGGTAGTTCATGCAGACATCGGTGGCGTGGGCGACGACGCCCTTGTTGTTGAAGAACAATTTGGCCCAGTTGCCCCAGCGGGTCGCGACCTGCTCGTAGTACACGTTGGTCGCGGTGTCCTCGGAGTACTGACGCCGCGCGACCGGGTCGAGCGAGAAGAACCAGTGGATGCGATCGAAGGCCATCTGCTGGATGTCGGCGGGGCGGTTGCTCCGGTCGATCATGTAGCGCTCGAAGTACACCGGGCTGGTGTCGCGGGCGGCCGCCATGTACTGCTCGACGTCACAGGTGGTGACGATGATGCGGTGCGGAATCGGATAGTCGTCGGTCGAATCCGCCTGGGCGGTGCCCGCCGCGCCGAACAGCGCGCCCGCGGCAGCAGCCGTCGCCAGTGCGGTCCGCAGCACTCGACTCGCCAAACCGGTCATGGTCGCTCCTACTTCGTCGAATGCGGGCGCGCGTCGCGCCGTGGGCCAACTATATAGCGCAGCTAGGCAGCTGCCCAGTCCGATGCTCAGCCGCCGTTGGTGACGGGGTTGGACGACAGCGTGATGAACTGGCCGTGCTTCCACACACCCCAGCGGCCACCCCACATCGACGTCCACACCACCGGCTCGTTGTTCCACATGTCGGCGGGCTTGCGAGGCGCCCAATTCGGCACCGGCTCACCCGGCGGGTTCGGCGGGAATTCAGCCGGCCCGGGCGGAGGCGGGGGCGGTTGAGCGACCGATGTCGCCGCTCCGAAGCCCAGCGCGCCTGCGGCGAACCCGCCGAGGATCACCGCGACGGGCACGGTCTTGGTGAGGAAACTCATGAGACGACTCCAGCCTGCAGACTGCAACGAGATGCTTAGCAAATATAACCACCATGCGGCACCGGGAAACACCCCGGTTTCGGAGTCCGGGCCGCCGGGTAGAGCGCGATGATGTCCCGGCCGGAGATCGTCGACCGGATTCTGGCCCACGGCGGTGTCCGCCGCACGGTGCGAGCCGGCTTCATCGCCAGCGGTCTCCTGCACTTCCTCATCGCCTATGTGATCGCCCGGATCGCGCTCGGCCGCGGCGGGCACGCCGATCCTTCCGGTGCCATGGCGACCATCGCCGCCGCCACCGACGGGGTGCTGATCCTGTGGGCCATCGCCGCGGCACTCGTGCCGCTGGCCGCGTGGCGTCTGACCGAAGCGCTCCTCGGTCTGCATCCCGCCGAAGGGGGCCGCGACCCCAGCGACGCCAGCATCGGCAACCGGCTCAAGGCCCTGGGCCTGCTGGGCGTCTACTGCAGCGTGGGGTACACCTGCGTGCGCTTCGCGGTCGGACGCCGCGAGCCGAGCAGCGAGCAGAACTCCGGCGCGAGTGCCGTTCTGATGCAATCGTTTTCCGGTCGAACCCTGCTGGTCGTCGTCGGGGCGGTCATCGCCGTGATCGGCGGCTACTACGCGTACAAGGGAGCTTCCCGCCGCTTCGTCGACGACCTGACCACCTCCGGCGGCAAGGTGGTCGTCGTGCTCGGCGTGTACGGCTACGTCGCCGAGGGCGTTGTCTACGCGTTGGCCGGGGTGTTGGTCATCGTCGCCGCCGTCCGGGCCGACCCGGCCAAAGCCGCCGGACTCGACGCCGCGGTCCAAGCGCTGGGGTCGGCGACATCCGGCGATGCGATCCTGTGGTTCGCCGCCCTCGGCTTCGCGTCCTATGGGCTGTACAGCTTGGCGTTGGCCCGCTGGGCGCGGATGTGACCGCGCGGCTGTAGCCAGTCCGGCACCCACGGTGCATACGCGTCCGGGGCGCGGTCGAACGGGCCGCCCGCCGGATCGTCTGTGCCGTGAGCGCGGACCAGGTCCAGCTCCGGCCGATAGATCTGACGAATGATCAACGCGCATAACGTGACCACCGCGACATCGCGAAGCAGCACCGTCGCGGTGAACCACTGCTCGGGCAACCCCTTGTTCTGTTCGCCGAACAGGTACAGCATGCGCGGCACCCAGACCAGCATGTCGATCGTCATCCACGCTAACAACACCCGCCGGTGCGGCAGCGCCAACACCGCCAACGGCACGAGCCACAGTGAGAACTGCGGACTCCACACCTTGTTGGTCAGCAAGAAGGCCGCCACCACCAAGAACGCGATCTGTGCGATACGTGGCCGGCGTGCGGCGGTCAGCGTGATGTAGCCGATCGCGATGCAACACGCCACGAACAGCGCGGCGCTGAAGGTGTTGAGCACCACCGGCGGCTCCCAGAAGCCGAGGTTCGGATCGAACCCCTGCCACCCGGTGAACGACTTCATTACGTTGTAGAGCGAATCCATGTCGTCGCCGCGACGGGTGTTGAGCCGGAAGAACTCCGACCATCCCCGCGGGAACAGGAGCATGATCGGCAGATTCACCACCAGCCAGGTCGCCCCCGCTGCGAGCGCGGTCTTGGCGACCTCCTGCAACCGCGACGTGCGAATGGCCAACAGCACCATGGGAATCAGCAGCAGCAGCGGGTAGAGCTTGGCCGCCACCCCGAGACCGATCAGCACGCCGGCGAGGACGGGCCGTCGTCGCGCCCACGCCAGCAACGCACCGGCGGCACACGCGGTCGCGAGGGCGTCGAAGTTGGTGAAGATCTGGAAGATCACCAGCGGTGAGGCCGCGACCAGGGCGGCGTCCCAGATGCGGCGGGCACCGGCCAGCAGCGCCGTCGCCCACACCGTCGTCAGCCACGCCAGCGCGAGTCCGAATGCGGAGATGTTGAAGAACATCACCACCTCGGCGATGATCGGCACCGACGTCAGCTTCGTCAGTGTCGTGTACGTCTTGGCCAGCGACATCGACAGGTACTGGTAGATCCCGGTCAGCACCGGATACTCCATGTAGCGGACCGCGGGGGTGCCGTCGTACTGGACGCGCGGCATGCCCTTCTCGTCGGTTTCCAGCCAGCTCGACTTGTATGGGAACTTCCCGAGATTCAGTAACTCCGCGGTGTAGAGCGGCACGGTGTCGGAATAGCAGAGCTCGTAGTACGCCCGGTTATTGGCCCAGTTGCCCACCCGTTGATCGGCGGTCCCCGTGCCCGTCGTCTGCAGGCACGCCGCCTTAGTCGAATAGCCCAGCGCCAGGAACACCAGCGCGATGAGCAACATCACCCGCAGCGGCGTCAGGAATCGGGTGCGACCGACCAGCGCGTGCCGGCCGACGGGGCCGCCGATGGTGCCCGACAGCGCGGCGCCGAGAGTGTCCGTGCGGCTGGGGAAGTCGCGATCATCGAGGCTCCGGAGATCACCAGCGAGTGGGGCTGGCGAGTGGACCTCATGCGGCGCACGCTCTTCCTCGGTACCGGCCGGCGGAACCGACGAGGTCACGGAGGCGGCGGCGGAGCGCCTGGCACCACCGGAGCCGGAGCACCCGGCGGTGGCGAACCGGGCACCGTCTCCGGACCGGGCGCAACTCCTACCGGGGCGGGCCCCGGCGTCGCCGGCACCGTCGTCGGCGGGCCCCACGGAATCGTGATGCCGGGCGCGATCTCCAGCGTCGGCTGGATCACCGTCTCCGACGGCGGAGGGGCAACAGTGGTCGACGGCGGCGGTGGCGGCGCCTGCGGCACACCGGCATAGCCGCCGATCTCCTCGGGCTTCGGGAACGACTCATTGTCGGTGCCGTCCAGGGCACCGTCCATCGTGGCTTTCCAGATGTCGCTCGGGATGCCGGAGCCGTACACCGGCGAGCCCCACTTGTTCTCGAGTGGCTTCGTGCCGTCCACGGTGCCGACCCAGACCGCCGTCGACAACGACGGCGTGTAGCCGACCATCCAGGCGTCACGGTTGGCGCCGGTGTCACCGAGCTGGTTGGTGCCCGTCTTGGCTCCCGACGGGCGGCCGCCGGCCAGCGCGTGCCCGTTGGAGTAACCGGCGATCGGCTGCATGGCGGCGATGACGTTGTCGGCCACTGCCTTGTCGATGCGCTGCTCGCCCGCGTTGTCCTCCTGGCTCGCGTCGAACAGGACCGTGCCCTCGGCGTTGACGACCTTCTGCACGAAGTGCGGCTTGTGGTAGACCCCGGACGCCGCGATCGTCGCGTAGGCCGACGCCATGTCGATCACCCGGGATTGATACTGACCCAGCACCACGCCGTTGTTCGGCGGTCCGCCCTTGCCGTCCTCGGACAGCGTGTGCTCGACACCGGGGAAGCTCTCGGCGATACCGGCGGCGTGCGCCGCGTCGGCGACGTCCTGCGGACCGTTCTTGAGCTTCAGCATCAGCCGGTAGTAGCTCGTGTTCAGCGATCGCTTCAACGCTTCGGCGATGTTGCAGTTGCCGCAGCTGCTGCCTTCGACGTTGGTGATCTTGATGCCGTCGACGGTGACCGGGGAGCTGTCGACCTGGTAGCCCAGCCCCATGCCCTGCTGCAGGGCCGCGACCAACGCGAATACCTTAAACGACGACCCGGTCGGCAATCCGGCCTGCGCGAAGTCGAAGCCGTTGGCGTCAGACCCGCCGTAATAGGCCTTCACGCCGCCGGTCTTCGGGTCGATTGACACCACGGCCGTTCGCATGTCCGGGTCCTGCCCGTCCATGTACTCGTTGACGGCGTCCAGTGCCGCGGACTGTGCCTTCGGATCGATGGTCGTGGTGACCTGCAAGCCCTCGGTGTTGAGCTGCTGCTCGCTGATGTTGAAGATGTCCATCAGCTCGTTGATGACTTCGCGTTCGATCAGGCCGTTGGGCCCGGTCGTCTGGTTCTGGGTGGTCGCCGCGTCAGGCGGGATCGTCGGCGGGAACACCTGCGTCGCGCGATCCTGCGCGGACAGCGCGCCGATGGACACCATGCCGTCGAGGACCCAGTTCCACCGCTCGGTGGCGGCCTCCGGGTCCACTGACGGGTCCAGGGCCGAGGGCCGCTGGATCAGGGCGGCCAGCAGCGCGCCCTCCGACACCGTCAGTTGTTCGACGGGCTTGTTGAAGTACGCCTTCGATGCTGCGGCCACGCCGTAGGCGCCGCGGCCGAAGTAGATGATGTTCAGATACGACTGCATCACCTGGTCTTTGGACCACTCGCTGGACATCTTGGTGGAGATGACCAGCTCCTTGGCTTTTCGGATCAGCCCACCGACGCCGGAGCGGGCGTCGCCGACCAACGCGTTCTTGACGTACTGCTGGGTGATCGTCGACCCGCCCTGCAGGTCGCCGCCGAAGATGTTGTTCTTGAATGCGCGCAGGAAGCCGGTGAACGAGAACCCCGGATTCGAATAGAAGTCCCGGTCCTCGGCGGCCATCACCGCGTCACGCACGTGCACCGGGATCTGGTCGATGTTGACGTCGACCCGGTTGCCTTCGGGCGGAATGATCTTCGCGATCTCCGACCCGTCGCTGGCCAGAATCGTCGACACCTGCGCCGTGCGGATGTCCCCGGGCTTGGGCACGTCGACGATCATGTACGCCATACCGAAGGTCAGCAGCGGCAGCACGATGAGAACGGCGGCGCACACGATCAGGCCGCGCCGCACCCACTTCCAGTTGACCTGCTCGCGCCACCCGGGCCGACGACCCGACGGGCCACCACCCGACCCTCCGCCACCCGTCGGGCGACGCGGCGGCGGCGGCGGTTGCTTGGGCGGCCGACCGTCGAGCGCACGTTTGACGTCGTCGATCGGGTCCCGCAGATGGCGCGGCCGTTCCTCCCTGACAGGAGGGAGCACCGTGGTCAGCCGGTCGTCGGGATGCGGACGCGCTGCGTGAGCGGGTCCGTCGGTCCGGTGCCGAGGCTGCTGGGGCCGGGGTTGAGGCTGGGGCTGGGGTCGCGCGCCACCGCCGTCGGCCGGCCTGCGCCCATCACGGGCTCGGTCGGGTGAACGGTCGGGGCGCCCCGGGTTATTCACTGGCCGTCCGCGCGGTGCTGCGCGCGGTCTGCGTGCGGCGCGGACGGGATCCCTTGGGCGGCGGAATGGCGCCCAGAACGTAGGACTTCACCAGGTGATTCCAGCTGCAAGTCCGACATACCTCCACTACATGGACCGAGAACTCGTCATAACGCGTCGCCAGCAGGACAAGCTCCTCGGCGGTGCGGGCCGATCCGGACACGGCGCCGAGGTGATCGCCGAACACCCAGGACACCAGCGTCAGCTGTTCCTTGCGGCAGATCGGACACATCACCGAACTGGGCTTGCCGTGGAATTTCGCGGCGCGCAACAGATAGGGGTTGGCGTCGCAGACCTCCGAGACACCGGTGCGCCCGGAATACACCTCGGCCAGCAGCGACCGGCGCCGCAGGGCGTAGTCCACCACCTGTCGCTGCAATCGCACGCTGACCAGAGTACGTCGGCCCTGCGACGGCGGAGGCGCGACGGGGCACCCGACTCGACCGGGTTCACAGCTGGCCTGCGAGATCAGCAATCCAACTCTTACGATCTCCGTCGTGGCTTCCGGCAGCTCAGCTCGCGGAACTTCGTGGACGCGCGCGAAAGACAGTGATCGGACCGACACGTGCCAGATCCTCGACACCGCGCTCGCCGAAGGGCAGCTGTCGATGACCGAGCACGGGGAGCGGGTGAAGGCCGCCACCAACGCGACCACGCTCGGGGAGCTCCAAGAACTGGTGTCAGACCTCCAGACCGCGAACGCCCCGACTCAGCTGCGCAAACCTCCGCGACGGCTGCCGTCGCTGCCCGGCGGCGCCGGCATCCGCATCGCGATGGCCGTCGTGCTGGTGGTGTTCGGGATCGCAATCGGCTGGGGCCTCTACGGCAACACCCCGTCGCCGCTGAACTTCACCTCCGACCCGGGAGCCAAGGACGACGGAATCCCCGCCGAAGTGCTCACCCCGCCGCGGCAGCTGCATTCCCTGGGTGGGCTCACGGGCCTGTTCACCCAGATGAAGCAGAAGTTCGGCGACACCACGGGGTACGACCTGACCATCTACCCCGACTACGCGTCGCTGGAACGGCCTGACCCGAACGAGCCTCGGCGCGCACTGAGCTACAGCTACCGAGGTGGGTGGGACGACCCCAGCGAGACGAGCATCGGCTCCGATGCGCGCGTCGTCGATCTGGGCGCGCTCGACATCCCCAAGCTGGTCGGGATCCTGCGCGGCGCTCCCGAGGCCGTGGGGATCGAGCCCAAAGAGGTCAAGTCGACGTACATGATCATCCGCTCCAACAGCGACATGACCGCTGCACCCGAGAGCATCGAGATCACCATCTACGTCACGCCCAATTTCGGGAACAGCGGATACATGGAGCTCAACGGCGATTTGACCGTCAAGCGCATGAACTACGCCAACGACTGAACCTGTCACTCCCGTCCTGCGACAGCGCACCCGTGTGGCGCTCAATATATCGGCGCGATACAGTTGCACGAGGTGTCGAACCGTCGTAGCGGCTGAATCATGGAGGAGGTGCCGGGATGCTCGAACTCGCCATCCTCGGGCTGCTCCAGGAATCGCCCATGCACGGGTATGAGTTGCGCAAGCGGCTGACCGGTCTGCTGGGAGCGTTCCGCGCGTTCTCCTACGGTTCGCTTTATCCCGCCTTGCGCCGCATGCAGGCCGACGGCCTGATCGTCGAGGACGCCGCCCCGGAAGGCACTCTCAAAGTGCGCCGGGCGCGTCGCGTCTACCAGCTCACCGAAGCGGGCAAGCAGCGCTTCACCGAACTGGTCGCAGACACCGGGCCACAGAACTTTTCCGACGACGGATTCGGCGTGCACCTCGCCTTCTTCAACCGCACCCCGGCCGAGGCCCGGATGCGGATTCTGGAAGGCCGCCGACGTCAGGTGGAAGAGCGCCGGGAAGGTCTGCGTGAAGCAATTGCGCGGGCGAGCAACTCGTTCGATCGCTACACCCGCCAGCTCCATCAGCTGGGCCTGGAATCGAGCGAACGCGAAGTCACATGGCTCAACGAGTTGATCGCGGCGGAGAAGTCGGCGCAGGGCCGCGCTGAACAGAGTTGAGCCGCAGTACCACCGCTACAGCCAAGTACCACCCATCACAGCAGTGAAGTAGGACAAGAGGAGAAGTCGTCATGACCGCAAGCAATGACGTCCGGGTCGCGATCGTCGGCGTGGGTAACTGCGCGTCCTCGCTCGTACAGGGCGTGCAGTACTACAAGGACGCCGACGAGAACGCCAGCGTGCCCGGCCTGATGCACGTCAAGCTCGGCCAGTACCACGTGCGCGACGTGAAGTTCGTCGCCGCGTTCGACGTGGACGCCAAGAAGGTCGGCTTCGACCTGTCCGAGGCGATCTTCGCGTCGGAGAACAACACCATCAAGATCGCCGACGTGCCGCCCACCGACATCGTCGTGCAGCGCGGTCCGACTCTCGACGGCATCGGCAAGTACTACGCCGACACCATCGAGGTGTCCGACGCCGAGGCCGTCGACGTCGTCAAGGTGCTCAAGGACGCCGAGGTCGACGTGCTGGTGTCCTACCTGCCCGTGGGTTCTGAAGAGGCCGACAAGTTCTACGCCCAGTGCGCCATCGACGCCGGCGTCGCCTTCGTCAACGCACTGCCCGTCTTCATCGCCTCGGACCCGGTGTGGGCCAAGAAGTTCGAAGACGCCGGTGTCCCGATCGTCGGCGACGACATCAAGAGCCAGGTCGGCGCGACCATCACCCACCGCGTGATGGCCAAGCTGTTCGAGGATCGCGGCGTCACGCTGGACCGCACCTACCAGCTCAACGTCGGCGGCAACATGGACTTCCTCAACATGCTCGAGCGCTCGCGTCTCGAGTCGAAGAAGGTCTCCAAGACCCAGGCCGTCACGTCGAACCTGCAGGGCTCGCTGGCCGGCAAGATCGAGGACAAGAACGTCCACATCGGCCCGTCCGACCACGTCGCGTGGCTCGACGACCGCAAGTGGGCCTACGTCCGCCTCGAGGGCCGCGCCTTCGGCGACGTGCCGCTGAACCTGGAGTACAAGCTCGAGGTGTGGGACTCGCCCAACTCGGCCGGCGTGATCATCGACGCGGTGCGCGCGGCGAAGATCGCCAAGGACCGCGGCATCGGCGGCCCCATCGAAGCCGCGTCGGCCTACCTGATGAAGAGCCCGCCCAAGCAGCTCGCCGACGACCTCGCGCGCGAGCAGCTGGAGCAGTTCATCGAGGGCTGATTCTTCGCGTCGAGACTGCGGGGAGATCGCCATTCCACCGGGATGGCCGATCTCCCCGCAGTCTCGTTTCGGGGGTCAGAAGCCCCGTTAAAAACCGAAGCCGAGCTCGGCAGGCACGTCACTGGCGAAGGTCTTGTCGAGTGCGGTGACGACACGAGAGTCCGTGCAGTGCAGTCGTTGTGCGGCGGCGAACGACGATGCGCGATGCGCGCCGAGGTACAGACTGCCCAGCACCGACACATCGAGGTGGACATCCGCCTCGGCGTCCGTGGGCTCGCACTGCGCGCGGCCATCGCGCGACGTCAGCGCGAAACGTCCACCGCGACCCAAGAACTCGTCGGAGACATCCAGCACCACCGCCAGATCAGCCGAGTACGCGCGCGCCTGCAGCACCGCGGGGATGTCGAGCATTCGCAGCCACAACCCGTCGAACACATCCGTGGTGCGCACCAGCCGCGGATCGGTCAACAGGTAGGGCAGCACATTCCCGGGGTGGGTGTGGACGCCGATGACGTCCTTGAGGTCGAGTCCGAGCAGGACCCGCCACAGCGCGATTTGCGCCTCCGCGGTCACCGCCGCGAACTTGGTCACCTCGGCGGTCGACTTCTCGTCACCGCGGTGCAGGCGGTAGAACGCGAAGCCGTCCGGATGCAGGAGGCAGTAACGCGGCGTTCCACCGTCTCTCGACGACTCCCGATCTGCCAGGACCTCGTCCCACAGCCGGGCCGGCGTGTGCAGGCCGCCGGGAGTCTGACGTCGCCAGCGCTCGTCGATGTCCTCCAGCTGGGCGCGGTGCTCCGCAGGCCGCACGATCCGTACACCGCCGGGATCGCGAACGCCGGGATGGAATCTCGCGGTGCGACGCTGTACCTCGAGCCGCTCCCAGACCGTTGCCGGGCCGTACCCGAAACGGCCGTAGATCTCGGCTTCGCTGGCCTCCAAGCCCGCGATCGGGTAGTCCTCCATCCGACGATGCAACTCGTCGAACATGCCGCTCAACGCACCCCGCCGACGGTGCGTCGGCGCGACCGCGACCATCGACACTCCGGCCATCGGTAGCACCGCCCCGCCGGGCACCGTCACCTCCAGATCCAGGAACAGCGCGGTGCCCACCACGGCGTCGCCGTCGCAGGCCACGACGGCACCGTCGCGAGCGACCAGGGAACGCCACACTGCGGCAGTCTCCTCTGGCTGTTCGTGCGCGAAGCCCGTCGCAGTGATCAGGCCCATCGCCGGCCAGTCGGCCTCCTCTGCACTGCGGAACGTGATGTGGGACATGGGAGACATGGCCTCGACGGTGGCACATCCGGCACACCGGTCGCATCCCAATATCAGCGCGGTGCGTAGTGTCCAACCATGGACGACACCGACGACGAACTGGCCGGGCTCTCCGAATTCGTCTTCCTTCCCGAGAATGCTCGGCAGGCCGGGGTCACCGGTGAACCGATGTCGGCCGCACGGATCGAGCGCGGTCCGGTCAGTGCCCTGCGTTTCGGCGACGAGCCGGTGCGCGTCGTGTTCCTGCACGGCGGCGGCCAGAACGCGCACACCTGGGACACCGTGATCCTGGGCCTCGGTCTGCCCGCGTTGGCGATCGACCTACCCGGGCACGGCCGGTCCGCATGGCGCGAGGACGGCGACTACGGCCCGGTGCGCAACGCTGAGGCCGTCGAGCCGGTGGTGCGTGACCTGGCACCGAACGCCGATCTGGTGGTCGGAATGTCGCTCGGCGGGCTCACCGCGCTGCGACTGGCTGTGAACGCGCCCGAGCTGGTGCGCCGCCTGGTCCTGGTCGACGTCACCCCGTCGGCACCTGAGCGGCACCGGCAGATGACGGACGCCCAGAAGGGAACCGTCGCACTGGTACAGGGCGAGCGAACCTTCCCGTCTTTCGCGGCGATGCTGGACGTGACCGTCGCCGCGGCACCGCATCGTGATCGAGAATCGTTGCGGCGAGGCGTGTTTCACAACTCGAAGCGGCTCGATGACGGCTCGTGGACATGGCGCTACGACTCGATCCGCACGGGTAAGGGCTTCGAGGGGCTCTGGGACGATGTGCCGCGGCTGCACACTCCGACGACGTTGATCCGCGGCGCGAACTCGTTCTTCGTCGACGACGACGATGCCGCCGAATTCGCCCGTACAGCACCCGGTTTCGGCGGCGTGCACGTCGTCGAGAACTCCGGCCATTCGGTCCAGAGCGATCAGCCGCGGGTTCTCGTTGACTTACTACGGGGTGTGCTCAGCAGCTGATCGCTTGTTCCGGCGACGCAGGATCGGCACCAGCAGGCCCGCGAATGCCAGCGCCGGCGCGGGCGTGCGGACGTCGTATCCGAGATCGCGCAGGATTCCGATTTCGACCGGGCTGAGTACCCTCACCCCCGGGCCTTTGTCGGTGCGCGCGTTCATCATCTTCTCGTTCGCGCCGGTGAAGGTGCTGTCGTCCAGGTGGCCCATCGAGCTGCCCTGGTCCCACGGGTTGGGCGTGTACAGCGGGACCAGGCCGCCGTACGCGGCGACTGCGTACCGACCGCCGAAGTACAGTCCGCCATCACCACCGGTCAGATTCGGGTCATACCGGGTGATCCACCGATGTTCCCGGCTGATGGGAGACTTCCCGTCGGCGGTTCTGACGAAGCGACTCCCCATGGCCCAGTCGCGGTCCGTGTTCTCACCCGGCGCTGAGATGCCGGTGCGAAAGCCGAACGAGTGCAGGAGCTCGTGCATCGCAGTCGCCGCGAAGTCGTACTCATCGCTTGTGACGGTGTCGCCCAGTCCCCAGTCGTGGTCGAAGTTCCAATCGATTTCGCCATCGGCGGCTTTGCCGTTGGCATCGATCCCGGTCAGCAGCTTCTTCTGCACGACGGACGGCCAGAACCCCGGTCGCTGACTGACGAGATTGCTGCCAGCGGCGGCGAGCGTCGTCGAGTCCGGATCGTCTTCGCCGTTGACCTTGTAGGTCAGGGTGACCGGCTTCTTCACCCGGAGATACACCAGCAGGTCATTGGCCGCATCTTGCAAGGCTTCCCGACGCTCGGGGGTCCAGTACTCCGCTCCGTTGGCGTAGTCGAACTCGAAAGTCACTGCGTCCTGGTTGATCAGTGCCGTCGCGCGGGTCCCGACGGGCCGGAAGACCTTGGGCCGCGCAGCCTCGTCGATGGCGATCACCCGGAATGTGTCGACACCGTTGAACGACGACCCCGGCGTGTAGGTGTACGTGCCGTCGTCATCGAGAGCTACCGATCCCGACTTGGGCGATCGAATCACGCGGTAACGGATCGGGTCGCCGTCAGGGTCGACGGCGCCGACCGTGCCGGTGATCGGTCCCTCGATCACCCCGCTGAGCTGCTCAGGGGCGACCGTGGGGGCCTTGTTTCGCTGCCGCTTCGGCGTTGCCGGTTCAGGCGCGCTGTCGTCGGATGTCTCGGCCTCAGCACCGGCGCGGCGGTCGGCTCGGCGAGAATCGCGGTTCGCGGCGCGGGTGTTCCTGGCCTCCGTGAGGCGGGCCCGCCGCGCCGCCGGACCGGTGTCGGCCCTGCTCTCACTCGACGAAGCTGACGTACCACCGGTCGAGTCGGCCGCGGCCACACCGATCTGCGGCCCGAGGACAGCTAGTCCCGCGGCCGCTCCCGCCGACGCCGCGGCCAGTGCCAGCCACCGCCGCACCGGGAGGTCGCCCCGCATCCCCCTTGTTCCCGGCTTGTTCCCCCGCACGAACGGCATCATCGACCCCTTGCTGAGCAGTTTCCTCGGCACGCTATACCGGCTGACCGCGAGCGCGCCGAGAATTCGCTGACAAGGCCGATCATCGGGCTGCCCACTGTTCCTGGACATCGGCTGTTCATTTGCTGGTTGTCTGCTGCTAGCCCTGCTGCCGTAGGTTCGCGCCGGTCCGGCCGTCCAGCCCACGGTCGGATTCCGCGCTGGAAGGAATCGAAAGCACCCATGACGCTCCTGCCGTTGAACCTGTTCGTCAGCCACGACGGGAAGTCGCGCCGCCAACACGTCACATGCGTGTTCAAGTGCGGCGACGCCTGCTCGAAGCCCGTACCCAACCGCAGCGACAACGAGTACTTCGGGGACATCGCCAAGGCGGTCTCGCGCCGCTCGATGCTGCAGGCGGGCGGCGTGGCCGTGCTCGCCGTCGGCGCCGGCTCCGCCCTCGCGGCATGCTCCTCCCCCACCCAGCCCGCACCCACGTCCTCGTCGGCGGCGCCCGCGCCCGGACCCGTCCCCGGGATGAACTTCGCATCAGTGGCACCCAACAGCGAGGACGCTGTTGTCGCCGCCGACGGCTACCGGCACGCCGTCGTCATCAGCTGGGGAGACCCGGTCCTGCCCGGCGCGCCCGCCTTCGACGTCGCCCGGCAGACCGGCGCGGCGCAGCGCGGCCAGTTCGGCTTCAACAACGACTTCGCGGGGTTGCTGCCCATCCCCGGCCGGCGGGATCGCTTCCTGCTGGTCACCAACTTCGAATACGTGACACCGCAGTTCATGTTCCCCGGCTACAAAGCCGACGCCCCCACCCGTGACCAGTTCGAGGTGGAGATCGCGGCCGTCGGGATGGGCGTCGTCGAGGTCGAGCGCACCCCGGACGGTCTGAAACCGGTGATGGGCACCTACAACCGGCGCATCACCGCCGACAGTCCCTTCACGCTCGTCGGGCCCGCCGCCGGAAGCGCCTTCCTTAAGACAGCGGCCGACCCCGACGGCCGCACCGTCTCCGGCACGTTCGCCAACTGCTCGGGCGGGGTCACACCGTGGGGCACGGTGCTGTCGGGCGAGGAGAACTTCCACGAGTACTTCGGCGCGGCCGAAGGCGCCCCGAAGCCGGGGCCGGTCGACGCCGACCGGATGGATCGCTACGGCGTGGAAGCCGAACCGACCGCACTGAAGTGGGAGACCTTCGACCCGCGGTTCGACCTCACCAAGAACCCGAACGAGGTGAACCGGTTCGGCTACGTCGTCGAGCTGAATCCGTGGGATCCGGCGTCGACCCCGGTCAAGCACACCGCTCTCGGCCGGCTCAAGCACGAGGGCGCCACCATCTACGTGACCGACGACGGCACCGTCGTCGCCTACACGGGCGATGATCAGCGCTTCGACTACATGTACAAGTTCGTGTCGTCGAAAAAGGTTCAGGCAGGTGCGGATCCGGCCGCCATGGCGCACAACATGACGATCCTCGACGAGGGCACGCTCTACGTCGCCAAGCTCTCCAGTGACATCCCGCCGGGACAGATCGACGGCTCGGGCACGCTGCCGGAGAAGGGTTCGTTCAGCGGAACCGGCACCTGGCTGCCCCTGCTGCGCAGCGGCCCCGGCGGGCAGGCGCAGTCACTGGTCGAGGGCATCACCGCGCAGGAGGCCGCGGTGTTCACCCGCATGGCGGCGGACAAGGCGGGCGCCACCAAGATGGACCGGCCCGAGGACTTCGAGGCCAACCCCAAGACCGGCAAGGTCTACGTGGCGCTGACGAACAACGACGAACGCGGCGCGCCGGGCGAGGCTGCACCGGACGCCGCGAACCCCCGCAACGACAACAAGAGCGGGCAGATCCTCGAGATCACCGACAACCACACCGGTACCGACTTCACCTGGGAGCTGCTGCTGGTGTGCGGTGACCCGGCTGCCGCTGACACCTACTTCGCCGGCTTCGACAAGACCAAGGTCAGCCCGATCTCCTGCCCTGACAACCTCGCCTTCGACAGTCACGGCAACCTGTGGATCTCGACCGACGGCAATGCGCTCGACTCCAACGACGGGCTGTTCGCCGTCGCGCTCGACGGCCCGAATCGTGGTGAGGTGAAACAGTTCCTGACGGTGCCGATCGGCGCGGAGACCTGTGGACCGGTGGTCACCGACACGCTCGTCACGGTGTGCGTGCAGCATCCCGGTGAGAACGACGACAACAGCATCGACGACCCCCAGTCGCGCTGGCCCGAGGGCGGCAACGGCACGGCCCGGCCGTCGGTGGTGGCGGTGTGGAAGGACAACGGCCAGATCGGCGTCTGAGCGCTGTCGAGACTGCGGGCAGATCACCTTTTCGCAAGAAATCGCGATCTCCCCGCAGTCTCGGGCAGGGCTACGGTGAGTAGATGACCTCCCCCACGCGACCCGTGCGCATCGGCGTGCAACTGCAACCCCAGCATTCGACCGAGTACCGCCACATCCGCGACGCGGTGCGCCGTTGCGAGGACATCGGCGTCGACATCGCCTTCAACTGGGACCACTTCTTCCCGCTGTACGGCGACCCCGACGGCGCGCACTACGAATGTTGGACCATGCTTGCCGCGTGGGCTGAGCAGACCTCGCGCATCGAGTTCGGCGCGCTGGTGACCTGCAACTCCTACCGCAACCCGGAGCTGCTCGCCGACATGGCCCGCACCGTCGATCACATCTCCGACGGCCGGCTGATCCTCGGCATCGGATCCGGTTGGAAAGAAAAGGATTACGACGAGTACGGCTACGAGTTCGGCACCGCGGGAAGCCGGCTCGACGACCTGGCCGCCGCGATGCCCCGCATCACGTCACGCCTGTCCAAGCTCAACCCTGCGCCAACGCGCGACATCCCGATCCTGATCGGCGGGCAGGGCGAAAAGAAGACGCTGCGCCTGGTCGCCGAGTACGCCGACATCTGGCACGGCTTCACCGACGCCTCCACCTATCCGCGCAAGGCCGAGGTCCTCGACGGCCACTGCGCCGACGTCGGACGGGATCCGTCGGCGATCGAACGGTCCTCCGGTGTGCCCGAGGGCAGCGAGGACGCGATGCTGGCCGGTGCCGAGTCGCTCGTCGGGCTCGGCGTCACGCTGCTGACCATCGGCGTCAACGGGCCCGACTACGACCTCACGAAGGCCGAGGCCCTGTGCCGGTGGCGCGACGGACGCGACGGCTGACATCCACGCGTTTCGGCTCTGAATGAGCCGAACCAACCGGGCCCGCCACGCCGCCCACTACGTTGCTTGAGATGAGCTGTAAGCGGACTGCGCGTCCGATCGTGAAATGGTTCGCACTGCTGTGGGTGGCCGGTCTGCTCGTCGCGATGGGGCTGGCCGCCCCGGCGGGCGCCCAGAACGACCAGTGCGCGCCGCCCGGGGAGCAGAGCGCCAGCGCACTGCCGACCAACCTGTCCGCGGCGGCGGCCGGTCCCGGTGCGGACAAGTACACGACCCCGGGCGTGAAGCCGCTGCAGGACATCGACGTCAACGCTCTCGGACTCTCACGCCCCGGCACGCTGACCGTGGGCACCCTGTCCGACGCCCCGCCGAGCATCTGCATCGACTCCGCGGGCCAGTTCACCGGCTATGACAACGAACTGCTCCGGGCCGTCGCCGACAAGCTCGGACTCAAGATCGAGTTCGTCGGCACCGAGTTCTCCGGACTGCTCGCGCAGGTGGCGTCGCGGCGGTTCGACGTCGGCTCGTCGTCGATCACCACCACCGACGCCCGCCGGCAGACCGTCGGCTTCACCAACGGCTACGACTTCGGCTACTTCTCGCTCGTCGTCCCGCAGGGTTCCGCGATCACCGGTTTCGACAAGCTGGCCGAAGGTCAGCGCATCGGCGTCGTACAGGGCACGGTGCAGGAGTCCTATGTCATCGACACCTTGGGGCTGCAGCCCGTCAAGTTCCCCGACTACAACACCGTCTACGCCAGCCTGAAGACCGGGCAGATCGATGCGTGGGTCGCGCCGTCGCAGCAGGCGCAGGGCACCGTGCAACCGGGCGATCCCGCCCAGATCATCGAAAACACTTTCAGTCTGGACAATTTCGTCGCCTGGGCGGTGGCCAAGGATAACCAGCCACTGATCGACGCGCTGAACTCGGGCCTGGACGCGATCATCGCCGACGGCACGTGGTCACGGCTCTACTCCGACTGGGTGCCGCGCGCCCTGCCGCCAGGCTGGAAGCCCGGCTCGAAGGCCGCACCGGTGCCGCAGCTGCCCGACTTCACCGCCATTGCCGCGCAGAACCAATCGGCAGCCGGCCCGGCGGCACCCGTCGCCCCCAAATCGACGCTCTCTCAACTCAAGGACTCGTTCCTGGACTGGAACCTGTATCGCCAGGCCATCCCCGATCTGCTGACGACCGGCCTGCCCAACACGTTGATCCTGACGTTCGCCGCGAGCGTGATCGGTCTGGTGCTCGGCATGGTGCTGGCCGTGGCCGGCATCTCGACGTCGCGGTTGTTGCGGTGGCCCGCACGGATCTACACCGACATCTTCCGCGGTCTGCCCGAGGTCGTCATCATCCTGCTGATCGGCCTCGGCATCGGTCCCGTCGTCGGGCATCTCACTGGGAACAACCCGTACCCGCTGGGCATCGCGGCGCTCGGGTTGATGGCCGCCGCCTACGTCGGCGAGATCTTCCGCTCCGGCATCCAGAGCGTCGACCCCGGCCAACTGGAGGCCTCGCGGGCTCTCGGCTTCAGCTACGCCACGTCGATGCGTCTCGTGGTGATCCCCCAGGGCGTGCGACGGGTGTTGCCCGCGTTGATGAACCAGTTCATCTCGCTTCTGAAGGCATCCTCGCTGGTGTACTTCCTCGGGCTGATCGCCAACCAGCGGGAGCTGTTCCAGGTGGGCCGCGACCTCAACGCGCAGACCGGCAACCTGTCCCCGCTCGTCGCCGCCGGCCTGTTCTATCTGGCATTGACGATTCCGCTCACCCACCTCGTGAATTTCATCGACGCGCGCCTGCGCCGCGGACGCCGACCCGACGAAGAGGACGACCCGTTACTCACCTCGACCGCCCAGGAGATGAACTGATGGCGACCACCACTGGACCAGACCCGGTGTCTCTGGCCGCCACGAACCTCCACCTGTCCTTCGGTCCCAACGCGGTGCTCCGCGGTGTCGATCTCGATGTCGCCGCGGGGACGTCGACCGCCGTCATCGGCCCGTCGGGCTCGGGCAAGTCGACACTGCTACGCACCCTGAACCGCCTCTACGAACCCGATCAGGGCGACATCCTGCTCGACGGGCGATCGGTGCTGCGCGACGATCCCGATCAGCTGCGGCAGCGAATCGGCATGGTGTTCCAGCAGTTTCAGCTGTTCCCCCACAAGACGGTGCTGGACAACGTCACTCTGGCGCCGCGGCGCCTCAAGGGCCTCGACGCCGATGCGGCCCGCGAGCTCGGGCTCGCTCAGCTCGACCGGGTCGGGCTCCGGCACAAGGCCGACGTGCGGCCGTCGACCCTGTCCGGCGGACAGCAGCAGCGCGTCGCCATCGCTCGCGCCCTGGCGATGTCGCCGCAGGTGATGTTCTTCGACGAGGCCACCTCGGCGCTGGACCCCGAACTCGTCAAAGGCGTGCTCGCGTTGATGGCCGAACTCGGCGCCGACGGCATGACGATGGTGATCGTGACCCACGAGATGGATTTCGCGCGATCCTTCGCCGACACCGTGGTGTTCATGGATCGCGGACGGGTGGTCGAGACCGGACCGCCGGAGCAGATCTTCGAAAAGGCGGAAACCGAGCGGTTGCAGCGCTTCCTCTCGCAAGTGCTCTAGAGATATTTACGGCAAAGCAGCTGACCGAGCGTCGCGTCGGCCGTCGACCAGTTAGACTGCCAAAACTATGGTGACCACGGAAGCGCAGGTCAGCGACGTTGCGGGCGATCTGCAGCGGGTGTTGGCCAAGTTGATGTCCGTGCTGCGCCATACCGGCAAGACGCCGACGGCCGGCGATCTGACGCTCGCGCAGCTGTCGATCCTGCTGACGCTGCTCGACCGGGGCCCGATGCGGATGACCGAGCTCGCCGCCCATGAGCGTGTCCGTACCCCCACCACCACCGTCGCGATCCGGCGTCTCGAGAAGCTCGGCCTGGTCAAGCGATCCCGTGACCCCTCAGATCTGCGCGCCGTGCTGGTGGAGATCACCCCCGAGGGTCTCGCCCAGCACCGCGACGCGCTGGCGTCCCGGCAGGCGCATCTGGCGCAACTGCTGAGCAAGCTCAGCGAAGAGGAACTCGCGGCGCTGTCGAATGCCCTTGCGCCCCTCGAGCGCATCGCCGAGTAACGCTCACCCCAACCAGTCCAGGACCGCGGCCGCGGTCCACGACTGCTGCATGCTCCCCAGCGGCTCCCCGGTGAACGGCTCGTAGTACTCCGCGAAGCTGCCGTCACTGGCCTGGCGTAATCCCTCACGTCGCAGCGCGGACGACCGTTCCGCCCAGCCGCGCCGCGCGAAACACCACGAGAACAACCACGTGACCACGGGCCACACCGGCCCACGCCAGTATTCGCGGGAGCGGAAGTCACGCGACACGGGTGACGTCGACGGGATCAGGGCGTACGCCATGTCCGGATGTCCGCAGAATCGGGGGCCTTCGAGCAGCCGGATCAGTGCGCGCTCCCGTTCGTGTGGCAATCCCCCGCACAGCAGAGGGGCGAACTGCGCCACCGTCTCGGTTCCGATCCACCGATCCGCACGTACGTCGTAATCCCTTGCTGCGCCGGTCCTTTGGTCGGTCGTATCGATCACGCCCGCACGGAACCGGTCCGCCCACGCATACAGATCCTTGACGTCGGCGTGCGGGCGCTTGTGGTCCTCGCCGATCTCGGCGAGGACCTGGCAGGCCACAGAGAAGATCGCCGAGACGAACACGTCCTCGACCGCGAAGCTGACGGCGTTGGCCAGCAGGCGGTCGTCGTAACGCACCGCCTTCATCTGCTCGACCAGCCACAGGTAGCGGTCGTACTCGAGGTCGCTGGGCCGCTGGCTGGCATCAGTGTTGATCTTGTTGTCTTCACGTTGGTATGGCGGCACGTCACCGGGAATCACGTTGCCGTACGGGCCATCCCAGCGCGGAGAGTTGTCCATACCGGACTCCCACCCGTGGTAGACCGTGACGCGGCCGTGCTCTTTCTGATCGCGGCATTCCGCGAGCCACCGATGCCAGCGCACCAGATCACCCCACCGACGATCGAGGAACGCGTCGGCGACCGCGCGCGTGGAGCGGCCGCGGCGGCGCGCGTGATCGAGGATCCGCTGCACTGCGATGGCGTGCACCGGAGGCTGCGTGATGCCCGAGGTGTGCCTGCCGCGAGGAGCGTCCGATGAGAGCGCCGACGCCGCCCACCGGGCCGGTCCGGGGAAGTACCCGTCGACCCCGTTGGCGAACACGATGTGCGGGATCATGCCGTTGCGCCACTGCGCCGACAGCAGGGTGTCCAGCTCAACGACCGCCCGCTCGACCGACAGCGGGGCCAGCCCGATCGAGACGAACGCGGCGTCCCAACTCCACATGTGGGGATACAGCAACGGTGCCGCCGTCGTCATCGTGCCCAGATCGTTGCCGCGCAACAGGTAGGCCGCGCGGGCGGCGAGTTGCGTCGGGGCAAAGCTCGGATCGTGTGCCATCGCCTCCCATGATGCGACGAGTTCGGGCGCGGCGCAGGTCGGTAGGGTGCGAATGTGCCCACCGCCATGATCACCGGCGCTGCCGGAGGCCTCGGGTCCGCCCTGGCCGACGCGCTGGCGCCCACCCACACGCTGTTTCTCGCCGGGCGCCCCTCGGCCCGACTCGACGCCGTCGCCTCGCGGTTGGGGGCGACGACGTGGCCGCTCGACCTGGCCGATCCCGACGCGATCCCCACGCTCGTCGAGCCGATCGTCGAACTCGACGTGCTGATCCACAACGCCGGTGTCGCCTACCCCGGCCGTGTCGCGGAGAGCACCGTCGACCAATGGCGCTCCACCATGGCCGTCAACGTCGTCGGCGCCGTCGCGCTCACGCTCGAGCTGCTGCCCGCGCTGCGCGCCGCCGGCGGGCACGTCGTGTTCATCAACTCCGGCGCGGGCATCAACGCCTCACCGGGATTGGCGTCGTACTCGGCGAGCAAGTTCGCGCTCAGAGGTTTCGCCGACTCGCTGCGGGCAGACGAACCCTCGCTTCGCGTGACGTCGGTGCACCCCGGCCGGATCGCCACCGAGATGCAGGAAGATCTGATCGCCTACGAGGGGCGCGACTACGACCCGTCGCAGTTCCTCAGTGTCGAGACCGTCGCCGCGGTCACGGTCGACGCGATCAACGCACCCCGCGACGCCCACATCCACGAGGTCATCGTCCGGCCCCGCTGAGTCAGCGGTCAGGTTCGGTGCGCGGGCCGTACCCCTGGATGCTCTCCCCCGCGGTGGCGTGCTTCCCGATGTGTGCTTCCGTGCGCATCCGCTCGACCATGTGTGGATAGTGCGCCTCGAAAGCCGGCCTCTCCGAACGGATTCGAGGAAGTTCGGTGAAGTTGTGCCGTGGCGGCGGGCAACTGGTCGCCCACTCCAGAGAGTTCCCGTGACCCCAGGGATCATCGACCGTCACCGGTTCGCCGTAGCGCCAACTCTTGAAGACGTTCCACACGAACGGCAGCATCGACAACCCCAGGATGAACGCACCGATCGTGGACACGATGTGCATGCCGGTGAAGCCGTCGGTCGGTAGATAGTCGGCGTAGCGGCGCGGCATTCCGGCGTCCCCGAGCCAGTGCTGCACGCCGAAGGTGACGTGGAACCCGATGAACGTCAGCCAGAAGTTCAGCTTGCCCAGCCGCTCGTCGAGCATCCGACCGGTCATCTTCGGGAACCAGAAGTAGACGCCGCCATAGGTGGCGAAGACGATCGTGCCGAACAGGACGTAATGGAAATGCGCGACGACGAAGTAGCTGTCGGTGACGTGGAAGTCCAGCGGCGGGCTCGCCAGCAGTACACCCGTCAGACCGCCGAGCAGAAAGGTGACCAGGAAGCCCATCGACCACAGCATGGGTGTCTCGAAACTCAGCTGTCCCTTCCACATCGTGCCGATCCAGTTGAAGAACTTGATGCCTGTCGGAACCGCGATCAGATAGGTGGTGAACGCGAAGAACGGCAGAAGAACCGCACCAGTGGCGAACATGTGGTGTGCCCAGACGACCACCGACAGCGCGCCGATGCCCAACGTCGCGTAGACCAGCGTGGTGTAGCCGAAGATCGGCTTTCGGCTGAAAACAGGGATGATCTCGGTGACGATGCCGAAGAACGGCAGCGCCACGATGTACACCTCGGGATGGCCGAAGAACCAGAACAAGTGCTGCCACAGGATCGCGCCGCCGTTGGCGGCATCGAACACATGCGCGCCGAGGTGGCGATCGGCAGCCAACCCGAACAACGCGGCGGTCAGAATCGGGAACGCCAGCAGCACCAGGATCGACGTCACCAAGATGTTCCACGTGAAGATCGGCATCCGGAACATCGTCATGCCCGGCGCACGCATGCACACCACCGTGGTGATCATGTTGACCGCACCCAAGATGGTGCCCAGCCCGCCGACGGCCACACCCATGATCCACAGATCGCCGCCGGGTCCCGGCGAGTGCACGGCATCCGACAGCGGCGCGTAGGCCGTCCACCCGAAATCGGCGGCCCCGCCAGGAACCAGGAAACCGGCGATCGCGATCAAGGCGCCGAAGAGAAAGAGCCAGAACGAGAATGCGTTCAACCGCGGGAACGCCACATCGGGAGCACCGATCTGCAGCGGCAGCACCAGGTTGGCGAAACCGAACACGATCGGGGTGGCATAGAACAGCAGCATCACCGTGCCGTGCATGGTGAACAGCTGGTTGTACTGCTCGTTGGACAGGAACTGCAGCCCGGGCACCGCGAGTTCGGTGCGGATGAGCAGTGCCATCAGCCCGCCCACGAAAAAGAAGACGAAGCAGGTGACCACGTACATGATGCCGATCAGTTTGTGATCGGTCGTGGTCACGAGCCGGTAGACGAGACCGCCGGGGGGTTTGAGGCGCGGCGGGAACGGTCGCGTGGGTTCGAGCGTGCGGAGGGCGGCGTCCTGGGCCATGCGGGCGCGCACTACCCGAGATTCAGGGGTGCAAACCTTCGCTCAGCGACACAGAGGCGCCGAAGTCGCTCAGACGACGACGTTGACCAGACGGCCGGGCACCACGATCAGTTTCTTGGGGGTGCGTCCGTCCAGGAAGCCCGCGACCTTCTCATCGGCCAGCGCGGCCGCCTCGACCACATCCGCGGCGGCATCGGCGGCCACCGTGACACGGCTGCGCACCTTGCCGTTCACCTGCACCGGATACTCGACGGTGTCCTCGACCAGATAGGCCGCATCGGCCACCGGGAACGGGCCGTGCGCCAGCGACCCGTCATGCCCGAGCTTCGCCCACAGTTCCTCGGCCAGATGCGGGGCCAGCGGCGCCACCATCAACACCAGCGGCTCGAGCGCCTCGCGTGCAGTCACCGACTGCTTGGTCAAGTGGTTGGTGTACTCGATCAGCTTGGCGGCCGCGGTGTTGTTCCTCAAGCTCGCGTAGTCGTCACCGACACCGGAGATCGTGCGGTGCAACAGCTTTCGAGTGTCCTCGTCAGCCCCGCCGTCGGTGGCACGCACCGCGCCCGTGGCCTCGTCGACCACCAGGCGCCACACCCGCTGCAGGAAGCGATGCGCGCCGACGACGTCCTTGGTGGCCCAGGGCCGCGACGCCTCCAGCGGACCCATCGACATCTCGTAGACGCGCAGTGTGTCCGCGCCGTACTCCTCGCAGATCTCGTCGGGTGACACCGAGTTCTTCAAGCTCTTGCCGATCTTGCCGAACTCCTGGTTGACCTCGGCGCCGTCGTAGAAGAACTTCCCGTCCCGCTCGACCACCTCGGCGGCCGGCACGTACGTGCCCCGCGAGTCCGTGTACGCGAACGCCTGGATGTAGCCCTGGTTGACCAGTCGCCGGTACGGTTCGCGCGAGCTGACGTGGCCCAGGTCGTAGAGCACCTTGTGCCAGAACCGCGAATACAGCAGGTGCAGCACCGCATGCTCGACACCGCCGACGTACAGATCGACACCGCCGGGATCCTGCGCGCCGTGCTCGGCCGGGCGCGGACCCATCCAGTACGCCTCGTTCTCCTTGGCGCACATCGCTTCTTTGTTGTACGGGTCGGTGTAGCGCAACTCGTACCAGGAGCTCCCCGCCCACTGCGGCATCACGTTGGTGTCGCGGATGTAGGGCTTGCGCCCGTCGCCCAGGTCGAGTTCGACATTGACCCAGTCGGTCGCCTTGGCCAGCGGCGGCGAGGGCTCACTGTCCGCGTCGGTCGGATCGAACAGCACCGGCGAATAGTCCGGCACATCGGGCAGTTCGACCGGAAGAAGTTCTTGCGGCAGCCCGTGGGCGCGGCCGTCGGCGTCGTACACGATCGGGAACGGCTCACCCCAGTAGCGCTGCCGCGCGAACAGCCAATCCCGCAGCTTGTATTCCACCCGCGCGCGGCCGCGGCCGTCGGCGACCAGGCGATCGGTGATCGCCTCCTTGGCCGCGGTCACATCCATTCCGTCGAGGTAATCGGAATTCACCAGAGGTCCGTCGCCGGTGTAGGCGGCCTCCGAGACATCGCCGCCGGCAACCACTTCCACGATCGGCAGACCGAACTCGGTGGCGAAGTCCCAGTCCCGCTGGTCGCCACCGGGCACCGCCATGATCGCTCCCGTGCCGTAACCCGCGAGCACGTAGTCGGCAATGAACACCGGAACCTGTTGACCGTTGGCCGGATTCACCGCGTGGGCACCGAGGAACACACCGGTCTTGGTCTTGTTCTCCTGGCGCTCAAGATCCGATTTCGCCGCGATGGAGGCCCGGTAGGCGGCCACAGCCTCCGCCGGGGTGGCCGCGCCATAGGTCCACCGCTCGTCGACACCGTCGGGCCACTGCTCGGCCACCAGCCCGTCGACGAGATCGTGCTCGGGCGCCAGCACCAGATAGGTCGCACCGAAGAGCGTGTCCGGCCGGGTGGTGAACACCTCGACGTCGCCGGCATCGGTCGCGAACAACACACTCGCACCGGTCGAGCGGCCGATCCAGTTGCGCTGCATGGTCTTGACCTTGTCCGGCCAGTCCAGGACGTCGAGATCCTCGAGCAACCGGTCGGAATAGGCGGTGATGCGCATCATCCACTGCCGCAAGCGTTTCCGGAACACCGGGAAGTTGCCGCGCTCGCTGCGGCCGTCGGCGGTGACCTCTTCGTTGGCCAAGACGGTGCCCAATCCTGGGCACCAGTTGACCACCGAGTCGGCAAGGTAGACCAGTCGATGCTCGGCCAGGAGGTCGGCGCGCTCAGCGCCGCTCAGTGCCGACCAGCTGCGGCCGTCCCCGACGTCACGCTGGCCGCTCTCGAACTCCGCGATCAGCTCGGCGATCGGCCGGGCCTTGTTCTGCGCCGGGTCGAACCAGGCGTCGAAGATCTGCAGGAAGATCCACTGCGTCCACTTGTAGAAATCGACGTCGGTGGTGGAGAAGCTGCGCCGAGTGTCGTGTCCGAGCCCCAGCCGGCCCAGCTGGCGACGGAAGTTGACGATGTTGGCCTCGGTGCGCGTGCGCGGGTGGGTGCCGGTCTGGATCGCGTACTGCTCGGCAGGCAGACCGAACGCGTCGAAGCCCAACGCGTGCAACACATTCCGGCCTGTCATGCGGTAGTAGCGGGCGTAGACGTCGGTGGCGATGTACCCCAGCGGATGCCCGACGTGCAGACCCTCGCCCGACGGGTACGGGAACATGTCCTGCACGAACATCTTGTCGGCGGGGATCGCCGTCCCGTCGGCCGGTGCGAGCTCGCCGACCGGATTGGCCACGTTGAACGTGCCGTCCTGCGCCCACCGTTGCTGCCAGGACCGCTCGATCTCTCCCGCCAGCTCCGCGGCATAGCGGTAGCGGGGAGCGTCGTCAGTTCCAGTCGGCGTGTCGATCACGCCATCAGGGTATAAGCCGCAACTAGGCCTCCTCGCAGGCCACGGGTTGATCTCGGTTCCGTTGCGGATGCGTCAGGGGTTGGTTCCAGGTCGATTCCAGCCCTGGCGACTGGCTCGGCGCCGTGGATACATTTCTCGCCTGACCCGGTCGCCCACGCACCGGGGGGTCGGGAAAAGACTTGGGAGGACTTCACTCGATGAGCGAAATCGCCCGCGGCTGGCGGGTTCTGGCAGGAGGACTCGGCGCGTGCACCGCCGCGATGGTCGGGGTGCTGACTGTGGCAGCCACGGCGTCGGCGCAGCCACTGCCGGTGCAGCCGACCCTGCCGTCCCCGGCGACCATCGCGGCGCCGGGCGTGGTCGCGCCGACCGCGGGTGTGGCACCCGTCACTGCTCCTGTCGCCGCAGTGCCCGCCGCGGCGGTACCCGCGGGAGTCACCACACCAGCACCTGTGGCCCCGCAGCCGCAGATCGCTCCGGCCGCCTCCGGCACCCTGACCGACTTCTTCGCCGCCAAGGGCGTCACGCTCGAACCCCAGTCCAGCCGCGACTTCCGCGCCCTCAACATCGTGCTGCCGATGCCGCGCGGCTGGCAGCACATCCCCGATCCGAACGTGCCCGACGCGTTCGCGGTCATCGCCGACCGCGTCGGCGGCAACGGGTTGTACTCGTCGAACGCGCAGGTGGTGGTCTACAAGCTCGTCGGCGACTTCGACCCCCGCGAAGCGATCAGCCACGGCTTCATCGACGCCCAGCAGCAACCGGCGTGGCGAGCCACCGACGCCTCGTTCGCCGACTTCGGCGGAATGCCGTCCTCATTGATCGAAGGCACGTACCGCGAGAACGCGATGACGCTCAACACCTCGCGGCGTCACGTCATCGCGACCGTCGGCCCGGACCGGTACCTGGTGTCCCTGGCCGTCACCACGAGCGTCGACCAGGTCGTCGCAGCCGCTGACGCCACCGAGGCGGTCATCAAGGGCTTCAAGGTGAGCGTGCCGTCCGCGGCGCCCGTCCCCGGTGCGCCGCTGGCCGCACCCCCTGCGCCGGCACCACCGGCGCCCCCGGCTCCTGCGATCCCCGCTGCGGTGGCCCCCGCGCCGCAGCTATTGGGACTGCAGGGTTGAGCGGCGTCGTCCCCCGGGCGAAGCCTGGCGCCCGGGGGACGGCGGCCCGCCACAGAGCACGTATCCTCGTACCTCGTGATAGTCGCCGCGGTGTTGTGCCTGGGCGTCGCGATTCTGACCGCGGTGCTGGGTGTCTGGTCGCTGATGCGGCCTGCCCCTGACGGGGACTTCGTGCGGCAGGTCCTGCGCGGGGTGGCCCCGATTCAACTGGCGGCGGCGGTGATGCTCGCCGCAGGCGCAGCCGTCGCGTTCGCCGCACCGCTGTCGACGGCCGCGGTGGTGCTACCGGTGTGCGTCCTCGGAGCGACCGCGACCGTGGCGGCGGGCTGCTGGCAGAGCGCGAAAGTGGTCGCCCGCGCCAACGCCCGTCAGAGCGCGACCGCTCAGCAGGGCGCCGACGCCGGGTGTGCCGGTTCGTGCGCGGCCTGCACGCTGTCTTGCCGTTGAGCTAGTTCCTGCTGAGATCGATCGGGTGCGTCGCCAGCAGCGGTAGCGGCATCGGCTGACGACGCAGAACCCGGCCCCACAGATCGGTCCGAGGCTCGGCCAACACGTCAGACGGTAGAGCCGACAGGACGATCCAGTCGTCGCGCTCGATCTCGCCCTCGAGTTGGCCGATGGTCCAGCCCGAGTAGCCGGCGAAGATGCGCACGCCCTCGACCATCGGAGCCACGGCGTCGGGGTCGGCGTCCAGATCCACCATCGCGATACGGCCCTGGATGTGCCGGAGCCCGGGTGCCCCGGTGACATCGACGCCGGTGCGTAGCGTGGCCAGACACAGCGCGGCATCGCGCTTGACCGGGCCGCCGACGAACATCGTCTTCGGCTTCGTCGCCAGCTTCACCCATTGCGGAAGCACGTTGTAGACGGCGGTTTCGCTGGCCCGGTTCAACACCACGCCCAGCGTGCCGCTGTCGTTGTGCTCGACGACGTAGATCACGCTGCGCCGGAAAGTCGGCTCCAGCAGATCGGTGTTGGCCAACAACAACGTGCCCGCACGCACCCGGTGCGCCGCTGGGGCGACGAAATCCTCCGGGTCCTCATGCTGCGCCACCGCACCATTCTGTCATCACCGTCGTCACACGGAGGCGAACAAGCGAGCAGCGGCGCGATATTTGTACTGTGGTGTCCGGTCGCCCCCTGCCGACCTTCGACGCGCCACCTTCTCTGCTAGGACGTGACCTCCGTGCCCGACGATCGCGCATCCCGCGCAGCGTGGCGTTCGGTATGGACGTCGACGAAATCCCTGCCCGGGTTCCGCCGGCTCCTGGAGCTGCGCGCCGTCAGTCAGTTCGGCGACGGGTTGTTCCAGGCCGGGCTCGCCGGCGCGATTTTGTTCAACCCTGAGCGCGCCGCCGATCCGTGGGCGATCGCCGCGGCGTTCGCCGTCCTGTTCCTGCCCTATTCGGTGCTCGGACCGTTCGCGGGCGCGCTGCTGGACCGATGGGATCGGCGCGTGGTTCTCGTCGGCGCCAACACCGGCCGCCTCGTTCTGGTCGTCGTCGTGGGCACTCTGCTGGCGGCCGGCCTGGGTGATCTGCCGATCCTGTTGGGCGCGTTGGTGGTCAACGGGCTGACCCGGTTCGTCTCGTCGGGTCTGTCGGCGGCGCTGCCGCACGTGGTGCCGCGCGAGCAGGTGGTGGCGATGAACTCGGTCGCGACGGCCACCGGCGCTGCGGCCGCGTTCTTCGGTGCGAACTTCATGCTGCTGCCACGCTGGCTGTTCGGCTCCAGCGATTCGGGCGCCTCGATGATCATCTTCCTGGTCGCGGTGCCGGTGGCACTGGCGCTGTGGCTGTCGGTGCGCTTCCCGCCCCGGATGCTGGGACCCGACGACAGTGTCCGCGCGGTGCACGGATCGGTCGCCTACGCGGTCGCGACCGGATGGCTGCACGGCGCGCGGACCGTGCTGGCGGTGCCGACGGTGGCGGCGACGCTGGCCGGGCTCTCCGCGCACCGGATGGCATTCGGTCTCAACACGCTGCTGGTGTTGGTGACGGTGCGCCACAGCGACACGGCCGCGGTGGCCGGGTTGGGGACGGCCGTGCTGTTCGTGGCGGCGACGGGCACCGGGTCGTTCCTCGCGACGGCGGTGACGCCGGTGCTGGTGAAGCGCTGGGGCCGCTACGCCACCCCGATCTGGGCGCTGGCGTTCGCGGCGTCGGTCCAGCTGTGCGGTGCGACGTTGAAGCTGCCGGTGATGATCGTGTGCGGCTTCCTGCTCGGCGGTGCCGGGCAGGTGGTCAAGCTGTGTGCCGACACGGCGATGCAGATCGACGTGGACGACGCGCTGCGCGGCCACGTGTTCACGGTGCAGGACGCGCTGTTCTGGATGGCGTTCATCCTCGCGATCGCTGCGGCGGCGTTCGTGATGCCCGCCGACGGGCACGCACCCGGGGTCGCGATCGCGGGCACCGGGCTCTACCTCGTGGGGTTGGCCGTCTACGCCACCGTGGCCCGGCGCCGGCGCCCGGCGGGCTAGGGTGACCGGCATGGCCGGAGCTGCCCCGATCGTCGCTGACCTGCGCACCGAAAGCGACGACCTGGACGCGCTGGTGGCAGACCTGCCGGCAGCGGGCTGGGCCACCGACACACCGGCGGCCGGGTGGACGATCGCTCACCAGATCGCGCACCTGCTGTGGACCGACCGGGTGTCCTTGATCGCGGTCACCGACGAAGCCACGTTCACCTCCGACGTGGTCTCCGCGGCGGCGCAGAATCCCATGGGCTTCGTCGACGAGGCCGCCGAGGAACTGGCCGCGACGGCGCCCGCCGAGCTGCTGGCCGACTGGCGCACCACCCGCGCCGCACTGCACGACGCGCTGCTGGCGGTCCCCGACGGACGCAAGCTGCCGTGGTTCGGTCCACCGATGAGCGCGGCATCCATGGCCACCGCCCGGCTGATGGAGACATGGGCGCATGGTCTCGACGTGGCCGACGCGCTGGGGGTGACCCGGACGCCGGCGGCCCGGCTACGGTCGATCGCCCACATCGGTGTGCGGACGCGCGATTTCGCCTACGCCGTGCACGGGCTGACACCGCCGCCCGACGTGTTCCACGTGAAACTGCGCGCGCCCGACGGCGACGAGTGGGTCTGGGGACCAGAGGATGCGGCCCAGCGGGTCGAGGGCTCGGCCGAGGACTTCTGCATGCTCGTGACGCAGCGCCGGCCACGCTCTGCGCTCGACGTCGTGGCGGTCGGCCCGGACGCCGAGCAGTGGCTCACGATCGCGCAGGCATTCGCGGGGCCGCCCGGGGCCGGCCGTGGCTGACCCTCTGCCGGGCGTGAGCGTGCGCGATGTCGCCCAGAACGCCGGCGCGCCGCCCGCAGACTCGCACGCTCGCGGGGAACGGCATCAGAGCGGGGTGGCGCTGTCCGCGGCGCCGTCGCCGTCGGCGTCGGCCAGGCGCACGTCCCACCGTCCGTCACCGTCGGTGTCGACCCAGGCCGTCCCCGCCCCGAATGCCTGATCGGCAAGCCCGTCGCCGTCGGTGTCGACCAACCGCTCGCCCGCCTGCCCGTCACCGTCGAGATCGACCTCCGCACTACCCGCAGGATGTTCGACGCCGTCGAGCCCGAGCCAGCGCAGCGCCGCCCCGCGATCGAGGTGCACCGCCCACGTGCCTGTCCCGTCGTCGGTGACGTCGACCGCGCCCGCTCCCCCGAGGCCCAGCACACCGCGCTCCGCAAGACCGTCGGCGTCCGAATCGGCCAGCGCGTCGTCGACCAAGCCGTCGTGGTCCAGATCGAGCATCACCGCGTCCAGAACGCCGTCACCGTCGACATCGGTCGTCGGATCGGCACTCCACATCGTGGCGCCACCGTCGAGGTCGCCCAGGCAGTACTCCATGTCTGTCAGACGCGCGACTACCCCTGCGCGTTCCACCACCTGAGCAATTCCTCGACCGCCTCCTCGTGGCTGAGTGGGCCGCGATCCAGGCGCACCTCCTTGAGGTGGTTCCACGCCTGCCCGACCGCTGGCCCGGGTGGGATGCCGAGGATCTGCATGATCTCGTTGCCGTCGATGTCCGGCCGGACCCGGGCCAGATCCTCCCTGGCCGCCAGCTCGGCGATGCGGTGCTCGAGGTCGTCGTAGTTGGCCTGCAGTCGGGCCGCGCGGCGCTTGTTGCGCGTCGTGCAGTCGGCCCGCACCAGCTTGTGCAGCCGGCTCAGCAGCGGTCCCGCGTCCGTCACGTACCGGCGGACCGCCGAATCGGTCCACCGGCCCTCTCCGTAGCCGTGGAACCGCAGATGCAGATACACCAGCTGCGACACGTCGTCGACCATCTGCTTGGAGTACTTCAGCGCCCGCATCCGCTTGCGGGTCATCTTCGCCCCCACCACCTCGTGATGATGGAAGCTCACGCCGCCGTCGGGCTCGTGACGCCGGGTCGCGGGCTTACCGATGTCGTGCAGCAGCGCCGCCCAGCGCAACACCAGATCGGGGCCTTCCGTTTCGAGATCGATGGCCTGGCGCAGCACGGTCAGCGAATGCTGGTAGACGTCCTTGTGCTGGTGATGTTCATCGATGGCCATCCGCATCGCCCCGACCTCCGGCAGCACGATCTCGCCGAGCCCGGTCTGCACCATCAGATCCACGCCCGCCACCGGGTCGGCGCCCAGCAGCATCTTGTCCAGCTCGGCCGCCACGCGCTCCACGCTGATCCGGGACAGCTGCGGCGCCATCTCCGTCAGCGCCTGGCGCACCCGCGGCGCGACGGTGAATCCCAGTTGGGCGGCGAACCGCGCGGCACGCAGCATCCGCAGCGGATCGTCGGTGAAACTCACCTCGGGTTCGGCCGGGGTGTCCAGCGTGCGGGCCTGCAGCGCGGCCAACCCGCCAAGCGGATCCAGGAACTCCCCCAGCCCGCCCGGCCGGTCGGGATCGAGTCGCACGGCCATCGCGTTGACGGTGAAGTCGCGGCGGACCAGATCGTCGGCCAGGTTGTCACCGAAGCGCACCTCGGGGTGACGGGTGACCTGATCGTAGGAGTCGGCGCGGAACGTGGTGAGTTCCAGGCGGTCGCCGTTCTTGCCGACGCCGAGGGTGCCGAACTCGATACCCGTGTCCCACAGCGCATCCGCCCAGCCCCCCAGCAGCGCCTGCATCTGCTCAGGCCGGGCGTCGGTGGTGAAGTCCAGATCGGTGTCGAGCCGGCCCAGCAGGGCGTCGCGCACGCTGCCGCCCACGAGATAGACCGAGTGCCCCGCATCGGTGAAGAGCCGGCCGAGCGCCTGCAGCACCTTGTGGTGCCGCCCCAGCGACACCTGCGCGGCAGCCAGCAGTTCGGCGACGTCTCGTCCGGACGAGAGCTCAGACACGTCCGGTGAGCCTACTGGTCACAGGCATGTCACCGACCGGCGAGTGCGGCGTGGCCGGTAGTTCATGGCAGCTACTATCGCTTGGGTGTCGGACGGCGAGCAGCCAAAACCTCGACGTCGCCGCGGGCGGCGTCGCGGCCGACGCGCGGCAGGACCGCCCGAAGCCGGCGCCGAACAGTCCGCCGGCAGCCACCAGAAGACCCCCGCGGCCGCTCCCGCCGACGAGACACCGGCAACCCCGAAACCACAACGCTCCGGGCCACGCCGCCCCACCGAACGCCTCCGCACCGTGCACGAGACATCGGCGGGCGGACTGGTCATCGACGGACTCGACGGACCCAAAGACAGCCAGGTGGCCGCGCTCATCGGCCGGATCGACCGCCGTGGCCGCATGCTGTGGTCCCTGCCCAAGGGCCACATCGAGCGAGGTGAGACCGCCGAGCAGACCGCGATCCGTGAGGTCGCCGAGGAGACCGGCATCCAGGGCAGCGTGCTGGCCGCGCTGGGCAGCATCGACTACTGGTTCGTCACCGAGGGCCGCCGCGTCCACAAGACCGTGCACCACTATCTGATGCGCTTCGCCGGCGGCGAGCTCTCCGACGAGGACGTGGAGGTCACCGAGGTGGCCTGGGTGCCGCTGCGGGACCTGCCGAAGCGGCTCGCCTACGCCGACGAGCGCCGGCTGGCCGAAGTCGCCGACGAGCTCATCGACAAGCTGCACACCGACGGGCCCTCGGCGCTGCCTCCGCTGCCCCGCAGCACGCCGCGGCGCAGGGGACAGACGCACTCGCGCACCCGTAACCACCGGACTGATCCGACGGCGCAACCCCAGCCGGGCCGACGGGCGAACGGCTACGGTCAGGGTCCGTGATCGGCCTGCCCGCGCGCGTACTCGCCGCGGTCGTCGCGCTGCTGGCTGCCGTCCTGCCGATCCTCGCCTCCGCCGTCGCGCACGCCCAGCCGTCCACGCAGCCGTCCACCCTGCCGTTCCTCACCGTCCAGATCGACGGCATCACACCGGATGTCGTCACCACCACCAGCGACCCGATGGTCACGGTCACCGGCACCATCCGCAACGTCGGCGATCGTGCGGTGCGCGACGTGGTGGTTCGCCTCGAACGGGCCGGGGCGGTGGCCTCGTCGACCGCGTTGCGCACCAACCTCGCCGGCAACGTCGACCAGTACCAACCGGTCGCGGACTTCATCACCGTCGCCCCCGAGATGGCGCGCGGACAGACCGTGCCCTTCCGGCTCGCCTACCCGCTGCGCTCGACGGACCATCCGTCGCTCGACGTCACCGAACCGGGCGTCTACCCGGTGATGGTGAACGTGAACGGCACCCCCGACTACGGTGCGCCGGCCCGCCTCGACGACTCCCGCTTCCTGCTGCCCGTGCTGGGTGTGCCGCCCGATCAGCAGACCGACGCCGCCACCGACACGGTGACCTCGGCGGTGCCCCCGGACACCACCCGTCCCGTCGGCCTGACGATGTTGTGGCCGCTGGCCGACCGGCCGCGGCTGGCGGCGGGAGCCCCCGGTGGAACCACCCCGGTACGGCTCATCGACGACGACCTCGCGGTGTCGCTCGCCCAAGGCGGCAGGCTCGACAGTCTGCTGACGGCAGCGGATTTCGCGACGAGCCCGCAGGTCGACCCCGGGGGCGAGGTCACCGGCGCGCTGTGTTTGGCCGTCGACCCCGACCTGTTGGTGACCGTGAACGCGATGACCAACGGCTACGTCGTCAACGACGCCGCCGACGCGGGCCCGCGCACCACACCGACACACCCCGGCGCCGGCCAGCAAGCCGCGATCGGCTGGCTCACCCGGCTCAAGGCGCTGGCGCAGCGGATGTGCGTGACCGCGACGCCGTACGCGCAAGCCGACCTCGACGCGCTGCACCGCGTCGGCAATCCCGTCTTGGCCGCATCCGCGACGGGCGGAGCCGCCGATGTCGTCGACCAGATCCTCGGCGTGGTGTCCACCCGCGGCGCGACCGTCGTGGGCGACGGGCCCCTCACCGCGGACGCCGTCGACCTCCTCTCGGCTCAAGGGCCGACCGTCGCGATCGCGGCGGCGAACCTGACGGGACCGGATGAGGCCGACGGCGGACAACCCCAGACCGCCGACACGGCGCCGGTGCGGTACACGCCGAATGTCGTGACCGCGCCGTTCGATCCCGCCGTCGGCGCCGCCCTCGCCGGCATGGGCACCTCGCCGGAGTCCCCGTCGTACCTGACCCCGTCCCTGAGCATCCCGGTGAAGCAGGATTCGGCGACCGTCCGCCGCCAGGACGCGCTCGGGGCGCTGCTGTGGCGCGGTCTGGACGTCGACGCCGCACCGCGCGCCCAGGTGATCGTGCCGCCGCTGATGTGGAACGCCACCGCCGACGACGCGCAGGCCGTGCTGACGACCGTCGCCACCACGATCCGTTCGGGACTGGCGGTGCCGAGGCCGCTACGTGCCGTGCTCGACGAAGCCGCCGCAGTCCACGGCAGCGAGTCTCCCCCCGCCGCCGGCGTCGGCAATCCCCGCGGACGCTTCGACGACGCCGTGGTGACCGGGATCGCGGCGACCACCAACCGGCTTCGTGGCCTCACCGACGCACTGAGCACCGACGAACGCACCGGGCTGACCGGACCGCAGTACACGGCGCCGCTGCGCGAGGACATGCTGCGGGCCCTGAGCCAGTCGGTGCCGCCCGACGCCCGCAATGGGCTCGCCCAGCAGCGGCTGACGACGGTCGGGTCGACCGTGGAGGACCTGTTCAAGGCCGTCACGATCGTCAACCCCGGCGGTTCCTACACGCTGGCCACCGAGCGCAGCCCGCTGCCGCTGGCGCTGCGCAACGATCTGCCGGTCCCGATACGGGTCCGGCTGCAGATCGACGCTCCGCCCGGCATGACGGTGACCGACCCCGGCGAGATCGTTCTGCCGCCCGGCTTCCTCCCACTGAAGGTGCCGATCGAGGTTCACTTCACACAGCGCGTCGCGGTGGACGTGTCACTGCGCACGGTCGACGGGCTGACCCTCGGCGAGCCGGTCCGGTTGTCCGTGCACTCGAACGCCTACGGGAAGGTGCTGTTCTTCATCACGTTGACCGGCGGCGCGGTGCTGGTGCTGCTCGTCGGACGCCGCCTGTGGCACCGGTTCCGCGGGCAGCCCGACCGCGCCGATCTCGAAGCCGACCCGCACCGCCCGGACCCGATCGAGGTGGCGCTGGCGTACTCCGACGACGACGGCAGGCGCCGATGAGCACCGCGCAACCTCGGCGAGCCCCGGCGCGCGCCGAGCTGTCCGACGCCGCGGTGGTGTCGCGCTCCTGGGGAATGGCGCTGGCGACGTTGGTCAGCCGGCTCACCGGCTTCGCACGGATCGTGTTGCTCGCCGCGATCCTGGGCGCCGCGCTGTCGAGCGCGTTCACGGTGGCCAACCAGCTACCCAACATGATCGCCGCGCTGGTGCTGGAGGCGACGTTCACCGCGATCTTCGTGCCCGTACTCGCCCGCGCCGAACGCGACGATCCCGACGGCGGAACCGCGTTCATCCGGCGGCTGCTGACCCTGGCCACCACCCTGCTGCTGGTGGTCACCGTCATCTCGACGGTGGGTGCCCCGCTCCTGGTCGACCTGATGCTGGGTTCGGAGCCGTTGGTGGATCGGTCGCTGACGACGGCCTTCGCGTATCTGCTGCTGCCGCAGATCATCTTCTACGGCCTGTCCTCGGTGTTCATGGCGATCCTGAACACCCGCAACATCTTCGGACCACCCGCATGGGCGCCGGTCGTCAACAACGTCGTCGCGATCGCGACGCTCGGGCTGTATCTCCTTGTGCCGGGCGAACTCTCGCTGAACCCGGTGACGATGGGCGATGCCAAGCTGCTGGTGCTCGGTGTCGGCACCACGCTGGGCGTCGTCGCGCAGGCCGCGGTGCTGTTCGTGGCGATCCGCCGCGAACGGATCAGCCTGCGGCCGCTGTGGGGTATCGACGAGCGGCTGAAGAAGTTCGGGATGATGGCGCTGGCGATGGTGCTCTACGTCCTCATCAGCCAGGTCGGGTTCATCGTCGGTAACCAGGTCGCCAGTGGCGCGGCCGCATCGGGGCCTGCGATCTACAACTACACCTGGCTGATCCTGCAGCTCCCGTTCGGGATCGTCGGGGTGACAGTGCTGACGGTTGTGATGCCGCGCCTGTCACGCAACGCCGCGGCCGGCGACGGGCCTGCCGTGCTCGACGATCTGTCGCTGGCGACGCGGTTGACGATGGTGACGTTGATTCCCGTCGTCGCGTTGATGACCGTCGGCGGTCCGGCGATCGGTAGCGCGCTGTTCTCCTACGGCAACTTCGGCGCCGTCGATGCCGGCTACCTCGGCATGGCGATCACGCTGTCGGCGTTCACGCTGATCCCCTACGCGCTGGTGCTGCTGCAGTTGCGGGTGTTCTACGCCCGCGAGGAGCCCTGGACGCCGATTCTGCTCGTCGTCGTGATCACCGTCGTGAAAGTCGCGGGGTCCCTGGCGGCGCCGCACCTGACCGCCGATCAGGAGCTGGTCGCCGGCTACCTCGGGCTCGCCAACGGGCTGGGCTTCCTGGCCGGGGCCACGCTCGGGTACCTGCTCCTCCGCAGCCGGCTCGACCCGCCCGGTGGCCGTCTGTTCCCCGCCGAGGTGGTGCGCACCGTGCTGGTGACGATCACCGCGGCGCTCGCGGCGGGGCTGGCCGCGCACGTGCTCGACCGGCTGGCCGGACTGGCGTCGCTGACCGAGCACTTCGGTGCGGTCGGGTCGCTGCTGCGGTTGGCCGTCCTCGGCCTGGTCATGGGCCCGATCATCGCGGGCGTGCTGCTCGGCGCCAAGGTCCCGGAAGCGGTTGCGGCGGTGGCCGCCGTGCGGTCGCGCCTCGGTCGAGGGCGCGCTCAGGCCGGCGCCTCCGTCCACACCCGATCGAGCGACGGGCTCACGTACCCTGATCTCACCTCGACGCGACGGACGCGTCAGTTTCCGGGCGCGACCGTCCAGGGACACGAGGGCATGGTTGGCGAACGCAGGACCGGGAAAGGAGCTGCCGTGAGCGACACCCCCGCCGGTGGTTCCCCGACGCCGCCGCAGACCTTCGACCCGGCCGACCCGTCGGCGACCGCGCGCATCGATCGCCCGTCTGTGTCTGATTCGACGTCACGGCCGTCTGTGTCTGATTCGACGTCACGGCCGTCGGCCGACGACTTCCAGCCCGACGTGCCGGAGGTCTCCCCCGAACCCGAGCCGGCCGCGGTGGAACCCGAGCGCCCGACCGAAGCCATCCCCGCCGCCGGCCCACCCCGGCCCCGCGCTGACTACAGCAATGACCCCACCCGCGAATCGCTGGCATTCGACCCGCCTCGCGAACCGCCCCTCGAGGCCGCGACCGCCGCCGAGGACCTGCACCTCATCCCCGGTGCCACTGTCGGTAAGGGCCGCTACCGTCTGCTCGTCTTCCATGGCGGACCACCGACGCTCCAGTTCTGGCAGGCGCTCGACACCGCGCTGGACCGGCAGGTCGCACTGACGTTCGTCGACCCCGACGGCACCCTGCCCGCGAGCGAGGTGCAGGGGATCCTGGACCGCACGCAGCGGCTCGGGCGCCTCGACATGCCGGGCGTGGCTCGGGTGCTCGACGTGATGACCACCGGCTCCGGTGGCCTCGTCGTCGCCGAGTGGATTCGTGGCGGTTCGCTCGCCGAAGTCGCGGACACCTCCCCCTCCCCCATCGGGGGTGCCCGCGCGATCCAATCACTGGCCGCGGCGGCCGAGGCGGCGCACCGCAACGGTGTCGCGTTGTCCATCGATCACCCGGCGCGCATTCGGGTCAGCATCGAAGGCGATGTGGCGCTTGCTTTCCCGGCCACGCTGCCGTCGGCGACGCCGGACGACGACATCCGCGGTATCGGCGCGGCGCTGTATGCATTGTTGGTCAATCGCTGGCCGCTGCCCGAGAGTGGCGAACCCAGCGGGCTGGCCGCCGCCGAGCTGGATCCTGCGGGGCAACCGCTCGAACCGCGTGCCGTCGACCGCGACATCCCGTTCCAGATCTCCGCGGCCGCCGCACGCGCGGCCCAGGAGAACGGCGGCATCCGCAGCGCGTCGACGATGCTCAACCTGCTGCAGCAGGCGACGGCGATCGCCGACCGCACCGATCATCTCGCCCCCGTGAACGAGTCCGCGACCCAGGCACCTGCCGGACCGGACGCGGCGGACGATCCCGACGAGGCAGCCCGGCGCCGGAAGCGGCTGATCATCGGCGCCAGCGTGGCCGCGGCCGCGGTGGTGCTCGTGGTGATCCTGCTGGCGACCATGCTCAGCCGGATCTTCGGCGATGTCGGCAACGGTCTCAGCGGTGACGAACTCGGCCTCAACGCCCCGACGTCGTCGGAGCCGGGCAGCAACACCCCCGATGCCGGCGCCACCGTGAAACCCGTTCGCGCAACCGTGTTCTCGCCCGAAGGTGAGGCCGACGCGCCCGACCTCGCCGGGTTGGCGATCGACGGCGATCCGTCGACGGTGTGGCCCACCGACACCTACAGCGACGCGGCCCCCTTCCCAGGATTCAAGAACGGTGTCGGCCTCATGCTGCAGCTGCCCCAGCCGACGACGATCGGCTCGGTGGGCATCAACGTCGACAGCACCGGCACCGCGGTCCAGATCCGCTCGGCTACGTCGGCGTCGCCGTCCTCGCTGGACGACACGACCGCACTCACGCAGCCGACGACGCTCAAGCCCGGGGCCAACACCATCCCCGTCGAGAACGCCGCGCCCACGTCCTACGTCCTGGTATGGATCTCCACGCTCGGACAGGTCAACGGCCAGAGCCGCAGCGACGTCTCGGAGATCACCCTCAAAGCCGCCGGCTGAGCCAAAACTGGTGCGCTGAGCCCCCGCTCGGGCCGCCTAGGGTTCGGCTGTGGGGATTTTCGGAGCGCACAGCGACGGCGGGATTCGGCCGCGCACCGACGCCGAGCTGCTGGCCGCCCACGTCGCCGGTGACCGCTACGCGTTCGAGGAACTGTTCTATCGCCACCACCGCCAGCTCTACCGGCTCGCCACGCTGACCACCGCCAACCCCGACGATGCCGCCGATGCGCTGCAGGACGCACTGCTGGCCGCGCACCGCACCGCCGGCGCCTTCCGCCACGACTCGGCGGTCAGCAGCTGGCTGCACCGCATCGTGGTCAACGCCTGCCTGGACCGCCTGCGTCGCAACAAGTTCCGCGACCACGCCGCGCTCGACGAACAACTGACGTGCGGCACCGATCCGACCCGCCACGTCGACACCGCGATCGTGATCGAGCGGGCCCTGCTGACCTTGCCGGTCGAGCAGCGCGCCGCGGTCGTCGCTGTCGACATGCAGGGTTTCTCGATCGCCGAGACCGCTCGGTTGCTCGGTGTGGCGGAGGGCACCGTCAAGAGCCGGTGCGCCCGGGCACGGGCCAAGCTCGCGGCGTCGCTCACCGTCTTCGCCGCCGGGCACATCGACTGAGCCCGGTCGGATAACCTCGGACGGTCAGCGGACAACGCAACCGGCGGGGGTGAAGACGATGGGCAACGACCTCGAACCCGTCACACCCGACCTACTCGCCGATCTGCAGGCCGGCCTCCTCGACGACGACACCGCCGCGCAGGTTCGCCGGCGCGTGCGCGCCGATCCCGAGGCCGCACGCGCGTTGGCGGCGCTCGAGACCGTCCGTCGCGAATTGGGTCGGCTCGGCGCCGACAGCTCCTCAGCGCCCGACGTTCCCGCCGAGGTCACGGCCCGCATCGGCGCCGTCCTGCGCGACGCGCAACCACCCTCGAAACGCCGCTGACCCGCCCGGGCGGCCAACGGGAACACCCCGGCCTACCCTGGTGTTCAAGGATTGCAGGCAGAAAGGCACTCATGACCTCCTCGTCCACCGTCCATGACGTCATCGTCGTCGGTTCCGGCCCCGCCGGGTACACCGCCGCTGTGTACAGCGCGCGGGCCCAGCTGAAGCCCCTCGTCTTCGAAGGCAGCCAGTTCGGCGGCGCCCTGATGACGACCACCGAGGTGGAGAACTACCCCGGCTTCAAGGACGGCATCACCGGTCCCGAACTGATGGATCAGATGCGCGAGCAGGCGCTGCGCTTCGGCGCGGATCTGCGCATGGAAGACGTGGACGCGGTCGACCTCACCGGACCGGTGAAGAAGGTCACCGTCGGTGACGAGACGTACCAGGCGCGCGCGGTCATCCTCGCGATGGGCGCCGCTGCGCGCCACCTCGGCGTGCCGGGTGAGGACGCGCTGCTCGGCATGGGCGTGAGCACCTGCGCCACCTGCGACGGCTTCTTCTTCCGCGATCAGGACATCGCTGTCGTCGGCGGCGGCGATTCGGCGATGGAGGAGGCCACCTTCCTCACTCGTTTCGCCCGCAGTGTCACGCTGATCCACCGGCGCGACGAGTTCCGCGCCTCCAAGATCATGCTGGAGCGCGCCGAGCAGAACGAGAAGATCACCATCCTGACCAACACCGCGGTCGAGGGTGTCGAAGGCGATCCGAAGGTGACCGGCATCAAGCTCCGCAACACCGTGACCGGTGAGGAATCCTCGCTCGCGGTCACCGGTGTGTTTGTCGCGATCGGGCACGACCCGCGATCGGAACTGGTGCGCGGTCAGGTCGATCTCGATGACGAGGGCTACGTCCAGGTCGTCGGCCGCACCACCTACACGTCCATCGACGGTGTCTTCGCCGCAGGCGATCTGGTGGACCACACCTATCGGCAGGCGATCACCGCGGCCGGAAGTGGTTGCGCCGCAGCCATCGACGCTGAGCGTTGGCTGGCCGACCATGCCGAGCCGGGCGAAAGAACCTCTATCACAACCGAAGACAACGACCTGATTGGAGCACAGCAATGAGCGAGACCGCCTCGGCGACCGTAGCTGTCACCGACGATTCCTTCTCTCAGGACGTGCTGTCCAGCGGCACACCGGTGCTGGTGGACTTCTGGGCGACGTGGTGCGGGCCGTGCAAGATGGTCGCTCCCGTGCTCGAAGAGATCGCATCCGAGAAGGCCGGATCCCTCACGGTGGCCAAACTCGACGTCGACGAGAATCCGGCGACAGCACGTGACTTCTCGGTCGTGTCGATCCCGACGATGATCCTGTTCAAAGATGGCCAGCCGGTGAAGCGGATCGTGGGCGCAAAAGGCAAGGCTGCGCTGCTGCGCGAGCTCGCTGACGTCCTGTAGCGGACCACCTTCGACCCCTGGACACTTCCCTGGGGTTTTCCGAAATCCTCTCCCCTTCTGAGAGAATGCTGCCTATGTCGAGTCTGCGTCGCGGTGACCGTTCTGCAGCGGTCACCGAGATCCGGACCGCGCTGGCCGCTCTGGGAATGCTCCACGATCCCAACGACGACCTGGTCACTGGGCGTCTGGTCGCCGCCGATGTGTTCGACGGCGAACTCGACCACGCGGTTCGCGCCTTCCAGCAGCACCGCGGTCTTCTCGTCGACGGAGTCGTCGGGGAGGCCACCTACCGGGCGATCAAAGAAGCGTCCTACCGCCTCGGCGCACGGACCCTCAATCACCAGTTCGGTGCCCCGATGTACGGCGACGACGTCGCCACTCTGCAGGCGCGCCTGCAGGATCTCGGGTTCTACACCGGGTTGGTCGATGGACACTTCGGATTGCAGACCCACAACGCGTTGATGTCGTACCAGCGCGAATACGGGCTCTTCCCCGACGGCATCTGCGGTCCGGAGACGCTGCGCTCGCTCTACAACCTGGGCTCCCGGGTGACCGGCGGCTCACCGCATGCGATCCGTGAAGAAGAGCTCGTGCGCAGCTCCGGCCCGTGGCTCTCCGGCAAGCGGATCATCATCGATCCGGGCCGCGGTGGGGACGACCACGGGCTGATCACCCACGGCCCGTCGGGACCCATCAGCGAGGCAGACATCCTGTGGGACTTGGCCAGTCGACTCGAGGGCCGGATGACGGCCATCGGCATGGAGACGTTCCTGTCCCGTTCTGCGTCCGCCTCCCCAACTGACGCCGAACGTGCTGCCACCGCCAACTCAGTCGGTGCCGACCTGATGATCAGCCTGCGGTGTGAGAGTCAGAAGAGCTCGTCGGCCAACGGTGTCGCCTCGTTCCACTTCGGCAACTCGCACGGCTCGGTGTCCACCATCGGACGCAACCTCGCCGACTTCATTCAGCGGGAAGTCGTGGCGCGCACGGGGTTACGTGATTGCCGCGTGCACGGCCGGACGTGGGATCTGCTGCGCCTGACCCGCATGCCCACCGTGCAGGTGGACGTCGGCTACATCAGCAATCCCGGCGACCGGGCCACCCTGGTCTCCCCGTCGGCGCGCGATTCCCTCGCCGAGGGCATCCTCGCAGCGGTGAAGCGGCTCTACCTGCTCGGCAAGAACGACCGCCCCACAGGCACATTCACGTTTGCCGAGTTGTTGGCCCACGAACTGGCTGTCGAACAGTCCCGTAACAGTTAGCAGCTGACTACCGCACCGACACCGACCGGCTGCTGCAACTGGGCACTCTGAAGCAGGCGTTCCAGCGCCGCTTCCACGCCGGCCTTCCACCCGAGACCCTGCTCCAACTCGAGCCGCAGGCGTGGGAAGTACGTGTGGTGCGATACCACCTCGAAACCCGCGTCGAGGAGAAGGTCGCTGGGAATCACGCAGGTGCCCATCGCGCAGTCGCCGAGGGTGTCCAGAACCGGCGCCACGTCGGTCGGCACCTCCGCCACGTCGACGAGTTCGTCGGCGGCGGCCGAGCGGCCGAACGCTTCCAGTGCCCGCACACCACGTCGAACGAGATCGCCGACCACGGCCGTGATCAATGCGCGAGACAGTTCGTCGTGACCGGGCCCCGTCTCGACACCAAGCGACGTCAGAAGCACAGCATCCGCACTGACGGGTCCGGTCGGGAATCGCCCCGCGCGGGGCACACTGCGGGGCGGAGCGTAGAACGCGTAGCCGAGGCAGGGCTCGTCACCCGTCTCGTCCTCGGGAAGCGGGGTGCGTGACTCGACGGCCAACTGACCGCAGGACCCCCACTCCAGCATGACCATCGACAGCCAGGCTTCCTTCTCGAACTCGGGATCCGAGAGGTGCTGGTCCTCGCCGACGATGAGCGGATCGACCTCCCAGTACACGCATCGTCGCGCGTGCTTCGGCAGCTGCTCGAACGCTTCGAGCCGCAGAGGGGTGATTCGTGCGGTCACTACGCTCCCGGGTGTCTTCGCCGCGAGGGGATGCGCGGCTGCTGCCCCTCCAGAATAGAAGGCGCGAGACGATCGGGCCCGATCCGGCGCTGTCCGATGGTGCGCAGCGCGGTCGAGCGCGAAAACCACTGCCGCTCAGTGGCTTTCCCGAGCACGCCGGCACGGGTGTCGTTGCACTGGGCTCCACTGTCACAGTGACGTAACGGCCGCGTGTGGTCGGTCATTGAGTTGACGAGTTCATGAGGTCCACAATCCGCTGCAAATCGTCCACGGAACCGAATTCGACGACGATCTTGCCCTTCCGCTTGCCGAGGCTGACTGTCACGCGGGTGTCGAACGCCGACGACAGCTGCTCGGCGACATCCTGCAGCCCCGGCATCTTAATGGGCTTGCGCCGCGGTGCCGGCGGGGCGCCATCCCCTTCGCGGTTGGCCAGCGTGACGGCCTCTTCCGTCGCCCGGACCGACAGCCCTTCGGCGACGATCCGGGCAGCGAGTTCCTCCTGCTTGTCCGGTCCGCCCTCGAGAGCGAGAAGCGCCCGGGCATGGCCTGCGGAGAGCACGCCGGCGGCCACTCGTCGCTGCACCGCGATCGGCAGACGCAGCAGACGAATCATGTTGGTGATCACGGGCCGGGATCGCCCGATCCGCGCCGCGAGCTCATCGTGGGTGACGGCGAACTCGTCGAGCAACTGCTGATAGGCCGCCGCCTCTTCCAACGGGTTCAGCTGAGCGCGATGGATGTTCTCCAGCAACGCGTCCCGCAGCATGCTGTCGTCGGCGGTCTCGCGGACGATCGCGGGGATTGAGGCGACCCCCGCTTTTTGCGCGGCCCGCCAGCGGCGCTCCCCCATCACCAGCTGGTAGCGCGTCGGCGCATCCCCACTGTCAGGTGCCGCACGCACCACGATCGGCTGCATCAATCCGAACTCGCGGATCGAATGCACGAGTTCGTTCAGCGCTTCTTCGTCGAACACCTGGCGCGGCTGACGCGGGTTCGGATCGATCAGCGACGGGGCGATCTCCCGGTACACCGCGCCGACATCACCTGCCGGCGGCGTGACGTCCGGAGCTCCACCGAAGACGGCATCGGCAGCGGCGGCGCCCATCCGCGGTCCGGTGGTGGCCGGCTCGTCGCCCTCGGCGGGTCCGGTCGGGATCAGCGACGCCAAGCCGCGTCCGAGCCCACTGCGCTTACGTGCCGGGTTGTTCATCCAAGTCCTTCGTTCGTCGCACAGCTGCTGGGTTGGGCAATCGTCACTGTCGCGGTCCGGGGGCCCCGCGTTGCGCGAGCTCGCGGCTGGCGTCGAGATAGCTCATCGCACCCCGTGAGCCCGGGTCGTAGTCGATGATCGTCATCCCGTACCCGGGTGCTTCCGACACCTTCACGCTGCGCGGAATCACCGTCCGCAGGACCTTGTCGCCGAAGTGCGCCCGCACGTCGACGGCAACCTGGTCGGCCAGTTTCGTGCGGCCGTCGTACATCGTCAGCACGACTGTCGTCACGTCGAGTTCGGGGTTCAGATGCGACTTCACCATCTCGATGTTGCGGAGCAGCTGTCCCACGCCTTCGAGTGCGTAGTACTCGCACTGGATCGGGATCAGCACCTCGGGTGCGGCGACGAGCGCGTTGATCGTCAGCAGACCGAGAGACGGCGGGCAGTCGATGAAAACGTAGTCGAAGTCGTGGTGCTTCAACTCGGCGAGTGCGGTGCGCAGCCGACCCTCTCGGGCCACCATGCTCACCAACTCGATCTCGGCGCCGGCCAGATCGATGGTGGCCGGAACGCAGAACAACAGCTCATTGTGCGGGCTCTGCTGCAGCGCAGTCTCGACCGAGATCTCCCCGATGAGCACCTCGTACGACGACGGTGTTCCCGGGCGGTGTTCGATGCCGAGCGCGGTGCTGGCGTTGCCCTGTGGATCGAGATCGATGACGAGCGTGCGCGCGCCCTGTAGAGCGAGCGCCGCCGCGATGTTCACCGCGGTCGTCGTCTTGCCGACGCCACCCTTCTGATTCGCAATCGTGAAGATCCGCTGGCGGGCCGGCTTCGGCAAGAGTCCTTCGGCGGCTGCATGCATCAGTCGGACGGCGCGCTCGGCCTCGGCGCCGATCGGAGTGTCGACGTCGTGCGTACCCCACGTTTCACGTGAAACATCTGGGGTGGGCTCCTCGGCCGTTGACGTCACCGCTGTCTCCTTCCCGCCGGAGTCCGACGGCGCCGCTCCTCTTCCAGAAACCCTACGACCACTGTCGCGGGCGGGTCCACGAATTGCGCGCCACACGTCCTCACCTCGATTTCGGTCAGTCCGAGCGCGGCCAGCGATTGGCGATGCTCGTGTACCTCGTCAGCCGCCCGCTCGCCCTTCATCGCAAGCATTCGACCGCCGACCCGCAGCAGTGGCACACTCCACTTAGCGATCTTGTCCAATGAGGCGACCGCACGGGACACGACTGCATCCTGCTCCCCCGCGACATCGCGAACGGATCGATCCTCCGCCCTACCCCGCACGACCACGGATCCCAAACCCAGTTCCGACACCACCTCGCGGAGAAAGTCGCTCCGCCGCAGCAGTGGTTCGATCAGTGTCACGGACACGTCGGCCCGGGCCAGCGCCAACGGTATCCCGGGAAGGCCGGCTCCGCTTCCAATGTCGGCGACGGCCTCCGCCCGGTCCACCACATCCGCTATGGCAGCGCTGTTGAGAATGTGCCGGTCCCAGAGTCGCTCCACCTCGCGGGGCCCAAGTAGACCGCGCTCCACGCCAGCGCCCGCCAGGATCTCGGCATAGCGGATGGCGGCGTCAGCGGCGTCACCGAAGACTGCCGTCACCGCCGCCGGCGGCGCTGGCACCTCCGCATGTTTCACGTGAAACATCCTCCGCCTCGAGTCCCGACACTGGCTCGCACACCGAACTACATCGGTGTAACTCCACGAGTCTCAGTCGACGAGGACGACCACGCGACGCGACGGCTCCACGCCCTCGCTCTCACTGTGCACCCCGTCCACGTCCGCAACGGCGTCGTGCACGATCTTGCGCTCGAACGGGGTCATCGGGGACAGCTCCTCGCGCTCACCCGTCTCGAGCACGCGGTGGGCCACCTTGCTACCGAGGGCGGCCAGCTCGTCGCGACGACGCTTGCGCCACTGCGCGATGTCGAGCATCAAGCGGCTCCGCTCCCCCGTCTTCTGATGGACAGCCAACCGGGTCAGCTCCTGCAGTGCGTCGAGCACCTCGCCCTTGCGACCGACCAACTTGGTCAAGTCGCCACCACCGTCGATGCTCACGACCGCGCGGTCACCCTCGACGTCGAGATCGATGTCCCCGTCGAAGTCCAACAGATCCAGCAGCTCTTCGAGATAGTCGCCCGCGATCTCGCCCTCGGCTACGAGCCGATCCTCGAGATCGCCCGTCCCCCGCGCCGCGTCGCTCGTCGACTCCTCGGCTTCGACGTCCGCGCTCGTGCTCGTCTCGTGGATCTCCTCCACGGACGTCGTCTCTGAATTCGTCATGGATATACCTCTCCCTCGTTCGCGGTCACCCGCGCGTCAACGTTTCCGCTTCTTGGGGCGCGCGCCGGGTTTCGGGGTACGGCTCACCGCCCCGTTCCGCGTCGCGGCATCGCCAGCACTCGCACTCGAGGCAGACGACCCCTGTTCCGTTCCACTGGACTCGACGATCTCCACATCGTCGGCAGACTCACCATCGGGGCGAGCGGCCTTCTTCCGGCTCGGCTTCGCTCCCGGCGCCGGCGCATTCGCCGCACGGCGCTCCAGCGCCTCCTGCTTCTTGGCTTCCTCTTCCTTCTCGATCTTGCCGAACACGTAGTGCTGCTGACCGAAGGTCCAGATGTTGTTGGCGAACCAGTACAGCAAGATGGCCAGCGGAAGGAACGGGCCACCGACGACCACGCCCAGCGGGAACACGTAGAGCGCCAGCTTGTTCATCATCGCGGTCTGCGGGTTGGCGGCGGCCTCCGGCGACTGACGAGCAACCGATGCACGGCTGTTGAAGTAGGTGGCGATGCCGGCGGCAATCATGATCGGGACACCCACGGCGATCACGGCCGGACGGTGGAATTCGGTGAACGCCTCGAGGCCGTGCTTCTGGATCATCGTCGCGCCGAGAGGAGCACCGAACAGGTTGGCGTCCAGGAAGTGTCCGACGTCGGTCGCGCTGAAAAAGTAGTTGCCGAGGCTCTTGTTCTCCTCGACCGAGAGGCCGAGCCGGCCGATACCGGTCTGTGTCCGGTTGAAGGACATCAGCACGTGATACAGACCGAGGAACACCGGAATCTGCGCCAACATCGGCAGGCACCCGAGGATGGGATTGAACCCATGCTCTTTCTGCAGCTTCTGCATCTCCAGCGCCATGCGCTGGCGGTCCTTGCCGTATTTCTTCTGCAGAGCCTTGATCTGGGGCTGCAGCTCCTGCATCTGGCGCGTGGTGCGGATCTGCCGCACGAACGGCTTGTAGAGAATCGCACGCAGGGTGAACACGAGGAACATCACCGACAACGCCCATGCGAAGAAGTTCGAGGGGCCCAGCAGAAACGCGAACGCCTTGTACCAGACCCACATGATCGCCGACACCGGGTAATAGATGATGTCGAGGCTGAAGAAGTTAAACACGCGGCAGACTCTTCCCTTGCTGACTCGGTTGGTCTTCTAGGTCTTCGGGGTTCTCGCAGGGGCCACCGACTGTCACGGCGATGGCGTCACTGTGACGATCACACTCCGGACGGTCGTGACCGGGGGTGCGATCGGGGATGGGGTCCCACCCTCCGTTATGCCATGGTCCGCATTTGAGGAGGCGAATCAGAGCCAGCCAGCTGCCCCGCACCAGACCGAACTCGGTGAGAGCTTCGACGGCGTACTGGCTGCAGGTGGGTGTGAAGCGGCACGTCGGGAGACGCAGCGGAGAGACCGTGGTGCGGTACAGCTGGATCATCCACACGAGGGCGCGCACGGCATGGGAACTCACGGCGCGGGAACTCACGGCGCGGGAACTCATGACGAGGCCTCCGCACGACTTCTTATGCGCCGCAACGCGGTCCGCAGCTGCTGCTCGAGCCGCGGCGACACCGCGTGGCGGCTGCCGGGGAGCGCGCGGATGACCACGCGATCGGCAGCGGTCAGATCGGGAAGAACCGTGCGGGCGACATGGCGAAGGCGTCGAGACACCTGATGGCGTTGGACGGCATTGCCGACCGCTTTGGAGACGACCAAGCCGATCCGCGGTCCGGCTTCCTCGGTCTGATCAGAACGCAGGCAGTACACGACGAGATCGGGCTGCGCCGCCCGCGTCCCCCGACTGACTGTGGCACCGAACTCGGTCGACCTGGTCATCCGGTTCTGTGCCGGAAGCACCGCGTCAGACCTGTGGTCGCGTCACGCAGTGAGTGACTGACGGCCTTTGCGGCGCCGACCGGACACGATGGCACGGCCCGCACGGGTGCGCATCCGCAGCCGGAACCCGTGCACGCGTGCGCGGCGCCGGTTGTTGGGCTGGAAGGTCCGCTTGCCCTTGGCCACGGCAGTCACTCCTTGTTCGTGTGGCCCCCACGCTCTGTCCGTGTCTGACGACGGGCATCACGCTGTCGGCCGTTGGTAAGTTCGGCGGTCTTACTTTGCCGGCGCGGCCACCGGCGGAAACCGGATCGCAGCCGTATCACCACGTGCGGGCGACTGTTCGAGGGTACTGACGAGAATTCGCCGGGTCAAACCTGCACCGGACCGCGGACCAGGGCGACCGGTACCGGAAGAGTCGCACGTCAGGAGCATCACAAACACCACAGCAGTCACGCGGATCTGGAACGATTGCGCCAGGCGGAATTACGCTTCCCCGCAATGTTGCAGAACTGTTGGCACTCGGAGAGAAAACTGTTAGCTTCTGGCAAGGCCGATTCCATGCCGGAACGGCGCAAGGCAACGAAGCGAGGGTCGCTCACTCGGTCGCGAGCCCATCACGTGTCATCGCGTGGTGTTGAGTTCCGACGATTGGCAGCCTCGCTGGTAGACAGCGGACAACGACGGATTCCTGTATTTCCACAACCTGTGGATAACTTTGTGGACAGTTCGTCGTTGTGGTGTGGTCGTCCTCTGGTCGGCCGGTAGGGGGTGGGTGTTCTTGTCAGCCGACCCCGACCCTCCATTCGTCTCGATCTGGAACAACGTCGTCACCGAACTCAACGGTGAACACGGCGCCGCAAACGGCGCCCTCACCCCGCAGCAGCGGGCGTGGCTCAAGCTCGTCCAGCCCTTGGTCATCACCGAGGGGTTCGCTCTATTGTCGGTGCCCACCCCGTTCGTGCAGAACGAGATCGAACGTCATCTGCGGGAGCCGATCATCGCCGCGCTGAGCCGCCAGCTCGGCCAGCGCGTCGAGCTGGGTGTGCGGATCGCCGATCCCGAACCCGATGAGTCCCCCGTCTTCACGCCGGTTCCCGTTCCTGACACCGACGACGACCTCGTCGACGACGACTTGGCCGCCCGCGCCAGCGCCGAGGAGAATTGGCCGAGTTTCTTCGCCAACCGCGGACAGAACGGCACTTCCGACGACGCGACTGCGATCAACCTCAATCGCCGCTACACCTTCGACACTTTCGTGATCGGGGCCTCCAACCGCTTCGCCCACGCCGCGTCGCTCGCCATCGCCGAGGCGCCGGCCCGTGCCTACAACCCGTTGTTCATCTGGGGTGAATCCGGTTTGGGCAAAACACATCTGCTGCACGCGGCCGGCAACTACGCCCAGCGGCTGTTCCCGGGCATGCGGGTGAAATACGTCTCGACCGAGGAATTCACCAACGACTTCATCAACTCCCTGCGCGATGATCGCCGTGCGTCGTTCAAGCGCACCTACCGCGACATCGACGTGCTCCTGGTCGACGACATCCAGTTCATCGAGGGCAAGGACGGTATTCAGGAAGAGTTCTTCCATACCTTCAACACCCTGCACAACGCGAACAAGCAGATCGTCATCTCCTCTGATCGCCCGCCGAAACAGCTCGCGACACTGGAAGACAGGCTTCGGACCCGCTTCGAGTGGGGCCTGATCACCGATGTGCAGCCGCCTGAGCTGGAGACCCGGATCGCGATCCTGCGCAAGAAAGCACAGATGGATCGTCTCGACGTACCCGACGACGTTCTGGAGTTGATCGCCAGCCGGATCGAGCGCAACATCCGTGAACTCGAGGGCGCACTGATCCGCGTGACGGCGTTCGCCTCGCTGAACAAGACGTCGATCGACAAGTCACTTGCCGAAATCGTGCTGCGCGACCTGATTTCCGATTCGTCGACGATGCAGATCAGCACCGCAGCGATCATGGCCGCCACCGCCGAGTATTTCGAGACGAGCATCGACGAACTCCGCGGACCCGGCAAGACCCGCGCGTTGGCACAATCGAGGCAGATCGCGATGTACCTGTGTCGCGAACTCACCGATCTCTCCCTGCCCAAGATCGGTCAGGCGTTCGGCCGTGACCACACCACAGTCATGTACGCGGAGAAGAAGATTCGCGGCGAAATGGCTGAGCGACGTGAGGTCTTCGATCACGTCAAAGAACTCACCACACGGATCCGTCAGCGCGCCAAGCGCTGATCTGCGACCCCCTGTATTTCCCCTAGCCGCCGACGCGCGGCCTCGTGTCGTGCGAACGACACGCCGTCCGTTGTGCTCGCCCTCCGTGGCCTGCCCGAAAAACTTCTCTCTCGTTGGCACCATCAGTCACAGCCACGGCCTGGGGAGCACCTGTGCACAACCTGTCGTCAACCCGGGTACGCAGTGGGGTGTTCTTCCCCAGATCGCGATTCATCCCCAGCCGGCCCGCCTCGTCCCATCATCGATGCACAGATGCCTCACAGCCCTACACGGCGCTGGCCTGCAGGAAACCCCCCGTATCCCCAGCTTGCACAGGACCTAGTACTACTGCTCATTTATCTCTATCAATATCTCTTAGAAGAAGACCCCTGGGGAAAGCACACGGTGGACGGCCCGAGAGGGCCTCTCCGTCGTCGCCCTGTCAGCCCCATCGTTTAGCTTTCAAGTTGGAGTGGAAAGCTCTACGGTGGTTCATCGACAGCCGTTCCGGTCGTCGCAGCGTGTCGTAGCGACGCGATGTGCCCGTCGGAGAAATCGCTGATCAAGGCTTCATCGGGGTGTACATCGAAGGGACGCAACAAACGTGTCGACGTCAACGGTAGGTCTGACGGACTTGAAGTTCCGGCTGAGCCGCGAAGAGTTCGCCGACGCGGTCGCTTGGGTGGCTCGTAACCTGCCGTCGCGGCCGACGGTTCCTGTCCTGGCCGGTGTGCTGCTGACCGGATCCGACGAGGGTCTGACGATCTCCGGATTCGACTACGAAGTTTCCGCCGAAGTGCAGATTGCGGCTGAAATCGCCTCTCCAGGAAGCGTTTTGGTGTCCGGCAGGTTGCTGTCCGACATCGTTCGGGCCCTGCCTGCCAAGCCGGTCGATGTCAGTGTCGAAGGCACCCGCGTTGCGTTGAGCTGCGGAAGCGCTCGATTTTCGCTGCCGACCATGGCAGTCGAGGACTACCCAACGCTGCCCACTCTGCCGGACGAGACCGGTGTCGTCGCGGCGGATCTGTTCGCCGAGGCCATCGGTCAGGTGGCGGTCGCCGCAGGCCGTGATGACACGCTGCCGATGTTGACCGGCATCCGCGTCGAGATTTCCGGCGAGAAAGTCGTTTTGGCCGCCACCGACCGGTTCCGCCTCGCGGTCCGCGAACTGACATGGTCGACGTCCACCCCCGGCGTGGAAGCTGCCGTCCTGGTGCCGGCGAAGACTCTGGCCGAGGCGGCCAAGGCCGGCACCGACGGCAACGAGGTGCACCTGTCGCTGGGATCCGGCCCCACGGTCGGCAAAGAAGGCCTGCTGGGTATCCGCAGCAAGGGCAAGCGCAGCACCACCCGCCTGCTCGACGCCGAATTCCCGAAGTTCCGCCAGCTGCTGCCGACCGAGCACACCGCGGTCGCCACCATCGGGGTCGCCGAGCTGACCGAGGCCATCAAACGTGTCGCCCTGGTGGCCGATCGCGGCGCCCAGGTGCGGATGGAATTCTCCGACGACGTGCTACGGCTCTCGGCCGGCGCCGACGACGTGGGTCGAGCCGAGGAGGACCTGCCCGTCGAGTTCTCCGGCGAACCACTGACCATCGCGTTCAACCCGACGTACTTGACAGACGGACTGGGCTCGCTGCACGCCGGGCGGGTCACGTTCGGATTCACGACGCCCAGCCGGCCTGCGGTGCTCCGCCCGGCGGGCCAGGATGATGTGAGTAGCGACGGCGCGGGACCGTATCCGGCAGCACAGACCGATTACGTCTATCTGCTGATGCCGGTGCGCCTCCCCGGCTGATCGCACGCACCGACAACAGGAGGGCGCTGACATGCAGCTGGGTCTCATCGGCCTGGGCAAGATGGGCTTCAACATGCGGGCTCGCCTCCGCGACGGCGGGCACGAGGTCATCGGATACGACCCTCGACCCGAGGTGTCCGACGTGGCGACCCTCGCCGACCTCGCGGCAGCGTTGCAGGCTCCGCGTGTGGTCTGGGTGATGGTGCCGTCCGGATCCATCACAGATCAGACCATCACCGAGCTGGCCGGCGTGCTCTCGGAGGGCGACCTGGTCATCGACGGTGGCAACTCGCGCTACACCGAGGACAAACCGCACGCAGAACTGTTGGCACAGAAGGGCATTGCGTTCATCGATGCCGGTGTGTCCGGCGGCATCTGGGGCTTGAGCGAAGGTTACGGCCTGATGGTCGGCGGTAGTGACGACGATGTCGTACGAGCCATGCCCATCTTCGACACATTGCGCCCGCCCGGACCGGAGGAAGACGGGTTCGTCCACGTCGGACCCGTCGGCGCCGGGCACTTCGCGAAGATGGTGCACAACGGCGTCGAGTACGCACTGATGACGGCGTACGCCGAGGGCTACGAGATGTTGGCCGCCGAGGACCTGGTGAAGGATCCACAGGCGGTGTATCAAGCCTGGACGAACGGCACCGTGGTGCGTTCGTGGTTGCAGCAGCTGCTGGCCAAGGCGCTCAAGGAAGATCCCAACCTCGACGAGATCAGCGGCTACACAGAGGATTCCGGTGAGGGTCGGTGGACGGTCGAAGAGGCCATCCGGCTGCGGGTACCCGTGCCGAGTATTGCCGCGTCACTGTTCGCGCGGTTCCTGTCTCGCCAGGATGACTCCCCGACCATGAAGGCCGTCGCGGCACTGCGCAACCAGTTCGGCGGACATGCGGTGAAGAGGGTGAGCGAGTCCGGGTGAGCGAGGCGAGCCGGTGTACGTACGTCGCCTCGCGCTGACGGATTTCCGATCGTGGCCGCGGGTGGAGCTCGATCTCGACCCGGGCCGAACTGTCTTCGTCGGATCCAACGGCTTTGGGAAGACGAATCTCGTTGAGGCACTCTGGTATTCGTCCACGCTGGGGTCGCATCGCGTTGCGACCGACGCCCCGCTCATTCGAGAGGGCGCCGATCGGGCGGTGATCTCCACGATCGTCGTCAGTGAAGGACGAGAGCTCGCCATCGACCTCGACATCACATCGGGGCGCGCCAACAAGGCGCGGCTGAATCGCTCCCCCGTCCGGTCGGCCCGCGAAATTCTCGGTGTGTTGCGCGCCGTCCTGTTCGCCCCCGAAGACCTGGCGCTCGTGCGGGGTGACCCCGGGGAGCGTCGGCGCTACCTCGACGAGCTCGCCACCATCCGTCGGCCCCGTATCGCTGGTGTCCGTGCGGATTACGACAAAGTGGTGCGGCAGCGCACCGCGCTGCTCAAAACCGCGTCGGCGGCCCGCTTTCGGGGAGACCGTGGCGCGCTGGAAACGCTCGACGTGTGGGACGGCCACCTCGCGTCACACGGTGCTCAGTTGATCGCGGCGCGGGTCGAGCTGGTGAACGAGCTGGCGCCGGAGGTGGAGAAGGCCTATCAGTTGTTGGCGCCCGCATCGCGGCCGGCGGCCGCTCGATACCGCAGCGGCGTGGAGGTCGTGGAAGCCGAAGCAGCCGTGGGGAACACCGATGTGGAGGTGTTCGAAGCGGCGTTGCTCGACGCGCTGAGTCGGCGCCGCGACGCCGAACTGGAGCGCGGCGTCTGCCTTGTCGGACCCCACCGGGATGATCTGAATCTGAGGTTGGGTGAACAGCCTGCGAAGGGTTTCGCCAGTCACGGCGAGAGCTGGTCGATGGCGTTGGCGCTGAGGTTGGCTGCCTACGAGTTGCTCCGGACAGAGGGAGGCGATCCCGTGCTGCTGCTCGATGATGTCTTCGCCGAACTCGACACCGCGCGCCGTGACGCGCTCGCCCGCGTCGCGGCCACCGCGGAACAGGTGTTGGTGACAGCCGCCGTCCCGGAAGACATTCCGCGCGAATGGGATGCGCGGCGTATCGAGATCACGATGGGCGATGGCGACCAGGGCCGGGTATCGGAGGTGGTGTCATGAGCGACGCAGAGGATCAGCCGGTCGAGCCACCTGCGCACCTGGCTCACCTCAAGGGGATGGATCTCGTGCGCAGGGCACTCGAAGAGGCCAGGGGCGCCGCACGGGAACAAGGCAAGAACGTGGGCCGCGGTCGCACCTCCCCTGCCCCGCGGCGCACCGGAGGCTCCAGCCGGCGTCGGTGGTCGGGCCCCGGACCCGATGAGAGGGATCCGCAGCCCCTGGGTGCGGCGACCAGTGCTGTGGCCCGCAACCGCGGATGGACCGGCCGTGTCGCTGAGGGTGCGGTGTTCGGCCGGTGGCGTGAGGTGGTCGGAGCCCAGATCGCCGATCATGCGGTGCCGGCGTCACTGACCGAGGGTGTGTTGACGGTGACGGCGGAGTCGACGGCATGGGCGACACAGCTGCGGATGGTGCAGGCACAGCTGCTGGCCAAGATCGCCGCGGCTGTCGGAGACGGGGTCGTCACCTCGGTGAAGATCGTCGGTCCGGTGGGTCCGTCCTGGCGGAAAGGCCCGTATCGCGTCCAGGGTCGGGGCCCTCGCGACACCTATGGCTGAGAGCCGCGAGAACGCTGTCGGCAGCTGTGCGAAGCGTCTCGACCTATCTTCTGCCGGAAAAATCGGCGCACGGCGCGATTAGGTGTATCAAAACGCGGTTCCAGTATCAGTCCTGATGCCATGTTTCGGTAGACTGGTCCGAGTGATTCGCGAGGGGGTCGTCAGATTCCCCGTGCAGGCCCCTGCCTGCCCAAGACCAAGGAGACCCGCTCAACGTGGCTGCCCAGAAGAACAATGCTCCCAGCGAGTACGGCGCCGATTCGATCAAGGTGCTCGAGGGTCTGGAAGCGGTTCGCAAGCGGCCCGGTATGTACATCGGTTCCACCGGTGAGCGCGGCCTGCACCACCTGATCTGGGAAGTCGTCGACAACGCGGTCGACGAGGCCATGGCCGGCTTCGCCACCAAGGTCGACGTGCGAATTCTCGAAGACGGCGGCGTACAGGTCACCGACGACGGCCGCGGCATCCCCGTGGCGATGCACGCGACCGGTATCCCGACCATCGACGTCGTCATGACCGTGCTCCATGCCGGTGGCAAGTTCGAAGAGGGTGCCTATCAGGTCTCCGGCGGTCTGCACGGCGTGGGCGTCTCCGTCGTCAACGCGTTGTCGACCAAGCTCGAGGCCGACATCCACAAAGACGGCTTCGAGTGGCACCAAACCTACGACAAGTCGGTACCGGGAACGCTGCGTAAAGGCGAACCGTCCACCAAGACAGGCAGCACGATCCGGTTCTGGGCAGACCCGGACATCTTCGAGACCACCACCTACGACTTCGAGACCATCGCCCGTCGTCTGCAGGAAATGGCGTTCCTCAACAAGGGGCTGACCATCGAGCTGACCGATGAGCGAGTCGCACCCGAAGAGGTCGTCGACGACGTCGTCAGTGATCACGCCGAGGCACCGAAGTCCGCCGAGGAGAAGGCCGCCGAAAAGGCGGCCCCGCAGAAGGTCAAGCATCGGGTGTTCCACTACCCCGGCGGACTGGTGGACTTCGTCAAGCACATCAATCGGACCAAGACCGCGATCCAGCCCAGCGTCATCGACTTCGACGGTAAGGGTCCCGGTCACGAGGTCGAGATCGCGATGCAGTGGAATGCCGGTTACTCCGAGTCGGTCCACACCTTCGCCAACACGATCAACACCCACGAGGGCGGCACGCACGAGGAGGGCTTCCGCGCCGCACTCACCTCGGTGGTGAACAAGTACGCCAAAGACAAGAAGCTGCTCAAGGAAAAGGATCCGAATCTCACCGGCGACGACATCCGTGAAGGATTGGCCGCGGTCATCTCGGTGAAGGTGTCGCAACCGCAGTTCGAGGGTCAGACCAAGACCAAGCTCGGCAACACCGAGGTCAAGTCGTTCGTGCAGAAGATCTGCAACGAGCAGCTCACCCACTGGTTCGAGGCGAATCCAGCTGAAGCGAAAACCGTTGTGAACAAAGCGGTGTCGTCGGCGCAGGCTCGCATGGCCGCGCGTAAGGCGCGTGAGCTGGTGCGTCGCAAGAGCGCCACCGACATCGGTGGTCTGCCCGGCAAGCTGGCGGATTGCCGCTCCACGGATCCCACGAAGTCGGAACTGTATGTGGTGGAGGGTGATTCGGCCGGCGGCTCGGCCAAGAGCGGCCGCGACTCGATGTTCCAGGCGATCCTGCCGTTGCGCGGCAAGATCATCAACGTCGAGAAGGCCCGCATCGACCGCGTGCTGAAGAACACCGAAGTGCAGGCGATCATCACCGCGCTGGGCACGGGTATTCACGACGAATTCGATCTGGCCAAACTGCGCTATCACAAGATCGTGCTGATGGCCGACGCGGATGTCGACGGCCAGCACATCTCGACGCTGCTGCTGACGCTGCTGTTCCGGTTCATGAAGCCGCTGGTGGAGAACGGGCACATCTTCTTGGCGCAGCCCCCGCTGTACAAACTGAAATGGCAGCGCTCCGAGCCTGAGTTCGCCTACTCCGACCGGGAACGTGACGGACTGCTCGAGGCCGGTCGTGCCGCGGGCAAGCGGATCAACGTCGACGACGGCATTCAGCGCTACAAGGGTCTGGGTGAGATGGACGCCAAGGAGCTGTGGGAGACCACCATGGATCCGTCGGTGCGAGTGCTGCGTCAGGTCACCCTCGATGACGCGGCAGCCGCTGACGAGCTGTTCTCCATCTTGATGGGCGAGGACGTCGAGGCCCGGCGCAGCTTCATCACCCGCAACGCCAAAGACGTTCGCTTCCTTGACGTTTAACCCCAGAGGCTGAGGAAACTCCATGACTGACACCACCCTGCCGCCCGGCGACGAAGCCGGCGACCGGATCGAACCGGTCGACATCCAGCAGGAGATGCAGCGCAGCTACATCGACTATGCGATGAGCGTGATCGTCGGCCGCGCACTGCCGGAGGTCCGCGACGGCCTCAAGCCGGTGCACCGCCGCGTGCTCTACGCCATGTTCGACTCCGGTTTCCGGCCCGACCGCGGCCACGCCAAGTCCGCGCGCTCGGTGGCCGAGACGATGGGTAACTATCACCCGCACGGTGATTCGTCGATCTACGACACCCTGGTCCGGATGGCGCAGCCGTGGTCGTTGCGCTACCCGCTGGTCGACGGGCAGGGCAACTTCGGCTCGCCGGGCAACGATCCCCCGGCCGCGATGAGGTACTGCGTCACAGCAGACGCCCAGGTGCGTTTACCGTTCGGGCAGACCGTACGCATCGGAGACGTGGTTCCCAGCGCTCGGCCGAATTCTGACAACGACATCGAGATGAAGGTTCTCGATCGGCACGGCAATCCCGTGGTCGCTGACAAGCTGTTCCATTCTGGTGAGCATCAAACTTTCAGGGTGAGAACCGCTGAAGGCTATGAGGTCACCGGGACGGCGAACCATCCGCTGCTGTGTCTCGTCGACGTGGGTGGTGTGCCAACGCTCTTGTGGAAGCTGATCGAAGAGATCGCGCCGAATGACGTGGCTGTACTGCTCCGCGAATGTACGGATTGTGACGAGATTTCATCGAAATCCGTCATAAACCGTGCACTCGAGAAGCTGCGAACCCTGCATGGCTCCGATCCTGATGTCCGTGCCATCGCCGCTGAACTGACGGATGGCCGCTTTTACTATGCGCGCGTTGCATCTGTAACGGATGCGGGAGTCCAACCGGTGTACAGCCTGCGCGTGGACACCGACGACCACTCCTTCATCACCAACGGTTTCGTCAGCCACAACACCGAAGCCCGGTTGACTCCCCTGGCCATGGAGATGCTGCGTGAAATCGACGAGGAGACAGTCGATTTCATTCCGAACTATGACGGCCGGGTGCAAGAGCCGACGGTTCTGCCGAGCCGGTTCCCGAACCTGCTCGCCAACGGTTCGGGCGGTATCGCCGTCGGTATGGCCACCAACATGCCGCCGCACAATCTGCGTGAGCTGGCCGACGCGGTCTACTGGTGCCTGGAGAATCACGAAGCCGACGAGGAAGCGACGCTCGCCGCGGTCTGCGAGCACGTCAAGGGCCCGGACTTCCCGACCCATGGTTTGATCGTTGGCTCGCAAGGGATTTCGGACACCTACCACACGGGCCGCGGCTCGATCCGGATGCGCGGCGTGGTGGAGATCGAAGAGGATTCGCGCGGGCGGACCTCGCTGGTGATCACCGAACTCCCCTATCAGGTCAACCACGACAACTTCATCACCTCGATCGCCGAGCAGGTGCGCGACGGCAGGCTCACCGGGATCTCCAACATCGAGGACCAGTCCAGCGATCGCGTGGGTCTGCGAATCGTCGTGGAGGTCAAGCGCGATGCGGTCGCGAAGGTGGTGCTGAACAACCTCTACAAGCACACCCAGCTGCAGACCAGCTTCGGCGCCAACATGCTGTCGATCGTGGACGGCGTGCCGCGCACGCTGCGCCTGGATCAGCTGATCCGCCACTACGTCAACCACCAGTTGGACGTCATCGTCCGACGCACGCGCTACCGGTTGCGCAAAGCCAATGAGCGGGCCCACATCCTGCGTGGTCTGGTCAAGGCGCTCGACGCACTCGACGAGGTGATCGCGTTGATCCGTGCGTCGGCCAACGTCGACGTGGCGCGTCAGGGCCTGATCGAGTTGCTCGACGTCGACGAGATCCAGGCCCAGGCGATCCTGGACATGCAGCTGCGGCGCCTCGCCGCCCTGGAACGTCAGCGCATCATCGACGATCTGGCCAAGATCGAGGCCGAGATAGCCGACCTCGAGGACATCCTGGCCAAGCCGGAGCGGCAGCGCGCGATCGTGCGCGACGAGCTCAAGGAGATCGTCGACAAGTACGGCGACGACCGACGTACGCGGATCATCCCCGCCGACGGTGAGGTGGCCGACGAGGATCTGATCGCCCGCGAGGACGTCGTGGTCACGATCACCGAGACCGGTTACGCCAAGCGCACGAAGACCGATCTCTACCGCAGCCAGAAGCGCGGCGGCAAGGGCGTGCAGGGCGCAGGGCTCAAGCAGGACGACATCGTCAATCACTTCTTCGTCTGCTCCACCCACGACTGGATCCTGTTCTTCACCACGCAGGGCCGGGTGTACCGCGCCAAGGCGTACGACCTGCCCGAGGCGTCGCGTACCGCGCGGGGTCAGCACGTGGCCAACCTGCTGGCGTTCCAGCCGGAAGAGCGCATCGCCCAGGTCATCCAGATCAAGGGATACGAGGATGCGCCGTATCTGGTGCTGGCGACCCGCAACGGCCTGGTGAAGAAGTCGCGTCTGGTCGACTTCGACTCGAACCGCTCCGGCGGCATCGTGGCGGTCAACCTGCGTGACGGCGACGAACTCGTCGGCGCGGTGCTGTGTTCCAGTGAGGACGACCTGCTGCTGGTGTCGGCCAACGGCCAGTCGATCCGGTTCTCTGCCACCGATGAGGCACTGCGACCGATGGGTCGCGCCACCTCCGGTGTGCAGGGCATGCGTTTCAACACCGACGATGTCCTGCTGTCGCTCAACGTGGTCCAGCCGGACACGTACCTGCTGGTGGCGACGTCCGGTGGGTACGCCAAGCGCACCGCGATCGAGGAGTACCCCGTCCAGGGCCGCGGCGGCAAGGGGGTGCTGACCATCATGTTCGACAAGCGTCGTGGCACTCTTGTGGGCGCGTTGATCGTCGACGACGAGACCGAGTTGTATGCCATCACCTCAGGTGGGGGCGTCATCCGGACCGCCGCGCGACAGGTTCGCAAGGCCGGCCGCCAGACCAAGGGCGTCCGGTTGATGAACCTCGGTGACGGCGACACCCTGATCGCGATCGCGCGCAACGCCGAAGAGGGCGACGGTACCGACGAGGTCGACACCGACATCGGCGACGAGCCGACGACGCAGGAGTGAGGAGCGGGCAGTGAGCTCACCGAACGAGCCGGGGCACCCGCGTACGGGTGAGGCCTCCGGCGGGGCCGGCAACGGGTCGGGGCCGGGGACACCGGCGCCGAGCCACAGCGGTCCGCCGCCCCAGGCGTCGGCTCGCGGGGCTGAGCACAGCGATGTGCCGCCGTGGCAGCGGGGCCCGCAGGCGCGGGCCCGTCAGCAGCAGGCACCTGACGCTCAGGGCGGGCTCGATGCGCGGTCGAACCGTTTCATCGCGGGCGGCCCGGAGGGCGAGCAGGCACCGCGGGGTGACCGGCCTGAGGCGCAGCGCCCGGAGTCGCGTTCCGAAAGCAACCGCCCGGAGTCGCGTCCGGAACCGCGGCCCGAGCCGCGTCCGGAGGGCAACCGTTCGGAGGCCGCGCGCACCGACGTGCACCGTCCGGAACCTCCGACCCGCACTGACGGCCCCGGAGGCGCGGCGTACGCCAGCGAGCTCCCCGACCTCTCGGGTCCTCTCCCCCGGTCCGCGCAGCAGCGCAAGCCCGCGGAGCGGCCGAGTGAGTCGACGGCGAAGCCGCCGCAGAAGGCGCCCGCGAACCGGGGTGTACAGGTGGGGCCGCGTCAGCACGCCGGACCGGTGCGGGCCAGCATGCAGATCCGCCGCGTGGATCCGTGGAGCGCTCTGAAGGTGTCACTGGTGTTGTCGGTGGCGCTCTTCTTCGTGTGGATGATCGCGGTGGCGTTCCTGTACCTGGTGCTGGGCGGCATGGGTGTGTGGAGCAAGCTGAACAGCAACGTCGGTGACCTGCTGACCAGTGCCAGCGGCAGTTCCGGTGGCGAGCTGGTGTCGGCGAGCACGATCTTCGGTGGTGCGGCGTTGATCGGCCTGGTCAACATCGTGCTGTTGGCCGCGGCAGCGACGATCGGCGCGTTCATCTACAACTTGACCACCGACCTCGTGGGCGGTGTCGAGGTCACGCTGGCCGACCGCGACTGAGCTGGTTTGGGAGTCGGGTTGTCGGTGAGGTAATCTCGCTGCTCGGCCGTGCGATTGATGACGGTGGAACGGGGCTATAGCTCAGGCGGTTAGAGCGCTTCGCTGATAACGAAGAGGTCGGAGGTTCGAGTCCTCCTAGCCCCACGGAAAGGTACACATCGATGAAGGTGATGCTGCTTCTCGTGGCCGGCATTGCCGCGGCCGCCGCGCTGATGGTGTGGCGGACCCAGCACAGTCCCGAAATCTGGCACACCCTCGCCGATGCACCTTCCTGACGAGGGGCCTTAGCTCAGTTGGTAGAGCGCTGCCTTTGCAAGGCAGATGTCAGGAGTTCGAATCTCCTAGGCTCCACAATCACAATCCGGTCTACGTCTGACGCGCCCTACCCAGGGCCGGTCAGCGCCGTCCCTCCGTCCCGATCGCACTGACACCGGTGTAACCCGTCGCGAATTCTCAACGCGAAATTTCACGGTTGACGTCTCAACCGTGAAATTTCAGCGTTGATCTTCACGCGGGAAAAACCATGGCGCACAGCGGCTCTGCGCTCCCCGCTACGGCTTGGGGGTGACCTCGACGCTCGGCGGCAACGGCGAGGGCTCCGGCTGTGTCGAGCGGCGGACGATCGAGAACGCCGCCGCTCCCCCGGCGAGGACCGCCACGCCCACGGCGACCACGACCAGCCGTGGCCGGCGGCGGCGCTTCGGCGCGCGCAGGTTCTCGAGCGTCTCTGGCAGGTTCACCACGGCCTCCTGGGCCGCGGCCAGCTCGTCCTTGACCTGCTGAGCCACGTCACTGCTGCGGTACTTCTGGCCGATCCACGAGGCCGACGAACGCACCGAGTTCACCCCGATACCCACGGCGCCCCGGGTCACGTCCACCGGGCCCACCGTCGAGTACTTCAGGCCGCGGCTGAGCCGCTGGCTCGGGGTCAGTCGGACTCGGGTCTTGGAGCTCATGGCCCACCTTTCTCGGCACCGGATGACAACGAGCATCAGCCTGCCATCTCCGCCAACCCCACGGTGCCCGGTTGGGCTTCAGAGCCGCGTGGCAGACTGGCTTTCCGTGACGAGCCCCATTCAGACAGCGACCGCGACCCTGCACACCAACCGCGGTGACATCAAGATCGCCCTGTTCGGAAACCACGCCCCCAAGACCGTGGCCAATTTCGTCGGCCTGTCCCAGGGCACCAAGGACTACAGCACCGAGAACGCCTCGGGCGGCTCGTCGGGTCCGTTCTACGACGGCGCCGTCTTCCACCGCATCATCGACGGATTCATGATCCAGGGCGGCGACCCGACCGGCACCGGTCGCGGCGGCCCGGGCTACCAGTTCGCCGACGAGTTCCACCCCGAGCTGCAGTTCGACAAGCCCTATCTGCTGGCGATGGCCAACGCCGGGCCGGGCACCAACGGCTCGCAGTTCTTCATCACCGTCGGCAAGACTCCGCACCTGAACCGTCGCCACACCATCTTCGGTGAGGTCGTCGATCCGGAGTCGCAGAAGGTGGTCGACGCGATCGCCACGACGGCGACCGACCGCAGCGATCGCCCGACCGATCCCGTGGTCATCGAGTCGGTCACGATCTCCTGACCGGCTAGCGACCGGCGCCGCGCGCGAAGCCGGCGTCGGTCAACGCATCGAGCACTCGCAGTGGGTTCGTGCCCACATCCCACCGGCTCAGCACGAGGAGTCGGTCGTCGATCGTGTCGATCTCCAGCAGTCGCACCGTGCGCCCGATCCGCCGGAATTCGGTGATGCGGATCAGGCTGATGTCGGCCCGGGTCAGCCGTCGCGTGCTGATCCACCCGCGGTAGAGCAGAGCATCGGATTCGATTGCCAGTTTTGGACGAGCGCGCCACGACAGCGCTGCGAACACGAGCAAACCCACGGCCGCGGTACCGATCAAAATGCGCCCTGGCAGGTCTGTGACCAGCGTCACAACGCCGACAGCCAGGAGAATGCCCACCCCGGCGGCCCCGACGATGCCTGCCGTCGGCGGACTCCAAGTTGTTTGCTGGGTGGACAGTTCACACCCTCCTACCGGGGCTTACCCCGTTATCCACAAGTGCTATCCACAGTGGGGATGAATAACATCGATGTGATCTGGTTACGGGCAGGTTGCATGCGGTCGAACGGCGGACGACCGCCGGGACACGCGGACGGGGCAGACTCCCGTCACCGCCAGCGCATCGTGAGCAGCAAACCGGTCATCATGAAGCCGAACGCGATCGCGTAGTTCCACACGTTCAGGTTGCTCATCCACTGCAGGAAGCTGGGCACGTCCGGGCCGCTGCCGGCCAACTGGAACACGATCAGCCACGCCAGTCCGAGCAGCATCAGGCCGCAGAACAGCACCACGAACCACACGCTCGACGGGCCGGCCTTGACCTTGACCGGCGTACGGCTCACCGGGTTGATGGTGAAGTCGTTTTTCTTGCGGACCTTGGACTTGGGCATGGGTACCTTCGGACGGTTCGGTGCGACGATAAGCAGGAACGATATGTACGACGACGATACGTACGGCGACGATGTGTACGACAGAGCCTAACGCAGCCGCGATCAGCCTCGACTCCTGGAGAGACGCAACCGATGGACGTCCGTGACCGAACCGTTCGCTCGCGCTCGGCCTGGCGCTGGGGTGTCCCCGTGGTCTGCGTGGCGGCCGGCCTGCTGCTCGGCGCCACCTACAGCGTCTCCGGCGGAGACGAGATCCGGCGCAGCGATGCCCCGCGACTTGTCGACCTGGTCCGTGAGACCCAGCAGTCGGTGGACCGTCTGACCGCCGAGCGCGACTCGCTGAGCCCGCAGATCGAGAATCACCACGGCGGCTCCCCCAGTGCGGCGGCGGCGCTGACGGCCATCTCCGGTCGCGCCGACGCGTTGGCCCCCGACGGTGGGCTGACCCCGATGCGGGGCCCCGGCCTCGTCGTCACCCTCAACGACGCCCAGCGCGACGCTCAGGGCCGATTTCCCCGTGACGCGTCACCCGACGACCTCGTCGTCCACCAGCAGGACATCCAGGCTGTCCTGAACGCACTGTGGAGCGCCGGTGCGGAAGGCATCCAGATGCAGGACCAACGCCTGATCGCGACGTCGGCGCCCCGCTGCGTCGGGAACACCCTGCTGCTCAACGGACGCACGTACAGCCCGCCCTATGTCGTCACCGCGATCGGTGACGCCGCGGCCATGCAGCGCGCCCTGTCCGAGGCACCGCTGGTCACGTTGTACAAGCAGTACGCGGTCCGGTTCGGCCTGGGCTATCAGGAGGAAGCGCGGGACGTGGAGCTCGTCGGCTACACCGCTCCGATCACGATGAAGTACGCCCAGCCGATGGGACCCCTGGGGTACTGACGTGCCGCCGTATCCTGGGCGCATGCAGGTTCTCGTCGTCGACAACTACGACAGCTTCGTGTTCAACCTCGTCCAGTACCTGGGCCAGCTCGGGGTGGACGCGCAGGTCTGGCGCAACGACGACGAACGCCTGTCCTCCGACGAGGCCGTCGCCGCGGTCGCCGACGAGTTCGACGGGGTGCTGCTGAGCCCCGGCCCCGGGACCCCGGAGCGCGCCGGGGCGTCCATACCCCTGGTCCACGCCTGTGCCTCGGCCGCCGCTCCCCTGCTCGGCGTGTGTCTCGGGCACCAGGCCATCGGCGTGGCGTTCGGCGGCACCGTGGATCGTGCGCCGGAGCTGCTGCACGGCAAGACCAGCACCGTCTTCCACACCGACCGCGGGGTTCTCCGCGGGCTTCCGGATCCGTTCGTCGCGACGCGCTACCACTCGCTGACGATCCTGCCCGAGACGATGCCGGCCGATCTCGAGGTGATCGCGCAGACAGAGGGCGGTGTGGTGATGGGTGTGCGCCACGTGGAACTGCCGATCCACGGCGTGCAGTTCCACCCGGAGTCGATCCTCACCCAGGGCGGACACCGCATGCTCGCCAACTGGCTTGCCGACTGCGGCGCCGCCCCCGACGAGGCGCTGGTGGCGCGGCTCGAGAACGAGGTCGCGACAGCCGTGGCGGCGGCTACGACGCGAAGTTCAGCGTGATCCTGGAGCCGTAAGTCACCGCGGAACCTGCGGGCGGGGTCTGGGAGACGACGGCGTTGGTCCGTTGCCCGCTGTTCTGCACGTCTGCACCCTTGTCCAGCACGCCCGTCCAACCCAGAGCGCGCAGTCGCGGTTCGGCGTCGGTCCAGAACTGGCCCGTCAGGTCCGGCATGACGAACTGGTTGCCCCGCGACACCTGGATCTGGATGACGGTGTCCTGCGGGATGGTCTGACCGGCTGCCGGGTCGCTGCCGATGATCTGCCCCGCGGCCGTGGTGCTGTCCACCTGGACCGGGACCGTCTTGGTGAAGCCGGAAGCCGTCATGATCTGCTGGCAGACCTCGATGGTCTGCCCCACGCAGTCGGGCACGATGGCGGTCGCCGGGCCCTTGCCGACCACGATGACGATCTCGTTCGTGATCGCCGACGTCTGGTTGGCCGGCGGCACTGTGGAGAGCACCCGGTCTTTCTGTTCCGGCAACGAGGCCGACGTGGTCTGTCGGAATCGACTGAACCCCGAGTCGGTCAGCTTGCGCACCGCATCGGCATAGGTCTGGCCTGCCACGTCGGGCACCTCAGCCTGCTGCGGTCCGTACGACACGTTCACTGTGATCTCGGAACCGGCGGCCACGGATGCGTTCGCGGCCGGGTCGGTGTTGATTACGTGTTCGGGCGGCACCTCGGAATCGGGCTTCGGCACTGTGTTGACCGTGAATCCCCGGTTCTGCAGGGCCGCAATCGCGTCGGCGGACGCTTGACCCGTGACATCGGGCACCTGGACATCGCGGGTGTCCCCGCCGAACGAGTTGATCGCGATCGTGACGAGCACGGTGAGGACGGCGAGCACCGCCACCGCCACGACCCACTTGCCGACCGATCCGGACCGTTCCTTGGGCTGATAGCGCGGCTGATGGGACACCGGACCGGTGCGCGGCGGCGTGGCCGACAGCAGCGAGGTGCGCTCGGCGTCCGTGAAGATCTTCGGGGCGTCGGGCCGCTCGCCGCTGTGCACCTTGACCAGATCGGCACGCATCTCCGCGGCTGTCTGGTAGCGGTTGTCCGGATTCTTCGACAGTGCCTTGAGCACGACGGCGTCGAGGTCGGGGGAGATGTCGGCGTGGCGCGCCGACGGCGGCACCGGGTCCTCGCGGACGTGCTGGTAGGCCACCGCGACAGGGGAATCACCGACGAAAGGTGGCTCGCCCGTGAGCATTTCGTACAGCACGCAGCCGAGCGAGTACACATCCGAGCGCGCGTCGACCTTCACCCCGCGCGCCTGCTCGGGGGACAGGTACTGCGCGGTGCCGATCACCGCGGCCGTCTGCGTGACGGGGTTACCGGCGTCGGCGATGGCGCGGGCGATACCGAAGTCCATCACCTTCACCGCGCCGGTCTTGCTGATCATGATGTTCGCCGGCTTGACGTCGCGGTGGATGATGCCGTGCTGGTGGCTGAAGTTAAGCGCCTGGCACGCATCGGCGATCACCTCGATCGCCCGCTTGGCCGGCATCGGGCCCTCGCTGTGCACGATGTCGCGCAGCGTCACGCCGTCGACGTACTCCATCACGATGTAGGGCAGCGGGCCCGTCGGGGTGTCGGCCTCGCCGGTGTCGTAGACGGCGACTATCGCCGGATGGTTCAGCGCCGCGGCGTTCTGCGCTTCGCGGCGGAAACGCAGGTAGAAGCTCGGGTCGCGCGCGAGGTCGGCACGCAGCACCTTGATCGCGACGTCGCGGTGCAGGCGCAGGTCTCGCGCCAGGTGGACTTCGGACATACCGCCGAAGCCGAGGATCTCGCCGACTTCGTAGCGGTCGGACAGGTGCTGGGGCGTCGTCATGTCAGTTCTCGGTGGTGCGGCGCTGCCGGGGGCAGCGCGGGTTGAACGGCACGCGCTACCCACATGCGTACGACGCCGTCGTCATCGAACGTCAGAGCCGGTGCGGCAGCAGGTGTTTCGGTGGTCGCGGAGGGTGTCTCGGTCACCGTGGCCGGCGCAGGTGCGCGGTCCTTGCGGTCCTGGGCGTTGAGCACGATCAGAATCGCGATGACGATGGCGAGCGCGCCGAGCACGCCGGCGGCCCACAGCAGGGCCCGCTGCCCCGAGGAGAAGGTGCGTCGCGCTGGTGGGGCCGAACGGTGGTGGCTGCCGGTGGTCCGGGTGCGTGGCGCAGCGGCGGGCGCGCGTCCGGTCGGCTGGGCGGGACTGGGCGCGATGGTCGGCTTGACCGCGGCCGGGGCCGCACGCCCGATCGCCGGAGCTGCGTTGGGCCGGGGTGGCCGCCGGCCGGCGCGTACGGCGGCCACGGCGTCGGCGAACGGGCCGCCCGACTTGTACCGCATGCCGGGGTTCTTCACGAGCGTGATCTCGATCAGTTCGCGCACGTTCGGCGGCAGGTCGGCGGGGAGCGGGGGAGGAGTTTCCTTGATGTGCTTCATCGCGACCGTCAGAGCACCGTCGCCGGTGAACGGCCGCTTGCCCGAAACTGCTTCGTAGCCAACGACTCCCAGGGAGTAGACGTCGCTGGCCGCGGTGGCGTCATGGCCCAGGGCCTGCTCGGGCGCGATGTACTGCGCGGTCCCCATGACCATGCCGGTCTGCGTGACGGGGGCCGCGTCGACGGCCTTGGCGATGCCGAAGTCGGTCAGCTTCACCTGGCCGGTGGGAGTGATCAGGATGTTGCCCGGTTTGACGTCGCGGTGCACCAGTCCCGCGGTGTGGGCGACCTGTAGGGCGCGACCGGTCTGCTCGAGCATGTCGAGGGCGTGCCGCAGCGAGAGCCGACCGGTGCGCTTGAGAACGGAGTTCAACGGCTCGCCGTTGACGAGCTCCATGACCAGGTAGGCGGTGCGGCCCTCGCCGTCCATGTCGGTCTCGTCGTAGTCGTACACCCCGGCGATGCCCGGGTGGTTGAGCATCGCGACGGTGCGGGCCTCGGCGCGGAACCGTTCGACGAACTCGGTGTCCTCGGAGTACTCGGCCTTGAGCACCTTGATCGCGACGCGGCGGCCCAGGCGCGTGTCGATGCCTTCCCACACCTGGCCCATGCCGCCGGTGGCGATCAGTCGCTGCAGCCGGTATCGACCCTTCAGAGTCACTCCGACGCGGGGGCTCATTTCTCGCCTCGCTGCGCTCGGCTTCGGCGGCTCATTTCTCGCCTCGCCTTCGTCATCATGAGGCCTGCCTCAGGGCCGCAGCGATCGTCGCGCGGCCGATCGGGGCTGCCACCGCGCCGCCAGTGGCGTCGAGGCGGTCACCGCCGTTCTCGACTAGTACCGCCACCGCCACTTTGGGTGCCTGAGCAGGCGCAAAGGCGATGTACCAGGCATGCGGGGGCGTGTTGCGCGGGTCAGTGCCATGTTCCGCAGTGCCGGTTTTCGATGCGATCTGCACGCCGGCGATGGCTCCCTTCTGCTGAGTCACCTGCTCGGCGGCGACCATCAAGTTCGTAAGTGTATCTGCGACCGGTTCGGGGATCGCTCGCCGCACTTCGCTGGGCGCCGTGGTGGCGATGTTCGACAGGTCGGGACCTTTGAGGCTGTCGACCAGGTAGGGCTGCATGGTGACCCCCTTGTTGGCCACGGTCGCGGCGACCATCGCGTTCTGCAGTGGCGTCAGCGCAACGTCCTTCTGACCGATGCTGGACATGCCCAGAGCCGCGGCGTCGGGCACCGGTCCCAGCGTCGACTCGGCGACCTGCAGCGGAATCGGAGCGGGCGGGGTGTCCACCCCGAAACTCTGCGCGGCGTCACGCAGCGCGTCTGCGCCGGTGTCGATACCGAGCTGGACGAATGCGGTGTTGCACGAGTGCGCGAACGCGTACTGCAACGACGTAGTCGGGGCGCCTCCGCAGGACGAGCCCCCGAAGTTCTCCAGCGTGGCCGTGCTGTCGGGCAGCGCGATCTGCGGCGCGGCCGTCACCTGGGTGTCGGGGGTGGCTCGGTTCTGCAGCGCCGCGGCGGTGGTGATCACCTTGAACGTCGATCCCGGCGGGTAGGTCTCCGAGATCGCGCGGTTGAGCAGCGGCGAGTTCGGGTCGTCGCGGAGGCGCTGCCAGGCCTGCTCCTGCTGGTTCACATCATGGGTGGCCAGCAGGTTCGGGTCGTAAGACGGCGCCGAGACCATTGCCAGGATCTTGCCCGTCGACGGCTCGAGGGCGACGACGGCGCCCTTGCACGGCCCGTTGCAGCCCTTGTCCATCGCATCCCATGCTGCCTGCTGCACCTCGGGGCGGATCGTCGTCGCGACGTTGCCGCCGCGGGGGTCGCGGCCGGTGAAGAAGTCGGCCAGGCGGCGTCCGAAGAGGCGCTGGTCGGAGCCGTTGAGAATCGTGTCCTCGGCGCGCTCCAGCCCGGTGCTCGAGTAGCTCAGCGAGTAGAACCCGGTCACCGGCGCATAGGTCTGCGGGTTGGGGTAGACGCGCAGAAATCGGAACCGGCCGTCGGTGGACACCGAGTACGCCAGTAGCTGCCCGCCGGCGGAGATCTGGCCGCGCTGGCGCGAGTATTCGTCGAGCAGCACGCGCTGGTTGCGCGGATCCGACCGCAGGCCGTCGGCGGTGAAGACCTGGGTGAGTGTCACGTTGGCGAGTAGCAGCACGACCAGACCCATGATCATGACCGAGATTCGGCGCAGGGAGGTGTTCATACCTTCTCGATCACCTCGGTGCTCGCCGCGGCGATCGGGCCCGGGGGAGTGCCGCGGCCGTCGAGCGGGCGACGGGCATTGTGCGAGATGCGGACCAGGATCGCGAGCAGTAGGTAGTTCGCCACGAGGGACGAGCCGCCGTAGGACATCCATGGCGTGGTGAGGCCGGTCAGCGGGATGAGTTTGGTGACGCCGCCGACGACGATGAACAGTTGGATGCCCAGGGTGGCAGCCAGCCCGGCGGCGAGGAGCTTGCCGAAGCTGTCACGCACGGCAATCGCGGTGCGCATGCCGCGGATCACCACGATCGTGTAGAGCATCAGCACCGCGGCCAGGCCGACGAGGCCCAGCTCTTCACCGACGGCGGCGATGATGAAGTCGGTCGAAGCGGCGGGCACGGTCCCGGGTTGGCCGTTGCCCAGTCCGGTCCCGAAGATCCCGCCGGTCGCGAAACTGAACAGGGACTGCACCATCTGGTAGCCGGCGCCGTCGGGATCAGCGAACGGGTCCTGCCATGTCTGCACGCGCACCCGAACGTGATCGAAGACGTAGTAGGCGATCACACTTCCGACGGCGAACAGGCTCAGCCCGAGCACCACCCAGCTGAACCGCTCGGTGGCGATGTAGACCAGCACGAGGAACGACGCGTACAGCAGAAGTGATGTGCCGAGGTCCTTTTCGAAGACCATCACACCGATCGAGGCGATCCAGGCGGCCAGCAGCGGGGCGAGGTCGCGCGGCCGTGGCAGGTCCATGCCGAGGACGTGCTTGCCCGCGCTGGTGAACAGGTTGCGCTTCGACACCAGCACCGAGGCGAAGAAGATCAGCAGCAGGATCTTGGAGAACTCGGCGGGCTGAATCGAGAAGCCAGGCAACCGAATCCAGATCTTGGCGCCGTTCTGCTCGGACATCGAGCTGGGCAGCACCGCGGGGATGACGAGCAGGATCAGACCCGCCAACCCGCACACGTAGCCGTACCGGGAGAGCAGCCGGTGATCGCTGAGGAAGATCACCACGAGCGAGAACCCGATGACGCCCACGAGCGTCCACAGCATCTGCTGGTTGGCGGTACCCCCCAGGCCACGCGCGGTGGGCTCACCGGCGGCCAGGTCGAGACGGTGAATCATGACCAGTCCCAAGCCATTCAGCAGCGCCACCACAGGCAGCAGCAGGGGATCGGCGTAGGGGGCGAAGCGCCGCACCGCGAGGTGCGCGCCGGCGAACAACGCCAGGTACGCGACGGTGTACTGCGCGAGATCCCAGCGCAGCCCCTGTTCCTGGTTGGCCTCGACGAGGAGCAACGCCACCGTGGTGATGAATGCGGCGAAACCGAGCAGGAAGACTTCGGCATTGCGGCGGTTCGGCAGGGCCGGTGTCACCGCAACCGGGGACTGCGGTTGGGTCGTCATGCCACTTCCCGGCAGTTCGTTCCCGGTTGAGGCGGTGGGGGAGGCAGCGCCGTCACGGTGGGCGACGGCGTGGGTGACGGACTCGGTGCGGGTGCCGGTGTCGGCGATGACGTCACGGTGCGCGGCGTCTCCGGGGCGGGTGTCGCCGTCGACGACGTCGGATCTGGGCTCGGCGCAGGACTTCCCGGGGCCGGTGTGGTCGACGGCCGCGGGGTGGGCGGCGGCGTGGGACGGCTGGAGGTCGCAGGGGTCGGTGGCGCGCACACCGGGAGCACGGAACTGCGCGACAGTTCTTCGATCTGGCCGATGGCGTCGTCAAGGGTGCCCGACGGCAACCCGGCGACCACCTGGGCCCGCTCGGACTGCCGCATGTCCCCGACGGCCAACAGTCGGCAGCCCAGATTGTCGTGCGGCTGATCGGCACTGATGAGAGACAATTCGTTGCGGGCGTTCAGGCAGCCCAGCAGATACGGCTCCTGGAGAGCGATTCCGAGAAAGGAGCCTTGAACACCGCGCATGATCGAGACGACGCCGTCGTGTTCGCTGACGTAGTAGTTGTTGCGGACGATTTCCCGTGCGACCGCCAAACCGGCGAGCACCGCCAAGACCAACACAGCCACCGCAAGATAGATGCGGCGTCGTGAGCGGGGGCGCGGCGGCGGTTCTTCAGGTTGCTGCACAACAGGTTTGGCGGCATTGCGTTTCGGATTGAAGGCCGACGCGCGTCCGGCCGCGGTGTTGGGCGGCGCGGTCTGGTCGTCCGCGCCCGAGACCGCTCCGGCGAGAATCGGCTGTGTCTGCCCGAAGTCGTGGTTGGTGACGTCGACGACGTCGGCCACGACCACGGTGACGTTGTCCGGTCCGCCACCGCGCAGGGCCAATTCGATGAGCCGGTCGGCGCTTTCGGCCACATCGGCGATCTGCAGTGCCTCGGCGATGGTGTCGTGGCTGACCGGATCGGACAGCCCGTCGGAGCACAGGAGGTACCTGTCTCCGGCGCGCGCCTCCCGCATGATCAGCGTGGGTTCGACCTCGTGTCCGGTCAGCGCCCGCATGATCAGCGAGCGCTGCGGATGGCTGTGCGCCTCTTCGGCGGTGATGCGACCTTCGTCGACGAGGGTCTGGACGAACGTGTCGTCCTTGGTGATCTGGGTGAGTTCGCCGTCGCGCATCAGATACCCACGGGAGTCACCGATGTGGACCATGCCAAGGCGGTTGCCGGCGAACAGGATCGCGGTGAGCGTGGTGCCCATACCGTCGAGCTCGGGATCGGCCTCGACGTGCGCCGCGATCGCCGAGTTGCCTTCGCGCACCGCGGCATCGAGCTTGCTGAGCAAGTCACCACCTGGCTCGTCGTCGTCGAGGTGCGCAAGTGCGGCGATCACCAGTTGCGAGGCGACCTCACCGGCGGCGTGGCCGCCCATCCCGTCGGCGAGCGCCAGCAGTCGCGCTCCCGCGTAGACGGAGTCCTCGTTGTTGGCGCGCACCAGACCGCGGTCGCTGCGGGCGGCGTATCGAAGCACGAGGGTCACGGGCGCAGCTCGATCACTGTCTTGCCGATTCGCACCGGTGTGCCCATCGGAACGCGTACTGCCGTTGTCACCTTCGCCCTGTCGAGGTATGTGCCGTTGGTCGATCCTAGGTCCTCGACGTACCATTCCGGACCTCGTGGCGAGAGTCTGGCATGGCGCGTCGACGCGTAATCGTCGGTCAGCACCAGTGTGGAGTCATCGGCACGGCCGATCAGCACCGGTTGGGTGCCCAGCGGAATCCTGGTGCCGGCCAGTGTGCCCTCGGTGACGACCAGTTGCCGGGCGACACTGCGGTCTTTGGTCGGTAGCAGTGTGCCGCGTAGCGCGAGGCCACGGCGCATCATCACCGCGCCCGTAGGCGCATAGATGTCGGTGCGCAGGATGCGCAGAACCGACCAGATGAAGAGCCAGAGCAGCAGCAGGAAGCCGACGCGCGTCAGTTGCAGCATCAGCCCCTGCATCTGACGTCCTCTCCGTCCGGGTCATGCTCCTCGCGCGATCGTCGGTGCCCTGTCGGCCCCGCCACCATACGCAGACGGCGGTAGACGTGATCGCCACGTCACCGCCGTCCCGCGCGGCGATCCTCAGTGAACGCGAACGATGATCTCAGAGTGGCCCAGCCGGATCACGTCGCCGTCAGCCAGCTGCCACTCCTGAACGGGCGCGTTGTTCACCGTGGTGCCGTTGGTGGAGTTGAGGTCTGACAATAGCGCCACTTGGCCGTCCCAGCGGATCTCGAGATGACGACGTGACACACCCGTGTCGGGAAGCCGGAACTGAGCGTCCTGACCGCGGCCGATGACGTTGGCGCCCTCGCGCAACTGATAGGTGCGCCCGCTGCCGTCGTCGAGCTGCAGCGTGACGGTCGAACCGGCGGACGGGTATTCGCCCTGGCTGGCGCCGTAGCCGCCGCCGTAACCAGCGCCGCCGTAACCACCCTGGTCGCCCCCGTAGCCACCCTGCTCGCCGTAACCCTGGTCGGCGTAACCGGCCGGGGCCTCGCCGTAGCGGCCGTAGTCGGGCTGCCCGTACTCCTGGCGGCCATCCTGACGTCCGTAGCCACCGCCGTACCCGCCCTGATCCGGGTAGCCACCCTGATCGGGGTAGGACGGGCGACGCCCGTAGTCGTAGTCGCCGGCGGGAGCCCCGCCCTGGGGTCCGTATCCGTGCTGGCCACCCTGCGGCGGGCCGTAGCCGCCGGGACCGGGGCGGTAGCCCTGGTCGGGGTAGCCGCCCGGGGGCGGGCCGTAGCCGGCCGGCGGGCGCTGGTCGTACGAGGCCGGGTAACCGCCCTGTTCGGGGTAGCCGCCCTGATCCGAGTAGCCACCCTGGTCGGGGTAACCGCCGCGCTGGGGGTAGCCCTGCTCGCCGGGGGGCGGGTAGCCGCCCTGATCGGCCGGCGGGTACCCACCGTGCTCACCAGACGGGTAGCCACCTTGATCGGCCGGCGGGTAGCCGCCGCGATCCTCCTGGCGGGGGTAGCGGTCGTCGTCGGGACGGGGGTAGTAGTCATCCCCGGGCCGCCCCGGCCCCTGGCCGCCGCGATAGGTCGGATTGTCGCTCATCGGTCGTACTCCTGGTTCTGCGTGGGACGAGTGATCTCGAGGTGGTGGGGCAGGTGGATCCGAGGTCGAGTCGGGATTGACCGCACCGCGCGCGCGAAACTGTCCGGTGTGCAGGCTGGGCGATTGTTCGAATCGGACAACCACATCACCATACGTTTGCCACCCCTGCTCATGGATGAAGCCCTCCAGGTGCTTGGCGAACGTGGTCGGGGTGATGTCCGGGTCGGCACTCACCTTCTGATAGTCAGGCACACTGAGGGTAATGACGTAGTCGTTCGGCGCCAAAACGTAGCCGCCGTGCACTTCGCGAGCCCCGGTCTCGGCTTCACGCCGCAGCAGCGACTCGACCTCGGCCGGCACGATCGACCCGCCGAAGACCCGGGCAAAGGCATTGCCGACCGAATCCTCGAGCTTGCGCTCGAATCGATCGACCAGACCCATGTTGCGGCTCGCCTCCTCGACAGTGAAAAGCCGCCAGCGTGTCGGCTGGCAGCGATGCTTCCAAGCATGCTATCGGCCACCTGTACCCCGTCGTGACTCTCAGAACTCTGAGAATTGCATCGCTCCTGGTCACAGGTGTGAGAGCAGCGGTTTTGGTGTTCGGGGGCCCGCCGACGTACGGTTGGAGCCCGGGGTTGCCTGCGTGATAGGCTCCCCCGGTTGTTTCGGGCGAGTGGCGGAATGGCAGACGCGCTGGCTTCAGGTGCCAGTGTCCTTCGGGACGTGGGGGTTCAAGTCCCCCTTCGCCCACACTGAGCGGTTCTATGAACTGCGACGCAAAAGGTCACGATCCAGAAATGGGTCGTGACCTTTGTGTTTTGGTGATGAGGCGGACCGCTGGTGCGACCTCAGGCACCGTGGGGACTTTCTCGCGTAAGTCCCATGATCGTGGAAGCGTACCCACTCCACATCGATGGTGAGTCGGTCCAGGCTTAAGGAGTTGCAAGCCTGCCGACGAAGCTCATCACCCCGGTCACGCGCCGAAGGATCTTTGACACGATCACTCTCTGTCAAGGTGCTGTGGGAGGGGCGGTTGGAAGAGCCCGAGTTCTTGCCGCGCCTTACGACTTGGACTCAGTGCCGAGCACTGATTCGAGGTACAAGTCAGCAGGAGGCGATATCCGGCAGCGTCGCGTGAACAAACCTGAAGACTGGCCGGATGACTGGGTGTTTACCGACAGCCGCTTCGGGTTGCAGCACGGCGATGACGAACTCGTGCTGCAGTTCCTCGCTAAGATGCTGCACCCGTTGGTGAGACCCGATGAGGAGGAGGTCGGCAGACTTCTCAACTCTTTCAACGGAGCCCTCGCCAGAGACGGTTACGAGCTGTACCCAGCTGACTGGATCAGTGGCCATGCTGTCTACGGATGGCGCCGTCGCGACTCCTTTCACGGCGCAAGCCCGGACCTTCGGCTCCGCGAACGTGAACTCCTGACCGACCCGGAGGTGCTAGACGAGCACCTTGTACGCATCCGTGACAATCTCAGCTCAGATCCGGCCGCAGCGATCTCTTCGTCGAAGAATCTGGTCGAGAGCTTGTTCAGGATCATTCTTGACCACTCTGGCGTGGCGTACGGGCAGCGGCACGACATTCCTCAGCTCTATCGGTACGTTGCCAATCTGCTTGAGCTGAAGGCAGATTCGGTTCCGCAAAGTGCGAAGGGAAGTGAGTCCGCGCAACAGATCTTGCGCACGCTCGTCACCACAATCCAGTCGTTGGCCGAGCTACGCAACGAGCTAGGAATTGGCCATGGGCAGTCGACCCGGAGTGTGGCACCTGCAAGGCACACACGATTGGCGCCGAACGCAACGGTCACTTCGCAGAGTTTGTTCTGGATACATGGCACGCCCGGGTAGCCGGTGGACGACTCGAACTTAGGATCTCACGCCAGCCTTCACGTCCTCACGGCCATTCGAAGACAGGCTCATGCTGCACGTCGTCAGACCAGTAATTGAATCTCGAGCCCAGCACGTCGAGCAAAGCCGACGGAGCTATCGGATTGCGGCGAACTTCAAGGCCCCAATTTTGGGCAGTTGCTCGTGCCGCATTACTTAAGTGAAATCGCATCTCTTCGACCGCGAACTCTTCGAGAGGTATTTCGGTATCTGATTCGGACTCAGGCGATTCCATAATCTGTTCGAACCGTTGGATATCGGCCGGAGTAATGGTCGTCGTCAGATTCATGCCACGCTCCCGCGCCCGCCAATTGACTGCGATATTGGATATCGCTGTTAGAAGGTGCCAATCCTTCCAACCCTCGGATCGAAGTTCGGAGACCATCGATCGGAAAGCTTCGCTCAGGCTCAACCGCTTGATGGTGATTCGGACCGGTACGACGAGATCTTCATAGCGCCAACCGATCGCTTCAAGCGATTTGTTCTCGTCATAGTATTTGTGTAGTCGGGCCGGGAATATCAAGTACTCGCTGGCAGAAGGGTCCTGGTCAGGTGTCGACCGTATTGCGTCACCATCCGCAGCCGAAAGCTCCGAGTAGTGCGAATCGTCATAGATATCCACGAGGTCGTCGTAGAGACGCACACAGGTCATCATGTGAGGCAGACCTTGGTCGAAGACGCGTTCCAGGATGCCTTCCCAATCATGTTGCGGTAGAAGGGATTGGGCAACAATCACCTGCAGAACCGCTGCAGCCACTTCTTGCAACACCGCGCGGGCTTCCAAACCTCCTGCGGCCCGTAGACGCACTAGGTGGCCTCGACCCCCACGTGCACCATCAGGTACGAACATGGGGGTCGGGCCATCTGTGTCGTCGGCCATCAGCGCCACGTCAATGTCAATTGGACCGGGGAGAAGCAGCATGTCCTCACTCGCCAGTCCCGCAAACACAATTTGCGCGGCCGCGGTGAATCGCTCCGCCGCAAGGACGTGGGCCCGATCATTTGGAGTTCGCACCGACCACGTGTTGTCGCTAGCTCGCCACCTGTATTCACGCGTGGGGCCTACGTCAGCGAAGGGACGGCCCATTCCGCTATGACCAGCACTGGCAGCCACCTCCGGTTCCGACAATGGAGCAATGTGCGCAGCACTGGCGAGCATTGGCTCCGTCATGGCATTCAAGTTGGTCGACGCTACGATCTCTTCCAGCGCTGACAACAAACCAGGCCGCAGGGCCTTTGCGACTCTGAGAATGTGGCACTGGTCGGTCAGCATGTCAAGAAAGTACGGGTACCGGTCGAAGCTCCACGGTTCCGCGGCGTACTGCCCCTGAGCCCAAATTCCTACTCGGAACGTATGTGTCGCAGTCATCCACTGTCCGGATAAATGCTCATACGTAGCTGCCAGAATCAAACCCCTCGCTACGAGAATCATCAATTCGGGATCAGCACTCTCGCGCGCAATAGCTACGGCACTCATGGCGTACTGTTTCGCCGCGATTGGCAAACGGAGTTCTTCGTACACTCGCGAGGCAAGAAGCATCATGAGCGCTGCACCCTCGGCCGCGTCGCCGTGCAACCAATACATCTTCGCCGCGTGGATTTCGCGAAGCGCTTCAATCGGACGGCCGCCGTTGAGCAGCGAGAGCGCTCGAGCCTGTGCACGGTGTCCGGCTGCCACCCGGCCTGACCGCTCGGCAGTTGCGGCGTCCAAGCCTTGCCGAACGCGGGTGTAGTCGGGGTGGTCGATCAAGATTGGGGAGGTGATGTCGAACAACTGCGTTAGTTGATCCATGGGCACGAGTGGCGCTTCAGGTAAGACACCGAGCAGAACGAGGAGCGCGTTCATTCCCTTGTTGAGGTCCCGAACCTCCGCCTCGACCGGCGCACCAGGGAAAGGTTCGCCAGCGCGGTGCGTCGCGTTCAACTCGCGATAGAGCTCTGGCATCGGTTGCAATTCGTCTGTATCGATGGCGTCGAGCTCGTCTTGAGTCAGCGGTGCGGGTCCGTGTGCGAGAAGGGCGACCATGGTCAGAAGGTATGCCTGTTCGTTCGGGCTATCCGTCAACGCCAGCATCGAATCCACGCTTGTCTCGATCTGGTCGTTCCACCCTTCTAGTTCCTCGACTCGAATGTCGGTAGCGCCACGCACTTGCATCGCCTCGACTAATCGCAGAAGTGTGAATGCGTCGATCAGCTCACCAACATCGGGAGTTGCTTCCTCGTATCGCGCGAAATAGCGCCGCAGTGTGGGTTCGACGGCATGTAGAGAGCCCATTCCCACAGCCGTAATGAGAATGATCTCGTAGTCGATGCGGCTCAATACATCTCGCTGCGTCGCCAAGTCTTGCAGTTGTCGCGCATAGTCGAGCCATTCGGGAAGGTCCGCCCGCGCAGCATCGTTGAGCGTCGAGTGTCTCAGGGCATCTCGCAGTTCTACGAGCTCTCCCATGGTCCCGGATCGTGCACTCCCGCTGCGCCAAGCCTGGCGTAAATTCAGATACCACTCGGGAAGTTGGTGCTGATCAACGTCAATCTCTGGCTGCAGCGAAGACGGTAGGTGAAGATGCTCGGCCGCAAGAAAAAACAAGTCATGGCTCGATAATTCTTCAGCGATCGCCTGCGCATCCCAAATGTCCAACTCAACGCTATGTTCCGAGCGGGCGCGTGCCTGCAACTCATGTCTCTTGGCTACGGGTACCGGCTCCACCGAGAAGAACAGAACCCGATCTACCGATGAACCCGACGTGCAGATCTTGTCGAGATCGGACTGGATCTTGCTCGGCACGCTGTCGCGTTGAATCGTTGCAGCCAATACGACACGGTCATTCGTCGCCAGGGCAGTGAACAGTGACGTGCCCGGCAACTCGTCCGCCAGAGCCGACCAGTAGCTCTCGGCGTCGCGTCCCCCGTCTCCGCCCGCAGAGACGGGACCTGTCGCCGGCATCAGGTTGCTAACAATTCGGCGCTTTGCAAGTCCCAAGCAAATCTTCTCAAACGCGTGATGATCGTTGGTCTCACCAAGGTGGGATAGGTGAAAACGGATCTGTGCCGCGAGTTGTATCGGTGACGTCATATCTCAAATCCACGAGGTAACAGGAAGCACGCGTTCCAGTCTGCACTGACAGCAGGCCGTAACGGGCGCCCCATCAGCGTGTTGGACACGTGCTCGCCGCCTGATGCAGAGCCGGAATGGAGGGTGCATCGACCGGCAGCCTGTACCCACGCATCACCGCGATGAACTGCATCGCATACTGACAATGAAACGCCGCATTGGGCGGCATCCAAAGAGCTGGCTCCTTATCGCCTTTGTCCTGGTTCGCTTGCCCCTGCACCGCAACAAGATTCGCAGGATCGTTTGCGAAACGGACACGCAGGTCGTCCGGCCAAAAACTGGCCCCTTGGTCCCAGGCGTAGGCAAGCGGCACTATGTGCTCGATCTGAACTGCGGCTCTGTCTGATTGCCGCGGGTGAATGAAATGGTCAGGCTCGTGTATGGATCGTGCAACACACCCGTCGCTACCGCCGTCGGGCACCTGCTGATTGCAACGTAGGTTTTCTCCACTAGGTCGCGATCCAAGATGTCGTTGCGCGTATCGCGTCCGTTGTGACCGCCCGGAGCATCATTATCGTCAGTCCAAGACTCTCCAAATGCGGCACGTCGGTAGTCGCCCGCACGCATCCTCAGCGGAAGCACCGCGACGCCGGCCAGGACGTCCTCGCCTGGAGCCACCGTGGGGACGTCGGCGGACGCGATGAACTGAGACCGCTCGGTCGCCGAATGAACCGTCTGATAGGCCACCACGACGGCCACCGCCGTGAACAGCGCTAGCCGAACCATGCGCACCCGAGTCATCGAATCCGCTTACCACCGCGACACGCCGCCCCACGTGTCAGCGGCATACCATCCAGCTCTTGAGCAGCGGAAACACCGTCCAGACCCGTGACGGTTACGGATACTACGTGGTCTATTTCTAAGTCCCGGAACGGCTTCGGCATCTTGCACCAGTAGCACTTGTTGCCCCATACCTGCACCAACGAGAGCAGCAGAAGCCGATTCCGCTCAGGTGAGTACGAGTACCGCGCTTCCTCACCCCCACGCTCTGTCCATTACGCGCCCGGCTGGGATGCGTCATGGTGATCAGACCCCGGCGTTCACGAACGCATCGATCGCGTCGACCGCGTGCTTGATGTCGTAGACGACGACCAGACCGGCGTTGGTGGGCACGGTGAAGCTGACACCGTCCGGCAGGTCGGTGCCAGCTACCTCGACATCGATCCGGTGCAACCAGTAGGCGCTGACGACGCCGAGCACGTGCCACGTCGAGCCCGTGCCGCCGGCGTTGGCGAACACCAACGGTCCGCCGGAGAAGCCGGGCAGGTTGTGGCCGTCGATAATCCAGGCGACGACACCATTAAGGTGCGCCCGCTGCGAGACGATCCCGCGCCTCACCGCAGGCAGCCGGCCCATCAGGGGCAGAGTGCCCGTCAGCGGAAACCCGAGGAAGAACACCTCCTGGCTGAGTGCCACTCCTTCAGCGGACGGCACCAACGTCATGTCGTCGCGGACGATCTTCCTACCGCCGAGGTCGAACACCGCGATATCCGGTCCGGCCTCGACCAGCGGGACCGGCACCAAAGGTCCCGACAGCTCGACGTCGAGCCCGTTCTCCCCAGTGAGGGTGAGGGCAGCGACGCCATTGCGGACTGCGGCGTCGGCTACGTGCTTGGCCGTGATCAGCCACTGCCGGTCTTGGTGGTTGATCACGAACGCCGACGCCGCGCCGCCGGTGTACTCGACCTTGAACGTGCGCATCCAGCACTGAACGGGAACAACCGCCATGGGCAGAGCGTAGGCCGCAGCGTCGACAGAACCGGCCCGTCACGTCGGCTACCACGCGGCTTTGCTGCCTACCGCGTCTCAGTCGTATCCACGACACCGCCACACAGTTCTTCGATGGAGACTTAGCTGCCCGCACTCGGTCCGCAAAACAACCAACGCAGGTACCGGCCGGTGTCGGAGCGCCAGGCCGAGCTCCGGTCGAGGGTGCCCATGAACTCATCGAGCGCCTCAGGGATGAACCCCTCCTGCAGCAGCTCCAGCCGGACCAGTTGATCGTCGTCGGGAACGTGGTCGGTGATCGGAGGCGGTAGACGTAACCACAGATGTCGGCCCTGTCGGCCGGGCCACCGCGGGTCGGCGTACTGGCCGATCTCCGCGAGGTCGATTCCGCCGAACCGGTTGCCGTAGTAGTCGACTTGCGCGAGGAAGGGATCGTCGTACGGGCATCGATCGACGATCTGTAGCCGGCGAGCTCGCGCCAGGGAGCGCACCGCCCGGTGCGCACTCACGCGATGACTACGGTCATCTCCGAAGGCAACCACATCGAGGAGATCGATTGTGTACCAACGCCATCGCGCACGCAGTGTGGTGCACCCCTCCAGGAAATGCCGAGGGAACAGATCCGAGAGCGCACTGATGTCGTAGCAGTCGGATTCACCGCGCGACCACAGTGCACCCAGAATCTGCCGTTGCAGTGCTCCAGGTCCCCGCGACACCGCCTGATCTTAAGTGTTGCCTAGAAGCTTTTAAGTGTTGTCAAACACAACATCCCGTCGGGGGCCGAGGAGAAAATAGTGCTGGCCCACACCGTTGCAGCGGTGTGGGCCAGCGAAAGTGTCCCCGCGTCTGAAGTCAGGAACATCCATGAGGTTAGACCCTCCGCCCAAGCACACGATGCGCGTCCATGAACTCGCCAAGGAGCTGGGCTGGCCCCCAGCTCGACTCGTCGACGAGCTACGCCGACGCGGCGAATGGGTCAAGTCGGCGATGAGCACCATCGAGGCCCCGGTGGTGCGGGCCATTCGTCGCGACTTCGCCGCCGCTGATCCTCCGGCCAATCCCGAGCACTCTCTGGAACCGGGCCTCTACGGAGACTCCGCCGATCTAGCCCTCCCCGCTGAGCCGCCCGGAGAGACGTTCGCCCAAGCCCTGGCACGTGTAAAGGCCGAACCGCCACTCCACCAGAAGTCCGCGACGTCGAAGACCGGCCGGTGGCGTCCGCCGATCCTGCAGGCGCTGCTCGATGAGGTCATCGCACAACGTCCTGAGCACCTTCACCCCAACGGGGAGTGCTTCGGGTGGGAGTTGAAGAAGGCCGAGAAGATGCATCTGCGGTGGACGGCCGCGCGTCTCGACGGGCTCGCTGGAGAGGACCCCACCGTCATCGAGTGGATCCGGCTCAGCGGCGGGCAGCGGCCTCACCTGGCCGCCGAGCTGTCCAGCGCGAGCATCACCCCGGGTGAGGCGGGCCTGCGGCTCGGCTACAGCGGGCGCGTCGATACACGGATGGACACGCTCTACGTCCGCCTCCGCGATCGACGTATCACCCGTTCGGAGGTGATTGTCGCGGTACGGCAGTGGCGCCAGAACACCGCGACCGGCTGACCCACTGGTACGTGGCTAGCCCTCCGCGAGGCTGCGTCACGTCTGACCAGCCTCCTTGGTAGCGTTGCGGAGCATGGCAGCAGCAGCGGTCGGAGAAGAACAGGGCGTGCACGTCGAATCCGAAAGGCACTGAGGCATCACCGAGTTCGCATACACGGTCCATCGGATCTTGTCGCCGCGTGATTCCGATGTTGACGATTCCCTGACCGAACGAAGCCCACTTGCGCTGGAATGGCCGACGTCAACGCAACGGACTGACCAACGGCCGTGACACCATCTTCGCGTCACTCATCACAATCTAAGTGTCGCTTCGATGGCCGCTATCTGGATCGCGGACGTCGCGCTCAACTCGGTCTTGGTCCACGTTCCAGCGGGGATCCTCTGGTCCATTGAATAATTCGGCTATGTCGGGCCATGTCCGCCACTCGCGTGATGTCGGAGGCGGTTCGGACGCCATCATCCCCACCTCTTTCTGACTTAGCCCGTGACAACTGTCTCGACCGATACCCAGAGTAGCGGCGTCGGTCACGCGAGGCGGTCTCTGCTACGTTCTACCGCGCTTACGCAATAGGACGGGGATCGACCATCTCGATACGCCAAGCGGAGTATGCCGCTGCGAGAGTGGAAGATGGGGTTGGGATGCTCAGTTCGTGCCGTGAGCGCGGATGGTGAAGAAGCAGGTGGGCTGCAGCCGCCTCTCACGTGTCACCCCTGCCGGTGAGGCTGACGCATGTGAGTGACACCGAGCCGCAGTGGCGGCACATGTGCGAAGTATGCGGGGTCGAGGAAATCCTGACCCCGGGCGATGCATTTAACCTCGGGTGGGATTATCCGCCGCGGATGGGCCAGTTCGGTGTCGTCAGCCCCCGTTGCTGCCCGAATTGCCCCAACGTCAGAACGGTCTGGTGGGCTCTCGCGATCGACGGCTATACCGAGGACATGCTGACCGAAGAGCAGCGGGCGACGGTCAGGAGGATCGCCGGTGAGCCGCAATCCATTGCGGTGCTAGTTGATTGACTCGCAATGAGTCCTTGACGAGTGCCGTCGGGCAGCGGAACTCGTTCGCCAGCGGTACCGTCGGCTCTCCCTATTGCCTCGCGGAGGTGTGTTGTGGCACAACGAAAACTGAAGAAGGTGGTCGTGTCGGACGAGGCCCTCAGGAACGCTGGTCGCCGCGCCACGAAAGCCTCGGCCAAGCTGGCAGGCAGGGTGGTCCCGGCCGACCATCGCCGTAGTGCAGCCGTCAAGGCATATCTCGCCAGACAGCAACCGGGGCAGCGCTGAGCTCGGAGATCTGTCGGTCCTGGCCGGTACGGTCCCGATGCGGGCACGTGGGAAAGGTGCGCGGATGGGTGATGACTGGATCGCCGCGCGGCGGTAGGTGTCGGCACTTCGTTGCGGTGCCGTGGACAACTTCGTCGCTGTCGTCGACGAGACCGACACTGCTGGAAGGTGGAAAGCGGTGGCGCTGGCATCAGTCGGCGAACTGGCTGCGACCGCCAACCAGGTACTCGGATCAGCAGCCCAAGATTTCCTGGATCAGCGATTGGCAGCTGTGCTCGACCGACGTCGGCAGATAGGTGAAACTCGACGTGAATCCCCAGTGCTATTGGATCGAGTGGTTCAGCGTCGCCCGTGGCCATTGATTTCCATGAACTGACGCTGTTCGTCAGCGACGTCGATGCGACCGCGCGCTTTTATGAAGCGATCGGATTGGCGTTGTTCTGCATCGAGGAGCCGGAATATTCGCGCCACTACGACGGCGAACTGGGGCTGCAGCTGTGGCCGGCGACCGCGCGCCGCCCGGTGAGCTCTGTGCCACTCGGCTTCGTGGTCGAGGATATTTCGGCCACCGTGAGGCGGCGTGACGCCGTCGGAGCGTCGTGGACCTGCGACCTGCCAAACTTCGTGCGCACCTCGGACCCTGAGGGCGACAAGATCACCTTGACGCAGCGCTGATGACGTAACGACCCGACAATGTCGGCCCGCCGTGGTTACCAACCCACCGACCCTCGTCTGTAGGGAGAGCCAGAATGGCAGAGTTCGAATACACGCAGTGGCGTCATCGGTGGCCCGAAGTGGTTGTGCAGCGCCATACCGACGAGGCCGTCGAACTGGTGACGCGCTACTACGCCGTCACCGCTGCCGGAAGACCGGCCTATTCAGGATCGCAATTCGAGGCAATGGCCGCGCTGAACAGTGATCCGTATTCGATTGGGCCCGCGGACTTCACCGCCGCCTCGATGCTCAGCGTCGATATCCCTGCCCAGGCGGCGATCCGCCTGTTGGGTCGCGACGCCTGCGACATGACCGCTCTGCTGCACGACATCCCGGTGGACGTCGACATCATCACCATCGATCCTGACGACCTCGTGGCCGGTGGGCCTGCCAGCCGGTTGTGGCAGGTGCTGCGCCGAGGCAACGACGGTATGGGAAGAACCCGTACCAGCAAGCTCATCGCTGCCAAACGTCCGCGGCTCATCCCCATCTGGGACAGCTTCGTTGAGCAGGCCACCGGCCTGGACACCGTGGACTACTGGCGACAATTCCAAGCGGTCCTCGTCGCCGACGACCGAGCGATATGGACGTGGTTGACGCAGATCCGCAGCGATGTGCCGAATATGCCTGCTGCGGTGTCGAATCTGCGGATCCTCGACGTGCTGCTGTGGATGACAGTCGATCAGCAGCGTTAACGGGTGTGCGACGGTGGTAGCACTTCCCAGCAGATTATTGAACCCGGACGGTGGGCCACCTAGCTTAGCTAGTGCTCGTGAAGTTGGCGCCGAACTACATCGACGAGACGGTCAAGTAGCGGCTCAGAATCTTCTCGCACAACCTTGTCACCGCGTGCCACCGCGGACGAGATAGATTCGTATACAGCATGCTTGGCACGTTTGACGATCGTTTTCGGACTAGCAACACCGGCGCTGTTCAGAATGGACTCGAGCCGCTCACTCCATGCACCGCTCCGATTCTCATCAAGCGTTCGACGCTGTCTCGCTGACAGCGTAAATCCGATCGCCTTTTCAACCGCGTCGATATAGGCCGGCAGCAGGAATAGGTCTTCCATCTCGGCGTACTGCAGTCCCGTTCGTTTGATCTGGACGACGCACGTCGGGTCGACTATTCCGTCCGTCTCGAGTCGGGCTACGTCCTTGACGCCTGCTTCATCGCCATCGAATACTACGACTGGTTGGGTGAGGATGCTGCGCGCCGCTAATGCGCGAGCGTAAATCTTGCTGCCAGATCCCGCAGACTCGAAGGCAACGCGTCCGTCTGTTAGCCATTCCTGAACTTCTCGCTCACGCTGAGCAAGGAGGATAGGCAGAATTTTTTCGTCGAGCCAGCCTTCGGCGATAACGATTACTTCGGTAGGCGCAAGGGCATCGGAGAGTCTCACTCCGAGTGCCAAGCGCAGATCGTCGATCGCGTCCGCCCGTTTCGCGCCTCGGTTACTTACTATGACATTCTGGTTGATGTCAGACCGATTGACGAGCGCTTGGCTGTGCGTGGTCACGATTACTTGTTGAGTCTCGGCAATCCCTCTTAACACAGTGCGAAGCTCGTGAACAGCACCGGGATGTAAGTGAGATTCAGGTTCCTCTACAGCAACAATTAGCTTTTTGTCAGGGCGACTTCTCGATCGCGTCCATTCCAACGTGAGCGCTAGCGCGGCCAAACTCTGAATGCCGTCGCCCTTTGTCGCTATAGACGTACTAACACCATCATCGATCTGAATATCTTCAAGAATCGTAGCCCGTGTTAGATCGCGAACCTGCAGGTTAACACTCTGAGTGCCAGGGACGAAACGCGTTAGCGTATCCATAAGAACTTCTTCAACCTCTGCGACCGCAACCTGATCAAGTTCCTTGATCTGTGAAACGAGGTCCTCGTACTCGGCGCTACGCAAGATTGAACGTCGACGAGAAGCAAGTATCTCTTCCGCGATAACTTTGGCAGTTTCTCCGGTGCGAACCGCCGGGATATGCAGGATGCTAACTCGATCTACGACAAATGATGCGATCTGCCGCGCTTGCTTATCGTGGCTTCCTTTCCCCTGCTTGGGAATCGTCAATGACGTTTTAAGCTTATTGATAGTCACTTGAATCGGAAGGCGTTGGTTGGTGGATATTCCTGTTTCTGACCTGAAAGCGTTCTGTTCCGCTTCGTCCAGCTCGAATTCAAGAAGTATGACGGTGCTCTGCGAAGCGCCGCGTCGGCCTCGGGCGAATAGCGGGTAGTCCCGTTCCCAGTCATAATCGAGCCGACTTTCACTCTCGGGAACACGGATAACCCTGTTGCGCGGTGAAGGCCTACCGGGCCGAAAAAGTCGTGTAGGTACCGCCCTGTCCGCGACCAGTGATGCAGGCAAGCTGGACCAAGCCTCGATAATGTTCATCGCAAGAACTGCCGCACGCAGCAAATTCGACTTACCTTGGTTGTTCGGCCCGATTAAAACCGTGAAGTCACCGACTGAGAAATCGGCAGCCCTGTCGATACTTCGATACTTCCTGACGGAGACTCGACTTAACCTCAATCCCTCTTCCTCCAGGTCGTTCGCATGCCGTACCTCTCGCGAGATGGGATGTGAGCTTAGCGGGATCTGCCCCTGCAAGGTCCTTGATCAAGACCCCGGTCAGCGACATGTTGGCTGACCCCGGCGGGGGCGCGAACGGCTTGAAGCGCCAGCACGGTCGGTGGACGCCTTGCGTTGGGCGCAACCTGGTCGACCACCGTGGGTGCGGCGCTGAGGCCCTCCTCGCTTGCCTCGCATACCTGTCACTGCTGCAGGTGAGACTGCGGCGCATGACGGACACCGAACGACAGTGGCGGCATATCTGCGAAGTCTGCGGGGTTGAAAAGACCTGACCCCGAGCGATGCGTTTGATCTCAGATGGGACTACCCACCGCGCATGGGCCAGTTCGGTATCGTCGGCCCCCGACGTTGTCCTCGATGTCCCAACATGAGGATGGTGTGGTGGTCTCTGGCGATCGATGGCTACACCGAGGACCAGCTGACCGACGTGCAGCGGGCTACCGTCAGGCGCATCTCCGGTGAACCGGACTCAGTTGCCGCCGTGGTTGATGATTGAACGGAATCGTCAGGTCTGGCGACGAACGAAGCTGCGTGTCCTTTACTTGCTTTCGCCGCTGTCGATGCGCCGGCGCCGGCGACACGCGCGCAAAGAACTGTTTGCGAAGGCCTCTCCGAAGCAGTAGCTGGATGTTTCGATCTGCATTGTCGAGTTCCGCGCGCAGGAACTAACGGCGGTCGCGAGTTCGATCAACCGCTTGGCGTTGCTCGCTCACAAGAAGTCGAAATATATTGTCCAGCAACGAGTATGCCCACAGGGCGCGTACATCGCGTGGAACCATTACCTCAACAGGGACCATCTTCGCCGCCACGGTGCCTAACTTCCGAAGTTCACCACATACGGTGAACGTGCACACTGATTGTTGCGAGAAGCCCTGAACAACAACGTATTCAACGTGACAGGTCGGTTAATCTACGGCCGGGAATCTCTCGACAAATCTCCGGGACTCGATGGGAGCTGCGATGGGCAGGCCACGGAACGGGCGCCTTTCACGGGTGCGAGTCGAGTTCAGCCTGCCACCGGCTATCGCCGAAGCCGTCTACACGTATGCGGATTCCGCGGACATTACGTTGTCGCAGGCCGGCAGTGAACTCCTGAAGCTGGCGCTGAGCCAGCACGGAATCGATCGCTACGAGTCTATCGAGAATCCACTGAACCCTGTTGCAGCCGCCCAGAATTCGGGAGGTGCACCGAACACCTAGCTTCAGTGACCTAACGGCAGTCCCGCGGCATGTGCCGCCCAGAAATGCCGAAAGCCGGGCGGCAACCCGGCTTCCAGACAAACAAAGAGTTCTCAGGCTCTTCAAACCCTCCAAGGAGGACTGTGTTCATTTCAGCGTGCCCACGCACGATTGTCAACCAACCACGCCGCGTGATCGGTGGTGGTCGTTGATGGCCCGATTCAAGGGGTTCACTGCGGCCGACGCGTCGGTGACTGTTCCTGACGCGGCACCGCCTGAGCCGCTCCTGGAAGCGGCATCGGCGTTCATGCAACGCGCTGCCCTGACGCCGCTGCCGGAGCCGGGCCCCGATCTCGAGAAGCGCATGGCCATGCTCACCACGATCAAGATCCGGTATCCGGACCCCGAGATCGCCAGGGAAGCGGTTCTGGAGGCCGCGAAGGTCCAGTGCATGACTGAGTTCACTACCGAAGCGACGGACAAGAAGTCCTGTGCGGAGGTGGCGAGGCATTTGGCCTGGGCCGCCGTCGGTGGCGTCGTCGACGCAAAGAGAGCACTCAAGCGCGGACCGGTCGACGAGCGACTGGAGGTCACCGGAGCGCAGAGCCCCCGAGGTCATCGGCAAGTCCGTCACGTCCTCTACACCGCGGGACGCTTGTTCCATCCGAGGGAGTACCCGCCAGAGCGGGTGACGCCGGTGGCGCGGACGAAGCGGAAGGCAGCCAGCTACGACGAGATCCGCTCTTTCTACAGGGTCGTCTGGGAGTTGCCCACCCCGCTGGGTATGCGAGCGCTGGCGTTGGCGGATCTGAGCTATGGCGTCGGTGCCCGCGCGGCCGACTTCAAGGTCCTACGAGGAACGGCGATCACCACCGTGCGCTCACACGGCCGTGCGATCTGCGTCGTCGCCCTGCCCAACGCCGCTGGCGGTGCGCGGCAGGTACCGGTCCTGGAACCCGGCATCAACTCCCGGCTCATCGAGTTGGCGGCCCGAGTCGGCGACGGCCTGGTGCTGGCCCCTAACGCCGAGTTCGCTGAACGCAATATCGTGAACCGCATCAGCGAAAAGCTGACGAACAAGGGATATCCGCCCGTCAGGGCGGCGGCGCTGCGCAACCGGTGGATTCTTGACATGGCCGAACGACGCATACCCACAGCGATGCTGTTGCAGCTGGCGGATGTTGCGGACCTGAGGTTATTGAGTGATCTACGAAAGGAACTGCCGCACTTCAAAATCCGGCACGCGATCACCATTCAGCAGGAGAGCCTGCGATGATCGCCGCACGCAAACCGGAGTGCATCATCGCCGACGACCTCTTCCACTACGCCCGCTACCTGGTGTGGGAATCCGGGGTAGCCGAACTCATCGACGATCAACACCCTCATCGTCGTGAGGCGGTCGGGCGACGCCGACAAGGCATCGCCTATACGACCACCGCGGTTCTGGTCTCGCTTCTAATCAGGGTCGTGATGAAACGCCCTCCCACACTGACGGGCATCCTGCAGACGATGACGGAGCTCACCGCGGCCCAACTCACCGCAGTCGGCATGCACGACCAGGATTGCTCGAGGATCTGGCGACAACACCATGCCGAGTACAAGCGCTTCACCGCCTGGTGGACACGCAGGCTCAGGCCGTTCGATTCGTGGGCTGACCTGCCGGCCCGGCGCATGACAAACGGCCAGTATCACGCCCGTCTCAACAGGCGCACCGACGAACAACGCGAGCATGCTGAACGAGCCGCACGACTCGTGCACCTGGCCATTAACCGAATCGTCGCAGCGTCCGTAGAGGTCAACAACCCAGAAGGCTGCCGGGGAGACCTCGTCGTCGACGGCACCCTCTACCTCGTCGCCAAACAAGACGGCACGATCGGCGTCGCCGACGACAAGCTGCGCGGCGCCGTACCGAGTGCGAATTACCACGTGCGCGACCGCAAGTCTGCGGCCAGCGACGGCACCACCCGCCAGATCACCTATGCGGGGATGACCCTGGAAATGACCGCGCTGACCCGCATCGGCAAGCCCACGGCGATGCACGCCGTGGCCCCGGTCTTCGTCGGCATCGCCATCCACTACGGAACTTCAGGAAGCCCGGAAGGCATGGCCGATGCGCTCGAACAAGCCGAGGCCAACGGTCTGACCGGACGTCCCGAAAGCCTCCGCGCTAAGTGGCCGTTCATGGTTTCCGACATGGCCTACAACACGAAGGACAAAACTGCCGACATCCTGCTCGAACGTCGCTACAACTTCGTCGGCCGGTTCCCCAAGGGCTGGGGGATCGAATGTCCCTCGACGAAACCTGCCGGGGCGCCCGCCTCTGAGCCCGAACCGGGCGCTCTCCAATGGGCCGGGGCGTTCTTCTGCCCCGCCGTCCTGGAGAAGATCAAAGGCCACAGCGCACCGAAGATGGAACACCTCCTAAGCAACGATCAGTTCCGCCTCCACGACAAGCGGTTGCGGCGCATCCTGCCCTACCTCATGGGCTACAACTCACGGCCCTTCTACGCACAAAGCGGGCACGGTAGGCCCGTTCTGGGTCGCTCACGCAACCAGGTGGTGAAGGTCAAACTGGTCTGTCCGGCGGCGCTGGGGAACGTCACCTGCCCACTCAAACCCGAATCCATGCAGTACGGCCGTCGCGGAGTCCCGGTTGCGGAGCCGACCTGGCAGGCCCACGAACGTGGATGCTGCGCCAAGTCCAGCGTCATGGTCACCCTCACTCCGGACCAGTTCAAGCGCGCGCAATGGGATCTGGTACCCGGGAGCTGGGAACACGCGGTGTACTTTGAGGCAGCTCGCGCGCTGACCGAACAGCGGTTCAGCCACCTGAAGTCCGCCCACGTGACAGGGCTGAGGCAGCTCACCGACGGGCCGCGACGCGACCCGATGATCAAGCTGATCCTGGCCATGGCAGTTGTCGCCTCCAACCGGGAAAGCCAAGCAAACTTCGACCCCGCCAAGGTCAGGAAAGAGTCCATCGATATCCGGATGCGTCAGCTCGCCGCCGACCTCGGCCATGAACCCGCCCGCACACCGCCACGAACCTAGAAGCATCTCCGCCAATGGACCGCGCCCCAACCGGTGCGGTCCATTGCCATGTCTGCACCCGGAAAGTCGGTGGAATGAACCGGCAAGAATTCGACGAACCGCCACAGAACGCCCGCTGCCAGTGGAAACGCCAGGCTCGCACTTTGCGAGGACAAGCGCTGATATCAACCGGCGCGACCGAACGTAGGCCGGTGCGGCACCACCGAAGTTGTCCTCTGACCCTGGATAAAGTCGGTGGAAAAATCGGAAAAAGTTGGTGGAATTAAGCTCCGGATTCGCACTCTGACCTGCATTTGAGAACCACACACACCTGAGCGGTTCAGCACCGCAGGCACAAGGCCACGAACCAGATTTGGTTCGTGGCCTTTGTGTTTGTGTGGGGCGCCAAGCAGATGCCGCGCGAGGCAGCACGACCGGTGGCCGCAGGTTCGTCGGTCGTGAGCCGACGCTCGTCCGCCGGGTCTCCCGGTGGGCCTTTGCCTCGTAGGAAAGCCGCGGATGTGCTCGACATCTGAATTCGGATCTCGGGCAACAGAACCCCGCCACAGGTTGGGTAAACACCCGTCCCCTCGGACGCACAGCAGGGCGGTCCATGAGTTTTCGTTCCGTGAAAAAAGACGGGTTGAGACGCCAGGCACGGGTCAGTTCACCAGCGCAGGGCCTTCGCGAGTGAGAGCATCCACTTCTGGCGAGATCGATGAGCGGCAAATGGGGGAAGTGTGCGGGTTGACTCGGCAGGTAGCTCCGACAGATCTCGGTCCGGCCGGTTGGAGGACCGCTTGGAGATCCAGAGGCGGATGCTCGACGCCAGTCCCGACTGCATGAAACTCATTGCGCCGGACGCGACTCTTTTGGCGATGAACGCTGCTGGCCGGCAGGCTCTCGGACTCTCTCAGGATGCCGAACTCGGGATGGATTGGCCGGGATTATTGACACCCGATTGCCGACAGGCTGCGCGTGATGCGCTGCGAGTAGCGAGATCGGGCGAGACCTGTCGGTTCTCCGGAAGCAGCCGGACTCCCTACCAATCCACTCGGATGTGGGACAACCTACTGATTCCCATCCACGACGCACACGGCGGAGTCACCGCAATAGTGTGCGTATCGCGCGACGTCACAGCGGAGCGAGAGGCGCGTGCGGAGCTTCACGAAAGTCGGCAGCGGCTGATGCTTGCAACGCAAGTCGGCGGGCTGGGGGTCTGGGACTACGACATCGATGATGACGTTCTTCACTGCGACTCCGAGTGGTATCGCATTGTTGGCCGTGATGAGGGTCCGCGGGTGACCCGAGTCGCTGAAATGCGTTCTGTCATCCATCCCGACGATGTGGATGAAGCTACCGAAGTCGTCGAGACGGCAGCCGAGCTCGCTGCCACGGGGGCCGCTTACGAGCGGACCTTTCGCATAGTCCGCCCTGAAGACGAGGTGCGGTGGGTGCGGTCGGTGGCCCGTCTGATCACTGACGAGGTGACAGGGCACCGTCGGGTCATCGGTTTCATCACCGATATCACCGAAGCCCACCGTCAGGACGCCGAGTTGCGCGCGGCCAACGAGGCGCTGGAACGGCTGACGGCCGAACTCACCCACCAGAGCATGCACGACCCGTTGACCGGTGCCGCTAACAGGCGCCAACTCTCCTCACGGTTGGCCGAGATGGCGACAGGCCGCGACTCTCAGGGTCATGATCTCGCAATTGGGATGGTCGATATCGATCATTTCAAGGCCTACAACGATCACTACGGCCACCTCGCCGGGGACACCGCTTTGCAGGCTGTGGCCGCGTCGATCATGTCTGCGGTGGAGCCGGACGGCACCGTGGCGCGATTCGGCGGTGAGGAGTTCGTGTTCGTCGTTCACGGTGGCGCCGAACGGTTGGATGAGATCCTGACACGATTGACCACAGCGCTCGACAAGGCCGCGATCCCTCACGCCGCATCGACTCTTGGCCGCATCACTCTCAGCTGTGGCTGTGTTCTGGTGCCCGCCGAGTGTGCCTTCGACGCCGAGTCGCTTCTGGCGCAGTGCGACGACGCACTCTATGCCGCCAAACGGCAAGGGCGTGACCGTGTTGTCGTGCGCCGGTTCGACGTCAGCCAAGAACTCGCTCACTGAGGAGTAGATCGAGACGGCCTCATTCCATGCCGCGGCGCCCCGGTGTCCAGAACGGCTTGGTGAGGATGTGGCGCCGGTTCCAGCCTCGCTCGTGCACCAGAATCTTTCGCAGTGTCTGTACCGTGCGCGCCTCACCGGCGAGGTAAGCGATACCTGGCTGGTCGGGGAGGGGGAGGTCTCGAACGGCCTGCGCGATAACTGGCGAGTCGGCGGCGCTCGCGTCGCCGCGCTCCACGTGAATCAGGTTGCGCGACAGGGCAATGTGGTCTGATGCGAGCGCTCCTTCGACGACTCCGTACACCGCGGCGTCGTGGGGCACCGCACGCAACATCGCGGCGAAGGCGACCGCGGCGGTCTCTTCCCCAGCGAACAGGTGATACGGCGCGTCAGGGCGGACCACGAAGGAGCCTTGGGGCCGCGTCATCGTCACGTGGTCCCCGACCGCCGCGGTCGCCGCCCAGCGGCGGGCCGGAGTGGGCGAGCCGGGATCACCGTCGTGATCCAGCATCGCTATGTCGAGGGAGCCGCGTTCGGGGTCCGCGTCATAGATGGAGTAGGTGCGCAGTGCGTCGTGCGGGTGGAGCCGCAGCATGGAGTCGAGCATCCCGGCGACCTGCAACCGTACGTGTTGACCGGGCTTCCAGGACACCCGCCGCAGCTGATCGCCGCTCACCCGGATGCGTCGCATTCGTGGGGTCAGAGAGCTGATCTCGCTGATCGTCGCGGAGAGGAACACGCTGTCGCGCAGTGTGTTCAGAAGGGGAACGTTGTTGAGGTGAATTGCCACAGATCCTCCTGTTGGTGTGATGTCGGCGGTCACACCGTGTAGACGGACATCTCGTTGCCTCGGCCGGGCTGGAAGGGAAGACGTAGTGATCGGTAACCGTTGGCGGGGTCCCGCACGTAGGTGAGATAGTCGCCCGACTCGTCCACCGCGTTCTCTGCGATCACCAGCGCCCCCGCAGCGAGGTGCGGCTCGAGGATCTGGAGTACCGGTAGATACAAGCTCCACGCACCATCCAGCAACACGAGGTCGACGTCGTCGCCGATGTCCTGCCGCAGGGTCTCGAGGGCGTCGCCGACGCGAATGCCGACAAGCTCACCCAGGCCGGCGGCCGTCACATTCTGTTGTGCGCGCGCGGCTTTCGCGGTCTCGAGCTCCGTGCCCACGAGCCGGCCCCCTCCTCCGTCGCGCAGCGCCGCGGCCAGGTGGATGGTGGAAACACCGAAGGATGTGCCGAATTCGACGATGTTCCGTGCACGGCGGGTGCGCGCGCAGACGTAGAGAAACCGACCGAATTCAGCTGACACGTTCAAGAAGTTGTTCGCGAACTCCCGGTAAACGGCCCGGTAATCCTGCGCCTCTCGTGCCATCAACTGCGCAATCTCCTCGCTGCTGCCGTCCAGCGCCTCCTCCCACTGCGCGTAGAGGGCACCGTCCGCCGCGTGGGCCTCGGCGAACAGGCGAGTCAAGACATCAGAAACCGGGGGTGAGGTGAGGGTGTCCATCAAGGCTCCTTCGTTGTGCGGACGCTCAACTAAGGGTTACCTAACAAAAGTAAGGGCACCACCGGTAATGTGCCGGTGTATGCCGGAAACCCGCCAACTACTCGAGCCGGTGCCGACGTATCCGGCTGGAGCGCCGCACCACGCCGGACGAATCGGTGCCAATACGCGAATCGGAACTCACCGACACACTGAGGGGCAGCTGGTGTACGCCGCGTCAGGAGCTCTGGCCACCACGACGGAACGCGGCACGTGGATCGCGCCGGCCAACCGGGCGACGTGGACTCCACCGGGGTTCCGGCATGCTCACCGAGGTCTCGGCGGCACAGACGTCCGCATCATCGTCATTCCCGTGGAACTCTCGCAGTGGCTGCCCGATCAGCCCAGCGTGTTCGAGGTCGGCCCGCTTCTGCGTGAGGGCATCGTCGCGTTGACGACGCGGCAGGTGGCTAGCCCTGGCGCGTACGCGCGGCTACGGGCGGTGCTCCTGGACGAACTGGTCGCGGCTCCTGAGCAACCACTGAGCATGCCGGAACCGAAGGACGACCGGCTCTGTGCTGTAGCCGAACTGCTCGACGCCGACCCCGCGCAGACCACCACGCTGGCCGAACTCGGCCGCGCCGTGGGTGCAAGCGAGCGCACCTTGAGCCGACTTCTTCGCAACGAGTTCGGCATGAGCTTTCCCCGCTGGCGCACGCTGCTGCGAGTTCACCACGGCATCATGTGCCTCCACCGCGGCTACTCGGTGATCCACACAGCGAATGCCTGTGGGTGGTCGAATCCCTCGAGTTTCATCGAGGCGTTCACCGCCGTCATGGGGCAGACACCGGGCAGCTACCAGCGTGGTTTGCGCGGCATCGACTCGCGCTGACGACGCGCGCGTGCACGCTGACGTCGATGCTGTCGATCAGGCCGGTACCCCAGCGGGGAGGTACGCCGAGATGTTGCGCCACGCCCGGTCGACGTACTCCTGCTTCTCACCGACCGGAGCGACGTAGTGCAATGCCGCGACAGCGGCGTCCTTTCCGCGCATCCTCGCGATGACCCAGGCCGCGAGATACTGCGAGGCAAGACAGCCCCCCGCCGTGGCGACGTTTCCGCGGGCGAAGAACGGCTGATTCAATACGTCGACGCCCGCTGCGACGACCCACGGCTTCGTCGTCAGATCGGTACAGGCCGGCACGTCACTCAATAGGCCGAGCTTGGCCAGCACGAGCGCACCCGAGCATTGCGCGGCGATGAGTTGGCGTTGGGGATCAAGTCGAGCGAGCAAATCCATGATGGCGGGCGTTTCGACGACCTTTCGGGTCGCGATACCGCTGCCGACGATGACCGCGTCGGCCCCGACCGCGTCCTGCAGGCTCGACATCTGCTCGATCACGACCCCGTTCATGGACCGCACCCTCGGTGCCGGCGTGGCGATGGTGACCCGCCAGTCGTCGTCGGTGATCCGGTTGAGCAGGCCCAGGGCAATCAAGGAGTCCAGCTCGTTGTAGCCCTCGAACGTCAAGATGGCGATGTGCATGCCGGGGGTCCTCTCCTCGTGTGGTGATTCGACCGTAAGACCCTCGGTGCATGACGACCAAGAAATTGTCCTGCATACACTGTCGGGGTGCCCACCGCCCGGTACAAGTCCGTCGTCGACACACTCGCCGCCGACATCCGATCCGGAAAGCTCTGCGCCGGAACGCGATTGCCAACCCACCGCCAGCTGGCTGCCGACTGTGGCATTGCGGTGGTCACCGCCTCTCGCGTGTACGCAGAGCTCGAGGCCATGGGTCTGGTGAGCAGTGAACGAGGGCGGGGCACGTTCGTGCGCGATGTCGCCCTTCCTCCCGGTCACGGCGTCGATCAGCGGCCCGTCGCCCCGGATGCCGTCGACCTGAACTTCAACTACCCCACACTGCCGGGGCAGGCTGATGTGTTGCGCCACGCCTTGCGTGAACTGGCTGGCGCCGGCGACCTGGATTCGCTCTTGCGTTACCAGCCACATGGTGGCCGGGAACGCGACAGGGCCGCGGTGGCCACCCACCTGCTCGACCGAGGCCTCGACGTCACCCCAGATTGTGTGGCACTGGTCAACGGCGCCCAACACGGTCTCACCGTCACTTCGATGGCGCTTCTGGGACCAGGGGACGTGGTTGCCGTCGACGCATTGACCTACCCGGGCTTCAAGGTGCTGGCCGACGCTCTGCATCTCGAATTGGCCTCGCTTCCAGCCACATCGAACGGTCCGGACCTCGATGCATTGACCACGTTGTGCAACCGACGGCCTGTACGCGCGATCTACTGCATGCCCACACTGCACAATCCTTTGGGCTGGGTCATCGATAGTGGTGCCCGACGTCAATTGATCGCTATCGCGCGGCGACATGGGTTGTTGGTCATCGAAGACGGCTCTTATGCCTACCTCGCCGAAGACTCGCCACCACCGCTGGCAGCCCTTGCTCCTGACGTGACGGTGTACGTTTCCGGGTTGTCCAAGAACGTCGCCACCGGAATTCGCGTCGGCTTCGTCGTCACGTCGCTTTCGCGGATGACCGTTATCGAGCGAACCATCCGTGCGACGACATGGAACACGCCGGCGATCACCACCGCAATCGCCGCGCAGTGGCTGCGGGACGGCATAGTCACGCGGCTCGAAACGCAGAAGCGACGTGACGCCGCCACCAGACAGGCAATTGCGAGGAAAGCCCTTGCACCCCTTGACCAGCTGGCGCATCCCTCGTCGTACTTCACCTGGGTTCCGTTACCGCCCGGTGCCCGGGCTGACCGGATCGCCGCAGCCCTGGAGCGCGCCGGCATCTCGGTCAGTACTGCGGAACCCTTCAGCACGACAACCGATACGCCGCAGGCATTGCGTCTGGCACTGGGTTCCACCGCTGTGGACACCCTCCCGGGTGCGCTGACCACCGTTCGTCGACTGATCGAAAGGGACGTCCACCAGTAGTCGTCTCTCCGGGGCGCAACGAAACCGCAGAGCGCACGGCACCGTCACGGCAGCGGTGCAGCATCCGGGATGGCGCCCTGTCGTCACGCGTGCAACGGTGCCTTCATGACCATCTTCGTCATCGACGCGCCGGTCGCGATCGACCTCGCTACCAACGGGACGCCTATTCCGAAGGAGCACAGCCTCACCGCTCCCACTCTCTTGCGCTCACAGGTGCTTGCCCTCGTCTACGGTTCAGTCCACGCGGGCCATCTCGACGAGCGAGCCGGCCGCAACATCCTCGACAGCATCCGGGGGTTGCGCATCCGCCTCCTCGGTGACCGATCGTTGCAAGACCACGCGTGGCGCATAGCCGCGCAGCTGAACTGGTCTGACACCTATCGCGCCGAATACATTGCGCTGACGCAACTGCAGGCTGATGCGCTGGCCACGGCAGACGCCGAACTTGCCGCCGCAGCTGGTGGGTTCGTCGCAACCGTGCCGCCGGCTGCCATTCAGCGGACATAGAAAGCGCTCCTGCGCCGGGCAGCGCGGGCATGTGAGGACTGAAGTCCTGCAGCAGCTTTCGGCTCTCGCGATCGGATAAGCTGCCCGGCAGGTTCAAGCGAGGAGGCAGATGTGGAGATCGATTACTTCGCGTTCAATCGGGCGAATTGGGACCAGCGAGCCGTTCTTCACGCCGCCAGGGACGGCTCCGGCTACGGTGTCCAGCGGTTCATCGACAACCCGGAAGGGCTCTCTGAGGTCGTCCAGTTCGATCTGCCGCGACTCGGAGACGTCACCGGACTGCGCACCGTGCATCTGCAGTGTCACATCGGCACCGACACCATCTCGCTGGCGAGACTCGGTGCCGATGTCATAGGCCTCGATTTCTCGGAGCGCTCTCTCGACGAGGCGAGGCGCCTTGCCTCAGAGACCGGATCGAATGTCTCCTTTGTTCACGCAGACGTGCACGATGCAGCACAGGTTCTGGGCCCTGGCAGTTTTGACCTCGTATACACCGGCATCGGCGCGTTGTGCTGGCTTCCTCGTATCGACGAGTGGGCACGGGTGGTCAGCGCCCTCCTTGCCCCAGGCGGGTCGTTGTTCATCCGTGAGGGGCACCCCATCCTGTGGTCCATGGACGAGTCTTTCGATGATGATCTGCACCTGCGCTTCCCGTACTTCGAGCATCGAGAGCCCCTCGAATGGGACGACGACCAGACCTACGTCGACTCGCCGGGACGCTTGACGGCGACGAAGACCTACGAGTGGAATCACTCGCTCGGGGAGATCGTCTCCGCACTGCTCACCAACGGTCTTCGACTCGACGCAATGGTCGAGCATGACAGCGTTCCGTGGGAGGCACTGCCCGGCCAGATGACGATGCGTCCAGACGGAGAGTGGGCACTGACGAAGCACTCAGGGGTCGTCCCCCTGAGTTACACGCTGCGAGCCTCCAAGCTCCCTTGAGGCAGCCAGTGCGCTCGTCGTGGCGATCGATGCGCTACCAGTGCCACGCGTTGCCTCCGACGTTGGTGATGGTCCGCTGTAGCACGTCGATCGTGGTGGCGTAGTCGTGGTCGGAGATACCCTGGCGCCGTTCGTCATTGAGCTGTCGCTGGACCTCGGCAGCGGCGTGGAAACGTCCCAGGCCGGCGTCAGTCAGGCGGAGCCTCTCACCCGAGCGATCGAACCATCCTTTGTCGACGCCGGTCGCGATTGCCTGCACGATGCTCTCGTCGGACTCGTTCGGACCGACGATGGAAACGATCTCGCTGTCCGTCATGCCCGCTGGGTGCATCGACAGCTGATGCAGCACCCACCACTCGGGTTGAGTCACATCGAGTTCCGACAGCCGTCCACGCGTGCGTGCACGAATGGCTTCTCCTGCGCGCACAGCCCAGAATCCCAACGGTTGTAGCGCGGCGGGTTGCATCTCTGGTTTCATGCCCACACGCTAAAAACCCAACCGCCGTTGAGGTCAAGGGCGAATATCGCCGGGCAGTCAGCCTGGCGGCAGCAACGGCCTCGGCGGCAGCGGCGACGAGTAGACGACGTTGGTGGTGACGCTTCCGAGCGTGCCGATCCTGCCGCTGATCTGTTCGAGGTGCTTCATGGTGGTGGCGACGACCTTCATGATGAAGCAGTCGTCTCCGGTGACGTGGTGGGCTTCGACGACCTCGGGTAGGTCCGCGAGGAGCCGGTGCAGCGGCTCGTAGTTGCTGCTGGGATAGCGCAGCCGTAGATAGGCCAGGATCGTGAATCCGAGTCGCTCCGGATCGACCTGGGCCCCGTATCCGCTGATGACACCGGCTTCCTCGAGGCGGCGCACGCGTTCGGCTGCCGCGCTGTGGCTCATGGTGATGTGCCGGGCCAGCTCCGCGATGCTCTGTCTTCCGTTGGCCTGCAACGCTTTCAATATGGCAGTGTCGACCTTGTCGGGTTGGAAAGGGATATTCCCGGCCATTCAATGAGACTGCCACAAAAATGGTGGCGACGCCGCCGGGATGCAGCGAGTTTGCCCTGTCCGGAGCTCGCCTCCGGCAATATCCTTTGGTCCATGAATCCACCGGACGCCTCGACGGACCTCCGCATCGCTCATTTCAGCGGCAAGCTGACCTTCGAAACGGATTCCTCAGATGTGTATGCCGACCAGATGCGCGGTGCCGGTTTCGTGCTGGTCGATTCCCGCGGTGAGAGCGCATGGGCGCAGGGTCGGGCCGGGGGAGCGGTCCATATGCCGACCGGCCAGATCGCCACTCGCGCAACGGGGGAGATCCCGAGGGACGTGCCGGTTGTGACGTACTGCTGGGGACCGGGCTGCAATGGCGCGACGCGTGCTGCGCTGGAGTTCGCGAGGCTGGGATATCAGGTCAAAGAGATGATCGGCGGATTCGAGTATTGGGTCCGAGAGGGCTATCCCGTCGAGAACGACCACGGGCCTGTTGTTCGCGCCACAGACCCGCTGACCGCGCCCGTCGATGCGACCACCTGCGAATGCTGAAGACACCCCGCTCGCGAGCTGGATATTGTGCCGAGGGCGAAAGGTGATGCAGGCCGGGCCGAGCGGTTTCTAGTGTGAGTTCATGAGCGCCGCAGAGGATGTCACCTACGTCGTCGACGGGATGACGATGGTCGGTTACCTGGCGCGGCCTGAGGGCGCTGGGCCGTGGCCCGCTGTGCTGATCGGTCACGACGGTGTCGGTCTCGACTCCTATCAACGCCGCCGCGCCGACCTGCTCTCCGAGCTGGGTTACGTGGCCTTCGCCATGGACTACCACGGTGGGCGTACCTACTTCGGGCAACCGGAGGCCATGCTGTCCCGCGTCATGCCGCTGTTGGACGATACGGCGCGCATGCTCGCCATCGGACAGAAGGCGCTCGACGTGCTGTTGGTGGAACCAGGTGTCGACCACCGACGGCTCGCTGCCCTCGGATACGGCGCAGGCGGCCGGATCGTCCTCGAACTCGCCCGTATCGGAACACCTTTCGCCGCGCTGGCTGCCGTTCACCCCGGCTTACCGCGAGATACCCGCCCCGAGGACTGGACCGGCGTCGGGGGAGCAGTGTTGTTGGGCACCGGCTCCGAGGATCCGCTGTGCACACCCGCGCAGCTCCTCGCCTTCGGTGCCGCGTTGCGGAGCGCCGGAGTGGATTGGCGCGTCACCATCTTTGGCGGTGCCCAGCACGCCTTCTGGGCCGTCGAGGCGTCACCCGACACGAGCACAGAGACGATGCCGACGGTTCCCGGTGTCGGTTACCACGCCGTCCAGTCTCGACGAGCGTGGCAGGCAGTGCTCGAGCTGCTGCGTGACGAGATGCCGTCGTAACCCCGTCAGTCCGGAACGCGTGCGTATGCGCGCACGGGAAAAGTCCCGAAGCCCTCGACACGCGGTGGAACCGCGGTGAACCGCGCCCCGTGGTCGGGCAGTGCGGCGAGGTTGGTCAGGTGCTCCACCACGTGGATCCCATGGCGTAGGAGAGTGGTGTGGATGGGTCGGCGACCCGCGGACGCTGCGCTGGAGTCGTCAATGTTCACCGAGTCGATCCCGACGAGCGCGACGCCGCAATCGACCAGTCGCTCGGCGGCCTGCTCACTGAGGAACGGGGCGTCGACGCCGTAGGCGGGCGTGCCGAAGTGTCGGTCCCATCCGGTGTCGATCAAGACCGCGCTGCCGCGCGCGATGGTGTCGGGCAGCTCGATGGCTTCGACAGAGCGAGCCGTCACGTCGCGGTGACGCACGACCACAGTCGGGAGATCGACCAACGTGGCCAGATCCAGACCCGCGAGGTCAGCACCGTCAGCGAAGCGGTGGAACGGCGAATCGATGTAGGTGCCCGTGTTGCCGATCATCGTGATCGTGTCCATCGCGAACTCGGTGCCCGCCGCGTAGACCTCTCGCGAGGCTTCGCGAGTGAGGTGCGGCTGGATCGACGGCGCGGGCAACCCCGGATACGTCACCAATCCCGCCCGAATCGTGTGCGACAAATCGACGAGCACTACGCCTCCTTCTGCCGGCCAGGTGATGGCCTCTGCAGGCTGAACAGTAAACGACGACAACGGATGCGGCTTCTCACCCCAAGGGCGGGCGTGGTGTGTGGGACGCCGCGGCACACTGTGCCACGCTGCTCGCATGGTGGAGGTCGTGATCGCCGAGCCCGGGCAGCTCGGCCCGTCAGAACTGGATGCCGCGGAAGCGCTGGTGCGTTCGGCGTTCGGCTCGGGGTTCCGCTCTCACGACTGGCTGCATGCCGTGGACGGAGTGCACATCGTCGTCACGGACGCTGATCAGATCCTGGTCGGGTTTGCCGCCGTCGTGCCAAGGACGCTGTGCCACAACGGGATTACCCTCAGCACGGGCTACGTGGAGGCGGTCGCGGTGCGCGGCGACCGTCAGGGACGCGGATTGGGCCGCATCGCGATGGACAATGCCGAACACATCATCACATCGCGCCATCAACTCGGCGCCCTCAACGCGGTCGCCTCAGCGGCACCCTTCTACGAGGCACGTGGCTGGCGACTGTGGAGCGGTCCCACTCAGGCCGCCGGTCCGGCAGGGATCGTCGACACCCATGACGACGCGGACAAGATCTACCTTTACGGAAAAGACCTCGACAGCGGTGTGCCACTCATCTGTGACTGGCGACCGGGCCATCTCTGGTAGATGAGTGGCAGGCTGGGCAGGGTGGACAGTGATCCGGCCGAGGCGCGACATCTCGCCGACCTGAGGTTGCTTCGACGCGTGCGCGACCGGATGGACCGCGAGTACGCCCAGCCCCTCGATGTCGAGACCCTCGCGCGAGGCGTGAACATGTCGGCTGGTCATCTCAGCCGCCGCTTCAAGGCCGCCTTCGGGGAGTCGCCATATGCGTATCTGATGACGCGGCGCATCGAGCGGGCGATGGCGCTGCTGCGCCGCGGCGACCTCAGCGTGACCGAGGTCTGCTTCGCCGTCGGATGCTCGTCGCTCGGGACGTTCAGCTCGCGATTCACCGAGCTGGTCGGAATGCCGCCCAGCACGTACCGCGATCGCACGGCGGGTGCGACCGACGGGTTGCCTTCCTGCATGGAGAAACGGGTCAGCAGACCGATCAGGAATCGAGAAGCACCCGCCGCCGCACTCGATTTAGCGTGAAACCCATGGACCTGACCATTCACACCACGTTCCTGCCCCACGAGGACCCGGAGGCATCCCTGGCCTTCTACCGCGACGTCCTGGGCTTCGAGGTTCGTCTCGACGTCGGCGGAGGAGCGATGCGCTGGATCACGGTTGGCCCGCCGAACCAGCCCGAGACGTCCATCGTTCTTCATCCGCCAGCGGCTGATCCCGGCGTCACCGACGACGAACGCCGCCTCATCGCCGAGATGATGGCCAAGGGCACTTACTCGATCATCGTGTTGGCCACCAAGGACCTGGACAAGACGTTCGAGCGTCTTCAGGCCAGCGATGCCGACATCGTTCAGGAACCGATCGAGCAACCCTACGGTGTGCGCGACTGCGCACTGCGCGACCCGGCGGGCACGATGATCCGCATCCAGGAGGTCCGGTGAGCACGGAGGAGTCCCCGTCCCGCAAGATCGACGCGAGAATCGCGGAGCTCGGCGATTGGCGCGGTGAGGTTCTCGCGCTCGTCCGCGCGTTGATCAAGAAGGCCGATCCGGAGGTCACCGAAGAGTGGAAGTGGCGCGGCGTCCCGACGTGGTACCACGACGGAATGATATGCACCGGTGAGACATACAAGGACAAGGTCAAACTCACATTCGCCAAGGGTGCATCGCTGGACGACCCGGCGGGTCTCTTCAACTCCAGCCTCGGCGGCAACACCCGGCGGGCGATCGACATCGTCGAGGACGATGTTCTCGACGAGGACGCTTTCATGGGGCTGATCCGTGCGGCGGTGATTCTCAACGCGCAGTGACAGTGCGGGCCCAAGATCTGGTCAGATAGGTCCATGGAGATCACCTGGCGGGTGCAGCACACGCGGCGTTTGCGATCAGCGGTCGTCGGCTGGGACGGCACCGAGGTGGGAGCGCCGTGCTTCCCTCCGGACTGGGATACGCAACCCGATGACGTGCACCTCCTGAGGATCGCCACTGGCTACGGCACCTGCCCACCAGGCAGCTACCCCTACCGGCGTCCACCCGAAGACGTCGAATTCTCGCCGTATGTACAGGGATTGGCCGAGGAGAACCGTTTCGAGTTCACAGACGAGCACCGCACGTTGTTGACGGCGATGAGCTGGGAGCTGACGGATCCCTACGACGTCGAGGACATCCCTGGTGCCGATCCCAAACGACCGTACGGGGACTTCACCTTCTATCAGTTGGAGATGGCGTTGCATCTCGGCCTGATCCCCGCGCAGAAGCCCGCCGACTACGACCCGATGACCCCGGAGATCATCGACGCGATGACGCAACTGCACGCACAGATGCAGCCGGCGTTGCAGGTGTACCTGGAGAACTTCGACATGGCCACCGGCCGGGTGTTCGTCGGGGAGGAGTGGGGCGGTTGGACGGAGGTTGCCGCATGACCGGGGGCCGTCACCAAGACGCGCTCCTATGGGATCAGCACGCTTGCCTCCCTTTGCAGCTGGGCACAAGCATCGAACCGCTGACCCGATTCCAGCGCCCCGGCGGCTCCTTCGTGTCGGTCAACGTGGGCTACTCGCCGCAATCCTTCTCCGACTCCGTCGCGCTGCTGACGCATTTTCGGTCAGCGGTCGAGGCCCATCCTGATCTCGAATTGGCCACCGGCGTAAGCGATGTCGACCGCATCACCTCGGCGGGCCGGATCGCGGTAGTGTTCGACCTCGAGGACTCCGGCCCGCTCGACGACGACCTCGACAACGTGGCGCGTCTGGTCGGGCTCGGTGTGCGCACCCTGCTCCCGACCTACAACCACGCGAACCGCGCCGGAAGTGGATGCCTCGACGCGCGCGACGAGGGCCTGACCGCCTGGGGTGAGCAGATCGTTGCCGAGATGAACGCGGCGGGCATGGTCGCCGACGGATCGCATTGCAGTCGTAAGACCGGTCTCGACCTGTGCCGTGTCTCGACGATGCCTGTGGTGTACAGCCATTCGTGTATGGCGGCGGTGTGGGACCACCCTCGCAACATCACCGATGACCAGGCCCGCGCCTGCGCGGAGACAGGCGGCGTCGTCGGCATCACCGGGGTCGGGATCTTCCTCGGGCCCAACACCCCGACGTTGGAGGCCATGCAGCGTCACCTGGATCACGCCGTCGACGTCGTCGGTATCGACCACGTCGGGATCAGCAGCGACTTCTCCTTCGATCACGCCGACTTCAACGACGAGATGGCTCGCAACCCCGACTGTTTCGACGACAGCTACACCCGGTGGGGACCGATCCAGTGGATGCCTCCCGAAACATTCATCACGCTGGGAGAACACCTGCGCGGGCAGGGCTGGGACGATCGCGACATCCGCGCCGTCCTCGGCGGCAATTTCCACCGCGTCGCCGCACAGGCGTGGCCGGGTCCGGATCTCGCTCAGGGCTGAGTGGGGTAGGACGCGACCAACTCGCGGTGTCGGTCGGCGAGCCGATCGATGAAGCCTTCGAGCAGCAGCGCATCCTCATCGATGCGCAGCGCCGCTTCGCGAGGACGTGCGGCCTCCCGCAGGATTCGATCCAGCGGATCGAATGCCTCCCGCAGGTCTTCCCAGGGGAGGCACCGCGCCAGGTTGCGGAGCCGGTCCAGCTGCTCGGCCATAGCGACGCGAAAGCCGCCGTACCCCTCGACCCGTTCGAGGAACCGATTCGCCTCCTCCGGTCTTTCATGCTCCGGGACGTCGGGGGCCACCCGTGTGAGCGCGTAGCGGTACGCGCTCACACGGGCCAACACCTCGATCAGTACGTCACGGAACTCCCGCAGCGACACGAGCTCAGCGTCGCGTCGGCGTTGCGCGGCCTCCAGACCTGCCGCATATCTCGTGGCGCTGCGGGCTACCAGCGCACCGGTGAGGACGACGACAGCGCCGATCACCGCGGTGATGAGGGGAGTCACCGTCATCGCCGGGCTCAGCTCGCGGCAGTTGCGGCGAATCGCGCCGGGAGCTTGTCGGCCAGCGCCTGGAACCACGCGGCCTCGGCCTCCGGGAACGGCTCGGGCATCATGATGCCGGCTTCCATCGCCCAGCCGTTCGGGGTGTCGGAGACGACGATCAGCACGTGGTCTTCGGGACTTCCGGTGACGTCGACCGCCAGCCGATGCAGCTTCTCCATGATCGCCCGCCGGACCACTTCGCTTCGACCGTAACGAATTCCACCGCTGATGATGATCGACGGCTCCACCTTGCCCGCCGTGTACATCAGGCCCAGCGGCAGGGGGGTGAACATGACGCGGATGAAGGGCTCCGGCGCGTCGGTCTCCTCGTGGTGAATTGTGGTGATGCCGGTGGCGATCCGGTCGCGCTGGTCCTCGGTCAGATCGATGCCGGAGGTGACGCACTGGTAGACGGGCATGGTGACTCACTTTCGGTTGGGGTCCGCACCGGGTGCCGGTGGGACTGTCGGTCACATTTCCCGGGCCTGCTCCAACATCGCTCCAACGGCGCTTCACTCCCGCGTCAGGAGCTAAGTTCGAGCTATGCGAGTGCGTGATCTCGGCGCGCTGACGGTGACCGTGGATGGGGTCGAGCGCCCGGTGGCCGGTTCCCGCGCCGCGACGATCCTGGCGATGCTCGTCATCCACGTGAACCGCCGGGTGTCGGTGGAGGCACTGCTGGACGCGACGTGGGGCGAGGGGGCGACAGGTGCGTCGGTGTCGACGCTCGAGTCCCACGTGTGGCGGCTGCGCCAACTCCTCGAACCACACCGCGCGCAGCGCCAACCACCCACCGTGCTCCTGAACGAGAACAACGGATACCGGCTCGTGGCCGACGGTCACGCCGTCGACTCCGTGGCGTTCGCTCATCTCAGCCGCGACGTCGACGACCTGCTGTCGGCGGGCCGGGCCGACGCGGCGATTGCGCGTGCCGACGACGCGCTGCGCCTCTGGCGCGGGCGGCCGTACGGAACTCTCGGCGACGAATCCTGGGCGCAGCCCGCCGTGGCTCGTCTGAACGAATTATTCAGGCACACATGCGAATCCCGCATCGATGCACTCATCGCCGTCGGTCGGATCGAGCAGGCACTCGCCGATCTCGAACCGCTGATCGCCGATGCGCCGTTTCGCGAGCGCCTCCGGGGCCAGCAGATGCTCGCCTTCTATCGCGCCGGGCGGTCCGACGAAGCGCTCTCTGCGTTCCGACGGGCCCGTTCGGCGCTCATCGACGAGATCGGCAGTGAGCCCGGAACCGAGCTGCGGACGCTGCACGCCCAGATCCTGACCCAAGACGTCGCACTGGACGGCGCCGCCCGGCCGGCGCCGATCTCGACGACGCCCCGTGACGTCCACCTCCCGCCGAGCCTGACGCCGCTGTTGGGTCGAGCTGGCGCTGTCGTGGCGCTGACCGAGCTGATCCAATCCCGGCCGCTGGTGACGCTCACCGGTGCTGCCGGGATCGGAAAGACCCGCCTCGCCGTCGAGGTCGGCCGCACCTGCGCGAATCAATTTCCCGACGGGGTGTGGTTCGTCGAGCTGTCCACACTCGACGACCCGGATTTCGTTGTCGATACCGTGATCTCGACGATCGGTGTGGCGCCGTCGCCCGCGTCGACTCCTTCGGAGGATCTGGCGGACTACTGCCGTGGCCGACGGATGCTGCTGATCCTCGACAATTGCGAACACGTCGTCGAGGCGGTGTCGCGCCTGGTGTCGGCGATCCTGGGCCATGGCCACCCGCAGTGCGTCGTGCTGGCGACCAGCCGCACCCCACTTGATCTCGACGCCGAGGTGACCTGGACCGTCGCGCCGCTTGCGTTACCCGTCACGGGCGAGAGCGCCGCGGACGCGCCCGCGGTGCAGCTGCTGCTGGATCGCCTTGCGCGCGTCGACCCGAGTCTCGTGATCGACGACGACGTGCGCGCAGCGGCCGTCGAGATCTGTGTGGCCGTCGACGGCCTGCCGCTGGCGATCGAGCTCGCCGCCGGTCGCGTGCGCAGTCACAGCCTGGGGGACGTCCTCGCGCAGACGCGCACTGATCTCGGTGCCCTCGGGAGGCCGGGGCACCGGGACACGCTCAGGGCGACGATCGATTCCAGCCACCTCCTGCTGGACCCGATCAGCCAACTCGCGCATCGGCGCCTGGCGGTACTCCCCGGGCGTTTTTCGTTGTCGGCAGCCGCCGCTGTCGTCGGAGATCTGCAGCCAGACGACGTCGATGACGTCCTTGCACGGCTCGTCCACCGTTCCATGCTCGCGTCAGCTACCGCACGCAAGGCGTCAGGCCGCAGTGGCTTTCGGCAACTCGCCACCGTTCGGGCGCACGCGGCACACCTGTTGCTGACAGACGACGATCCGGTGGCGGCGGCGGATCGGCGCAACCGATGGACGGCCGACCTCATCGCATCCCGTCCGCGTCTCGGGATGGCCGGCGAGCATCAGTGGTTCACGACCCTCGACGACGACGATGCGACGATCCGAGCGACGCTGTCCGATGTCCTGATCGACCGGCCGGACCCGAACGCAGCCCGGCTGTGCGCGCCACTCGGCTTCTATTGGTACTTCCGTACCAGAGTCATCGAGGCCACTCGCTGGCTCCGACTGGCGCGCGCTGCCGCAGCCGACACGGATCCGTCGGGATGGGTGTGTGTCACGCTCGTCCTGGCATCGGCCATGGCCGTCCACGGTCAGATCGACGCCGCACGACCACTGGTGCGGGAAGCAGTCGACAAGATTCCTATGCTGCCTGAGGCGGCTGTCGTCGATGTCGGTGAGGCGCTGGTCGTCCTGGGCAGCGGACTGTGGGTTCACCCCGACCCCGAGATCATCGTTGCTGTCGATGCGGCGCTGCGGCAAGTCGCCGTCCGCTCGGACGACGTCCAATTGAGTTTGCTTGCAGACGTTTTGGGTTGCACCGCGACAGCCGTGCGTGGTGCGCTCGATGAGGCCGCCGACCGGGCAGAGCAACTGTACGAGGTGGCGCTCGCCGCGGACAACACGTTGGCAGCGTGGATGTCCGCCGCTACCCCGATGACTGCCGCGGTGATCCAGGGTGATCCGGAGAGGGGAATCCCGTGGGTGCGCCGGGTGATGCACGCCCATCTCGCCGCCGGGGGCACCACCGCAGGCATGTTCATCGAGAATCGGGCCAACTACGAGACGCAGCGCGGAGACCATCGACAGGCCGCGAGCCTGTACGCCGCCGCGTACACCCACACCCGACGGGCTGCCATGGTCTGGCCGCGACGTCCCGTCACCGACGAACTGCTCGCTCGCACGCGAGCAGCCCTGTCGCACAGCGAGTTCGAGGCTGCCTGGCGGGACGGCGAGACGTGGGACCTGGCGCAGATCGCCGCGCTCGACTGATGCCCCCAGCGCTCAGATCACGCTGCCGTGATGGCGACACTGGTTGCCGCCGTCGTGCTTGGCGTCGTACATGGCCTTGTCGGCCGCGGTGACCAGTTGGTCCACCATGTGATCGAACGAGTCCTCGCGCACCAGGCTGACGTCCAGCAACGCGGTTCCGATGCTGCCGGTGATCTCACAGGGCAGTTGGGCTATCGCCGCGCACACCTGCTCGTAGCGCAGCGCCGCGTCCTCGGAGGCCACCAGGTCGGCGAACAGGAATTCCTCCCCGCCGCTTCGTGCGATCACGGTGGTGGGGCTGGCTGTGGCGCGCAGTGCGTCCGCAACGGCGACCAGAGCGCGATCACCGGCTGCGTGGCCGCGGGTGTCGTTCACCGCCTTGAACCGGTCCAGGTCCAGCAGCGCGGCCAACAGGTAGCCCTGCCGGTCGCCGTGTTGGAAGAGGTTGGCCCGCAGCATGGTCCGGAACGCCCGACGATTCAGCAGTCCGGTCAGCGGGTCGAGGTCGGCGATCGCGAGATCACCACGCAATGTTCGGACCAGCGTGTAGAACACGAGGCCCACGCCGACGCTGCACTGCAGGATGAGGAACAGATCGACCAGGGCCATCGCAGGGCGCCCTTGCGATGCGACGGCCACGGTCTGGCTGACCGCAACCCCGGTGACGACCACCAGGACCCCCAGCACCACCCGCGGTGAGTGGAAGAACGCGGCATAGCTGACGATCGTGGTGTAGGCGATGCAGCCGAGCAGCGCCGCCAGGGGATCCGGATAGGCCAGACAGGCCAGCGTGATCGATAGCGTGGTGGCAGCCACGTATGACAGGGACCAGTAGCGCGATGGCCAGCGCCACAGGAAGAGGACGGTCCCGAAGACACCGCCGGCCACCGCCAGCCACATCATCGTCCGACCAATCGTGCTGTTCGGGTGTCCGGTTCCGAACAGCAACGCCAGTACGCCGCCGGACATCGCCGCCGTGGTGGCCGCGAGCCAGTACTGCGCGCTGGTCTTCAGACCGCGCGTGTCGAGGAAATCGGTGATCCAGTCGAAGTGCTCGACGGATCGCAGGAGCCGCTCCACGACCCCTCGACTACGGCCGGTCCGAGGGTGCGCTGCCCCCGGCCGGCGGCCATGGGGGAGGCGGGGCTTGCTGCGGCCACTGCCCGGGTGGTGGCTGCTGGGGCGGCCAGTAGCCCGGTGGTGGCGGTTGCTGCGGCCAATAGCCCTGCGGGGGAGGCGGCTGCTGAGGCCACTGACCGGGCGGTGGTTGTTGGTAGTAACCACCGGGGTAGGGCTGTTGCGGGCGTTTGGGCGCTCGCGATTTGCGAATCGCCCACACCACGAGCCAGATCAGGCCGCCCAGGATCGCCAGTCGCATCACCATGGCTCCCACCCACCGCCCCGGATGCTCCGGTGCGGCGAGCTCGAGTACCAGGTAACTGGTCGACACAGCCGTTTCCCCCTTGTTCGTCTCGCGCGAGAGCGCGCAGGCGTGCCGCCCAGCATATGGCTGAAGTCCGACGTGGTGGACAGCAATTGGTCTTCTGTAAAAATCCGTTGCCGGTCCGACCGGCACAGATTTGACTGACGGGCGTGAGCGATGTGCTGAGTGACTTGACGCGTAAGCCCGATCGGCGAGGTGATCGGCCGGTGCTCGATGCCGTGTTCGACGAGTGCGTGGTTGCCACGGTGTCGACGGTCATCGATGGTCAGCCGTGGGTCATCCCGGTACTTGTGGTCCGCGATGGCGACCGGCTGCTGATCCACGGCTCGACCGGGGCGGGCGCGCTGCGGCATGCCGCGGCCGGTGCGCCGATGGCGATCAGCGCGTTCCTCCTCGACGGCATCGTCGTCGCGGAGCGGCAGTTCGACCACTCCGCGAACTATCGCTCGGCCGTGGTGCGCGGCACGTGCCGCGTGGTCGAGAAGGTCGACCGCGCGGCGACCCTGGACCGGTTCACCGACGCCCTCCTTCCCGGCCGGCCCGCCGAGTGTCCGCCGCACACTGCAAGCGAAGTGGCCGCCACCGTGGTGCTCGAACTGCCCATCACCGAGGACAACTGGGTGGCCAAACAGCGCAGTGGGCCGCCCGCCGCACCCGAGGCCGAGGTGTGGACGGGAGTGATCCCGGTCAGGCAGACCTACTCCGCGCCGGAATCGGATTCAGGTCTTGACGTTCCCGCATCAGTAGCCGCCGTCGTCGCCCGGCACGGTTTACCCTGACGCCATGACGGTCCGCGAGGTCCTCGGCGGGGTGGTGCACGACCTGCCGGACGATCTGAGAGCCGCGCTGGAGAACAACCCCGCCGCGCTGACCGCGTGGAACGACATCACAGTGCTGGCGCGCAACGAGTTCATCTGCTGGGTCACCGACGCCAACCAGGCGACGACACGCGAACGGCGCATCCGGCGAACGCAGGAAGAGCTCGAAGAAGGCAAACGCCGGCCGTGCTGCTGGCCCGGGTGCAAGCACCGTGAGCGCACCGGCAAGCCCTAGCTGTCGCGACGGCTCTCCCGACGATTGGCCTTCTTGATCTCCTCGACCAGTTCTTCCTTGGTCATCCTGGAACGGCCGGTGATGTTGAGCCGCTTCGCCAGATCCACGAGGTGCTTCTTCGTGGCGTTGGCGTTGACACCTTCGGCGGTCTCCCCGGACGCGTTCGGTCCGCCACTTTCCGCGCGCTCATCGGACGGGCCGCGGTGTTCCTTTTCTTCCCAGTGGTCGCCCACCTTCTCGAAACTGTGCTTCAGCGCGCTGTAGGCGGTCCGATAGGCACGCTCGCCCTCGCCGTACTCCTCGGCAGCCGCGTCATGTGTCTTGGCGAACGTGCGTTGCGCCTTGTCGTCCGACTTCTGCAGCGTGCTGGGCAGCTCGCTTTGCTTGGGCTCACCCGACTTGGTGACCTTCGGCATCGTGTCGACCTTCCCTCGCAGCGGTGTGCTGCCGGTGCGGATACCCGACGAGGGGCGATCGACACGCACCGTGGGCGATCAGCGCGTCGGCTGGCTCGCGGGGTGATCGGCGATCTTGCCTGCCGCGAAGTCGGCCGCCTGGTCGACGAGTCCGTCGGAGATGTAGCGGGCGTGCGCGCTGATGTCGTTGCCGGCCGAACAGACGAAGTCGTCTGGCACGCAGAGTTCCACGGTCTTCGGTTGATACAGCGATCCGATCGTGATCGCGGGCTGGTTGATGACGCCCATGAACCGTTGTGACGGCGTGCCGAGAAGTGCGACCGCGGCGACGTGGTCGGCGACTGCGGGCGGCATGACCTGCGGAACGTTGGGGTCGGTGACGCCGTCGGGGATCACGTCGGAGGTGACGAACCCCATGACTGCCGCGCCTTGTGAGTAGCCGCCGAGCACCATCGAGGTCTTGGGGCACGCGTTGGCGGTGTTCTGGATCTGGGTGCTCGCGTCGACGACGCCCTGGAGGGCGGTGGGGAAGTCGGGGCTGGCCGGGTAGTTGACGGGGTAGACGGCGACCGACTTCGGCGCGACGCGCGTCTTCAGATCTTCGACGAAGGCATCGCCGACGGCCCCGAGGCCCGGCGGCTCCGTGGTGCCGCGGGCGAACAGAACCTGCACGTCGGGACATCCGGGGGGCGGAGCGGGCGGCGCCGGTGGGGCGTCGGGCTGCGCGCCGGCAGAGGCGGCGGGACCCAGGATCAGACAGGCGGCGATCGTGACGGCGACGCGGACGGCGTGAACGGAGATCACCTAACGATCGTGGCACGGATGGCAGGTCTTCGCCCACCGCCACGGCCCCGGTATGAAGGAATCATGGGGATGACCGAGCTACCCGACCTGATCGCAGGCGCCCGCGCGGTGCGCGACACGGCGACGGCGGCGGTGGGTTTCGCGAGTGAGGTCTTCCGGTCCGACGGTGAGTACTTCGCGGCGACGTTGACGATCGATGAGAATGTGGCGGTCCCGGCCGCCGAGGTCCTCCACCCGGGAGCCGTCTACGACGCCGTCGTGCAGGCGGGGCCCGATGATCGCGGGCAGGCGGCGCGAAAGTTGTGCATCACTCTGCCGGACGTCTACGGGCGAGGCCGCAGCCAAGACTTCTTGCTCGCGTCGTCCGCGGACGGCGCTCCGTTGCACCACGCAGTCTTGCCCAGCGACCCGGTGGCGCGGCTGTACTCGTCGCTGTGGCTGTATTTGGCCGGGCTACAACCAGTTCTATTCGGTGCGCGGCCGCGCACCACCGGGCGGGATCTGCGATTCGCGCCGGGCAGCGAGCTCAGCTTCATGATCAGTGCGCCCGTCGGACAGTTCCGCCGAATCGGAACCCTGACGCTGACGGGGCCGCACCACGGAACCGTCCGATTCGCGGGCAGACACAGCGGCGGGGGACTTCGGCCGCTACCGCCCGTTGCCTTCTACTGAGCTGACCTCAGGCGCCGCGGCCGGTCTGCTCCTGCAACTGATCGATCAGCTCCGACGCCTGCGCTTTGGTGGCGTCTTCGGGAATTTCAGTGTCTGCTTCCTGGGCCAACGTGTGCAGATAGCTCCGTTGCGCGCCTGTCATCGGCTCGTCGCCGGTCACCCACTGCGACGGGTCCTTCTCGGCATTCTCTTGCGGCGCTTGGTAATCGGTCATGAGTGGCGGATGCCCATCGCACAGACGTTCGAAACGTGAAAACTTCAGGCGGCCCCGCGAGCTGTTGCTCAACTCGCGGGGCCTTGGGACTACGGCCGCCCCGTAGCTACCCCCGTGGGGGCGTACCTCCGCAGCTCATGTTCAAACGACCCGGCCGTTGTCGTGGTAGTCGACCTGGAAGTATGCGAGTCGTGGGCAAGAACGAACGCGCGAAGATCGTGATGACCGACGACGAGATCACCGAATTCGTCGACCGACACCGCACAGCCACGTTGGCGACCGTGCTGCCGAACGGCCGGCCGCACCTGGTGGCGATGTGGTACGCCGTGATCGACGGTGAGATCTGGTTCGAGACCAAAGCCAAGTCGCAGAAGGCAGTCAACATCCGCCGTGACCCGACCGTCACGGTGATGATCGAGGACGGGCTGACCTACGACACCCTGCGGGGCGTGTCGATCGACGGCACCGCGGAAATTCACGACGACCCGGAGACGAATCTGCGGGTCGGAATCAGTGTGTGGGAGCGCTATACGGGGCCCTACACCGAGGAGATGCGCCCGTTCGTCGATCAGATGATGAACAACCGCATCAGTGTGCGCGTGGTGCCGTCACGGACGCGCAGCTGGGACCACCGCAAGCTGGGCATGGGTGCAATGCCGGTCTCCGGAAGCACCGCGCAGTACCTCTGAGGATCAGCGCCGCGACAGCACGCGCTTCACGTCGGTGGTGATCGGGTCGACGATGTCGTTGAATTCCGGGTGCTTCTCGATGAAGCCCGCGACCATGGAACAGACCGGCACGATGCGCAGTCCCGCTTCGCGGGTGGACTGCAGCGCCTGCCCGACGAGGATGGTCGCCAGGCCACGCCCGGAGAACTCCTCGTCGACGACGGTGTGTGGGAAGATGCGCTGCCCATCGTGGTCGATGAATTCGGTGAAGCCGGCTGTGCGCCCGTCGACGGAAATGGTAAAGCGGTCCTGCTCGGCGCGCACCTCGGTGGGTGCGCCTGTCTTGTCGGCAGTCACGAAGCCTCTCCTGTCATGTCGGCGAAGTCGGGGTTCTTCTCGATGAACTCCGCGACCATCCAGCATTGCGGCACGACGCGTAGCCCCGCCGCGCGCGTGGCCGTCAACGCTTCCCGGACGAGGATGGTTGCCAGCCCGCGACCCTGGTATCGGGGGTCCACCTCGGTGTGCGGGAAGACCCGGGCGCCGTCACGGTCGTAGAAGTCGGCCAAGCCCACCTGCCGCCCGTCGACGGAGATCGTGAAGCGGTCCTGCTCGGCCACCACCTCGGTGGGTGCGCCGGTTCTGTCCTCGGTCATTGCCTTTCTATACCCCAGGGCCTCTCTACATCCCAGGTTGGGGCCGCGGCTTCAAGGTGGCGTGCGGCAATGGCGGTGCCGGCAGCCGCGAGCCGGCACCCTCATAGCCCGTCACCGCCCCGAATCGGGCGTCGTGACTCTGCCATTGCTCGCGGTAGGCGACGATCTCGTCATGGCTGCGGCCGACGAAGTTCCACCACATCACGAGTTCCTCCCCGAACGGAACGCCGCCGAGCAGCACCACGCGGGCCGGGCCGTCGCCGCGGTTGATCAGCTGCAGGGTGTCGTGCCCGGTGCCCTGGAAACCGAGGTCCGCGACGGCGAGGTCGGCACCGCATGCGTCGACCCGACCCTGGTCGACGAGGACGCCGTGCTCGAAGTCCGCATCGACGTCGAGCGTCGCCCGTACCCCGGGATCGAGATCGAGTTGGGCCCCGACCAACGGGGTGAACGTGTGCACCGGCGACTGATCGCCGTCGAGTTCACCGAGGAAGACCCGCGCGGTGATCCCTCCCTGGGTGCGGGGCCGCGGAACATGGTGGGCAAAATCGCGTCCGGTGTCCCGGTCGGAGTCGGGTAACGCCACCCACAGCTGCACCCCGTGCAGAATCGGGCTGCTGGGCATCGACACCTCGGAGTGACAGATGCCTGCCCCTGCCGTCATCAGGTTCAGCTCACCCGGGCGCACCATCGCGTGCACGCCGTTGCTGTCCCTGTGTTCGATGAGTCCGCTGAACAGCCAGCTCACGGTCTGCAGCCCGGTGTGTGGGTGTGGCGGGACGTCCATGCCGGGCCCACCGCGCAGATCGTGCGGGCCGTAATGGTCGGCGAAGCACCACGCTCCGATCAGCGACCGTTCCCGCTGTGGGAGCGTCCGGCGTACTTCGATGGCGCGCGGCCCGCCCAGCGGGACTCGACGCGGATGCAGCACGCCTTCGAAGCCGGCGCCGAATGCCGAAGGGCCGCAGTCCAGTTCGGCGGGCGCTGCATCGGTGTTGCTCACCTGTTCACCGTAGCCTCCTCCCGCTCGGGTTGGACCATCGCCGAACGGATGACCTCGAGGTCATGGTCGTCGATCCGGAACACCCCGAACCGGAACTTGTACCCCCACCGGGATTTGTCCTCGATGAAGTCGAGATCCTCGATCAGGGGCCGGATGGGGACTTCGCTGCATTCGAGGAAGTCGACGTTGCGCCGCCAGGGCGTGAAGCCCTCTGCCATCTCCACCTGATACGGCTCGTCGTCGGCGATCTGACCGATGGCTGTGAACGCCTGCAGCGGCGGACCGTCGGGATAGACCGTCCTGGGGGAGTAGAAGATCAGCCAGTCTCCCCGGGCCATCTTGCGCAGCATGTGTGGCTTGCCGTGATTGGCCTGCGTGAAGCGCCCGCGCACTCCGCGCTCGACATGGTCGCGGCTGACCGTGTTGATCCAGTTCGTCATGCCGCCAACCTAGGGGCACCCACCGACGGGTGACGCCGTTTGTGCACAGGCCCTGTGGATAACTCGCTAGAGTCGGACGCCATGGGCGAGCATGTGCTGACGGCCGACGACCTGCGCACGGTCACCTTCGACAAACCGCCCTGCAGACTGCGCGGCTACAACGAGAACCAGGTGGGTGCGCGGCTCGACGAGATCGCTTCGGCCATCGACCATCTCGATGGCTGACCCTGACGAGCTGCGTCCCGACCTGGCCGAGCTGTTACGTCGGCGCGCGCTGACCGAGGACGCTGCACGCCCTGACGCCGTCGAACGTCGGCACGCCCGCGGGGGCCGCACCGCACGAGAGAATCTCGCCGATCTCGTCGATCCGGCATCCTTCGTCGAGTACGGGCGGTTCGCCGTCGCGCCCCAGAGGATGCGGCGCGATCTCGACGATCTGATCGCCCGCACCCCGGCCGACGGACTGATTGGCGGGACCGCGCGCGTGGCGGGCAGCCCGTGCGCCGTGCTTTCCTACGACTACACCGTGCTCGCGGGAACCCAAGGGGCACTGGGTCACCGGAAGAAGGACCGGCTGTTCGAACTCATCGAGCGGCTGCGACTGCCGACCGTCCTCTTTGCCGAGGGTGGCGGCGGCAGGCCGGGGGACACCGACTACCCGGTCGTCTCGGCCCTCGACACCCGCGCGTTCGCGCTGTGGGCCCGACTGTCGGGCGTCGTCCCACGGATCGCCGTGGTGAAGGGCCGCTGCTTCGCGGGCAACGCGGTGCTCGCCGGAGCCTCCGACCTGATCGTGGCGACGCGCGACGTGTCGTTGGGGATGGGCGGGCCGGCGATGATCGCCGGGGGTGGCCTCGGCGACGTGGCACCCGATGACGTCGGTCCGATGAGCGTGCAGGAACCCAACGGCAACGTCGACGTCGTCGTCGACGACGAAGCGGCGGCGGTCGCGGTGACCAAGCAGCTGCTCACCTACTTCCTGCCTCGCCGCACCGAGTGGACCGTCTCCGACCAGACCGGGCTGCGCACCGCCGTTCCCGAGCGGGACCGTCGCGCCTACGACGTCGGCCCGATCATCGAGACACTCGCCGACACGGCGTCGGTGACGATTCTCCGACCCAGGTTCGCTCGCGAGATGGTGACCGCACTGGCCCGCATCGAGGGTCGCGCGGTGGGCATCCTGGCCAATGACACGCGGTTCATGGCGGGTGCGATCACCGCCGCGGCCTCCGACAAGGCCGCTCGATTCCTGCAGTTGTGCAACGGATTCGGGCTCCCGGTCATCTCGCTCATCGACTGCCCGGGATACATGGTCGGGCCCGCGGCTGAGGCGGAGTCGCTGGTGCGCCGAGCCTCACGGATGCTCGTCGCCGGCGCAGCCCTGCAGGTGCCGATGATCGCGGTGGTGTTGCGCAGGGGGTACGGCCTCGGCGCTCAGGCGATGGCGGGCGGGAGCCTGCACGAGCCGGTGCTGACCGTCGCATGGCCCGGAGCGCATCTCGGTCCGATGGGTCTCGAAGGCGCGGTGCGGCTGGGGTTGCGCAAAGAACTCGAGGCGATCGCCGACGAGACAGAGCGAGAGGAGCGTGTCCGGGCGGCGACCGCCGCGGCTCAGGACAACGCGAAAGCGCTCAACGCGGCAATGTTGTTCGAGATCGACGACGTGATCGATCCGGCCGAGACACGATCGGTGATCGCCTCGACGCTCACCGCGGCCGACACCCCGCACCGCATTAGCGGGCGTTACGTCGACACGTGGTGAGCGGCGGGCTTTCGGTGGGCGGTACCGTCATGGCGCCTCTCGGCGAGTGGTCGCTCGAAGCGACGAAAGTGGTTGGAGCCCGGGGCATGTCCGGCACCGCCGAAGTGGTCAACGGGCAGGGTGGCGACGATATTCCCCCGGCAGATGGTCAGGCGATATCGGCGTAGTAGACCCGTCGTTCGCCGACAGGGTGGCCGTTCAACTCGGCGAGCGACTTGAGCTGGCGCAGCGCAAAGGTGCGGCCGCGGCCCGCCTCGGGCACGTAGATCCCTGCCCACAGACCCTCGGCTCTCGGGGATTCGCACGCCTCTTTCGCGCACAGCCAACGCCGTGGGCAGGACCGGCAGATTGCCTTCGCTTCGTCGTCAGCAGTGGTGGTCCAGCGGTCGGGGTCCCGGGTGCATTCGCCGATCGGGGTGTCGTCCCATGGGGTTGCATTCATCGGGTAGCTCCTTGTGCCTGGGCGGCGCCTCCGCCGCGATGGAAGGAAAGCTAACGGACAAACCGTAGCATCGCAACAGTTTGAGTCGCACAACTGTCGCGCGAGTTCGGCTCGTCATCCACGAATGGGTGTAAACAGCCACGTCAACGGCTAAATGGCCGGGTTTTCCACGTCACAAAAATTGCATCGCAATGATGCGGTTTCCGCGCCGCCGACGGTGTAGTTTTACGGGGAAACCGTTGCAGTGCGAGCTCGAGCCGTAGCGCCGAGTCCACGCGACACCGCCCACTGACATCGAGGATTGCCGGTACATGACCAACGTGGAGTCGGTCGGCGCGTATGCCGACGCTGCCGACCCCGGGATGGTCAGGGCCGGCGCCGCGGCGGCTGCGCGCCGGCGTGAGCTGGACATCAGTCAGCGTCGGCTGGCGGCCGAGGGCATCATCAACGCCGGCGCGCTCATCGCGTTCGAGAAGGGCCGCAGCTGGCCGCGTGAACGGACCCGCGCCAAGCTCGAAGAGGTGCTCCAGTGGCCGCCGGGCACGATCGAGCGGTTGCGCACCGGTGCCCCGGAACGTCGTCGGGAACCCGTCACTGCCCCCAGCGGGGACGAGACCTCGCTGATCGCTCAGGCGGTTCTCACCGCGGTGGGGACGTTGTCGGGCACCGTGTCATCCCTACCCCCCGACGACGACGCTGCGTTTCCCACCCGGATCTCGGCGATGCTCGCCGACCTGCGCCAGCTCGAGGCCGTCGCGGCCAGGGCGGCGCGCATCGGCCGGGTCACCCCGCCGCTGATCAAAGCGCTGGGCACGGTGCGCAGCCTCTACGACGAGCTGATGGTGCGTGCAGCCCGCGCCCCCGGCGCCGGGCTGGGTCCGCGCCTGTACACAGCCCGCCGCGGGGCCAACCTCACGGTCGCGGAAACGGCACAGGCTGCCGGTGTCCCCGAGCACGTTGTGTCCCAGGCAGAGGCCGGCGAACCGCTGGCGCCCACCGAGGCCGAGGCTCTGGAATCGCTGATCGCACAGATCGTCTGACGGCAGCCGGAACCGGGCTGCCGCCGCACCGGAAGCCATGACCGTGTTTCGTCCGCGCGAGGGTGGGCACGATGCGGACCGGGACGGAGGTCGGATGGGTACGGAACTCGGAACGGACGTCTGCCCGAAACACATGCAGTACGGCCCGTGCGGGGGTGTTCGCCCCGACGGTGAGTGCGAGATGCGTGCCGGCCCCTGCGCGTTCCCTGACGTCGTGCCGTGGGACGACGTGGTTGCGCCGCGCCGTGCGGCGACGGCGCCACTGGTACTCACCGACTTCAGCGCTACGCCGTTCGACCCGGACGATCTGGCGGCGACGGCGGCGGTACTGGCGGGAGCCTGCGACGCGGTTCTCGTCGGGGAGCATCAGAACCGTCCGGATTTCCCGCCGACGGTGATGGCCGCGCTTCTTCTCGACGCCGGACTGTCGCCGTGGATCACGCTGTCGTGCCGAGACCGCAATCGGGTGGTCCTGGAACAGGAGCTACGCGGCCTCTCCTTGCTGGAGGTACAGACAGTGCTCTGCGTGACCGGCGACGGGCGCGCCTATGACGTGCGCCCGGATGTCACCCAGACCTTCGACCTCGACGGCCCGCGCCTCGTCGCGCTGGCTGCATCACTGGGGATGACCGCTGCCGTCCCCGAAACAGTCACGGCACCACCGGTTTCCCGGCGGCCCGCGCGTCTGGTCGCCAAGCAGCAGGCCGGCGCGAGCCTCGCGGTCCTCAACCATGTGCCGACCCCGGCCGTGGTCGCCGAATTCGTGACGGCCGCGCGAGCGGCAGGACTGACGATCCCGGTGCTGGGCGCGGTCGCGGTGGTGACCGACGACGTGTCGGCGGCTGTTCTGCGCGGACTGCCCGGTCTGGAGCTGGACCCGGAAGTCGTCGAGGCGATCCTGACCGCACCGGATCCGGTGCAGGCCGGCATCGATGCCGCGGTCGCCGAGGCGCGCGCACTGCTGGCCATCGACGGGGTTGACGGCGTGAACATCTCGGGTTCGGCCTCTGCCAACGGGACTCGGGCCGGAGCCGAGATCAAGGCCGAGGTCGGTCGGCGCGTACGCGAGGAGGCCGGCCGTGGGCGATGACGCGATGTCGGCGGAATTCGACACCGTGGCCGAGTGGACGGCCGAGGTGGCCACCGATCTCGGTCCGGACTACCACGTGCCCGCCGGGTGTCGCGGCAGCGGCAACCCGGCCGCGCTCGACTGGCTGATCGAGCAGCTCGGGCTGCGCGCGGGGGAGACGCTGCTCGACTGTGGCGCGGGCGTGGGTGGGCCCGCCGCGTACGCCCGGGAGCGACGGCCGGTGCGGCCGGTCCTCGTGGAACCCGAGGCGGGTGCCTGCCGCGCTGCAGTATCGCTGTTCGGCTACCCGACCATGCAGGGAAGCGCGGACGCCCTGCCGTTGGCTGACGAATCCATCGATGCGGCATGGTGTCTCGGCGTGCTGTGCACGATGCGCGCGCACACCGCCGTGCTCGCCGAGTTGCGTCGCGTGGTCCGTGCACCCGGCCGCATCGGGCTGCTGGTGTTCGTCGCACCGGTGCAGTTGAGTGCCGCCGACCGGCCCGAGGGCAATCACTTTCCGACACCTGCCTCCCTGCGGGGCTCACTGACCGCGGCTGGGCTGGCCGTTGATGCTCGGGTGCAGACATCGGATCTTCCTGCGATTCCCGACGATTGGCAGGCGAGGGTCGACAAGGTCGACGACGAACTCGTTCGCCGCCACGGCCGAGATCCAGCGTGGACGACGTCGGAGCGCCAGTCCGCCCAGATGGGCGAGCTACTCGCCGCGGGCCGCGTCACCGGGGAGGTGTTGAGCCTGCGACGTGCCGAGGCTCAGCGCGGCGGGAAGTGAGTGGCGAGCGCGGCGCAGATCTCGACGAACTTGACGCGCGCAGCGTCGGACATGGCAGCGGTGCCGTCGATGATGCCGCCGGGGCGGAGGTTGCCGTCGAAGGGGACCTCCACGACCAGCTGGCCGTGTCCTGAGAACTGTTGAGCCAGAATGCTTCTCGTCCGCTTGCTGGAGTGTCCGTCAGAGTCGTTGAGCACCACGATGGTGCGGTGCAGCAGCTTGGTCATCCCTTGGGCGGCCAACCAGTCCAGCGTCTGACCCGCCGCGGCGGCACCGTCGACCCACGGGGAGGACACCACCACCAGCGCATCCAGGTCGCGCAGCGCCTCCTGGGTCACCGGGGCGTCCATTGTCGAACTGCAGTCGACGACGGCGATCGTGAAGTACCGATCGAGCCTCGCCACCGCCTCGCGATAGAGGGGTGGGTCGAGCACGCGGCGCCGGGCCGGGCTCGCCTCGCCGGCGAGCACGAACAACCCCGCAGCGTTGCTGCCGACGCGATTGCGGACGTCGGCGAAGGTCTCGAGGTGCCGATCGGTGGCCAGCTCCCAGAACGACCCCTGTACGCGTGGATCGATCCGGCTGCCCAGCTTGCCGAACGCGGTGTCGGCATCCACGGCGACCACCCGGTCGTCCTGGCGGAGTTCGGCGAACACCGAGCCGATGCAGGCCGAGACGGTGGTCTTCCCGACGCCGCCCTTGCCGAGCACGCCGACCTTGAAGTGGCCGCGCATCGGCGCTCGGATGGCCGCCTCGAGGGCCGCGATCCGCCGCTCCGCCGGGGACGGTCCGACGTTGATGGTGCCGAAGCTGATCGTGTAGAGCATCCGCCGCCACCCTCGCGCCGGCACGCTCTTGCGCGTCGGCACCAGGTCTGCCGGCCGGATGCGCTCGGCGTAGGAACTCGGCTGCGCGTGCAGCACCGTGGTGGCGGGGTCGGGAGCACCGGCGGGCCACGGCGCTGGAGGTGGGCCCTGCGGCGGTCGCACGGGTATGTGGGGACGCGGCACCGGTCCGGTCGAGCCGTCCATCGGAGGTGGCGACCCGAACACGGGCGGCTGCGGCGTGGGCGGCGTGTCGTCAGTCCGGCCGGGTTCTCTGCGCGCGATGTCATCGCGGTCGGTCACAGCGTGCCTCCTCCTCGATGCGGTCCGCGGCAGGTTCTCAGGGTACGGGTCTGCTGGACGAGCAAAGAAGTCTGTGAGCGCCGACCGTTGCTGATGCCGAGACGACCGGTGACCGGGTGCGGTTGTGCAGCCCGCGGTGCGCGGATGTCCGCACTGCCGTGCCGCAGCGGCTGTTGTGGCAGGTCGACACGTTGCAGCCGGGTCGTGGCAGTGCGGTCGGCAGTGGAAATTAGTGTCCGGAGAGGGGGTTGGGCGCTGGTAGGCTGCCCGTGGGAAGGGGTGGTCGAGCATGGATGTGGTCGATGCTGCCGGTTCATTCGGCAAAGTCGCCGATGGCACCTGGGGTGCCGTCGGTACCTCCGACATCCTCGGTGCCGGCCAGCGCCTGATCGCCGAGATGCGGTCGACGACGGGACAGGGCCGGCCCGATTCCGGGGAGACCTTCGCGCTGGGCGCGACCAGCTTCCTCGGCGCCGTCCAGACATTGGAGCAGGCCTACCCCGGCAGCGGATGGGAGGGCTCAGGGGCCCAGTCCTACACCGGGGCCACCCGCCGCGTGGCAGGAGCCGCCGAAGCGCTGGCCGTCCTCGACAGGAACGTTCACACCGTCATCGACCGGGAGGCCACCCAGATCGTCCGCCGCCGAGAGGCGCTCGACGATCACGCCGATCACCTGTCTTCGTTGCGCCGCGTGACGGGGTCGCTCGCAGCCATTCCCGGCGTCGGGCCCGCGATGCAAAGGTCCATCGAGCTGGCCGCCGTCACCGCAGCGGTGAGCGTGTGCGGGACGGAGCTGCACGACCTCGCAGCCGAGACCGCGGACAACGCGAGCAGGTTGCGACGCATCGCCGGCGACTACGAGGCGCTCATCGACCAGGCACCGCCCGATGGGGCTGCACCGCCCGACGAGGACGCGCCCACCGAACCCGCCGCCGAGACAGCGCCCACCGACGAGGCCGCAGCACCGCGCGAGCTCCCCCAGCCCGGCGCATCGGGGTCGGTGCCGATCTCGTCGCCGCCGATGTGTCCGGCCCCCGCTCCGGCCAGTGCCGCCGCCGAGCAGTCGCCGATGCAGGGAGACCTGATGTCGGGACTGACGTCGGCGTTCGGCGCGGTCGGCGGGATGATCGGTGCCGCCGTGGCACCGCTGGCCGCGGTGTTGAGCGGAGTGGTCAGTGCCGCGGGGCAGCTCCCGTCGCTGGCCTCCCAGTCGTCCACGCCTCAGACACCTCAGGTGGACCTGACGAAAGATCCGAAAGACACAGATACCCCGGAAGCCGACAGCGCCGGCAAATCAGACGATCGTCCCGCCGCGGCCGACGACGACCTCGCCGATGCCGAGGGTGCGGCGCCGCCTGAGACACCGGCTCCGCCGGAACGGGCGCCGAGTCCGCCGCCGTCGCCTCTGGCGCCGGCAGCCACCCGCCCACCGCAGTGACTACAGCAGGAGACGAACCGGTCATGTCCCACGTCGAACTCGGAGTGACCCCGGCGCACCTGCGCGAACTCGCGGCCGTGCAGCATCGGGTCGCCGCAGAGGTGGTCTACGCCGGCGCTCGGGTGGTCGACGCCGGCGCCCAGGTGCTGGCGTCCCACGGCTCGATCGCGTCGGGCACCGCGGGGGCGTTGCAGAGCGTGCAGCACGCCCGCGCTCTCGCCGCGGCGGCCGTCGCCGCGCGGTCAGGATCGCTGGGTGAACACCTGGTCGGTGCGGCGCACCGCTACGAGGCCACTGACGATGCATCGGCTCGACGGCTGAAGTGATGGCGAGCCCACTCTTCGGCGATGCCGAACCCACCCACTTCGACGACGTGGTCGGCGTCGAAGTAACCATCGACGGCATGCTCGTCATCGCGGATCTACTGCACCTGGTGGACTTCCCGCTGGCGCTCGGCATCCGCCCCAACATCCCCTACGAGGACCAGCGCCGCATCGTCGCCGAGCAGGTCACCCGGGATCTGACCGCGCAGGGAATCCTCACCGCCTTCGGCGATCCGCATCCCGAGGTGGCGGCCATGGTCGACGCCCTGAGCAGGCCCGACCGCACGCTCGACTGTCGGTGGTGGCGCCGCGACATCGGCGGAAAGATGGTCCGGTTCGTCGTGTGCCGCAAGGGCGACCGCCACGTCGTCGCCGCCCGCGACGAGGAGATGCTGGTGCTCCAGCGGGTCGCTCCGCAGATCGGCCTGGCCGGCATGGTGAACGTCGTGCTCGGGAACGTCGAACCGGCCGCCGTCGAACCGCTCACCGGCATCGCGAAGCGGCTCGCCGAGGTACGTACGGCGGATCAGCTGGCGAACTACGGCCAACCCCCGCTCTCAGCGAAGATCTACGCCGAGGCCATCGCCCATCCGTCGAGCTGGGTCGAGATCACCGCCAACGAACGGCACCCGGGCGGAACGTACTCTCAAGCCGGAGTCGGAGCGGGGGTTCTCGACTCGTCGCACGGCCGCATCGTGTCGATCCCGCGCCGCGTCAACGGTGAGCTGTACGGGAGCTTCCTGCCGGGCAGCCCAGAGAACCTGCAGCGCGCGCTCGACGGGCTGATGGAGTTCCTGCCGTCGGCGGCATGGTTCGAACGTAACGACTCCGCAGGCGCGCAGGCCGCGGACTGAGAAAGGCAACCGTAGGTGACACACACCCCGCACGGTCCCTCCGAGGGTGAGGACCAGGATGACTTGGCGGCGCTGGACTTCAGCGCCGCCGACTCCGATGCGGGTGAGACGGATCTGTCCGCGTTGCTGGCCGACTATCCGGCCGAGGAACCCGGCGCCGACGACAGTGTCGGCTTCGGCATCGCCGCTGAGACGGACGCCGACGTGGACGGCGTGCCGTCCATGCCGCTGTTCACGGTCACCAACCCGCCGGGAACCGTCACGGTGACCACCTACATGGACGGACGTGTGCACCGGGTGGACCTCTCGCCCGGCGCTGCGACGCTGGCCGAGTCCGTGCTGGGCGAGGAGATCGTCGTCATCGCCGAGCTGGCCACCCAGGACGCCCGGTCTGCGCAGTACTCGATCATGCTCGAGGAGATGCGCGAGCAAGGCCACGACAACGCCACCACTCGGGACTTCCTGACCCGCGACCTTGACCTACCCACCCCAGAACAGGCGCAGGCCGCACGGGCCGAGCTGTTCACGACCCGGTATGCGAGCGAGCATGACTGACCATCTGGCAAGCGTTTTCGGCACCGCGGTGGGCATGCTGCCCACCTCCCCGGCGCGGTCGCTGGAGATGTTCACCGAGATCACCGACTACGACGAGACCGCCTGCGACGCATGGGTGGGCCGTATCCGCTGCGGCGATACCGACCGGGTGACGATGTTCCGCGCCTGGTACTCACGTACCAATTTTGGTCAGCTCGCCGGTGCCGCCGAGCTGTCGATGAACAGCCTCGGCGCCCGCGTGCCGATCGGCGGCATGTTCGGGCAGATCACCTACCCCGTGAACTCGCCGCTGGCCATCACGATGGGCTTCGCGGTCACCGAGGCCGGAGTGGGCAATTACGCCGACGCGATGGAAGCGCTCGACGACGTGCCATCCGCCGGCGCCGAGCACCTGGTGTCCTGGGTGAAAGCCGTCGTCTACGGCGCAGGGCAGCGGTGGACCGACGTGATCGACGAGGTGCGTAGCGCCGCCAACACCTGGCCGGACAAGTTCCTCGCCGCTGCCGCCGGAGTTGCCCACGGAGTGGCCGCAGCCAATCTGGGGTTGTTCACCGAGGCGGAAAGCCGCTTGGTGGAAGCCAATTCGTCACCCGCCGGGGAAGCGTGCAACAGGGCCATCGCCTGGTATCTGGCCATGTCGTACCGCAGTCTGGGCAACGAGGAAGCCGCGGTGCGGCTGCTCGAGTGGCTGCAAGCGTCCTACCCGTCGCCCGATGTGGCTGCCGCACTGCGGGATCCGGCCTATCGACTGCAGACCACGACGGCCGAGAAGATCGCCTCCCGCCGGGACCCCTGGGATCCCGACAGCGTCGAGGCCGACACCTCGGGGCGGGAAGCGCTGCTGGCCGAGGCGCAGGCCGAACTGGACCGTCAAATCGGCCTGACCCGGGTCAAGGAACAGATCGAGCGCTACCGGGCCGCCACCCAGATGGCGAAGGTCCGCGCCGCTCGCGGCATGAAGGTCGCCCAGGCGTCCAAGCACATGATCTTCACCGGGCCGCCCGGCACCGGGAAGACGACGATCGCCCGCGTGGTGGCCAACATCCTTGCCGGGCTCGGGGTCATCGCCGAGCCCAAGCTCGTGGAGACTTCGCGCAAGGACTTCGTGGCGGAGTACGAAGGCCAGTCGGCGGTCAAGACCGCGAGGACCATCGACCGGGCCATGGGCGGTGTGCTGTTCATCGACGAGGCGTACACGCTGGTGCAGGAACGCGACGGCCGGGCCGATCCGTTCGGCACCGAGGCGCTCGACACTCTGCTCGCCCGGATGGAGAACGACCGGGACCGCCTCGTCGTCATCATCGCGGGTTACCGCAACGACATCGACCGGCTGTTGGAAACCAACGACGGCCTGCGGTCGCGCTTCTCGACCCGTATCGAGTTCGACTCCTACTCGCCGGAGGAGATCGTCGACATCGCCAAAGTCATTGCCGAAGCCAATGATTCGACGCTCAGCGAAGCCGCCGCCAAGCAGGTACTCGACGCGGCCCTGCTACTGAGCCAGAGCACCTCCGCCGGAAAACCCGCGCTCGACGTGGCCGGCAACGGCCGCTACGCCCGCCAGCTGGTCGAGGCCGGTGAGCAGAGCCGGGACATGCGACTGGCCCGATCGATGGACTTCGAGAGCCTCGGTGTCGAGGAGCTCAGCGAAATCAGCGGTGACGACATGGCGGCGGCGATCGCGTCGGTGCACGGCCGAATGAACATCAGCGGGTAGACGATGGCAGGCTTCCGACTCACCACCAAAGTCCAGGTCAGCGGCTGGCGATTCCTGCTGCGCCGCGTCGAGCACGCCATCGTGCGCCGCGACACCCGGATGTTCGACGACCCGCTGCAGTTCTACAGCCGCGCGGTCAGTGCCGGCATCATCATCGCCGTCCTGATCTGTCTCGGTGCGGCGCTGCTGGCCTATTTCAAGCCGCTCGGAAAGCGGGGCGGGGACAGCCTTCTCGTCGATCGGACCACCAATCAGCTCTACGTCGTCCTCCCCGACAGCGGCCAACTCCGACCGGTCTACAACCTGACCTCTGCGCGGCTCATCCTCGGCAGCGTCGGCAACCCGTCGGCGGTGAAATCCCAAGAGCTCGACAACATGCCGAAGGGTCAGCCGCTGGGCATTCCCGGCGCGCCGTACGCCACCCCCGTCGCGGCGGCGCCGGAGACGCAGTGGAGCCTGTGCGACACCGTCATCAAGCCCGACAGCGTCGCCCCGACCGTCGACACGTCCGTGCTGATCACCCCGCTCTCCTTGGACGGTTCGGTCGGAGCGATGCGTCCGGAGCAGGGAATGCTGGTGTCGTTCAAGGGGGCCGACTGGCTGGTCACCGCCACCGGGCGGCATGCGATCGACCTGTCCGACCGCGCTGTCACCTCGGCTGTCGGCATTCCCGTCACGGCCAAGTCGACACCCATCTCCGAGGGGCTGTTCAACGCCCTGCCCAACGCCGGGCCGTGGCGGCTGCCCGACATCCCCGCAATCGGCGCACCGAACGCGGTGGGTCTGCCGCCGGAACTGGTGATCGGGTCGGTGTTCACGACCGTCACCGACACTGGTGCATCGTCTGACGAACAGAACTACGTGGTGTTGCCCGACGGCGTCGCCAAGATCAACGCCACCACGGCGGCGGCGTTGCGCGCCACCAACTCCTACGGCATGATCTCGCCGCCGGCGATGGAAGCCAGTGCGGTGTCCCGGATCCCGGAGCGCGTGTACACCTCGCCGCTGCCCGATGTGCCGATGACGATGCTGGGCCGGCAGGACACCCCGACGCTGTGCTGGGCGTGGCAGCGCGAACCGGGCGACCAGTCGCCGAAGACCACCGTGATCGCGGGTCGCCACCTGCCGCTGTCGCCGAGCGCGATGTCCACCGGGATCGACCAGATCAGCGGCGACGCGACGGTGCACATCACCGGCGGGCAGTTCATCCGGCTGCAGTCACCCGATCCGCGCTACGGCGAGAGTCTCTACTACGTCGACCCGCAGGGCGTGCGCTACGGCATCCCCGACGAGAAGACTGCCGGGACACTGGGATTGACCGCTCCCACGACAGCGCCGTGGCAGGTGGTCAGCCTGCTCGTGGACGGACCCGTGCTGTCGAAGGAGGCGGCGCTGGTCGAGCACGACACGCTGCCCGCCGACGTGAACCCCCGCAAGATCACCACCGACAACACGGTGCCGGCGAGCAACGGAGGCGGCGGATGACCACACGCAAGTTCACGCCGATCATCAAGCGCGGACCCCGGCTGACGCCTGGCGAGATCAACGTCACCCCGCCCGACGACCTCGGCATCGACATCCCGCCCTCTGGCATGCAGAAGGCGCTGCCGTGGGTTCTCGGCGGCTGCATGCTCGGCATGATCGCGATCATGATCTTCAGTGGGGTGCGCCAACTTTCGCCCTACATGCTGATGATGCCGCTGATGATGGTGATGGGCGCGGTGGGCCTGGTCGCGGGCGGCGGTAGCGGCGGCAAGAAGGTGCCTGAGATCAACGCCGACCGCAAGGAGTACCTGCGGTACCTCGCCGGACTGCGAACCCGGGTGACGTCATCGGCGGCGGCGCAGGTCACGTTCTTCAACTACCACGCGCCGCACCCCGACGACCTGCTCTCCATCATCGGCACGCACCGGCAGTGGTCACGCGCCTCCAACGCCGACTTCTACGCGGCCACCCGGATCGGCCTCGGCTCGGAGCCGGCCGTCGACCGGCTGCTCAAACCGGCCGTCGGCGGCGAGCTCGCCGGGCCGACCGGTGCACCACAAGCACACCTGGAACCCGTCAGCCACATGTGGGTGACCAAGTTCCTGCGCACCCACGGGCTGATCCACGACTGCCCGAAACTGGTGCAGCTCAAGACGTTCCCGACGATCGCCGTGGGCGGTGACCCGGACGGGTCCACCCGCCTGCTCGCGGCGATGATCTGCCATCTGGCGGTGTTCCACCCGCCCGACATGCTGCAGATGCGCGTCCTCACGGACAACCCGGAGGACCCGGCGTGGGCGTGGTTGAAGTGGCTACCGCACGTGCAGCACCAGTCGGACACCGACGCCGCGGGAACCACCCGGATGGTGTTCACCCGCCCCGACGGTCTCAGCGATCTCGCCGCTCGCGGACCGCACACCGCCGACGCGACTCCGAACGGCCCCTATGTCGTGGTCATCGACCTGACCGGCGGCCGCGCCGGCTTCCCCGCCGACGGACGGGCCGGGGTGACGGTGCTGACGCTGGGCAATCATCGGTCGAGCTACCGCATCCGCATCAGTGCCGACGGCACGGCTGACGACAGCCTGCCGAACGCGCCGTTCCGGTTGGTGGCCAGCGAGGTCGACGGGCTCTCGCCCGGCGCGGCCGAGCGAATCGCGCGCAAGCTGGCCGGCTGGTCGATCACCGGAACGATCATCGACAAGAGCACGCGCGTGCAGAAGAAGGTCGCCACCGAGTGGCATGAGATCGTCGGCGCGCAGACGGTGGAGGAAGTCACCCCCGCCCGCTGGCGGATGTTCACCGACACCGACCGGGACCGGCTGCGCATCCCGTTCGGTCATGAACTCAAGACCGGCGAGGTCATGCACCTCGACATCAAGGAGGGCGCCGAGTTCGGCGCAGGTCCGCACGGGATGCTGATCGGCACAACAGGTTCGGGCAAGTCGGAGTTCCTGCGCACGCTGATCCTGTCGCTGGCGGCCACCCACCACCCTGATCAGATCAACCTGCTGCTGACCGACTTCAAGGGCGGCTCGACCTTCCTCGGCATGGAGAAGCTGCCACACACCGCGGCCGTGGTCACCAACATGGAAGAGGAAGCCGAGCTGGTCAGCCGCATGGGTGAGGTGCTCACCGGTGAGCTGGACCGGCGCCAGTCGATCCTGCGCCAGGCCGGCGTACAAGTGGGGGCGGCGGGCGCACTGTCCGGTGTCGCCGAATACGAGAAGCACCGAGAGCGCGGCGCCGACCTGCCACCGCTACCGACGCTGTTCGTGGTCGTCGACGAGTTCGCCGAGCTGCTCCAGAACCACCCGGACTTCCTTCAGCTCTTCGACCGCATCTGCCGCGTGGGCCGATCACTGCGGGTGCACCTGCTGCTGGCCACCCAGTCACTGAACACCGGCGGCACCCGCATCGACAAGCTGGAACCGAACTTGACCTACCGAATCGCGTTGCGCACCACCAGCTCGTCCGAATCCAAGGCCGTGATCGGCACACCTGAGGCGCAGTACATCTCCAACAAGGAGAGCGGTGTCGGCTTCCTGCGCGTCGGAATGGAGGACCCGGTGAAGTTCCAGAGCGTCTACACCGGCACCCCCTACGTGCCGACGGTCGTCGGGGCGGGTGACGCCGACGCCGGTCCGCGCACCCAGGCCGACCGCAGCCTGCGGATCCACCGGTTCACCGCGGCGCCGATCATGGATGCGACGGTGAGCTCATGACCTCGAGCGAATCGAAGGTGCTGCGCGAGGTCGTCCTCGAACAGCTCACCACCGGAGAGAACCACGCCTACCGGATGTGGTTGCCGCCGTTGGCCGATCCGACGCCGGTCAACGAACTCGTCGCGCGCGACTACGCGCGGCGGCCCCTGCGCATCGGTGTCGGCGTGATGGACGAGCCGCGCCGGCACCGCCAGGAGGTGTGGGGCATCGACATCGCCACCGCAGCCGGCAACGTCGCGATCGGCGGTGCCCCGCAGACCGGCAAGTCGACCTTCCTGCAGACCTTCATCCTCTCGGCTGCGGCGTCGCACACACCCCGGCAGATCCAGTTCTACTGCGTCGACATGGGTGGCGGCGGCCTCATGTACGTCGAAGATCTGCCGCACGTCGGCGGTGTCGCGACCCGCGCGGAACCAGATCGGGTCAACCGTGTCGTCGCGGAGGTCAAAGCCGTTCTGCGGCAACGTGAGCAGACGTTCAAGCAGTACCGGGTCGGATCGATGGCCGATTACCGGCAGATGCGTGAGGACCCGGACAATCCTGCCTCAGCCGACCCGTTCGGCGACGTCTTCCTCGTCGTCGACGGCTGGCCGGCGTTCGCCGCGGAGTTCACCGACCTGGAGCCGGTGGTGCAGGACATCGCGGGGCAGGGGCTGGCCTACGGCGTGCACACGATGATCTCGACGCCGCGCTGGACCGAATTGCGGGCCCGTGTGCGCGACTACCTCGGCACCAAAGTCGAGTTCCGGCTCGGTGACGTCAACGAGACGCAGATCGACCGCATCACTCGCGAGATCCCGGCCAACCGTCCGGGCCGTGCGGTGTCGAGCGAGAAGCACCATCTGATGATCGGGGTGCCGCGACTCGACGGTGTGCACAGCGCCGAGGGCCTGGTGCCGGCGATGGCCGAGGCCGTCCGGGAGATCTCGGCGCGGCACACAGATTCCGCGCCGCGCGTGCGTGTGCTGCCGAGCAGGGTGCACCTTCAGCAGCTGGATCCGCAGCCGCCCGGCCCGGATGCGGACTACCGGACCCGGTGGACGGTTCCGGTCGGGGTGCGCGAGTCCGACCTCACGGTGGCGCACAACCACATGCACAACACCCCGCATCAGCTGATCTTCGGCGCTCCCAAGTCGGGCAAGACCACGATCGCCACGGCGATCGCGCAGGCGATCTGTGCCCGCAACAGCCCCCAGCAGGTGCGCTTCATGATCGCCGACTACCGCTCGGCGCTGCTCGAGGCGGTGCCGGAGAGTCATTTGCTGCCGGCAGGCGGGATCAACCGCAATCACGACAGCCTGGTGGAGTCGGTGAAGGCGCTGGCGGCCAATCTGACCAAGCGATTGCCGCCCGCTGATGTGACGCCCGCCCAGCTGCGCCAGCGGTCCTGGTGGTCCGGTCCTGACGTGGTGTTGCTCGTCGACGACTGGCACATGATCGTCGCTGCCGGCGGGATGATGTCGCCGATGGTCCCGCTGGCGCCGCTGCTGCCTGCCGCCGCGGACATCGGACTGCACATCGTCGTGACATGCCAGATGAGTCAGGCGCACCGGGCCACGATGGACAAGTTCGTCGGCACCGCGTACGGCGCCGGAACCCCGACGATGTTCCTCTCGGGCGAAAAGCAGGACTTCCCGTCCCGCGAGATCGTGGTCAAGAAGAGGCCGCCTGGCCAGGCATTTTTCGTTACGCCGGATGCCAAGGAGGTCATCCAGGCCGCATACGTCGATCCCCCCGCAGAAGAAGTGTTCGGAGCACCCCGCGAGGGCGGTTAACATGATTACTGCGGCCATCCAGCAAACGCAGACCACGCGGGAGCTCTGGCCAGGTCGGGGGTTCGTCTCCACGCGGAGCGGGCTATTCCCTGGACAACAGTAAAAAAACCCGTGTAGATGCGAGCAGGAGCGAGGAGCTAGCAAATGCAACCACTGAATCACGATCCGGGCGCTATCGGAGTCGGCGGCCAGGTCACCGCCAGCGGTGCACGCGGTCTGGCGACCGGAACCGCGGCCACCACCGAGGTCTCGGCCCTGGCTCCCGCCGGAGTTGACGAGGTGTCGGTGCACGCCATGGCGGCCTTCATGGCCGAGGGTGTGCAGACGCTCGGCATCAACGCCCTTGCACAGGAAGAGATCGCCCGCGCCGGCGCCACGGTCATCGAGCTGGCCGGGGTCTACGACGCGGTCGACGTCGCAAATGGCGCGACCCTGATCTGACCTGCGAACCGCGACGACTGGTTGAGCAATGGCTGCGCCACCGATTCTCCTTCCCCCTGATTGGGTCGTGTTCCCCCCTGAGGTGAACACGTCTCGTCTGCAGGCCGGGGCTGGCCCCGCGCCGATGCTGCAGGCGGCCGCGGGGTGGGAAGCGTTGGCGATCTCTCTGGAGACGCAGGCCGACGAGTTGGCCTCCAGCCTTGCTTCGCTGGCGCAGAACTGGCAGGGCACCGGTGCCGACCGTGCGATCAGCGCGGCGATGCCGATGGTCATCTGGTTGCGAATGCTGGCGCTGCAGGCCCAGAAGCGGGCCCTGCAGGCGTCGGCGCAAGCCAGCTCGTACACAACCGCATTCGCCGCGACCCCACAGCTCACCGAAATCGAGTTGAACCACATCACGCACGGCGTGCTGGAGGGGACCAACTTCCTCGGGGTGAACACCGTGCCGATCGGAATGAACGAAGCCGATTACGTGCGGATGTGGGATCTGGCGGCCGCGGTGATGAGCGCCTACCAGGCCGAAACGCTTACCAACGCGACATTCGAGCCGATCGCACCGCCCAAGCCGATCGTGGTTCCCGGCGGCGCCGAAGCGGCGCTGGCGACGGGCCTGACCGGTGCGGCGCCGGGGATGGCGAGCGCGGTGGCGCGCGACGCGACGATCGCCAAAGTCAGCGCAAGCGGCAAGATCGACGAGGCGGGCCAGAAGGCCGGACACTTCGAGGGCGCGGCCAATCAAGCTGCGCAGCAGGCGAAGTCGCCGGCCGAGCAGAGCCAGATGATGCAGCAGGGCCCGCAGATGGCGATGCAGATGGCGTCGCAGGTGGGTTCGACGTTGGCGCAGGCTCCGCAGCAGCTGATGCAGGGCGTGACTCAACCTTTCCAACAGCTCACGCAGCCGCTGCAGCAGATGTCATCGCTGTTCGGGCAGATGGGTATGGGCGGGGACAAGGGCGCTCAGGTCGGAATGCTGGGTGCCACACCGTTTTCCAACCACCCCGCGATCGGCGGCAACGGTCCGGCGGCGGGTGCGGGCCTGGTTCGCGCCGCCTCACTGCCCGGTGCGGGCGGGACCTCCGCGCGAACACCGCTGATGTCGAACCTGGTGGGCAAGGAACTCCAGCCCAACCTGTCGGCGGTGGCCGTCGGCGCGGCAGCGGGAGGCGCCGCAGCGGGGCTGGCTCCGGTCGGGCAGGGCAGCGGTGCCGGTGGCGGCCCGATGGGAATGGCGGGCCACCGCGGCCAGGGAGGCGGGGGAGGCCACCGGTCTTCGCTGGCCGCGCCTGCGCTGCTGGACTACGACCTCGACGAGGACGACACGGACGACTGGTAGGTCGTCCACCACTACAGACTTGCCGGCCATCGGGGTCGGGGAGCCCGCCGCAGCGGCGGGAACACAGTAAACCGGCAACGGTAAGAGAGGGAAGGTAGGGACATGGCACTTGAGGCAGATGTTGCTGCATTAAGTGCGGGAGCGGCTACGTTCGACCGGATCTCCGGCGAACTCACGCAGGTCCGTGCACACGTCGAGCAGGTCGCCGCATCCGCGAAGGCGAACATGGACAGCCCGCAGGCGGGTGTCGCTCTGCAGGCAGCGTTGACGCGCTACCAGGAGGCCGCCGACCAGCAGACTCGGTTGCTCTCCGACATCTCGCACAACATTCAGCAGAGCGGTGTGCAGTACGACACTACCGACATGGACAACTCGTCCAGCCTGACTCAGGCGATGAACAGCGCTCTGAATACCTGACCAACCGACAACGGACTTTGTAGGAGATCATCATGAGCGGACCTATTACTTACAACTTCGCCGGCATCGAGAATGATGCTGCAGACGTCCATGGCGCGGTCGGCCGCGTCAACGGGCTGCTGTCTGAGGGCCAAAGCGCGCTGAACTCGCTGCAGGCCGCGTGGGTCGGCACCGGTTCGGATTCGTACCAGGCCGTCCAGCAGCGCTGGAACCAGAATTCCGAGGAGCTCAACCAGGCTCTGCAGAACCTCGGTCACGCCGTGGCCAATGCCGGCCATGACATGGGTTCCACAGAAAAGGGTGTCGAAAGCACGTTTCACATCTGAACGAGGATGCCGGTGGGCGTCCGTCGCGCGTTTCGACCGCACGGACGCCCACCGCATACTCTCCAATCCCCCGAGAGCCACTCCCCAACCTTTGAGAGGCACATATGTCCGCCGACTATGACCGGCTTTTCGGATCCCCGGATGCTGTCCGGACGGTCGAGGACGAGCCGGATCGCGACACCCCGCCTGCGGGCCGGGATTCGGTGACCCCGCCGGCGATGCCTGCCGCCACCCCGCGGACGCAGGCTGCACCGCCACCGCGGCAGGCCGAAGTCACCAGCCAGATGCCACCGCTGCCGGTGACGGCACCCCAGCAGCTCCCGAACAACGGCATGATGCGCGCCCCGCAGGCTCCGGCCGGCGCTCGCCATGAGCAGCCGCGGCACGCCTCCGTGCCCGCGTCCCGCCCGGCGCCCGCGCCGGCACCTTCACAGCACTTCGTCGACGCCGAGGTCGACCGCCGGCCCGTCGTGCAACCGGCACCGACGTCGGCCGCATCGATGGGTAACCATCGCGCGATCGACGCGCTCTCCCACGTCGGCGTCCGGTCCGCGGTCAAGATGCCGTCGCAGCGCGGCTGGCGGCACTGGGTCTACCTGCTGACTCGCATCAACCTCGGCCTGTCACCAGACGAGCTGTACGAGATGGATCTGCACAACCGCATCCGGCGCAACGCCCGCGACTCGTACCAGATCGGTATCTTCGGACTCAAGGGCGGCGTCGGCAAGACCGCGGTCACGGTGGCGCTGGGTTCGTCCCTGAGCTCCATTCGCGGCGACCGCATCCTGGCGATCGACGCCGACCCCGACGGCGGCAACCTTGCCGACCGGGCCGGTCGCCAGTCGGCAGCCACGATCGCGGACCTGTTGAGCGACAAGGAACTTCACCGCTACAACGACATCCGCGCGTACACGAGCATGAACGGCGCGAACCTCGAGGTGCTGTCGTCCGAGGAGTACAGCGCCGCGCGTCGGGAGTTCAACGACGACGACTGGCGCGCCGCCACCGAAGTGGTGTCGCGGTACTACAACCTGGTCCTCGCTGACTGCGGCGCGGGACTCTTCCAACCTGGTTCGCGTGGTGTGCTCTCGACGGTGTCGGGTCTGGTCATCGTGGCGAGCGCGTCGATCGATGGTGCGCGTCAAGCCGCGATCACGATGGACTGGTTGCGCCAGAACGGTTATCAGGATCTGCTCGGTCGCTCCTGCGTGGTGATCAACCATGTCGTGCCCGGCAAGCCGAACATCGACGTCGACGATCTGGTGCAGCAGTTCGAGCGGCACGTGGCGCCCGGTCGGGTCGTCGTGCTGCCGTGGGACAAGCACATCGCGGCAGGCACCGAGATCCAGCTCGATCTGCTGGGCAAGGACTTCCGCCGCCGCGTGGTCGAACTGGCGGCAGCGCTGTCCGACGACTTCGACAGGCTCGAGCGGCGTTGACCGCGACGGCCGCACCCCCGTCGTCGTCGAGCGTCTCCCCAGGGCGCCCGGCGACGACGCGCGTCACGATCCTGACGGGTCGCCGCATGACCGATCTGGTGCTGCCGTCGGCGGCGCCGATCGAGAGTTACGTCGACGAGACGGTGAACGTGCTCGCCGACATCCTGGAGGACACCCCGCCAGAACTGTTGGCGGGCTTTGACTTCAAGGCCCAAGGTATATGGTCGTTCGCACGTCCGGGCGCTCCGCCGATCAAGCTGACTGAGTCGCTCGACGATGCCGGGGTGGTCGACGGTTCGCTGCTGACGGTCGTGTCGGTCAGCCGCACCGAACGCTATCGGCCGCTCGTCGAGGACGTCATCGACGCGATCGCTGTGCTCGACGAGACGCCGGAATTCAACCGGACTGCCCTGTACCGGTTCGTCGGGCTCATGCTGCCGCTCGTGGCGCTCATGATCACTGCGGTCTCGATTCTGTCGTGGACGTCGACGGGTCGTGATTGGTGGTGGCCCGCCTCGCTGGGCGTGCTCGGCGTGGCGCTGATGGGTGCAAGCTGGCTCGCCCAAACCCGTTACGGCAACCTGGATATGGCGGAAAGCCTGCTGGTGTCCTCGCTGCTGACACTCGGCGGTGGAGTGGCGCTGGCGGTTCCGTTGCCTCGCGGGGTCGAGTCATTGGGCTCGCCCCAGATTGCGGGTGCCGGCGCCCTCCTGTTGCTGATGGTGCTCGCCACCCGTGGCGGTCCGCGACGACGGGCGGAGATCGCCGCGTTCCTGGCGGTGGTGGCGACGGCGGTGACGTTCGCCGCCGTCGCGTTCGGCTACGGTTGGCAGGACTGGGTGCCCGCCGGCGCTATCGCGTTTGGCCTGTTCGTCGTCACCAATGCCGCCAAATTGACGGTGGCCGTGGCACGGATCGCGCTACCGCCGATCCCGGCGCCCGGCGAGACGGTGGCCAATGACGAGTTGTTGGACCCGGTGACCACCGATGACACGTCCGAAGAATCGGATACCTGGCAGGCGATCATCGCGTCGGTGCCCGACTCCGCGGCGCGGCTCACCGAGCGCAGCAGGCTGGCCAAGCGGCTGCTGATCGGCTTCCTGACTGCAGGAGCGCTGATTCTTGCCGTCGGCTCGATTGCCGTCGTGGTGCAGGGCCACTTCTTCCTGCACAGCCTCATCGTGGCTCTCTTGGTCACCGTGTTGTGTGGGTTCCGTTCCCGGCTGTACGCCGATCGGTGGTGCGCCTGGGCGCTGATGGCCGCGGCGGTGGTGATCCCGACGGGTGTGGCTGTGCGCCTGTGCCTCTGGTACCCCGAGCGGGCCTGGCTGGTGCTCGCGATCTACACCGCGGTCGCCGTAATCGCGGTGATCACGATCGGCGCGACGGACGGCGTGCGGCGCGTCTCGCCGGTGACCAAGCGCATCCTCGAGCTTGTCGACGGCGCGACGATCGCTGCGGTGATCCCGATGCTGCTGTGGATTGCCGGCGTGTACGACCTGCTCCGAAATCTGCGGTTCTAGGAGGTTCTGGTGACCAATCCCGCTCCGCTGACGGTCGATCCGGAGGCGCTGGCCGCGGCCGGTAAGGCATTGTCATCGGCAGCCGGTGACTTGCCGCTGGCACCGGACCCGTTCATGCCGACGGGGACCGACCCGCTGTCCGCGACGATCATCGGGCAGATCCCTGCTGTCGAGGGGCCCATCTACGATCAGCTGCCGGCGGTGAAAGCCCAAGCGACGCAGACCGCAAGCAGCGTCGTCAACGCGGCCAACGCCTATACCGCGACCGATCAGAGGCTCGGCGGTGCGATCAATGCCGAGATGCAGGATGTTGCCGGGGTAGGTGGCGGTGCGGCGGGTGCGGGTGCGGGTTCTGCAGCAGGCGCGGCGGGTTCGGCGGGCTCGGCCGGTGGTGGGATGAGCCAGATGATGAGCATGCCGATGCAGATGGCGTCGCAGATGGCTCAGATGCCGATGCAGGTGATGAGCGCCGTACAGCAGGCGCCGCAAGGTGTGATGCAGGGCGTCCAGCAGGTGGGGCAGCAGGTGCAGCAGATGGTGGGCCAGTTCGGCGGCGCCGGAGGACAATCCGGCGGTGAGTCGGGCAGCGATTCGAGTCTGGATGTGCCGCAGGCCGAGCATGCGCAGGAAACGACGGACGGCGCAGCTGGCGGCGATCCGGGCGCCGAGCGCGCACCGGAGACCGAGCCGAAAGACAAGGCCGAGGAAGACGCTCCCGGGCGGCACCGTGCGGCGGATGATGATCGGATCAACCTGTGACCAGCTCGCTACAGGTCAATCCGGGCGAATTGCGCTCTGCGGGGTCCGCTTTCACAGGAGTTGCCGACAAGCTCGCGGCGCTCGATCCGGGCACGCCGTTGGCCGACGCTGCGGCGGCGGTACCTGGCTTGAAGACGGCGGGTGCATGCCTGACGGCGAAAGAGTCGGTGGCGCAGCAGGTGATCGCGATCGCGAGCGCAGCGCGGACCTTCGGTGAGAATCTGACGTCGGCCGCTGGTAAGTACGAAGGGACCGATCAGGCATCGGGCAACAAGATCGCCGGGGTTCCGATGCCGACACCCGGCGGCTGATCAGACGGCCGCGGTGGCGTTGACTGCGTCGCCGATCATCACGGCGAGGTGTTGCCAGTACACCCAGTCCGCAATCGCGTGCCGCTGAGTCTCTGCGTCCGTGGCCGTGTGCGCCCGGTGCAGCGCATGGACCTGCGCGTGCTCGGCGTAGGTGACGAAGGCCTGCAGGTGAGCCACGCCGCGCTGTGGGCTGGTGCTCATCAAGGGCTTGGCGACCTCGAACCACAGCTTGGCGGTCTCATCGGCCGGAGGCTCCTGATCGGCCGGCGCGGGTGGGAGGAGTTCGTTGAGCCCGTTGTCGCTGACGGCATTGAGCTGCTGTGCTGCGGCGGGTGCGATCACGTCTAACCGGCTGCGGCCCTGCATCTTTCCGCTGTCGGGCATGTCGTCAGCGGTGAGGATGACTTTGGCGACGCCGGGGTCGAAGGTCGCGAATTGTTCTTCGGTTGCGACCACGGCGCGCAGCTTCTGGTCGTGGTGTTGCGCCCAGCGTTGGATGGCCAGGATGGGGTAGGTCGTCCAGGTGGCACGTTCGGACAGTGGGATCGCCTCATCGGCCGACGCCATCTTCACCGTATCGGGCAGGTGGACACCGTCGGGGATGTAGCCGAGGCCGTAGCTGTTGGCGACGACGATGGTGCCATCCATGGTCACGCCGGTGACCCAGAAGAAGCCGAAGTCCATGACGCCGACGTTGAGGGCGGCGGCGATGTGGCGGGCTCGTTGCAGTGGATCATGCCCAGTTGCCTTGCGGCGCAACGCCCCTGCTGTGGTCGCCGCCGCGATGGCGTCACGTTCGGCACGGCTTGCCGACACGGGGACAGGTGCTGGCGCGGCTGCAGCGTTGGCGGCGCTCGCGGCGGACATGGGTGCAACACCCGGGCCTGTGGCGGCCGCGGGGCGCGGTGCCAGGAGGCGGGGGGCCGGGAGGCGCGGGCGTAGTGGGAGGGCCGAGCGGCACTGGTGGGGGCGATGCGGGTCCGCTGCTGGGGGCGGAAGAAACCGGGGCGGCGCCCGCCGAGCCGCCGCCCATCGCGCCGCCGGACGCTCCTCCCGCGGAGCCGCCCGCGGGGGGCGCGGCGGCTGCGGCTTGATTGACTGGGGCTTGGGTCGGAGCGGGAGCTGCGGCTGGCGCGGGGGAGGAGAGCGGCGCGGGTGCCTGGCTCGCCAAGGGCTGCATGGGGGTGGGCTTGGCGGCGTTGGTGGAAGAGTTCGATGCCTGGGCGGCATTCGGGCTACCAGTTCCGGAAGGGTTGGGATTCGAGGCGCCGCCAGCTGCGTTTGGAGATGTGCCTGGTGCAGTGGCGGCACTACTTGGAGACGCGCTGGCCGAGGTTGTCGGTGCTGCGTTAGCAGGAGCTCCAGACGTCGACCCCGACCCAGTGATTCCGGGCGAACCGCCAGCTACAGACGAGGCGGACTGTGAGGCAGCGGACGAGGGCGAAGCCCCGTTGGTATTTGCCAGTACTGGCGGGCCTTGCTCGTCTACCGCAGCGGAAGGTTCAGATGTGACATTCTGACCCCCCTTCCCCGCGAGGTCTCCTTGCCCCAGCCCGTTTGACTGACCGTTGACGGGAGATTTGGGCGACGTCAGATATCCGACGTTGTCGTTTCGAGGGCCTTGCTGGCCCTCAGGCGTGTAGGGCGTTTGCTTCTGATCGTTGAGGTTGCTCGAGGAAGGGGCTGAATAACCGGGTATCGAGCCCGGCGGCGGAACCCACACGTCGAACTTGGGAATGGTGCCGGCCGCCGAGGTGACTAGACCGGAATTGAGCTCATTTTGAGTTCCCAAGTACGTGTTTAGCTCGATCGTCCTGCTATCAGCGGTTCCCGGGCGGTTCTCGATCTCTTCAATCTTCGCTTGAGCCGCGATCAAATTGCGATTGATCGATTGCTTTGTCTGTCCGACGGTCTGCGACACCAAGTTGAAGAAGGCGTGCGCTTTCGCAAGATGCTCTTCCAGTGAGGTCAACTGGTCTATTCGTCGCTGCAGTGCGGCGTTCCCAGCTTCGGCGGCGCCGCCGGTCCATGCACCGCTGCGGAACATCTTTTTTTGTTCATCCTGCCAAGAGACCACGACAGCGTGGACAGAGTCACGAAGCAAAAGATGCGTTGTGGCGCGCTGTGATAGCGCGCTTTCATCAATCTCTGGCCAGCCGGCAGGTGCAGTCATTTCAAAGACATACTTGCCCTGAAACATGTCTATGCCCATGTCAATTTCCTGCCGCTGAACAGGCCATATTTACGAGAACAACGACCTGTGAAGCAGTCTTAGCGAGGTATGCGTCTGCTGGGACGTAGGTGGCGAAAGATTGCACGTATGCTCTGCGGTAGGTCGCTGCCAAGTCCGCGAAGTCAGTGAACACTGCGTTTTTGCTGCGGATCGCAATATCCTGCAAGCTATTAGCATTGTCGGTCATCGGAACGGCAACTTCGGAGTACACCTTTTGTTGATCCGCTGACCACTGGCTCGCAGGGATGTTCGGATCGCTGCGTAGCCATTCGGCGCTGATTGAATCAAAATCAGACGCTGTTGCAGCCCAGTCAACACACGCCGGGGACGGACTTTCAAGAAACCGTTGGGGGTAGGAGGGGTCGCCGATTGGTGCGAAGTCGATTGGGGGGCTTGTGGGCACCATCAGCAACGAGCGCGATGCGGCTGATCCACTCGAAATTGCTGCGCATATTGACACCAAGGAGTTGGAGGCCGCGGTGGAGGCGTTTGCCAAGTAGTTGTCGTCCGGCGCGTAGTTATTGGTCGCGTCTGCGTAATCGCGCCAGAAGGCAATCGCCTGTTCATAGAGTTCACGCATCACACGGTGTGGGGTCTTACTAACTAACGGAACAGTCTGTTCAGCGGCGGCCCGCATCGCTGTTGCCGCATCTTCGTACTGAGCCCTCATATCCGGCGTCCATGCGGACGACGGAATCGATGAGTCGCGGTCCTTCCAGCCTTGGGGAAGACGCTCGACCAATGTGTCACCAATCGGAGTCCAAGCGGCACATGTGGGGTCTTCTGTAATCAAGGAAACCGGTCGTTGGTCGTCAGCACTGGCAACCCCGGAATTGACGAGCGTAGTGCTTGAAGTCGGCGTTGATGCGCTATTCGGTGCAGCGTCACCGTCCCGCGTCACAAACAACGTAGCTACCACTGTGACTACAACGATGACGAGAATCCCGAGCCCTCCCAGCACCCACTTTGTCTTTCCGCCACCTTTTGGCGGCGGGGGTGATGCTGCCCAATATTGTGGCGGACCTTGTGGTGGAGGCGGCCATTGGCCGGACGGCGGCATTGTCATGCAAACCGCTCCGGTTCTCGCCGCAACATCCCAACCTCCCAGTCAACGCGTTTCAGCGACGGCTATCGCCAGGGTGTGACCAATCCAGCTTACGAGACGCTCGAGGTGCCCCCGGACACGGATTTCTCTGGTTCCGCCCCTACTCCCGATCGCCGCTATACGAGTTCGCGTTCTCCAGCAGACCCTCGAGTCGATCCAGCGGGTTGCCATTTCCTGGCCCCAACGTCAGCGGTGGCGCGGTCACTCCGGGGTCGCCGATCGGAATGCCGTCCGGACCCACCTCACCCATGATCCGAATCGGCTGCGGCGCGTTCGGGTCCGCCACACCCGTCCCCAGTTGCGGCTCCCCCGGTGGCTCACCCGGTCCCGGAGCGGGTTCCTGGACCGGCACCTGCTGCGGCAGGCTCGGCAGGTTCTCCCCTGGGAGCGGCGACGGCGCTGGTAACTGCCCCTCACCGCGGCCCGGCTCTCGCTGCGCAATCGGCGGCAGACCCGGTGGCGGCCCAGCCGGTGCGCCCGCCGGCGACCCGGGCGGAGGCGGCGGCTGGTCGGCCACCGGCGGCGCCGTCTTTGGCGGAGGTGGTGGCGGGGCGTTGATAACCGCGATCTTGCGTTCCAGCCTCGCCTTCGCATCCGAGCGCAAAGCCCGACGCTGCTCGTCGGGGTCGGCGTTCCCCTCGAAGCACCCGCCAGGCGCATCGCCGACCACCGCAATCGCGTTCTTGTACAGCGTATTCGCATCGTCCATACGCCCGGAGCTTGCCGCCATATCACCCAAAGTCTCCCGGACGAACTCGAGATTCACGTGGACCGCACACGCACCGTCGCCGTCGATCTGTCCCAGCGCCTCCGCGAACTTGCCTTCGGCGTCTTCCAGGCGTCCCTCCAAAACCAACGCGTCCCCTTCCGCGAACGCCGCCGCGCCGTCGGCGATCACGCCATAGCCGCGCAGTTGGTCAGAACCCGCGCGCAGCGCCTCGACGTCCTGACTTCCGAACGCCGCGTTCGTCGCATCGCCCACCCGGTCGACGTGCACCGCCAGTGCCGCGGTAACCAGCATGAGGACCAGCACTGGCGCCGAAAACACCAGCAACCGCCGTCGCAAGCGCAGGTGCCGCCGCGCCGGACTCCACCACGTGCGAACCGCTCCGAGAAACTGCCGGGGTGCCTGGCGCAGCATCATCGCGCACCCGCTTCCTCGGCGGTGAAGTCGCTGCGCGACATCCGATTCCGTCGATACTCACGAACGGTCAACACCACCTCGACGAACAGCAGCCCCGACGCCAGCACGGCGAACACCCAGTACAGCTCCACCCGGCCGACTGTGTCGTCGGGCGGTGCCGTCGTGTCAGCCATGAACCCCGAACTGACCGGAGGTAACACCGGGGTCAGATCCTGGCCCGCCGCTCGGTGGAAGTACGGCACGCGCAGGCTCTCGGCGATGGCGCGCAGTTGCGTCTCATCGATCGCGGAGGTCAAGAACGTCGACGTCCCCGGCTGCGCGTAATACAGCTTCTGGCCGTTGGCGACGCTGGCCGGAATCGTCCCGCCCGCCGTGGTTCCGTAACCCAGGACCGCGCCTCCCGCGATGAGATCCTGCGGCACGTCGAACGGTGTCGATTTCGCTTGTGGCCCAGCATTTCCGTCGCCGAGGTAGAACACCACGTTCTTCGAGTCGGGGTAGAGCTTCCTGGCTTCGCCGAGCTGATCCGCCAAGGTCGAGCCGGCTGCGGTCGGGTCGATGAAGTCCAGCGCGTCATAGGGCACCAGCGAGTACGCCGCAAGATTCTTGACGTATGCCCGGAAGCTCCACTCATCTTGGGAGAGTGGCCAATCGACCGACGCCTTTGTCGCGAATCCGATCAGAGTGAACCGCGCGCCGCGGTACTCGTCCATCAGCGCGGTGATGTCCTCACGCATGCCGACCATGCGGGCCTGCTGGTCACCCCAGTCGGCCACCCGCGACGTCAACGAGCGATCCACCACGACAATCACGTTCACGTCCGACACGAAGGCGGGTGCCGCAGAGCTACCCCGCGCATCATCCGACGGGAAGCCTGGTCGGTAGGCCGCCAACACCAGCAGCAGCAGCGCGCACGTCAGGCCGGCCCATCGCAGCACCACTTGGCGATAACCACCGGGGCCGGTGCGCACCAGCACGCGATACAGCGTGACGGCACGCAACAAGACGACGACCACGGCTGCGATCGCAAGAAGCACACCCGGGAGAACGGGAAGGAACGTCATCGCCGCAGCACCGCCAACGACATCGCCAACAGCACACCGGCGATCGCGGCGGCGGCCAGTGCCAGCCGTGGCGTATCGATCTCCCGCTGGAACGCCCCGTTCTGTCCGCTGCGTGACGGCAGCGGGGGGATGCTCGTTGATCTCGCCGATCTTGTCGGTGAGTACCGAACCACCGGAGGCGCCCGCGGTACCGGCCGGGTTGTACAGCGAGAAGTTGCCGCCCGTGGCTGCGGTCAATCCGCGCAGCATGTCGTTGGACTCCGGGCTGCTGTCAGCGACGTCCGCTCGGGAGATCACGTTGATCTGCACGCCGCCACGCTGCGCCATCGCCTGGATCTGCCCGGAGTCGTATAGCGGCGGCCGCCGCTCATCCTCGCCGCGCCATCGGCTGTATCCGAGGTAGACGAGCTGGCGCCGGTGTTCGGATTGGTTCTCGAAGCCGGGGAATCCCGTCATGCACAGCGCCAGTGCGTCTTCCACGCTCGGTGCGTAGTCAACGTAGGTGACTGCGCGGGCGAACGCGTCTATGCCGCCGGCCAATTCGATGCGTTGCTCGACCGGGACGCCTTGACGGGTGTCGAGATCCTGTTGGATTCCCGCCATGTGCGCGAAGTACTCCAGCCGGTCTTTGGCAAAGCTGCGGTCGCGCGTCATCGGCACGACCCGCAGGTTGGCCGACGTGATGCCCAGCGCGTCGAACGGTCCCGGGGCCGCGCGATCGGCGTAATAGCGCAGCAGATCTGCGGTGGTCGGGTCGGTGACCGGTTGACCCACGCACAGCATGACGTCGCGGGGATGGGCCGCGTCGTAACCGGCGGCATCAGAGGCGGGTTGCACCGGTCGGGCCGCTGCGGTGATCGCGGACAGAAACGCGATGCCCAGCATTGCTGCGGAGATCGCCATCGATATCCGGTACACCCGCTGTACGCGGGCGAACTCGGGCAGCCGGGTGAGCCGATCCACATGCGCGAGCGGGCGCAGCCGGCGCTGAACCCGCTGCACTGGCAGCTGCCAGGCCGCGATGACTCCCACCACAAGGCAGGCCATGCCGGCGACGAGGATCGGCCACCACTTCATGTCCATGAGCTGACCAGCCGCTCCGCCTGATGTCCGAGAGCGACGACGTCGCTGCGGGATTGGGCGTTGAACCGGACGTCGTCGAGTGCGGTTAGCAGGGGGATGGCCCGCCCGAGGCTGTTGTCGGTGACCTCCAGGTCGGACAGGTGCAGATACTGCGCCCGAACGCCGGTGTGGACGAACAGGAAGCTCCGCAGTGTCCGGTCGTAGGCGGTGCTGGCCTCCAACGGTGTGAGCGCGCGCTCGCGCACCTTGCGCGTCGTCGTGCGGATCGAGCGTAGAAAGCTGCGACGGACCAGGGCGCCATGGATCGACCGGAGTACGGGAATCCTACGCAGCCGATGCGGCGGCAATGTCCACAGCAGAACCCCCACGACCCAGAGCGCAACAAGCACGACCAACACCACGGGAAGGAGCGACCACCACCAGGACAGCGGAAGCGGCCCGCCGAGGAAGCGCAGCAGGTCGTCACCGGGCATGGCTGTAGGCCTCCGTCAGATGTGTGAGCGCAGAACGGATCTCGTGGCTCCCGGCGACCCGGGCGAACGGGATGGCCCGCGCGATAAAGAACTCGTGGAGTTCCTGAGCGCGCCGCGCTTCTGCGGCCCGGTACGCCGCGATCACCCGCGGACCGAGGTGGGTGCCGTCGGGGACGAACCGGCCGCTGGCGACGTCGTAGGCCTCGTGTTCGCCCTGCTCGGCGCCAACGGCAGACATGTCGCTGATGCCCAGCCACAGCAGCTCATGCCGATCGGCGAGAGTCGTCACCGCTTCGTCGAGCCGCGGCGTGACGTCGGGTTCATCGCTGACCACGATCACCAACAGGCGGCGGCGGTGGCCGGCTGCCACATGGTCCAGCTGGGAGATGATGTCACTGGGGCCGACGTCGCCGAGAGTGCGCATGTAGAACTGGCTGAGCATCGACTCGACATGCGCTTCGCCTCTGCGCGAACGGACCTCGGCGGTCCCGCCCGCGTCGCCATAGACCAGCCCGACTTCGTCCGCGCGACGCATGCCGATCAGGCTGATCGCACCGAGGACGGTGGTCGCGATGTCCCGCTTGATCTCTCCGCTCGGAGCGAGCGCCGCGGTATTACGCCCGGCGTCGCAAACCACCACGATCTTGTGGTGCTTCTCGGTGACGAAACGTTTGACCAGAACCTCACCCGAGCGCGCAGTCGCGCGCCAGTCGATGTCCCGGATCTCGTCGCCGGCCACGTAGGGGCGTAGATCGTCGAACTCCATGCTGCGCGTGTGCAGCAGCGCATACTTACCACCCTCGAGCAGGCCACGGGTGTCCGTGCCGAAGGTGGCTATAGCGCGGTTGAGATACGTTCCCATGTGGCGTCAGGGCGTTCGCACCGATTGCAGGACGGTGTCGACGACGCTTTCCGGCGTGATGCCTGCGCTGGCCGCCTCGAACCTCAGAATGAGGCGGTGTCGCAACACACGCCGAGCGACGCGTCGAATATCCTCGGGCAGAACGTGATTGCGCCCCGCGAGCAGAGCGGCGGCGCGAGATGCGCGAGCGAATGCGATCGTCGCGCGGGGGCTGGCGCCGTACTCGATCAGCCGGGCCACCTGCGCGGGCAGGGCCTGATCCGGAGTTCGGGTGACGTGCACCAGCTGGGTGATGTAGTGCACGAGCACCGGGTCGAGATGGATGTTGGTGGTGAGGCGCTGGAGGTGCCGCATGTCGTCGAGGCTGATCACCGCCGGCGTCTGCGCTGTGCGGTCGAAAACCCCGGCGTCCATCCGGAAGATCACCTCCGCCTCCTCTTCGGGCGAGGGGTAGCGCAGCGTCTCTTTGAGCAGGAAGCGGTCGGTCTGGGCCTCAGAGAGCGGGTAGGTGCCCTCCTGGTCGACCGGGTTCTGCGTGGCGATCACCAAAAACGGCTCCGGAATCTGGTGCGCCTCGCCGGCGATAGTGGTCTGCCGTTCCTCCATCGCTTCGAGCATGGCGCTCTGCGTCTTCGCGCTGGACCGGTTGATCTCGTCGAGCAGAACGATGTTCGCGTGCACTGGGCCGAGACGGGTGACGAACGCGTTGGCCGACGAGTCGTAGATCTGGGTGCCCAGGATGTCGCCCGGAAGCAGGTCGGGCGTGCACTGGATGCGCGCGAATTGACCCGAGATCGAATCGGACAGCGCCCGCGCGGCCGTCGTCTTGGCAAGACCCGGAACACCCTCGAGGAGAATGTGCCCGCTGGTCAGCAAACCGATCAGCAGCGTCTCGCGTAGCTCCTCCTGACCGACGACCTTGGCCGCGAACGAGTCTGCCACCGCTCGGATGATGCGACGGGCGGTCTCCATGTCGGTCATGTTTGGTTGAACGCGGGTGGGAGTGGTCATGAGCCTCTTATCTCGACGTCGTGCGGTCAGCCTGTGTAGAAGGTGAACCCGGGTGGCTGGGTGGTCATGTCGGCGTAGCCTTGAAAGGCTACTGACAGCGGATGATTCACCCATTGGAATACGGAGCCGGTCAGCGTCACTGTGTAGACGATGCTGCCGGTCACCGACTGTCTGGCCTTCTCGTCGATGTCTCCTGTGAACGTCACCTCGTCCAGCGACGTTGGTGCCGACCACGCGGCGCTTCCCTGCGCGCCTCCCGCGCCCAGTTGCTGAGGACAGCCGGGCGGAGAGAGCTCGGTCGATTGGGCGCACTGCTGAACCAGCGGCATCATCGCCTTCTTGATGGCCGCCTTGCCGGCCTCAGTGGTCGTGAACGAGTAGTCCACATTGACGCCGTACTCCAGGTTGCCCAGTAGGTAGACGGGGTTCTCGATCTCGACGGAGATGTTGGGGTTGGAGGTACCGAACTCGACAGGCCCGGGGAACACGTAGGGGCGACCGGACGCCGGGATCGGCTCGTCGAACAGCGTGACCGCATCGATCAGCTTGACTCGGGCCCCCGCCTCGTCCTTCTTGAAATCGACTGGCAAAGCGGCGCTTGCCAGCTTCCAGCTGCCGTCCCCACCTTGCTTCAGAAACAGCGTCTCGTCGAGCGCGGTGTCCCCGAAGTTCACGAGCACGTGGACCCTGCCGGTGTCGGTCGACTCGATGATTCGGATGTCGCTGATCGGCGCCTTCGCCTGCTGCTTCTTCAGCACGTCGCTGGTGAGCAGCGTGGTATCGGGCGGTGGGCTGATCGCGTAGGACAGCGCAGCCTGGGCATCGCCGCGGGCAAGCGCCTCGAGATAACCGCGCACTGTATCGCCGGCCGACGGCGGCCCCGAGGGACCTGATGACGTGACGACGACGATGCCGGTGACGATAAGCACGATCGCGATGATGGCGCCCGCGATGGTCAGGATCACTCTGCGCCGGCTGGATGGCCGGCGGGGTCCCGGCGAAGGCTGTTGCGGGTATGGCCCGTAAGCCGGTGGTTGCTGCCATGGCTGCGGTGGTCCGGGGTAGGGCTGCTGACCGGAGGATGGCCACGACGCCGGTTGATCGCCGCCGATCGGATTGGATCCGCCGAAGTTGTTCACCGCGAGCTCATTTCGTCAGAACGACGGGGGGCTTCTTGCCAATGTCGACCATCATGAACACCGTCACCGTTCCCGTCATCGGTACGACCTGGCCGTCGTCGCGCTGCATCGTCACCTGAACGTTTTTGATGCTGCCGCTGACCATCGCCGAGGTGAGCGTGCCCTCGAAGGTGTAGGTCAGCTGCGAAACATCCAGCGGTGCAGTGAAGGTGGTGGTCGACTTGTCGTACTCCACCCCCGGATAGGCAACACCCTGGCACTGTGACGGCTTGGGGCCGGCTCCGTAACACGGTGCGTAACGGTCGGTAACGAGTTGCTCGAGTGCCCTGCGGCCGTCGTCGTTCATCGAGTACTTGGCACCCAGGACCTCCATGCTGCCCAGGTCATCGAACGACAGCGGCGCCACGGGATTGACATTGATGAACGGGCTGGAGGAGGTCATGTCGAGGGGGCCTGGGAACGCGTAAAAGTTCCCGGACCCGACCGGAACACCGAATGCGACCAGGGTGCTGTCGGTGCTGGTCGGCACGCTGGAGACAATGCTGACCTCGACGAACGAACTGTCGAGCTTCCATGCCCCCTGCTGGCGCACCATTCGGATCTTGCCCTCGGTGCGCTTGTCGCCGAGCTTCACCGCCATGCGAATCTGCGTGCGGTCCGCGGAGTCATCGGGTTCGTGGCTCTCCCCAAGGATCTCGATGTTGCTGATCGGCGAAACGTCGAGCTGCTTCTTCAACACGTCGTCGGTCAGCAGGTCGGAATTGGGTGGCTGGGTCGCGCTAAGCGCAAGCGCCGCCTGAGCATCGCCGCGGGACAGGGCTTCGAGGTAGCTCTTGGCCACATCTCCCACGGCCTGATTGCTGGTGCCGCCGCCACTGTCGCGGGTACCGACGAGAACCAGTACGACCATCGCCACAACAATTAAGACCGCGGTGGTAGCGGCGACGGTGACGATCAGCGGCTTGCGATTCCGCGAAGGTGGCGCGGGTGGCGGGAAGCCGGCCGGGGGCGGCGGGTACGTCCACGGCGTGGGGCCGCCGGTCGGCTCCCACGGCTGCTGCGGGCCGGGGTGGCTGCCCGGCCAATTCGGCGGAGTCGTCATGGTGTCACTGTCGATAGGTGATGGTCGGCGGAGTGGTCAGCATGTCGGCATCACCGGTGAGGAACTCACTGGTCGTGGTCTCATACGGCTGGCCCCGATCGGTTTGCACACGCAGACCCATCTCCGCGGTTCCGAAGAAGTTGACCGTACCGGTCTGCGGATTGAGGAACTCAGCGCTCAGACCGCTCAGATCAGGCGGAGCGGTCCACTGAGCGGTGCCGTCCACCCATCCCGAAACGGGCCTGCTGAACGGACAGTTCGGCGGCTGGAGCTGCGTGGAACGGGCGCAGTCTTTGAGCTGCGCCAGGATGGCATCACGAATCGCCTTTGTACCGTCCTCGGAGACTTCGATGTCCAGGTTCTGCTGCGACAAACCGAGGTAGATGTTCATCAGCCCCGGCGTAACGCCGAAGTCACGACCCGTGATCTCGATGTTCGGGTTCGCGGAACCCAACTCCACCGGCCCGGGGAAGACGTATGCCACCCCGCTCTTGGGCGCGGGCTTACCGAAGATCGTCACGGCGTCGAACAACTGCGGCTTGTAAAGTCCACTGTTGCGGCCGAGGTCCATCCTCATGGCGGCATGGGGAACCTTCCAGCCGTCATCGCTCTTGCTCACCGGGATCTTGTCGTTCTGCGTCTTGCCGCCCAGGCTGACCGACACCTGCACCATCACCGCACCCTGGGCGCCGGGGGTCTCGCCGAGCGTCTTGACGTCTGTGATGGGTTCGGCGGCAATTTGCTTCTTCAGGATCTCGTCGGTCAGGAACGTGGTGTCCGGCGGCTGCGATTCACCCAAGGCCAGTGCCGCTTTCGCGTCGCCGCGCGACAGAGCCTCGAAGTACTCCTGGACCGCCAGGCTGGGGTTGTCCGCGCCGCCACCGCCGGAGCCACCGCGGAAGATGAATATCGCGGCGACGACGACCACTGCGATGACGGCGATGGCGCCGAGCGCGATCCACAGACCGCGCGGTGGCTTCTTGCGCGGCGGGATCGGTGGCGGGCCGTAACCGGGCCCCCAGTACGGCGGTGGAGCAGCCTCGCCGTAGTTCGGTCCCGGCGGATAGGGCTGCGGCGCCCACTGACCGGGGACGGCGGGGGGCGCCGGGTAACCGGGCGCCGGGTGCCCGTATGTGGGCTGCGCCGCAGCTGGCTCCGGGCCCGCAGGGCCACCGATCGGATTCAGGCCGCCGAATCCTCGCGAGTTCTCCTCCACCTCACCCCAAGTCGTCGTCGTACAGCGCTGTATCGACCCTAGAGGGAATCGAACAGTGTTCAGGACACCAATTTTCAGCGCAGGACTACTCCTGCGTCATCTCCGCCGTGATCTCCGCGACCACCGCATCGATGCGTTCCCGGTCCGCGTCGATCGACGCCGCCGCATCCGCCGACGCCTTCTGCAGCGCCTCGTTGACCCGGCCTTCGACCGTCTCGGCGCCCAGCCGCAGCAGGCCGTCCTGGATGTAGACGTCCTTCAACCAGTGGTGACCGTTCAGCGTCACCTCGACGGTCTCGGTCTCGTCCGCCGCGGTGAACGATTCGCTGGCCATCTTGTCGAGCTGCTCGTCCATCAACGACTGCAGCCGACGTGCTTGGCGCAGAACCGCTTCCACCTCGGGGTGCATGTCCTCACTCACTAGGACTCCTTCCTCGTGCCGTCAGAGCCCGGCCGCCGACGCGGCTGCAGCCCGATCACCGGTTCGGTGTGTGGCCGCTTCTCGGTGTAGATCTCCTCGTCCTGCGACAGCTGCGGGTTGCGCTTCTTGTCCCCGCTCCCGCCGGCCCCGTGGGCACCGTGCATGGGCGCCATGCCACCCATGCCGCCCCCACCGGCCGCCGCACCACCGGCGGCCGCACCTGCAGCCCCTGCCGCGGGTCCTGCGGACGCTGCGTACGGCGTCGGCGCCACCGTCTCCGCGCCCACCGCCGGCTGCAACGGGACGCCGGGCATTCCGCCGCCTCCACCGCCGCTGCCCCCGCCTGCTCCGCCTCCGCCGCGCGCCGCGGCGGGCCGCAGCTTCGGATCGTTGGGTGACTTCGGATCGCCTTTGCCGAGACCCGGCATGCCTCCGCCTGGGGCACCGCCGCCCGGCTGACCGCCACCTGGCTGCCCACCGCCGGGCGACCCCCCGCTCGGAGACCCGCCGCCCTGCTGACCGGCTTGCTGTCCTGCCTGCTGCGCCGCTTGTGCCGCTTGCGCGGCCGGATCTCCGGCCGACATCGGGGATATCGGCGCCTCCTGCGGCGCCCCACCACCGGACCCGCCGCCAGGTGCCTGCTGGCCGCCACCGCCACCACTGCCCGCCGGCTCGCCCTCGCGATACGGCCGGGCCCGACGGTGATCCTCCGCTGTGACCGGCATACCCGACACCACCGGCGCTGGCGGCTCTTCAGGCTCGATCTGATTGACCACGGCCTCGCGCGCGTAGGTGTTGCGCACCTCCTCGGACTTCTTCTGCTCTTCGGCGATCTTGTTCATCGCGTCGACCCACGCCGGGCTGTAGGGCGGGTTGTCGACCACTTGCTGCGACAACTCGCGGTAGCGCTGCGCGATCGGTTCGTGATCGCTCTTCGCCTTGCTGTGCGCTGTCGCCGCCACCTCTGCCTCGTCGGCCAACCGCTTCCACGACCCGGACAGCGAGATCAGCCAGTCGCGGTAGGCGTTGAACTTCGCGTACGCCGCGTCGGCTGCCTGACCCTCCCAATCCGTGGAGTTGACCTCGAACTCCTCCGCCGACGCCGCGAGCGAGTCGGCGTTGGCCCGCCACATCGTGGCGGCAGCCCGCAGCGACGCGGCGTCGTCACCCGCGTCAAGGGCCGTCTGCGCCGACTGCGGATCCATGAAGCCCTGCTCGGATGCCAACTGTCCCTTCGGGATCGGCATCTTGGGCGGGCGCGGCGGGGCGGGGATATCCGTGGTCTTCGGTATCACCGGACCACCGGGGGCGCCGCCGGGGACGTCGAACGTCGAACCGATACCCTCACCGGACTGCTGATCGATCTGGATGTAGGCCCCTGCCACGTTGTCCAGCGTCTGCGCGAGACGCTGCCCCTCGAGACGGCCGTATTCCTGGTAGGCCCAAAGGTTTTCGGCGTTCTGCGCGATGTTGGTCACCGCGACGCTGGCGATGATCAGCGCGTCGGCGGAGATCAGCGGCGGTTGCGCCTGTGCCGAGGCGAACGTCAGCCCGCGGATCTGATTCGCCTTGGCCGTCAGGTCCGACGGTTGGACCCGCACCTCGTCACTCATGCGCGTTCTCCCTCCAGCACCGTCTGGTACCGGCTCTCTTCCCGCGGGTTGATCAGCCGAATCGGCAACTGCTTGTGCCGCGGCGTGGCAATGAATGTGCTGCGCAACATTACTCGGCCCACCCCGGGATGCGGTCCCAGGTACGTCGTCGCCGTCGGCCACGCGATCTTGGCGACCTGCCCGATGCGTGCGTTGACGTAGCCCGCGAACTCCTCGAACTGCGGGCTCAGCGTGACCACGGCCCCGGCCGCGGCCGACCGGACCACGAACTGCGTGAAGAGCCGCGCGTCGCCGAGGTTGATGCTCACGTCGACGTCGTCGAACGGCATGTACACCGGATAGCGGTCCGCCGTCTCGCCGACGAGGATGCCTGCCGATCCGATCGGCAGCTCGTAATGCCGGTCACTGACCGGACTCTCACCCAGCAGGGCGGCGCGCTGGCCACCGAACAGGCACGAAAAGCCTCGCGGTGTGGACGGATTCGCCAGCGTGGTTAGCAGCACCGTCGTCGTCGGTGCGACGCCGGGGGCGATGCGAACCCGGGTCAGCGTGTGATCGGCGCGGGCCGACCACCACACGTCGGGGCCGCCCGGTGCGCTGTAGGCCGCGGTGAACGTGCTGCGCCCCTTGATCATCGACCAGTGTTCCTGTTCGAAGCTGATCTCTGTGGCGCGGTCGAAGTCGTCGAAGCTGCGAGCCGGGCGGGCGTCGATGCCCTGGCTGGCCAGGTGATCGGCGATCCGGGTGGTGGACGCCATCAGGTATTGGGCCAGCCCGGCAACTCCCGTGTCTCGGCGCAGTGCCGCCTTGCGGGTCTTCTCCGGATCGGCGCGCAACACGATCCACGTCCGTCTGTTCGCCGGAGCCGGGTAGGGCCCGACCACCTGGTCGTAGAGCGCGACGAGGGCGGCCGGCGCCGTCCGCCCGACCCGGTACCCGGCCGAGACCACGTCGGCCTCCAGGTCGGGGCAGTACGCCTCCAACAGCTCTTCGATCGTGCGGGTGTCGACCACGTCGTCGGTGAACGCCGCGCCGTTGACGATCACCGTCGGGGTGAACGGGCGGGGCACCAGCTCGATCACCGAGACCACGTAGTCGCCCTGCCACCGCAGCGCGACGTGGTCACCTGGGATGACGGTCGCTCCGACCGCTGGCTCCGACGGGGCGGGGGGTGGTTGGCGGTGCCGGCGGCGCCACGCGAAAAGCGCTGCGATCCAACCGGTCACACGGCGCCCGCGCAGGGTGAGGATCGCGCCGATGCCGATCAGGACGGACAGTGTGATGCCCAGCCACATCAGGTGCATCTGGGCGAACAGCAGTAGGCAGGCGGGGACCAGCACTGCCGCCCACAGCGCGTGCCCGGTGGTGAACCGCACCCCGAACACCGACAGCACTCTGCTCATCGGCGCCTCAACGCCCGTCGTGCCATCGCGCCGATACCCAGCGCCGCTGCCACGCTCACTCCGACGATCACCACCCACGTGATCGGGTTCCGATCGGGCGGCGGCACGTACACCGGCGGTGGAATTGCCTTGATCTGGTACGGAATCGTGGCCGGGCCGGGCGGCACGTCCCATGTCAGCGCCGCGACCGGATCGACGACACCTGCGCCGACGACGTTGTCCGTGCCTCCGCCGGGATGGCGGGCCGTCGCGGTGATGCGGTTCATGACCTGCGCTGCGGTGAGCTCCGGGAAGCGTTGCCGCACAAGCGCAGCCAAGCCCGACACGTAGGCGGCCGAGAAGGAGGTGCCCGCGATCGGGATGGGCCCGTCCTCGCCCTGCAGCGCGTTGACCGGATTGCCGTCGTAGCCGAGCGCGATCAGGTTCTCGCCGGGTGCGGCGGCCCCGACCCACGGCCCCTGCATCGAGAACCCGCTGGGTTGTCCGTTCGGGCCGATGCTGCCGACGGTCAGCAGCAGCGGTGAGTACCACGCCGGCGACACGATGGTCTGCACGTTGGCCCAGCCGCGCGGATCGGCGGGCACCGCGGCATCCGGCGGCGGATTCTGCGTGCACTCGGAGCCCGTGTTGCCGGCCGCGACGACGATCACCGCGTTCTTGACGTTGACCGCGTAGTTCACCGCGGCGCCGACCACGCTCTCGTTGATCGGGCGGGTCACCTTGTAGCAGGCCGCCTCGCTGATGTTGATCACCTGCGCGCCCAGGTTGGCCGCGTGCACGATCGCGCGCGCCAGGCTGCGCAGCGAACCGGCGGTCTGGGTGGAGTTGGGGTCGTTGGGATCGGTGCGCGTCCCTACCGGCTGGAAGCTGTCGGAGGTCTGGCGCAGCGACAGAATGCGGGCGTCGGGGGCGACGCCGACGAAGGCGTCGGTGGGGGAGGGCCGGCCCGCGATCACAGCGGCGGTCAGAGTGCCATGCGCATCACAGTCGGACATGCCGTTACCGGCCTGGTCGACGAAGTCCCCACCCGGTTCTGCTGGTACGCGCGGCGAGCCGTTGACCCCCGTGTCGATCACAGCAACAGTTACGCCGGCTCCCGTCGCGAACCGCTGCGCGTCTGCCAGCCGTAAGTAGTCGTTGGCCCAGGGCCGGTCAGCGAAGTTCGAGTTGGGGAACACCGTCGGGGCGGCACACACCCGGCGCTGCTCCATCGGCTGATCCGGGCCGGTCTCATCAGGCGGGATCGCGGCCGGATCGATGATCGGCGGTTCGATTGCGCCCGCCGTCGGTGGTACCAGCAGAACGACGAGCATCAGAACAGCAAACAGAGAAGCCAGTCGCCGCACTACTGGACACCCCCCGCTCGATGTTGACCCGCGAGCACCGCCCGCGCCGACGTCAGCAAACATAGCGCCGCCACGTTCACGGCGCAAAAGGTCACGTCAAACGGCTGCGGTGCGGGCACATCGGCAAGCTTAAGGGCCCGCGGAGGGAGGCCGTTCCGCTTTCTTTCTCACCCAAACTGCGTTCCGCGCGACCCCTCGAGGGCATTCGTCGCGCGGAACGCAGTTTCGGCGAAGACGACTAGGCGTCGAGATCTTTCTGCACCAGCTCGGCGATCGTGTTCACCGCGGCCTCGTCGTCGGAGGCGACGGTGACCTGCGCCCCGTTGCCCGCGCCCAGCGTCATGATCATCAGCGCCGAGCCGGCGTCCACCGGTTCACCGCCGTCGACCGAGAGCGTGACGGGCACACCGGCGTTGACCACGGCCTCGGCGATGATCGCGGCGGGCCGGGCGTGCAGTCCGATGGACGAGCCGACGATGACGGTCTTGGTGGGCATGAACTCTCCTCTTTCGATGGGTGGTGACGGGTTCGGTAGGGGATCAGGCGGCGACGAGCTCGCGCTCGGCCTTCTTGGCGCCGGGCTTGATGAACTGCTTGGCGGCGACCACGGCCGCCGCGGCAGCGACGGTACCGGCGAGCAGAGCGATGACGAAGCCCAGCTTGTTGTCGATCGCGAAGAGCACGAAGATGCCGCCGTGCGGGGCCCGCGACGTCGCGCCGAAGGCCATGGACAGCGCTCCGGTGACGGCGCCGCCGAACATCATCGAGGGGATGACGCGCAGCGGGTCGGCCGCGGCGAACGGGATCGCGCCCTCGGAGATGAACGAAGCACCGAGAAGCCATGCTGCACGACCGTTTTCACGCTCGGGCTCGCTGAACAGGCCGGGCCGGACCGTGGTGGCCAGTGCCATCGCCAGCGGGGGCACCATGCCGGCGGCCATCACCGCGGCCATGATCTGGATCGACGCGGTGGTCGAGGCGGCCAGCCCGGCGGTGGCGAATGCGTAGGCAGCCTTGTTGACCGGTCCGCCGAGGTCGAAGCACATCATCAGGCCGAGGATGACGCCGAGCAGGATCGCAGACGTACCGGAGAGGCTGCTCAGCCAGTTGGTCAGGCCGGTGTTGATCAACGCCAGCGGACGACCGACGAGGAAGAACATGATGAGGCCGACCACCAGTGACGCGCCCAGCGGTGTGATGACCACCGGCATCAGACCGCGGAACCATTGCGGCACTTTGAGATTGCTGATCCACAGGGCGGCGAAGCCGGCGATGACGCCGCCGACGATGCCGCCGATGAATCCGCCGCCGACGAACACGGCGAGCGCTCCGGCGGTGAAGCCGGGTGCGATGCCGGGCCGGTCGGCGATGGCGAAGGAGATGTAGCCGGCCAGGGCGGGGACCAGGAAGCTGAAGGCCAGGCCACCGAGGCTGAACAGGATGGCGCCCAGGTACTGCGTGAAGCCGCCGCTGGGCAGGTTGGTCAGCGAATTGTTGAGCGCGATGATGTTGCCCAGCGACTGCGTCGCCCCTTCGGGCTTGTTCGCGATCTCATACCCCGCGAACAGGAAGCCGAGCGCGATCAGCAGACCGCCCGCGGCGACGAAGGGGATCATGTAGCTCACGCCGGTGAGCAGGATCTGCCGGGTGCGGGTGCCCCATCCCACGTTGCCACTGGGAGCCGAGCTGGCGGCGGCGCCCGCCGTGCCCTCGACCCGCGGCGCGTTCGGATTGTCAGCTGCGGCAACGGCTTCGGCGACCATCTTGGCCGGCTCGTTGATCGCGCGCTTCACACCGGAGGCGATCACCGGCTTGCCGGCGAAACGGGCGCGGTCCTTGACGCCCACGTCGGTGGCGAAGATGACGGCGTCGGCCTTGGCGATGGTCTCCGCGGGCACCGGCGTGCTGCCGGAGGAGCCCTGCGTCTCGACCACCATGGTGACCCCGGCCTCCTTGGCCGCGGCGGCCAGCGCGTCGGCGGCCATGTAGGTGTGGGCGATGCCGGTGGGGCAGGCCGTGATCGCGATCAGCGTCTTGGCGGCCGGCTTCTCGGCCGGAGCCGCGGCGGGAGCCGGGGTGGCCGGAGCGGCGGCAGGAGCCGGGTTGACCACTCCGTCGACCAGTGCGACGACCTCGTCGGCCGACGACGCATTGCGCAGCGACTCGACGAAGTCCTTGCGCACCAGCGCGCGCGCCAGGCTGGACAGCAGCTTCATGTGCTCCTGGCCGCCGGAGTCCGGTGCGGCGATCAGGAATGCCAGATCAGCCGGGCCGTCGGGGGCACCGAAATCGACTGCGGGACTGAGCCGGGCGAACCCGATCGTCGGGGTCTCGACGTAGGGGGAGCGGCAGTGCGGGATCGCGATGCCGCCCGGCAGACCGGTGGCCGACTGCTGTTCGCGGGCCATGGCGGCGCCGACGAGCCCGTCGGCGTCGTCGGTGCGACCGGCCGCGGCCAGTGCGCCGACCATCCGGGTGATGACGGCCTGCTTGTCACCGTCGACGGCGGTGTCGAGGAGGACCAGATCGGTGGTGATGATCGGTGGTGATGAAGTGGTCGAGCTTGTCATGGGAGCTACTTTCGTCTTCGGCTGTTACTGGGTGGCGGGAATCGGGGAGATCGGCGCGACGTGTACGGCTGCCAGGTCGATCTCGGCGGGTGAGGGAAGGGTGGTTCCGGGAAGTGCCGCGGCGGCGCTGCCGTAGGCGACGGCCATCTGGAGGCGCTGCGGGGAGACCGCGCCACCGACTTCGGCGCGGACGTATCCGGCCAGCGAGGAGTCGCCGGCGCCGACGGTGCTGCGCGGCACGATGGGCGGCGGTGTCGCCATCCAGGCGCCGTTCGCGTCGACCAGCACGGCACCTTCGGCGCCGAGGGTGGCGAGCACGGCCCCGACGCCGCGGTCGACGAGCTGGTGCGCGGCGGCCACGACCGGCTCGGGATCACCCTGTGCGACAGCCTGTTCGAGAACCTCGGGGGACAGGCCCAGGACGCTGGCCAGTTCCTCGGCGTTGGGCTTGATCAGATCCGGTGCGCCGCGCTCCAGGGAGGCGACGAGGGCGGCCAGCGGCGCGTCGGAAGTGTCGACGGCGACCCGGCACCGACGCGTGGCGAGCATCGCCACCACGTCGCCGTACCAGGACGTCGGCATCCCCGGCGGCAACGAGCCGGACAGCACCACCCAGTCCGCGTCGTCGGCGGCAGCCAGCACCGCGTCGGTCAGCGCGGTCACCGTCGCCGCGTCCAGCGTGGCGCCCGGCTCGTTGATCTTGGTGGTGGTGCCGTCGGGCTCGGTGATCGTCAGATTGGTCCGGGCGGGTTCGGCGGAGGTCACCACGCGGTAGGACACCGCCGCGGCTTGCAGTGCGGTGATCAACGGGTCGTTTGCGCTGGCCGGCAGGACCGCGAGCGCGTCGAGACCGGCCAGCGTCAGGGCCCGGGCGACGTTGACGCCCTTGCCGCCGGCCTGATCGGTCACCGAGGTGACGCGATGCACCGCGCCTCGGGTCAGGGGAGAGGGCAGCGACGCCGTGCGGTCGATGCTCGGGTTGGGGGTCACGGTGACGATCACAGTTGGTCTCCTGCGCAGACGATTTCGATGCCCTGGTCGGTCAGCGCGCTCCGGTCGGCGGCGCTGATCTCCGGGTCGGTGATGAGGGTGTCGACACTGGTGATGGGCGCGAAGCTGACGAAGTCCTCTCGACCCACCTTGGACGAATCCGCAGCGACGACAACGTAGTTAGCGGACTGCACCATCGCGCGCTTGACGGCCGCCTCCTCGCTGTCGGGGGTGGAGAGCCCATGCCGAACGCTGATGGCGTTGGAGCCGATGAACGCGATGTCCACCCGCAGGGTGTCGAGCACGCGCAGCGTCTGCTCGCCGACGGCGGCCTGGGTGACCCCGCGGACCCGTCCGCCCAGCAGCTGCAGTGACACCGTCGGCATTGTGGCCAGGCGCGCGGCGATCGGCACGGAGTTGGTGACGACGACGAGTTCGCGGTCGGTCGGCAGGTGCGCGGCGATGCGCATGGTGGTGGTGCCGGCGTCGAGGAGCACGGTCGCCCCGCTGAGCGGGAAGAACTCGGCGGCCGCTTCGGCGATCGCGTCCTTGTGCTCGGAACGGGTGACGTCGCGCTCGCCGACGCCCGGCTCGACGAGGTGTAGTGCGCGTACCGGTACGGCCCCGCCGTGTACCCGCCGCACGACGCCCGCTTTGTCGAGAACCGCGAGATCCCGACGTACGGTCTCGGTGGTCACGTCGTAGGCCGCGGCCAGTTCGGTCACCGAGGCGCGGCCCTTGGCCATGACCAGCGAGGCGATGGCCTGCTGCCGCTCTTCGGGGTACATGGAGCTCCGTTTGTGTGGGGATGTGTGCGATTGATTGTTGATATTGTTGGTTTTACTCTTGAACGTGTTGACTTGTCAACGGTTTCTTGTAACCTGGTTCACATGACTGCGATGTCCCTGTCTAGCTCACAGGTCTCCGATTCGGCCGCATCCAGCGCCGTCCTGCACGGCGTCCCCGTCGTGACCGGGGTGGCGTATGCGCCCGTGATCCGTCCGGGCAAGCTGCCCGAGGTCGACGTGTCCGTTCTCCCCGAGATCGCGGACGCGGACCGCCCGGCCGAGAAGGAACGCTTCGGCGCGGCCGCGGCCACTGTGGCCACCCGGCTGCGGGAGCGCGCCCGCCCACGCCACCGGCGCCGCCTCGGAGGTTCTCGCCGCGACGGCCACCCTCGCGCAGGACCGCGGCTGGCTCGGTGCTGCCGAGAAGCGCATCAATGACGGCACGCCCGCCGTCCGCGCCGTGAGCGGGGCGATCGACCAGTTCGTCGACATGTTCACCAAGCTGGGTGGCCTCATGGCCGAGCGCGTGACCGACCTGCGCGACATCCGCGACCGCGTGATCGCCGAGCTCAACGGTCTGCCCGAACCGGGCGTGCCGCTGCCCGACGAGCCGTCGGTGCTGTGCGCCGAAGACCTCGCCCCCGCCGACACCGCCGGCCTCGACCCCGCGCTCATCGTCGCGCTGGCCACCACGTTGGGCGGCCCCACCAGCCACACCGCGATCATCGCGCGGCAGTTGGGGATTCCGTGCGTGGTCGCCGTCGCCGGGTTGGACGACGTGCCCGCCGGGACGACCGTGCTGGTCGACGGCACCCGAGGCACGGTCACGGTGAATCCCGACGCCGCCGAGGCCCGCACCGCCGTCGACGACGCCGCCCGCGTGGCCGCCGCGGCCGCCGGGTGGACCGGGCCGGGTCAGACTGCCGACGGTCACCAGGTTGCCGTCTTGGCCAACGTCCAGGACGGCGCCGCTGCGCGGTCCGCGCGGGAGACTCCGGCCGAAGGCGTCGGGTTGTTCCGTACCGAACTGTGCTTCCTCAACACCGACGCCGAGCCCACTGTCGATGAGCAGGCCGAGATCTACGGCGAGGTGCTCGACGCGTTCGCCGGGCACAAGGTCGTGATCCGCACGCTGGACGCCGGCTCGGACAAGCCACTCAAGTTCGCCGGTCACCCGGACGAAGCCAACCCGGCGCTCGGGGTGCGCGGCATCCGAATCGCGGAGAACAACCCCGGGCTGCTGGCTCACCAGCTCGACGCGATCGCCGCTGCCGCTGAGCGCACCGGCCAGAAGCCGTGGGTGATGGCGCCGATGATCGCGACCGCCCAGGAGGCGCAGAACTTCGCCGAGCAGGTGCGCAGCCGCGGCCTCACCCCCGGCGTGATGATCGAGGTTCCCGCCGCCGCGCTGCTGGCCGACCGCATCCTCGAGCACGTCGACTTCCTGTCGATCGGCACCAACGACCTCGCGCAGTACACGATGGCCGCTGACCGGATGTCCGCCGACCTGGCCACCCTCACCGACCCGTGGCAACCCGCCGTCCTCGCGTTGGTGGCGATGACCGTCCGCGCCGGCATCGTCGCGGGCAAGCCCGTCGGGGTGTGCGGTGAGGCAGCGGCCGACCCGCTGCTGGCGTGCGTGCTGACCGGGCTCGGCGTCACGTCGCTGTCGGCCGCGGCCGCCGCGGTGCAGGGTGTCGGCGCGAAGCTCGCGCAGGTGACGCTCGAGCAGTGCCGCGAAGCAGCCGATGCCGTCCTGGGAACCGCCAGCGCGGCAGACGCCCGCGCGGCCGCGCTCGAGGTGCTGGGCTAGACGGTCCAGCCCGCGGCCTGAGGCCACGTTTCCACGTCGACGCCGTCGCGCGTCAGCTTCACCGATACGTAGCCGTGCTCGTCGGCCGAGGAGATGGTGTCGGCGTACACCCGTCGCGCCTCGTCCTCGGGCCCGTCGACGAGGGACGTTTCCTGCGCGCCGTTGTCGGGGTTCCCGGGATCGTGCGGGGTAGCGGCAACGACCTGCCAGTGCTCTGTCATGGCCGCCTAGTACCCACGGCCCACGCGTCTAGTGTGCGTCCAGCGCATCAAAATGGCCGATTTGGCGATCTGGCTGCACACCAGCGGCGCGAAGGACTCCAGGAATTAATCGGACCGCGGTCCGGTTGAAAAGAACATGCCCGCAATCACCGCAGACACCCTGACCCTGCCCCGGCTGTCCGCACCCACGCCCGCCGACACCGAACGCCCCGTGCGCTCGGTCACCAGCGGCCCCCGCGGCTACGAAGGTGAGGGTTTCCCCGTCGTCCGCGCCTTCGCCGGTGTCAACGCCCGCGACCTCGACCCGTTCGTCCACATGGACCAGATGGGCGAGGTGGAGTACCAACCCGGTGAGCCGCGCGGCACCGACTGGCACCCGCACCGCGGCTTCGAGACGGTGACCTACATGATCGACGGTCGCTTCGCCCACCAGGACTCACACGGGGGCGGCGGCATGATCACCGACGGCGCCACCCAGTGGATGACAGCAGGGTCCGGCGTCCTGCACATCGAGACCCCGCCGGCCGAACTGGTCGAGAGCGGCGGCCTGTTCCACGGCATCCAGCTGTGGGTGAACCTGCCCCGCAGCGACAAATTCGCCGCGCCGAGATACCAGTCGATCGAAGGCCCCCAGGTCGGTCTGGTCGCCTCCGAGGACGGCGGCGCCCTGGTCCGCGTGATCGCCGGCGACGTCGGCGGCCACGCCGGCCCGGGGGCCACCCACACCCCGATCACGCTGGCGCACGCCACCATTCAGCCCGGCGCCCGGCTGGACGTGCCGTGGAACCGTGATTTCAACGCGCTGGTCTACGTGCTGTCCGGCCGCGGGTCGGTCGGCCCCGTCGGCCACCCGATCGAACAGGGTCAGCTCGCGGTCCTCGGGCCCGGCGACCGCATCAGCGTCGCCGCCGCAGCCACCCAGGACGCCCATCGCCCCGCGATGGAAGTGCTGCTGCTCGGCGGCCGGCCGTTGCGGGAACCGGTGTTCCAGTACGGCCCGTTCGTGATGAACTCCAAGTCCGAACTCATCGCTGCGGTCGAGGATTTCAACGCCGGTCGGTTCGGCGCCATCCCGCCGAACGCGCTGATGCCGCACCGGTCAATCCGCTGACGCCGGATAGATCAGCTCCAACTCGCCCAGCAGGGCCGCGACGGTCAGCAGCGGTAGCGCCGCCGAGATGCCGAGATCGTTCTCCGGTGCCTTCTCGCGCATCTCATTTCTGAGGGCCCGCACGAAATCGTCGCTGATCGGCGTCAGCGACGACGCCGCGTTGGGGCTACCGGCCACCCGCTCGCGGATCGCCTTCGCATGCGATTCGACGACCGCGCGCACGGCCGGGTACGCCGACAGCGGCGGAGGTGTCGGGATGTCGGCGATCAGATCGGCAGCCATCCGCAGCCGGATCGCCCTGTTGAACGAGCGGACCACCGGCGCCCGGAAATCCGAGTCGCCGCCGCTTTCCGAAAGATATTGGCGCACAGCATCGTCGATCACTCGGGAGGCCGCCAGGGCCTGATGGCTCAACGTCGTCACCTCGTCGTTGCGCTCCTCGTAGGCGCCGCGGGTGATACGTAGCACCGCCGCCCACAGGTAGCCGGCGAAGATCGACCGTGCCGAGTCGATCGCCCGGGTCACCGAGGCCGTCGCACCCCGCGGCCACAGCAGCACCGACACCACCACGCCCACCAACGCGCCGACGATCACGTCCTCGACCCGGATCAACCCCACCTGCCAGCCCGTCGGCACGATCAGGTTGAAGAAGATCAGCACCATCATCGTGAACGCGGCCTGCGCCGCGGTGAACGAGGCGATCTCGGGAACGTAGGCCGAGCCGAACACCGCGAACGGCATCAGCACCCACAGCACATGCGGATCCACCCCGACCAGACCGATGAGCAGCGCGCCGAGAAGGAATCCGATCGCCGTCCCGGTCACCGCGCGCCGCACGCGCGTTCCCGTGGACAGTGCGCTGCTTCGCAGTACTGAGAGTGCGCCCAGCACCACCCAGAAGCCGTGTTCGACGGGGAAGATGTGAGTCACGGCGACCGCGATGGCCAAGCCGAGGCCGGTGCGCACGCTGTTGCGCACCGCCACGGCGCGATTCGCGAGGAAGCCCGACGTGATCTGCGCGACCGCAGCGGCTTCGGGCAACAGCCGGTCCGACGCTCCGGTAGCCGGCAGTCGCCTGCCCAGAGCCCTGGCCCACACCGGTCGGGCGTCGGCGGCCGCGGCGGCGGCGATAATGCGGCCCGTCGCACCGATCGTCGCGGCGATCGTGCGCCGCTGCAGCAACGCACGGCCCAACTCGACGGCGCGTTCGTCGTCGGGGGCGCTGAGGATTTCGTCGAGGTCCTCCCGCCAACGGCCCCGCGCAGTCGTCCGCAACACTTCGAGCGCCGCGTCGAGATCCATGCGGGCCACGTCCCGCTCGGTCCGCCGGGAGATGCGCAGCACGGCAGCGGCGGAGCGCAGCACACGCACCACCGCTTTCCGGTCGCGCAAGGTGACTCCGGCGTCGTGCCCGACCCGATCGGACACCCACTCGAGATCGTCGACCACCCGCACCAGCGCCCTGCTGCCCGCGGTCAATCCGACCGGCCGAAAATCCGCCCCCAGGAACGTCTCTCGTAATTGGTTCATCGCTCGGCGTACATCGTCAGCAGTGGCGGCGCCGTCGATTCGGTCGGCCAGCGTGCGGCAGGCCCGGGCCGCGTGCCGGCGCAACTGCCCGTGATGCCGCGGCGGCAGAACGAACAGCGCGGCCGGCACGCAGACGGCGAGCGCGATCGCCCAGCCCGTCAGCCGCTGACCGATGGGGCCGGGTGGCGTGCACGCCGGCAACACGAACAACAGCAGCGTGGCCCGCTGGCCGGCCGCCACCGTCTCGCTCAGCACACCGGAGAACGTCACCACCACGCCGAGCACGAACATCACCGCCACCGCCGGCCACGGATACGGCGCGATCAGCGTGCCCGCCGTGATCAACACGAAGCCGTTGAGGCCGAGACCGGCGTAGGCGACGGCGCGGTTCTGCCGATTGCCCGGGAAATCGGAGAACACCAGCAGGGCCACCGAACCGAACAGCGTGAACAGCGCCGTCTGCGGATTGCCTCCGCCGATCAGGAAGCTCGTGGCCGCTGAGATCGGCACCACGGTGGCTGCCCGCACGGCACGCCGCAGCGCGTCGTTGTCCGGGTCTCGCTGATGCATCCGCCGGACGATGCGTGCGCGGACGTCGAGCGTCGGCGCGGTCGTCAATGCGCGAGCACCTTCACCGCGATTACGAGCAGGCCCACCATGACCAGGGTTACCACGGTGAGCGTTTGCTGCCACCACGGCAACCGAGTGCGGCGCACCGCCAGCAACGCGATGAGGCCGAGCTCGCCGACGAGGATCCACTTCGCGACCCACATCGCCGTGTCGGTGTCGAGCAGCCCGAAGCCCGCGGTCGCCAGTGCCGCCAGCGGAAGCACAGCTGCCTGCAGGATCTGCCCCGACGCCTGCATGATCCGCCAGCGCTCCACCCCGTGCGGCGCCTCCTCGTGCACGGCCAGGTGGGCGACCCAGTCGGCCAGCAGGCTGGCCGCCCACAGCCCGCCCATGGTCACCGCGACATCGAGCATGCGGGCCCAGCCGCTGGTGTCGTCTTCTGTGTAGCGAGTCAGGACCACCAGCGTGGCCAGGCACGAGATGGCCCCGTACAGCCGCTCCCGCAGCATCGCCACGACATGCTCGACGGGCGCTGCGTCGGTCTCGGTGCGGGCAGAGTCAGTCACTGTCAGTCACTATCTGGCACCGACGCGAACCGCCCGGCGTCCAGACTTTCGAGCAATTCGGTCACCAGCCACTCCAATCCGTCCGGGTTGCGTGGCAACAGTGCCTGCTCGTATCCGACGAGCAGATAGATCGACCACGCCGCGAACATCTCAGCCTGCCGTCTGCTTCCCAATACTTGCAACGCGGCCTCCAAGACCGCGTCGAAACGGTGACGGTCGACCGCCGCCTGCGCATCGCGCACGTGCGGGTCGATCGAGCCCCAGACGCGGATCGCCGCCTCGGCGCCGTGCGGCAGCGTCAACCCGCCTTTGATCATCCGATCCAGCCGTCGCCTCGGGTCGGGGTCCTCGCCGACCTCTTCCACGCGGACCGTCATCCGGACCTTCCAGTCCGTGACGAGCTGACGCGTGAAGTCCGACCAGCTCGCGAAGTGGTGATAGAACGACCCGCTCGTCACACCGAGCCTGCCGCACACCGCCGCGAGCTTCAGACCGCCGTATCCGGATTCGGCCAGCACATCGAACCCCGCCTGAAAAAACAATTCCCGTGACCCCGTTGCCCCCATGTCCAAACTCTAAAACGGCGGTTCGAGGTTTGCTCAAATGCGCCTGTCGGGTTCGTAAACGACGGCCTGCGGGTGCTGCCGGTGACGTGTGGCACAATTTCGGGGTGCCTTACACGGCGAGTAGAGGCCCAGGTCGACCCCCCGCGGCGAAGGCTGCCGAGACGCGGGAGCGCATTTTGCTTGCTGCGCGCGAGGTGTTCAGCGAGTTGGGGTACGACGCCGCGACGTTCCAGGCGATCGCCGTCCGGGCCGATCTGACCCGACCAGCGATCAATCACTACTTTGCCAGCAAGCGTGTGCTGTGGGGCGAGGTCGTCGAGCAGACGAACTCGACGATCGTCAGCACCGGAGTGTCCCGCGCGCGAGAACGCACCGGCCTGGTCGACAGGCTGGCGGCGTTCCTGGCGGCGACCACGCAGGTCGACACCGACGATCGCTCCGCGGCGGCGTTCCTGGTCACGTCGGTCCTGGAGACCCAACGGCATCCCGAGCTGGTCAGCGACGAGCACGATCCGCTGAAGAACTCCCGGTCCTTCGTCGCGTGGGCGGTCAACGACGCGATCGCTCGAGGTGAGCTCAGCTCTGACACCGACGTCGACCATCTGGTCGAGATGCTCGTCGCGGTGCTGTGGGGGATGGGCTTCTATGCCGGGTTCGTCGGAGACCGCGCCGCGCTGGGCACGGTGGTTCACAAACTCGAGCTTCTTCTTGCCAACAAGCTGTGGCATCTCGGTTCCTAGATTCACCGGGCCGTCGCGATAGTTAGACTCCCGAAGTATGAGCAGCTCGCGCACGGACAACGACTCCTGGGACATCACCTCCAGCGTCGGCGCCACGGCCGTCATGGTCGCCGCCGCGCGCGCCGCTGAGACGCGGCGCCCCGACGCGCTGATTCGTGACCCGTACGCCGAGATCCTGATCGCCGAAGCCGGCGATGGCGTGTGGGCGCTGATGCTCGATGACGATTTCGTCGCCCGGGTGACCACCTCCGATCCGGAGGTCGCCGCGATGTTCGACAACATGAAGAGCTACCAGGCGGTGCGCACCCGGTTCTTCGACTCTTTCTTCGAGGAGGCGCTGACCGCGGGCGTCCGGCAGATCGTGATCCTCGCGTCCGGCCTGGATTCCCGCGCGTTCCGGCTACCCTGGCCGGCGGGCACCACCGTCTTCGAGATCGACCAGCCCAAGGTGCTCGAGTACAAGGCCGCGACGCTCACCGACCACGGCGTCGACCCCACGGCCGACCGGCGCGCGGTGGCGATCGACCTGCGCCAGGACTGGCCAGCCGCGTTGACGGCTGCCGGATTCGACCCTGGTCAGCGGACGGCGTGGCTGGCTGAAGGACTGCTCATGTACCTGCCTGCCGACGCCCAGGACCGACTGTTCACACAGGTCACCGAGCTGAGCGCGCCGGGCAGCCGCATCGCCGCCGAGTCGATGGGTCTGCACGCCGAGGACCGCCGCGAACGCATGCGCGAGCGGTTCGCCCGCATCACCGCACAGTTCGACGTCCAGCCGATGGACATCAGCGAGCTCACCTACGACGATCCCGACCGCGCCGACGTCGCCGAGTGGCTCGACGCCCACGGTTGGCGCGCCACCGCGGTGCCCTCGCTCGACGAGATGCGCCGCCTCGACCGCTACGTCGAGGTCGAGGACGCCGACAGCGGATCGTTCTCGACGTTCACCACCGCCGTTCGGGACTGAACCGGGCGGCTGTTCACCAACTGGATGGTTGGCTACGATTCGGGGTACTCGCCGGTCAGATCAAGGAGACCCTTCATGACCACCGATTCCGCTGTGCCCGTCGCACTGGGCGCCGACACCCCCGACATCGCAGCCACCGTCCGCAGGCTCCGGGAGACCTTCGCGACCGGGCGCACCCGTAGCGTCGAATGGCGTAAGCAGCAGCTGAACGCCCTCGGACGGTTGATGACCGAGAACGAGGCGGCGATCGCCGACGCGCTGGAGAAGGACCTCGGTCGCACCCCGTTCGAAGCTTGGCTCGCCGACGTCGCCAGCACCGCGGGTGAGGCCAAGAGTGCCGCCAAGAGCGTGAGCAAGTGGATGAAGCGCAGCTACAAGATGCTCGAGATGTCCCAGTTGCCCGGGCGCGGCTGGGTCGAATACGAGCCCTACGGCACCGTGCTCATCATCGGTGCCTGGAACTTCCCGTTCGCGCTGACGCTGGGCCCCGCCGTCGGCGCCATCGCCGCGGGAAACACGGTCGTGCTCAAACCCTCCGAGGTGTCCCCGGCATCCTCGGCGCTGATGGCCGAGCTGGTCCCGCGCTACCTCGACAACGACGCCGTCGTCGTGATCGAAGGCGACGGCGTGGTGAGCCAGGAACTGATCGACCAGGGCTTCGACTATCTGCTCTTCACCGGCGGCACGGAGGTCGGCCGTAAGGTCTACGAGCGGGCCGCCGCGCACCTGACGCCGGTCACTCTCGAACTCGGTGGCAAGAGCCCGGTGATCGTGTCGGCCGACGCCGACATCGAGGTCGCCGCCAAGCGCATCGCGTGGACGAAACTGATCAACTCCGGGCAGATCTGCATCGCGCCCGACTACGTGCTGGCCGAGGCCTCGATCCGCGACGAGTTCGTCGACAAGCTGCGCGCCGCCGTGGCCGACTTCGAGGCGAACAACCCCAGCGGTAAGCGCATCGTCAACGAGCGGCACTTCAACCGGCTCACCAACGCCCTGGCCGCCACCAAGGGCACCGTCGCCGTCGGCGGAGACTCCGACGCGGCCAACATCAAGATCCAGCCGACCGTCGTCGTCGACCCGGACCCGGCCGAACCGCTGATGACCGACGAGATCTTCGGACCGATCCTTCCCGTGGTGACCGTCCAAAATATCGACGAGGCAATTGATTTCGTCAACGCGCGGCCCAAACCGCTGGCCGCCTACCTGTTCACCAAGACCAAAGCGGTGCGTGAGCGCGTGGTCAAGAACATCTCCGCCGGCGGCATGGTGATCAACCACCTGCTGTTCCACTTCGCCACGCACAAGCTGCCTTTCGGCGGCGTGGGACCGTCCGGCATGGGTGCCTACCACGGCAAGTTCGGCTTCGAGACGTTCAGCCACAAGAAGACCGTGATGACCAAGCCGACCCGACCCGACGTCGCCTCCTTCATCTACCCCCCGTATACAGAGAAGGCGTGGAAGCTCGCCAGACGGCTTTTCTGAGAAAGGGATACTCATGCCAGGAGTGCAGGATCGGGTCATCGTCGTCACCGGTGCCGGAGGCGGACTCGGGCGCGAATACGCGCTGACGCTCGCCCGTGAGGGTGCCAGCGTGGTCGTCAACGACCTCGGCGGGGCACGAGACGGCACGGGCGCCGGCCACAACATGGCCGACGAGGTCGTCAAGGAGATCAAGGACGCGGGTGGGCGCGCGGTCGCCAACTACGACTCCGTCGCCGAGCCCGAGGGCGCTGCCAACATCATCAAGACCGCGGTCGACGAGTTCGGCAAGGTCGACGGTGTGGTCAGCAACGCCGGCATCCTGCGCGACGGCACGTTCCACAAGATGGAGTTCTCCAACTGGGACGCCGTGCTGAAAGTGCACCTCTACGGCGGCTACAACGTGGTCCGCGCTGCCTGGCCGCACTTCCGCGAGAACGGTTTCGGTCGCGTCGTCGTCGCGACCTCGACCAGTGGTCTGTTCGGCAACTTCGGGCAGGCCAACTACGGCGCCGCCAAGCTGGGTCTCGTCGGCATGATCAACACGCTGGCCCAGGAAGGCGCGAAGTACAACATCAAGACCAACGCGATCGCCCCGATCGCGGCGACCCGCATGACGCAGGACATCCTGCCGCCGGAGGTCTTCGAGAAGCTCACGCCCGAGTACGTGGCGCCCGTGGTGGCCTACCTGTGCACCGAAGAGGTGCCCGAGACCGCGTCGGTGTTCATCGTCGGTGGCGGCAAGGTCCAGCGGGTGGCGCTGTTCCAGAACAAGGGTGTGACGTTCACCGAGGTGCCCTCGGTCGACGACGTCGCAGGCAAGTGGGGCGAGATCACCGATCTGTCGGCCGCCGAGCGCGCGTCGTTCAACCTCGGCTGACGGCTGCATGAAAGCGCTTGTCGCGCAGGAGTTGTCCGGACCCGCGGGATTGTCCTACACGGACATGCCCGACCCCGCGGGTGACGGGCAGGTGGTGATCGACGTCCGCGCCGCCGGGGTGTGCTTCCCCGACCTGCTTCTGCTCCGCGGTGAGTACCAGCTGAGGCTGGACCCGCCGTTCATCCCCGGCATGGAAGTGGCGGGCACGGTACGTTCCGCACCGGCTGGTTCGTCTCTTGCTGTCGGACAACGGGTTTCGGCCTTCACGATGCTCGGCGGTTATGCCGAGCAGGTGGCCGTCGCTCCCGGGAGTGTGGTGCCGACGCCGCCGGACGTCGACGACGCGTCCGCGGCCGCGCTGCTGGGCAACTACTACACGATGTACTTCGCGCTGCAACGCCGCGCGGCGCTGCGTGCCGGGGAGACCGTGCTGGTGCTCGGCTCGGGCGGGGGCGTCGGAACGGCTGCGGTGCAGATCGCCAAAGGTCTGGGCGCTCGCGTGGTGGCGATGGTGCACCGTCCCTCGGCGGTCGAGTTCGTCGAATCCCTGGGTGCGGACGTGGTTCTGCCGCTGACCGACGGGTGGCTGGACGCGGTCAAACAGCACACCGACGGCCGGGGAGTCGACGTCGTGGTGGACCCGATCGGCGGATCCGCGTTCGACGACGCCGTCCGCGCACTGGCGACCGAGGGCCGGCTGTTGGTCATCGGCTTCGCTGCCGGCGGTATCCCGACGGTCAAGGTGAACCGGCTGCTGCTGCGCAATGTCAGCGTGGTCGGAGTCGGCTGGGGCGAATTCGTCAACCGCACGCCCGGTGCGCAGGCCGAGGTCGGAGCGGGGTTGGCCGAGCTGGTGGCGCAGGGTCTGAGACCCCCTGAGCCGGTGCGGTTTCCGTTGTCGGGCGGGGCGGACGCGCTTCAGAAGCTGGCCGACGGAGAGATCCACGGGAAGCTGGTTCTGGAGCCGTGATCCGGGCGCTGGCCTTCGACGTGTTCGGCACCGTCGTCGACTGGCGCTCCAGCGTGGCCCGCGAGCTCGCGGCGTTCGGTGACCGGCACGGCATCTCCGACGACTGGTCGGCGTTCGCCGATGACTGGCGGGCCGGCTACGCGCCCGCGATGGATCGAGTGCGTCGTGGCGAGCTGCCGTGGACGCGGATCGACGACCTGCATCGTGAGCGGCTCGTGGAGCTGCTCACCGACCGCGGGATCGACGTCGACGACGCGGAGATCGACGATCTGAACCGGGCGTGGCATCGGTTGGACCCGTGGCCGGACGCGGTGGCCGGACTCACCCGGCTCAAGCAGAAGTTCGTCATCACCACGCTGTCGAACGGCAATGTGTCCCTGCTGACGAACATGGCCAAGTACGCGGGTCTGCCGTGGGATTGCGTGCTGTCCGCCGAGGTCTTCCGGCACTACAAGCCCGATCCCGAGACATATCTCGGTTGTGCCGAGATCCTCGACGTGGCGCCGGACGAGCTGATGATGGTGGCTGCGCATCCGTCCGACCTACGCGCGGCGCGGGATGCCGGGCTGCGGACCGGGTTCGTGTTCCGGCCCACCGAGTACGGCCCGGAGCGCGCGCTGCGGAAACCTGCTGCGGACGAATTCGACGTCGTGGCAAATGATTTCGGCGATCTCGCCGACCAGCTCGGAGCCTGAGAGGATCGTGACCATGACCGTCCCCCTTCCTGATGATCTGATCGACCTGCTGAACAAGCCCAGCCCCTGCTTCGTCGCGACGCTGATGGGGGACGGCTCGCCGCAGCTCACGGAGACGTGGGTGACCACTGACGGCACCAACGTCGTCCTCAACATCGTCGGCGGCATGCAGAAGGAGCGGAACCTGCGCCGCGATCCGCGCATCGCGGTCAACGTGGCCGATCCCGAGAACGTCGCGCGCTTCTACGAGGTGCGCGGTCGCGTGACGTCGATGACCAGCGAGGGCGGCAAAGCGCACATCGACGAGCTGTCGCAGAAATATCTCGGCATCCCGTATCCGTACTTCAGCGGCAATCCCGACGAGACGCGGCTCATCGTCACGATCGAGGCCGACAAGGTCAACAGTCCGATGGCGGGCTGACCGGGAGTGAGCGCCGCCGGCATCATCCTGGTCGGGCTGGTGATCGCCGTGGGCCTGGTCGGCATCCTGGTGCCGATCCTGCCCGGCGGAATCCTGGTGATCGCGGCGATCGGGGTGTGGGCTTTCGTCGAGGGCGGCGCGGCCGCGTGGGTGACGTTCGGTGTGGCGGCGGCGTTCTTCGCGGCGGCGGCGATCATCAAATACGTGTGGCCGGCGCGGCGGATGCGCGATGCTCAGGTGCGGACGTCGGTTCTGGTGGTGGGAGCGCTGGCGGGGTTCGTCGGCTTCTTCGTGATCCCTGTCGTCGGGCTGGTGGTCGGGTTCGTCGCGGGGGTGTTCGGAGCTGAGTTGGCATCACGAGGCAACCTGACGCGGGCCTGGGCGTCGACCGTGCACGCGGTCAAAGGGGTTGCGCTGTCGGTGGGTGTGGAATTGACGGGGGCGCTGTTGGCGACGGTGACGTGGGCGGTCGGGGTGTACCTGACGAGCTGACGGGCGTAAGTGCCGGTTGCCCACTGTGAGCGACTTTTTCGGTGCCTGGTGAGTGGGGCTGTGTATCCGCCGACAATGTCGCTGAGGGTGGGCCGCCGCGGACCATCGTGCCGCGAAAGACGCCGCTCGTTCCCGGTCATTGGTGGCGACGATGATCTGGGCGGTCGGGTGTACCCGACGAGGTGACGGGCATGTGTGCCGGTTGCCCACTGTGAGCGACTGTGTCGGTGTCTGGTTAGTGGGGCTGTGTATCCGCCGACAATGTCGCTGAGGGTGGGCCGCCGAGCGGGGTAGGTCCGCGGCAAGGGTTGTGTAGGTCGGCGAGCGGGGTGGGTTCGCGGTTGCGGTTCGCGTGGACGAATCGAGTGTTTCTGACGAGGTGACGGGCGTGTGTGCCGGGTGCCCACTGTGGGCGACTTTTTCGGCGCTTGGTTAGTGGGGCTGTGTATCCGCCGACAATGTCGCTGAGGGTGGGCCGCCGCGGACCATCGTGCCGCGCGCAACGCCGCTGCATGTCGGTGCGCCGTGCAAGCCTTCGACCATGTCCGACCTGTACGTGATCCGCGGAATCGGCCTGCGCTCGGTGATCACCGACCACCTGTTCCGCGTCGGCCCACAGACCATCCCCGACCTCCTCGACGCGCTCGAGTACCAGGGTTTCACCGTCACCGGCCGGCCCGCCAAGACGGTCTCCGATGCCCTTCGCTGGGAGCGGGAACGCGGCCGGGTCCGCCGACTCCGTCGGGGCAAATACGGCCCCGGAGAAGTGCCCCGAACTACGGAACAGCGAATTTACCGCCGCGCCATGGAGCTTCGCGCCCGCGCGGGGATCGCCGCCGGTCGCGACGACGAACACTTCTGGGACCGAGTCGCGCTGTACCTCGACTAGCCCTGAAGCTGGGCGCGCAACCGGTCCAGATCCGCCGCGGTGAGCCCGCTGGCCTCCAGATAACCTGCCAGAGAACCGAATTCGTCATCCACCGTGCCAAGCGCCGCGGCCAAGTACTCCTCGCGCACCCCCAGCACCGAATCGGTGAGCCGCGCCTCCGCGAGATCCAGGATCTCCGGCGCCTCCGCCGCGCGCTCCCGCAGATTCGCCAGGATGCTCTCCCGCAGCTGCGGCACCGCATTATTGCTGCGCAGATAGTCCGCCATCACGGCGTCCCGATCCACCCCCGCGGCCTCCAGCACCACGGCGGTCGTGAAACCGGTGCGGTCCTTGCCCGCGAAGCAATGCGCCAGCACCCGTCGTCCCGAACCGAGCAGCGTGACCACCTCCCGAACGGCCCGCTGCGCCAACGGCGCGCTCGCGATCCGCCCGTACTCTTCGGTCATGTACCGCGCGGCAGCGTCGGCGATCGATTCACCGTCCGGCTTGTCGGTCATCATCCGCTTGAACGCGTGCTCGTGGGGCGCCTCGTCGTCTGACGCCGTCGTCTCGACGAACGGCAGATGGTGGATGTCGACCCCGTCGGGCACCAGTCCCGGGCCATGCCGCTCCAGTTCCCGCAGTGTGCGCAGGTCGGCGACATCCGTCACGCCGAACCCCCGCAACGCCGTGCGCCCGGCATCGTCGAGCTTGGACAGCTCACTCGCCCGGAAGAACCGTCCGGGGACGATCCCGGTCTGCTCGGCGACATCGCGGAAGTTCCATGCGCCCGACAGTTCGTCGCCGGCCGAAGCCACTAGCTGGTCACCGCCGCCGCCAAAGCCGACTTCTCCCTACCCAATTCGGCGCGGGCGATGGTGCGCATGTGCACCTCATCGGGGCCGTCGAACAGCCGCATCGCCCGGTGCCACCCGTACATCCGCGCCAGCGGGAAGTCGTCGGCGATACCCGCGCCGCCGTGCACCTGGATCGCACGATCGATGACGTCGCACGCCATCTTCGGTGCCACCGCCTTGATCTGCGCAACCAGCACCTGTGCGTCCTTGTGCTTGTTGCCGTGCTGATCGATCGTCCACGCCGCCTTGTGGCACAGCAGCCGCGTCTGGTCAATCGCATTGCGAGACAACGCAATCGACTCCCTCACCACACCCTGTTCGGCGAGCGGCTTGCCGAACGCGACGCGTTTCTGCACCCGGTCGATCATCAGTGCCAGCGCCCGCTCAGCCACGCCGATCGCCCGCATGCAGTGGTGGATTCGGCCCGGACCCAAGCGCGCCTGGGCGATCGCGAATCCGCTGCCCTCGGCATCGAGCAGGTTCGACGACGGCACCCGCACGTTGTCGAAGGCGACTTCGCAGTGGCCGTGCTGGTCCTGCCACCCGAACACCGGAAGCGACCGTTCGATCGACACCCCGGGGGTCTCGACGGGCACCAGGATCATCGACTGCTGCTGATGGCTGGCCGCATCCGGGTTGGTACGGCCCATGACGATGAGGATCTTGCACCGCGGATCGGCAGCGCCGGAGATCCACCACTTGCGACCGTTGATGACGTAATCGTCGCCGTCGCGCAGCATCGTCGTCTCGATGTTTCGGGCGTCGCTCGAGGCGACCGCAGGCTCGGTCATCGCGAACGCGCTGCGGATCTCACCGGCCAGCAGCGGCTCGAGCCACTGCTTGCGCTGCTCCGGAGTCGCGAACAGATGCAGCGTCTCCATGTTGCCGGTGTCGGGGGCCGCGCAGTTGGTGACCTCCGGGCCGATCTCCATGCTCCAGCCGGTCAACTCCGCCAGCGGTGCGTACTCGAGGTTGGAGAGCCCCGACTCGTCGGGCAGGAAGAGGTTCCACAGCCCACGGCTCTTGGCTTCGGCCTTCAACTCCTCGATGACCGGCGGCACCGTGTGATCGTCGGGGCCGGCCTCACGCCGGTACCGCTCGTAGGACTCCTCGGCAGGAATGACGTTCTCGACCATGAAATCGGTCAACCGCTGGTGGTAGTCGGCCGCCTTGGCAGACATCGCGAAGTCCATGCCCGCCACGATATGACACGTGTAAACGCCGCCGGCGGCGAGGCGGCCAGGACCAGCGCATCACTGCGCGCCCCGGCCCTCCCGGCTGTTGCGGTAGGCGGATCTGCGCAGTGAGGTCAGCCAGTGCGGCAACAGCACGACCTCGGACCCGCTGCGCTGCGTCGGATCGAACGGCTGGTCGCATTCGGGCTCGTCGCCACACAGCGCCCGATCGAACCGCAGCGTCGCCAACGGCGCGAACGACCCGCCGCCGCGCGCCTGCTCGACGGTGAACTCGATCGGTCCCGACGTGAGCCGGTCGCGTACCGCAGTCACCGACAATCCGTCGTCCTCGGGTGGCGCCACCATCTGAGCCCGCAGCCAGTACACGCCGCTGCGGTACCCCAGCGGCATCAGCGTCGAGTACTGCGCGGCCGACCACGACCGCGTCGGCCGCAGCACGATGCGCGCTGTCGACGACACCATCAGCACATCCCACGGCACCTGCGCGTCCGCGTCGCGCTGAATGCGCCAGGCCAGGCCGGCGAAGTCGGGCAACGAACCCGGCGTGCCCGCGCCTTTGGAGATCCGGCCGACCACGTCACCGGACACCAGCGGCAGGCCCTCGCCATCGGGGGCCACCCGCGTCACGGTCCCCGCGCACAGCACCCCGGTGGGATGGAAGACCCGCCGGTCACGCAGCGCGGAACCGGCCCGCAGGGGCAGCGTGGTCAGGTCGGAGATGCTCACCTGGGGATGTCTGCCCCGATCCGGGACGTCCAAACCGGTTCAGGCGACCACACGGAACTGTGTCACCGATGGATCTGTGGCGTCGGGAACGTTCATGCCGGCGTCGACCCCCGAGCGCAGATAGTCGACGACAGCCTCGTCCAGTCGTTCACCGGGGACGACGGCGGGGATGCCCGGTGGATACGGCGTGATCTGTTCCGCCGCGATCCGCCCTACGGCGTGAGCGGCAGACACCATCTCGACGGGGGCGAAGAATGCGTCGCGCGGCAGCATCACACTGTCGAGCTGGAGATCGCGCGGATCGGGCAGCTGGATCGTCGGCGGTGCGGACATGGTGTGCGCCGCGTCCCGCCACGCTGTGACAGCGCCGACGAGGCGGTCAGCGGAGTCCGCGTCGTCTGCCGCCGAGAACGTCGCCAGGATGCGGCGATGATCGCTCATCCCCAGGTCGAGGTGCCGATGTTCGCGAAGCCAGTCGCCGGCCTGATAACCCGACGTGCCGGTACCCGCGACGTCGAGAAGAACCTGCATCCGGTCCAGATCGTGTGACGCCTGCTCTCCGATCAACTCGGCGGCCATCACCGTTACGTCAGGCAACCCATCTAGCCGCGCGCGGACCGTATCGGCGAGATCGATTGCGGCGCCCAGCATCTCGTGGCCGCGCTCGACCATCTGTCGACGCCAGCCGTCCATCGCCGAGTAGAGCAGCACGTTCGGGCTCGTCGTCATCAGCAAGTCGGCGCACGCCGACAGGCGCGCGCGATCGATCAGGTCGCCCTGCACGTGGAAGACCGAACCCTGCTCGAACCCCATGCCCATCTTGTGGACGCTGACCACGCAGACGTCGGCTCCGGCGTCCATCGCCCAGGTGGGCAGATCGTCGTGGAACGGCAGGTGGGCACCCCACGCCTCGTCAACGATCAGTGGCTTGCCTCGACGGTGACAGACATCGGCGATCCCCTGCAGATCGGCACAGGTCCCGTAGGGGCTGGGGCTGACGATGAGTGCGGCATCCGCGTCCGGGTACCGGCACCAGCCCTCCTCGACCTGCTGCGGTGACGGCGGATGCGACAAGTGCCGCTCGGCGTCCCACTGCGGGGTGATCCAGCGCGGCTCGAGCCCACCGAAGATGAGCCCGGCGACGATCGACTTATGGCTGTCGCGGCTGAGCAGCAGTCCGTCGCCGCCGCCGGAGACCGCCATCATCGCGGCCTTCACCGACAACGAACTCCCGCAGGTCGAGAAGAAGGCGTAATCGGCCCCGACCGCATCGGCCATCAACTCCTCGGCGTCGGACAGATAGCCGCCCCGCGATCGGCGATCGTCCAGCCCGCCGCTCGCCAACACGTCGCTCCGGAAGGGATCGACGCCGAGCACCGCGAGCACTCTCCCGTCGACGCCGCGACCCTGTCGGTGGCCGGGTGGAGTGAACCCGTACCGGTCCTCATCGTGATAACGCGACAGGGCGTCGAGCATCGGAGCGCGCGAGTGATCCACGACCACAGCCCTTCCCGTTGCGTCAGCCGACAAACGCGCGGCGTTTGGCCGGAAGTGCCGCGGGTACACGGCGCGCCATGCCTTCACTGTGGACGGACGGGCGTCTGGAAGCCCCCACCTCGGCCAGCGTGATCGACGACGTGTCCACTGCGGACGTCGTCGTGGTCGGCGCCGGGATCACCGGCCTGACCACTGCAGCGCTACTCGCGCGAGCCGGCAAGTCGGTCGTCGTCGTGGAAGCCCGGCACGCGGGTGCGGCAACCACCGGCAACACCACCGGCAAGGTGAGCGTGCTCCAGGGCAGCAAGCTGGCCAGCATCGCGGGGAAACACGGCACCGACACGCTGCGCGCCTATGTCACCGGCAACACCGAGGGCCGGGACTGGCTCGTGCGGCACTGCGAGGAGCACGGGCTGAGTTTCCAGCGCGAGGACGACCACGCGTATGCGCAGAACACCAAGGGGCTCGGCACAGTTCGCGACGTGCTCTCCGCCTGCCGCGAAGCCGGACTGGACGCACAGTGGGTCGACGAGGCCGACGTGCCGTTCCCGTTCGCCGGCGGTGTACGGCTGCGCAACCAGGCCCAGATCGACCCGATCCCGTACCTGTCCAGCCTGGCCACCGAACTCGAACAGCACGGCGGCACCCTGCTGCAAGGAGTTCGCGCCACCAAGGTGTCCGGCACCGGGCCGCTGCGGGTCGATCTGCGCCGCACCTCCGACGACCAAGACACCCGTGCCGCCGAGCACACCATCACCGCGCAGCGGGTGGTGCTGGCCACCGGGACACCCGTACTCGACCGAGGCTTCTTCTTCGCTCGCATGGAGCCAAAACGGTCCTACTGCATGGCTTTCGACGTGCCGGGCGACATCACGCGATCGATGTACCTCTCGGTCGACTCGCCGAGCCGCTCGGTGCGGTACGCCCCGACCGGCTCTGGCGACAAGCTCATCGTCGGCGGTGCCGGCCACACCGTCGGGCGGTCCTCGCACCCTAAGGACGCAGTGTCCGAATTGGCGCGCTGGGCGGCCCTGCATTATCCGGGTGCCACGCAGACCCACTACTGGTCGGCGCAGGACTACCACCCCATCGGCGAGCTGCCCTACGTCGGCCCCCTGCTGCCGAAGATGGAAAACCTGCTCGTGGCAACAGGATTCGACAAGTGGGGGATGACGAACGGGGTGGCTGCGGCGCTGGCGCTGTCCTCCCGCATCCTCGGCGGACGGATGGACTGGGCCGCCGCGTTCGCGAGCTGGAGCCCGCACGAACTCACCGGCATCCCCACCGCGCTCCAACTCAACATGCAGGTCGGCCTGAATCTGGCCAAAGGTTGGATCACCCCGATCACCGCATCGTCGGACACACCAGAAGAAGGCCAGGGTGTGGTCAGCGGTGCGCCGTGGCGGATGACGGCCACCAGTGTCGTCGACGGCGTGACCCGCACGGTCTCCCCGGTGTGCCCGCACCTCGGCGGCATCGTCACCTGGAACGACTCCGACCTCGCGTGGGAGTGCCCCCTGCACGGCTCCCGGTTCGCACCCGACGGCGCGCTCCTCGAAGGGCCCGCCACGCGCGGCCTGACCACGTCCGAATAGGCCCGCCACCTGCGGGTGGCTGTGGAATGCTGATCGCCATGGTGGAGCGGGTCAGCGTGGTGGTCGGCGACGACCATCCCATGTTCCGTGACGGCGTGGTCCGGGCGTTGCAGTCGAGCGGCTCCATCGATGTGGTGGCCGAGGCCGACGACGGAACCGCCGCGCTGGCCGCTATCCGCGAACATCGGCCTCAGGTCGCGCTTCTCGACTACCGGATGCCCGGGATGGACGGGGCTGCGGTCGCGGCCGCGGTGGTCCGCGACGCGCTGCCCACCCGGGTGCTGCTGATCTCCGCGCACGACGAGTCGGCGATCGTCTACCGGGCGTTGCAGGACGGTGCGGCCGGATTCCTGCCCAAGGAGTCGACGCGCAGCGAGCTGGTCAACGCGGTGCTGGACTGCGCGAAGGGCCGCGACGTGGTCGCGCCGAGCCTGGCCGCGGGGCTGGCCGGCGAGATCCGCCGGCGCGCCGACCCCGACGCTCCGGTGCTGAGTCCCCGCGAGCGTGAGGTCTTGGTGCTCATCGCAGGCGGCGCCAGCATCCCGGCGATGGCCAAGGAGTTGTTCCTGGCCCCGTCGACAGTGAAGACGCATGTGCAGCGGCTCTACGAGAAGCTCGGCGTGAGCGACCGGGCCGCCGCGGTGGCCGAGGCGATGCGCCGCAAGCTGCTGGACTGACATGCAGCGAGTGCGCGACTGGCGGGACTTCCTGGCCTCTGAACCGGTGCGTGTCTCGGCGCTGCTGCGGCTGCCACTGATCGCCCTGATCGGTGTCCTGGTGTGGATTTGGGACGTCGACCACTGGCTGCCGCAGCTCTACGCCGCGATCCTGGGCTGCTACGCGATCGGCGCCGTGGTGTGGCTGATCGCGGTGGTGCGCGGCCCGGTGCCGCGTTGGGCGGACTGGACGTCGATCGTCATCGACCTGACGGTCATCATCGCGCTGTGTCTGGTGTCCGGCGGCGCGACCGCCGCGCTGCTGCCGGTGTTCTTCCTGCTGCCGATCTCGGTGGCGTTCCAGGACCGGCCCGGGCTGTCGGCGCTCATCGGCGCGGTGACCGCCGTCGGCTACCTCGCGGTGTGGATCTTCTACTCCAAGCGAGACGACCGCGTCGGACTGCCCAACATGGTCTACACGCACTTCGGCTTCATGGTGTGGATGGCGGTGGCGACCACCGCGCTGAGCTTCGTGCTGGCCCGTCGCGCAGCTCGGCTGACCGCCCTGCAGGAGGTGCGGCGCCAGCTCGTGTCCGAGGCGATGCAGTCCGACGAACGCCACAATCGTGAGGTCGCCGAGCACCTGCACGACGGTCCGCTGCAGACACTGCTCGCCGCCCGGCTGGAACTCGACGAGGCCCGCGAGCGCCACTCCGATCCCGCGTTGGACCTCGTCTACTCCGCGCTGCAGGAGACGGCCGCGGGGCTGCGCTCGACGGTCTCCGAGCTGCACCCGCAGGTGCTCGCGCAGCTCGGCCTCACCGCGGGGGTGCGAGAGTTGTTGCGGCAGTTCCAGACTCGCTATCACGTCGACGTGATCGCCGACCTCGAGGAGGTCGGCCACCCGGCGTCGCAGTCGCTGCTGTACCGGGCGGCCCGCGAGCTGCTCACCAACGTCGGCAAGCACGCGGCCGCCACGACGGTGCACGTCGACCTCCTGCGGCGCGGGGACCGCGTCATTCTGACGGTCGCCGACGACGGGTGCGGGTTCGACCCCGGCGTCGTCGGTAGATCCCTGGCGGCCGGGCACATCGGGCTCGGCTCGTTGCAGGCCCGGTTCGACGCGATGGGTGGGTCGATGCGCATCGAGTCGGTCGACGGGCGGGGCAGCCGGATCGTCGCCACGTCCCCGCGCGAACCTCAGACGGTCTGAGCTCAGACGGGTTGAGTCGCCCCCAGCGCGGCATTGATCGCGTCGACCCGGTCCTTCGCGTCGCCGAACAGCATCTGCGTGTTCTCACGGAAGAACAGCGGGTTCTGCACGCCGGCGTAACCCGAGGCCATGGACCGTTTGAACACGATCACGTTGTCGGCGTTCCACACCGTGAGTACCGGCATGCCGGCGATCGGTGACCCCGGATCTTCCGACGCGGCCGGGTTGACGGTGTCGTTGGCGCCGATCACGAGCACGACGGAGGTGCCGTCGAAGTCGTCGTTGATCTCGTCCATCTCGAGGACGATGTCGTAGGGCACCTTCGCCTCGGCCAGCAGCACGTTCATGTGGCCGGGCAGGCGGCCGGCGACGGGGTGGATGCCGAAGCGGACCTCGACGCCCCGTTCGCGCAGCTTGCGTGTCAGCTCGGCCACTCCGTACTGCGCCTGCGCGACGGCCATGCCGTAACCGGGCGTGATGATCACGCTGCTGGCGTTCGACAGCAGTTCGGCGGCGCCGTCGGCGTTGATCTCGCGGTGCTCGCCGTAGTCCTTGTCCTCCGAGGGGCCGGCCTCGATCCCGAAGCCACCGGCGATGACGGAGATGAACGAGCGGTTCATCGCCTTGCACATGATGTAGGACAGGTAGGCACCCGAGGAGCCGACCAGCGCGCCGGTGATGATCAGCAGGTCGTTGCCGAGCAGGAAGCCCGAGGCGGCCGCGGCCCAGCCCGAGTAGCTGTTGAGCATCGACACCACGACGGGCATGTCGCCACCGCCGATCGAGGCGACCAGATGCCAGCCCAGCAGCAGCGCCAGCGCGGTGACCACGATGAGCAGCCACAGCTGCGGATCGACGACGAACCAGACGGTGAGCGCCGCGAACAGCACCAGCGCACCCACGTTGAGGGCGTTCTTGCCCGGCAGCATCATCGGCGCGGACTTGATCTTCGCCGACAGCTTCAGGTTGGCCACGATCGAGCCGGTGAACGTCACCGCCCCGATGAACACACCGATGACGACCTCGGCGGAGTGGATGCCGAGCATGCCCTCGCTGCCGAGCTGCACCGCCTCGGCCCCGGCGAGGTCACGCTCGACGTGCAGGTAACCGTTCCAGCCGACCAGTACGGCAGCCAGGCCGACGAAACTATGCAGCAGCGCGATCAGTTCCGGCATGCCCGTCATCTCCACGACCTTGGCGCGCCACAGCCCGATCGCGGCGCCGATGGCCATCGCGACCACGAGCAGGCCCAAGCCGAGCGGCTCGATGTGGCGGGCCAGGGACAGCGCGATCGTCGCGACCAGCGCGATGGCCATGCCGGCGATGCCGAACGAGTTGCCCGCCCGCGAGGTCTCGTGCTTGGACAGGCCGGCCAGCGCCAGGATGAACAGCAGCGCGGCGACGACGTAGGCGGCAGTGGCCGCGGTTTCGAGAGTCAACATGGGCTTCTAGCTCCTCGAGAACATGGCCAGCATGCGGCGGGTCACCGCGAAGCCGCCGAAGACGTTGATGCTGGCGAGCAGGATTGCGGCGAAGGCCACCGCAGTGATGACGGGGTTGCCGTGCCCGATCTGCAGGAGGGCGCCGACGACGATGATGCCGGAGATCGCGTTGGTGACCGACATGAGCGGGGTGTGCAGGGCGTGGTGCACGTTGCCGATCACGTAGTAGCCGATCACGATCGCCAGCGCGAACACCGTGAGATGGACCTGCAGCGCTGCCGGCGACAGAGCGATGAGCGCGAACAGCACGGCTGCGGCGGCGAACGTGATGCCCAGCCTGCGTCCCATCGACATCGGTTTCTTGGCCGGCTTCTGCGCGACCGGCTCCGCGGCCTTCGCGGCGGGCGCGGCGGAGACCTGCACCGGGGGAGGCGGCCAGGTCAGGTTCCCGTCGCGAACGACCGTGACGGACCGCTGGACGACGTCGTCGAAGTCCAGCGTGAGCTCGCCGTCCTTCTCCGGGGTGACGAGCTTGAGCAGATTGACCAGGTTGGTGCCGTAGAGCTGCGACGCGGTCGCGGGCAGCCGGCCGGCGAGGTCGGTGTAGCCGATGATCGTCACGCCGTTGTCGGTGACGACGGCATGGTCCTTGACCGTGCCCTCGACATTGCCGCCGTTGGCCGCGGCCATGTCGACGATCACGCTGCCGGGCCGCATCGAGGCGACCATGTCGGCGGTGATGATGCGCGGCGCGGGCCGTCCGGGGATCAGCGCGGTGGTGATGATGATGTCGACGTCCTTGGCCTGCTCGGCGTAGAGCTGAGCCTCACGTGCCTTGTAGTCGTCGCCCATCTCCTTGGCGTAACCGGTCGCCGACACCTCGGCCGCCGCCGGATCGACGGCCAGGTATTCGCCGCCCAGGGACTTGACCTGATCGGCGACCTCAGGACGTGGGTCGGTGGCACGCACGATGGCGCCCAGGCTGCCCGCCGCACCGATCGCGGCGAGACCGGCGACGCCGGCGCCGACCACCAGCACCTTGGCCGGGGGCACCTTGCCCGCGGCGGTGACCTGTCCGGTGAAGAACCGGCCGAAGCGGTGCGCGGCCTCGACCACCGCGCGATAGCCGGCGATGTTGGCCATCGAGGACAGCACGTCGAGCGACTGCGCGCGCGAGATGCGGGGCACCGCGTCCATCGCCAGCACCGTGATGGGCCGCGCCGACAACTTCTCCACCAGCTCGGGCTTGAGGGCGGGGGAGATGAGGCTGACCAGGGTGGCGCCGTCACGCAGCAGGGCGATCTCGTAGTCGTTCGGGGCGTTGACCTTGAGGACGATGTCGGCGACCCACGGGTCACCGACGGTGGCGCCGGCCTCGGTGAACGCCGCGTCGGAGAAGCTCGCGGCAGCCCCTGCGCCCGATTCGACCGTTACCTCGTAGCCGAGTTTGAGCAGTTGCGCGACTGTCTGCGGAGTCGCGGCGACGCGCGTCTCCCCGGGCAGGGACTCTCTCGGTATCCCGATGATCATCGATGTCGATCCGATCTTGGCTTCGCGCACCGTGCCGCATGAAGGCACGTCGCTGGACGTGGAGGATGCCAGTGTAAAGAGACTCCCCGCGCTGCTCACAACCCGGAGCAGGGTCTCCCCCGGACGGGGGAGGGGCGGGGGATACGCTCGCCCGGTGATGCGTCGTGGCTCCGTTCACCCTGTTCGACGGCCGATACGCTGATGCCGACGACCACTGCGGCACTGTCCTATGACCCGGCCGATCCTTTCGTCCTGACCGAGGTCCGCCTCGATGAACCGCGCGACGACGAGATCCTGGTACGCATCGAGGCGTCGGGCATCTGTCACACCGACTTGGTCAATCGTGCTGTCGGAGCGGCAGATCGGCCGGTCCTGCTGGGCCACGAGGGCGCCGGGATCGTCGAGACGGTAGGCGCTGCGGTAGACGGGGTGCGGCCCGGCGACCGAGTGGTGTTGACGTTCCGCTCCTGCGGGCGATGCCGCAATTGCCTGGCAGACAGGCCCGCCTACTGTCGTGACGCGTTGCGCCTCAACGGTTTCGGACAGCGTGACGACGGGTCGGCGCGCGTGATGCTGGGCGATTCTCGGGTGCTCGACGGCTTCTTCGGCCAGTCCAGCCTCGCGGGATACGCGCTGAGCACGGCTGACAACACCGTCGTGGTGGGCTCCGACGTCGACCCCGTGGTCGCGGCACCGCTCGGGTGCGGCTTCCAGACCGGCGCCGGCGCGGTGCTCAACCTGATGAAACCCCACCCGGGCAGCTCTGTCGTCGTATTCGGCGGTGGCGCAGTCGGTCTCGCGGGGGTGCTCGCCGCGCTGGCTGCCGACGCGCAGACCGTGGTGGTGGTCGAACCGTCGCCGCAGCGCCGCGCACTCGCCGAGAGCCTCGGAGCGCACGCGAGCCTGGCGCCCGGCGACGATGTCGTGGCCGCCGTGCGCGATCTCACCGGCGGTGGCGCCGACCATGCACTGGACACCACCGGCCGGCCCGACGTCCTCGCCGATGCGGTCGCCGCGCTGGCGGTCGGAGGGTCGGCGGTGGCCGTCGGACTGGGCGCCGGGGTGCCTGCCATCGATCTGCGGGACCTCGTGCTGCGCGGCAAGACGGTGCACGGCTGCCTCGAGGGCGACTCCGTACCCGCCACCTTCATCCCGCAACTGCTCGAGCTCCACGCCCAGGGCCGGCTGCCGATCGACCGCCTGGTCACCGCGTTCCCGCACGCGGACGTGAACGACGCGTTGGCGGCGCAGCATCGCGGCGACGTCGTCAAACCCGTCCTGACCTGGTGACCAGCACTTAAATTCGCGCTGAGCACAGCACTTTCGCAGCCTTGACGGTTCCGTCAGCATCTCCCGGTGTCTGTTTTCGTCGACATCACGCCCGAGGACGCCGCCACCGCGGCGCCCGTCGCTGACGCGCGCTCGCGCGGAGGTCGGTGGCGAGGACGGCTGACGCGGGCGGCGTTACCGCTGCTGTCGGTCGTCGTCTTCGGTGTGGTGTGGCAGATCGCGGCCGCCAGCGGCATCTGGAACCAGACGTTCGTGCCCTACCCGGCCACGGTGTGGCGGGCCTTCCTCGACGTCTCGACCACGCACGACGGCACCCGCGGCTACGCCGGGTTCCTGCTGTGGGAGCACCTGTACATGACGCTGCGCCGGGTGCTCGCCGGCGTCGTGATCGGCGTGGCGCTCGGTGTCGCCCTGGGGCTGCTGATGGGCTCGGTCAGCTGGCTGCGCTCAGTGCTGGAACCGTGGTTGACGTTCCTGCGTGCGCTGCCGCCGCTGGCGTACTTCTTCCTGCTGATCATCTGGCTCGGCATCGACGAGGCACCCAAGATCACGCTGCTGGCGCTGGCCGCGCTGCCGCCCGCCGCCGTGGCGACCACGGCAGCGGTCGTCGCCGCGCCCGTCGCACTGCAGGAGGCCGCGCGCGCACTCGGCGCGACGCGACGCCAGGTGATCCGCGACGTCGTCATCCCCTCAGCGCTGCCCGAGACGTTCACCGGAATCCGGCTGGCCGTCGGGATGGCGTACTCGTCGGTGGTCGCCGCCGAGCTGTTCAACGGCATCCCCGGAATCGGCGGCCTGGTCAAAGACGCGAGCAACTACAACAACACCCCCGTCGTGCTGGTCGGCATCTTCGCGATCGGCTTCTCGGGGCTGGTCATCGACGGACTCTTACGCGCGCTCGAACGGCGCGCTGTCCCCTGGAGAGGAAAAGTATGAAGCTGAAATGGGTTCTGGCCGTGCTGGTCTCGGCACTGGTATCGGTACTGGCGTTGAGCGGCTGCTCGGTCGGCAACACCGGTCAGGATGCCGGCAAGGAGACCATCCGCATCGGATACCAGGCCTTCCCCAGCGGTGACCTGATCGTCAAGAACAAGCGCTGGCTCGAAGACGCGCTGCCCGACTACAACATCAAGTGGACGAAGTTCGACTCCGGCGCCGACGTGAACACCGCGTTCATCGCCAAGGAACTCGACTTCGGCGCGCTGGGATCGAGCCCGGTCGCACGCGGCCTGTCCGCTCCGCTGAACATCCCGTACAAGGTGGCATTCGTCCTCGACGTGGCCGGCGACAACGAGGCGCTGGTCGCCCGCAACGGCAGCGGCGTCGACACCATCGCGCAGCTGAGGGGCAAGCGCATCGGCACGCCGTTCGCATCGACCGCGCACTACAGCCTACTCGCAGCGCTGAATCAGAACGGCTTGTCGCCCAACGATGTTCAGCTCGTCGACCTGCAGCCGCAGGCAATCCTCGCGGCGTGGGAACGCGGTGACATCGACGCCGCCTACACCTGGCTGCCGACGCTGGACCAGCTGCGCACCTCGGGCAAGGACCTGATCACCAGCCGCCAGCTGGCCAAGGACGGAAAGCCGACGCTGGACCTCGGTGCCGTGTCCGACGATTTCGCCGCCAAGCACCCCGACGTCGTCGATGTCTGGCGTCAGCAGGAGGCGCGTGCCCTGTCGCTGATCCAGAGCGACCCGCAGGCGGCCGCCACGGCGATCGCCGCCGAGATCGGGCTGACCCCCGATGCCGTCGCCGGGCAGCTCAAGCAGGGTGTGTATCTGACACCGCAGCAGGTGGCATCGCCGGAATGGCTTGGCGCAGAGGGTAAGCCGGGCAACATTGCGGTGAACCTGCAGAGCGCGTCGCAGTTCCTGGCCGAGCAGAAGCAGATCCCGTCGGCGGCGAACCTGCAGACCTTCCAGGATGCGATCTACACGAAGGGCCTGCCGGATGTTCTCGCGCCATGACCGCCGCCACTGACACGGCGATCCGCGTCAACGCGGTGTCGCACCGGTACGGCAGCGGCGCACACGCGGTGACGGCGGTCGGCCCGGTGGACCTGACCATCGAACCGGGCTCGTTCGTGGTGCTCGTCGGCGCGTCCGGCTGCGGCAAATCCACGCTGCTGCGGCTGCTCGCCGGATTCGAGACCCCGACCCAGGGCTCGGTCGAGATCGGCGGTGCGCCACCGACTCCCGGCGTCAGTGCGGGCGTGGTGTTCCAGCAGCCGCGGCTGTTCCCGTGGCGGACGGTGGGTGGCAACGTCGACTTGGCGCTCACCTACGCCAAGGTGCCGCGGGAACGGCGTACCGAGCGGCGAGAGCAACTGCTCGAGCGGGTCGGACTGTCTGGCATGGCGCATCGGCGCATCTGGGAGATCAGCGGCGGCCAGCAGCAGCGCGTCGCGATCGCGCGGGCGCTCGCGGCCGAGACGCCGCTGTTCCTGCTCGACGAGCCGTTCGCCGCGCTCGACGCTCTGACGCGGGAGCGTCTGCAGGAGGACGTGCGGGCGGTGAGCGCCGAATCCGGGCGCACCACGGTGTTCGTCACGCACAGCGCCGACGAAGCGGCCTTTCTGGGTTCGCGGATCATCGTGCTCAGCCGCAGGCCGGGACAGGTCGCGCTCGACATTCCGGTCGATCTGCCGCGGTCGGGTGTCGATCCCGATGAGTTGCGCCGCTCCCCGGAGTACGGCCGGCTGCGTGCCGAGGTCGGCCGAGCGGTCAAAGCCGCCGCAGCCTGACCTCTGGTGTGCCGGGTCTCGAAACGGCACCGATCCCGCATCGACTCCGACCGGACCGGTGCGTTCGCTGGGCTATGAGCCGCACGATAACCGCGTGAGCATGGTGGTTGAGCGTGGCCTGGCGAGGTGCCCGCGGTGCGTGTCGATGGCCGATTACGTCTTCATCGAATCCGCTCCGCACGGCATGCGGTACGAGGTGCGGTGCCGCAAATGCGGCGAGCGCTACGAGGAAGACATGTGGCCGGCGCCCGCCGCCGATCTCATGCGCGTGGACCCTCCGCTGCTGTGGCCGCCGGACCGCGAGCCCGTGCCGCCGCGAGATTGGGCGGGGGAGATTCGGGGCCACGTGTCAGCCGCGGTGGTGTGGAGCCGTGCCGAACTCGACGAAATGGTCCGACGCACTCGCACGATCGCGCCCAAACGTCGGTTTGGGCGAATGGTGGTGGCGGCGGATTAGACCGGCGGGTACGACGGTGGCGGGTACTGCCCGCGCAGGATCCAGGCGAACCAGTTGATGCCGTACTCGAGTTCGTCGCTCGCGTCGTAATCGGGATTCGGGTCCACCGCAATACCTCCGTCAGGCCGGGCGTGCACGTTGCAGCCGAGTGTAGACCGGACGAGACCGCGGTCACAGGCCAACCACCTAGACTGAACCAACCAGTTAGTGGAGCGCGGACCGTCGGGTCCCTTCTAGAGTGAGTCACCATGTCTGAGACCGCTGTGCCGCCCGGGACGGGCAACGGGATGTCCCGTCGCGAAGAGTTGTTGGCCGTCGCCACGAGGCTGTTCGCCGCGCGCGGCTACCACGGCACCCGGATGGACGATGTCGCCGACGCCGTCGGTCTGAACAAGGCGACCGTCTACCACTACTACGCGAGCAAGGCCCTGATCCTCTACGACATCTACAAGGGCGCCGCGGACTTCACCGTCGACGCACTGCACGACGACCCGTCGGCGTCGGCACGCGAGACGATCTACCACTTCACCCGGCGGCTGCTGGTCGGCATCGCCGGCAACATCGAACGCGCCGCCGTGTACTTCCAGGAAGGCCCCTACATCACCGAGTGGTTCACCGACGAGCAGGTGGCCTACATCCGGGAGAAGGAGAGCCAGGTCTACGAGCACGTCCGCGACGTCATCGACCGCGGGATCGCCAGCGGCGAGTTCTACGACTGCGACTCCCACGTTCTGGCACTCGGCTACATCGGCATGACCCTGGGGTCCTACCGCTGGCTGCGCCCGCACGGTCGCCGCACCGCCCAGGAGATCGCCGTCGAGTTCAGCACGGCGCTGCTGCGCGGTCTGATCCGCGACGAGGCCGTGCGGGAGACCACCCCGCTCGGCGTGGACCAGGCGCAGGCCCGCTCGGGCACCTAGTCCGCCGGGCGCCGGAGATTGCGCAGAAACTCCGTCAGCACGCTGACCATCGCGGGGATCGCGGAGGTGGCGATGACCTCGTAGCCGTGCGTGCTCAGCGTCGGCAGGCACAGCAGCCCTGCCTGGGGGGTGTGCCCTCCTGCCTTGGCGTGGGACGCGTCGGACTCGAACGCTCCTAGCACCGCAGCTTGCGGTGCCAGCCCCAGTTCGTCGGCCACGTCCATGAGCCGGTCGGCGACGGCTTTGTCGTACACGCACAGCGCGTCGCTGTAGGCGACGATCGGACCGCCGCCGACCTGGGTGCCGTACTCGGGTTCGGTCGGGCCGACTTCGAGCGCGAGGGTCAGCTCGCCCGGAAGTGTGCGACTGGCATAGCCGCCCCCGACGCCGCCGACCTCCTCGTCGGTGGTGAACACCAGGTAGACGTCGCCCGCCGGCGCCGGCCCGGCGCTCAGGTCGCGGGCCGCGCACAGCAGTGCCGTGACGGCGGCGCGATCGTCGAGGAAGTAGCAGCCGAGATAGTCGTGCCCGACGTCGACGACGGTGCGCCTGGTGCGATCCACGCAGACCCGGGTGCCAGGCTCGATGCCGGCCTGGCGCAGGGCCGTCGCATCGAGCCCGGTGAAGACATACACGTCGGGCCAGTCCAGGGCTTTGTCACCATGGTCGGGTTTGGTCCGCCAGATCCGGGAGCTCTCCTGGGTGGTGTGCTCGGACCCCAGCGCGACGACCCCGCACACCGTGGTGTGCCTGCCCAGGATGGCCACGGGTCCCAGCCCGAAGTTGCCCGGATACATGGTGCCCAGCGGGGTCAGGTGGATGGTGCCGTCCGCATCGATCCGCTTGACCAGCATCGACAGCTCGTCCATGTGGGCCATCACTCGCACGGCTGGCGCATCGCTCTCGGATGAACCGCCCCGCACGAGCCCGATCACGTTGCCCGCGGGATCGGTCCATGTCTCGTCGACCACGGGAGTGAGTTCCCTCCGGCAGATATCGCGCACCGCGTCCTCCTGACCGCATGGCCCGTAGGCGAACAGGAGCTCCTGCAGGAGCGGCCGGTAGATCACGGCGTAGCCATTGCCGGTGCGGTGCACTTCAAACGGCGCTGACCTCGACACGGCGGGGTACCCGACCCGATGTGACGATTCGGATCGGCACCTCGGGGTGGTCCTACAACCACTGGATCGGAGTGCTCTACGACCGGGGGCTGCCCTCGGCGCAGCGACTCGCCCGGTACGCGGCCGAGTTCGACACCGTCGAGCTGAACGGCAGCTTCTACCGGTGGTCGCCCGACGCGTGGTTCGCCCGCTGGCGAGACCAGCTGCCGCCCGGGTTCCTGATGACTGTCAAAGCGCCCCGGGGCCTGACGCACGCACGCCGGCTGCGGTCTCCCGACGTTTGGGTCGAGCGGATACACCGCGGGTGGGGCGAGCTCGGCGACCGTGCCGGCCCACTGTTGGTGCAGCTGCCGCCGACGATGGAGCGCGACGCGGAGACCCTCGCCCGGCTCGACGCGTTCCTGGACGTCATGCCTGCCGCGATTCCCCTCGCCGTGGAGTTCCGGCACCCGTCGTGGCACGATCCGACCGCGTTCGACGTGCTGGAACGTCACGGCGCGGCGTATGTGGTGATGAGCGGTGCGGGATTGCCGTGCGTACTTCGTGCGACGGCCACGTTCGTCTACGTGCGATTGCACGGCCCCGACCCCGGTGCCCTCTACGGCGGTTCCTACAGCGACGACGACGTGCGCTGGTGGGCGCACCGGGTTCGGGAATGGGACGGCCAGGGCCGCGACGTGCTCGTCTACTTCAACAACGACCTCGGAGGAAACGCGGTCCGCAACGCCCGCGACCTCAAGTCCGCCCTGGGTTTGGGGGCGTCGGCGCCGGGGTAGACCAAGCGGCCATGAAGGCCCCATGGATCCTCGCCCGAGTGCGCGCCTTCGTGCGCGCGGGTTACCCGACGGCCGCTCCGCGGCACGGCTACATCTCTGCGCTCGCGCTGCTTCCTCCGTCGGCGGGGAGCGCCGGGCGCTGATCGACACCATCGTCCGGTGGCTGACGACCACCGGGCTGCACATCGCGCTCGTGGTGGTGTTCGCCGTGCTTGCCACCCGGGCGATCCGCGCACTCGCACGCCGGCTCAGCCGACGGCTCGCAACCCGAGACGATGCGTCGCCCTCGGAGCGGGTCAAGTACCGGCAGACACTGGCCTCGGTGGTCGCCTCGGTGCTCATCACGCTCGTCTACATCGGGGTGGCGCTCGACATCGCCGCGCGACTGGGCTTTCCGATCGGTTCCCTCGTCGCGCCCGCAGCGGTGCTCGGCGGCGCGCTCGGATTCGGCGCGCAGCGCATCGTCGGCGACCTGCTGAGTGGGTTGTTCGTGATCACCGAGCGGCAGTACGGGTTCGGGGATCTCGTCGAGCTCACCATCTCCGGTGGCGGCACCGCGCGCGGCACGGTCGAAGCCGTCACATTGCGGGTCACCCGGCTGCGAACCGGTGACGGGGAGGTCTACACGATCCCCAACGGCACGATCGTCAAGGCACTCAACCTGTCGAAGGACTGGGCGCGTGCGGTGATCGACATCCCACTGCCCGCGACCGCCGACATCATCGCCGTCAACGACGTGCTTCGCGACGTGTCCGCGCAGGCGTTGCGTACCGACCGGCTCTCGCATCTACTGCTCGACGAGCCCCAGGTGATGGGTGTCGAAAGCATCAAGGTGGACACCATCAACGTGCAGATGGTGGCGCGCACGCTGCCTGGCAAGCAGTTCGAGGTCGGTCGCGAGCTGAGGGCGCTGGTCGTGCCCGCGCTGCGCCGGGAGGGCATCGCCACGTCGGCATGAGGCGCGATGCGCACTCGCTATGCTCAGCCGATGCCGCTGGTGAGTAAGACCGTGGAGGTCGCAGCCCCCGCCGAGTCGATCATGGCGATCGTCGCCGACTTCGAGGCGTACCCGCAGTGGAACGAGGAGATCAAAGGCTGCTGGATCCTGGCCCGCTACCCCGACGGCAGGCCGAGTCAGCTGCGACTCGACGTGGTGGTGCAGGGCCAGGCGGGCACGTTCATCACCGCCGTCTACTACCCGGGCGAGAACCAGATCTTCACGATGCTGCAGCAGGGCGATCACTTCGAGAAGCAGGAACAGAAATTCTCCGTCGTGGCCATGGGGCCGACCTCACTGCTGACCGTCGACCTCGACGTGGAGACCACGCTGCCGCTGCCCAAGCCGATGGTCAAGAAGGCCATCAGCGACACCCTGGACTACCTCGCTGACAATCTGAAGGCGCGCGCCGAGCAGCTCGCTGCGACCTAGGCGGGCCCCCACAGACCGGTCCGGTCGAGATAACCCAGGAGGCGGGCCAGCCCGTCGGCGAACTGGCCTTCGGTCAGACGCACCACCGTGTCGACGTCGCGGCGGCGCAGCGCCTCGATCATCACTTCGTGGCCGGCCACCGCGTCGGCGCCCCACCTCCGGTCGGACGCGAACACCTGGGGCGGCAGGTAGCGGCTGGCGTGCAGCAGGAACCAGGCCAGCTTGATCCGTCCAGAGGCCCGATTGACCGCACGGTGGAATGCGAACTCGGCCGCCGCGATGCCGTCGTCGTCCTCCCGGCGCACGGCGTCGGCCAAAGCGGCGTTGAGCTCGACGAGCTCGTCGATCTGAGCGTCGGTGATGCGCCGAGTGGTCGTGGCGGCCAGCTCCTGCGCGATCGTCGACTGCATCCAGAAGATGTCTTCGACGTCGGTGCGCGACAGGGGCATCACGCGGTGGCCGCGGTGGCGTTCGAGCTCGACCATTCCTTCGCCGCGCAACGTCCGCAGGGCTTCTCGCACCGGGGTGATGCTCACGCCGAGCCGGGCGGCGGTCTCGTCGAGGCGGATGAACGTGTCCGGCCGCAGCGCCCCGGTCATGATCTCCGTACGCAGTTGGGTGGCCACCTCATCGGACAGTTGTTCCCGCCGAACCGCGCCGGACCGCGTCGGTCTGGCCGGAGCTGTCATGGCGACGACGCCCTTTCCCCGGGGGCTGCGCGACGGGTTGTCCCGGCGCCGCCTGAGCCATAGTGTGACCGAGGCAACACAATGTTTGATCAAATATCATCACCGCGCAACTCACGATTTTTCAGGGGACGACGGAGCGAACCTGGTGACAACCGATCTGGAGCAGCCGTACCTGGCCCGGCGGCAGAACTGGGCCAATCAGCTGTCCCGGCATGCGCTGATGCAGCCGCGTGCCACTGCGCTGCGGTTCCTGGGCGCCACCACCACGTGGGCCGACCTCGAGCACCGCGTCAGTGCGCTGGCCGGGGCGCTGCACCAGCGCGGCGTCGGCTCCGGCGACCGGGTGCTGATCCTGATGCTCAACCGGCCCGAGTTCATCGAGGTGACGATCGCGGTCAACAAGCTCGGCGCGATCGCGGTTCCGGTGAACTTCCGGATGACCCCGCCGGAGATCGCGTTCCTGGTCTCCGACTGCAGCGCGTCGATCGTCGTGACCGAACCCGTCCTCGCAGGGGTGGCCACCGCGGTGCGCGACCTGGACGACACGCTGCAGACGGTCGTCGTCGCCGGCGGCGAGACCGATTCGGGGGTGCTCGGCTACGAGGACCTGCTCGCCGAGAACGCTCCGTGTCCCACCGTCGACGTGCCGGACGATTCGCCGGCGCTGATCATGTACACCTCCGGCACCACCGGGCGGCCCAAAGGTGCGGTGCTCACGCACAACAACCTGGCCGGTCAGGCGATGACGCACCTGTTCACCAATGGCGTCGACCTCCACCACGACGTCGGGTTCGTCGGTGTGCCGCTGTTCCACATCGCCGGTGTCGGCAGCACGATCGTCGGACTGATGCTCGGCCGTCCGACGGTGATCTATCCGCTGGGCGCCTTCGACCCGGACCAGCTGCTCGACGTGCTCGCCGAGGAGAAGGTGACCGGCATCTTCCTGGTGCCGGCCCAGTGGCAGGCAGTCTGTGCGGCGCAGCACGCCAAACCCCGCGACCTCGCGCTGCGGGTTCTGTCCTGGGGTGCCGCCCCCGCTTCTGACACACTGCTGCGCGACATGGCTGACACGTTCCCGGGCGCGGCGATCCTCGCGGCGTTCGGGCAGACGGAGATGTCCCCGGTGACCTGCATGCTGTTGGGCGAGGACGCGCTGCGCAAGCTCGGTTCGGTGGGCAAGGTGATCCCGACGGTGTCGGCGCGCGTCGTCGACGACGACATGAACGACGTTCCCGTGGGCCAGGTCGGCGAGATCGTCTACCGTGCCCCGACCCTGATGGCCGGTTACTGGAACAATCCCGAAGCGACCGCGGACGCGTTCGCCGGTGGCTGGTTCCACTCCGGGGATCTGGTCCGCCAGGACGACGAGGGCTACGTCTGGGTCGTCGACCGTAAGAAGGACATGATCATCTCGGGCGGGGAGAACATCTACTGTGCCGAGGTGGAGAACGCGCTCGCAGCGCACCCGGACATCGCCGAGGCCGCTGTGATCGGCCGCCCGGATCCGAAGTGGGGAGAGGTGCCGGTTGCTGTGGTCGCGCTGCGGGCTTCGCTGACGGCGGCGGGGGATGCACCGTTGTCGCTCGCCGATCTGGATGAGTTCCTGACCGAGCGGCTGGCCCGCTACAAGCACCCGCGAGCCCTCGAAATCGTCGAGGCGCTGCCTCGGAACCCGGCAGGCAAGGTGCTCAAGACGGAGCTGCGGAACCGCTTCTCTGCACAGCCTGGGATTGACGTCCGCGAAAGTTCCACGCGGACAACGGTTTCGACGGGGCAACGATGAATACGGCCGGAGGGGGAGCCAGTGCTAACGGTTGAGTGCGTAATCCCGCCGATGCGGTACGCAGCGTCCCCACCATCGGGTACAGTCCGGTGGTCCGTCTTACTACTGACCGGTAGTAGGACGTGTCTCACACCTATGGGGTCGGGGCGGGAAGGGAGCGTGCGACAGGTGCTGCCGGTGCGCTACATCTCCGATGATCGCGTCGCGGAGACTTCGCGGTGACGACCAATTCCAACCTGACGGGCTACGTGCGCGATCAGGTCAGGCCCGCGCTGACTGCGGTCGGCGGCTTCGTGCGCATGTGCGTGCTGGTGGGCAAAGCCCTGCTGCGGCCGCCGTTCCAGTGGCGCGAGTTCATCCTGCAGAGCTGGTTCCTGCTGCGGGTCGCATTCCTGCCCACGGTCGCGGTGTCCATCCCGCTGACCGTGCTCCTCATCTTCACGCTGAACATCCTGCTCACCGAGTTCGGCGCGGCCGACATCTCCGGTGCCGGTGCGGCGCTGGGTGCGGTCACGCAGCTCGGCCCGCTCGTGACGGTGCTGGTGGTCGCCGGCGCCGGGTCCACCGCGATCTGCGCTGACCTCGGTGCCCGCACCATCCGCGAGGAGATCGACGCCCTCGAGGTGCTGGGCATCGATCCCATCCACCGCCTCGTGGTGCCTCGCGTGATCGCGTCCACGTTCGTCGCGATGCTGCTCAACGGCGCGGTCATCACGATCGGCCTGGTCGGCGGCTTCATCTTCGGTGTGTACCTGCAGAACGTCTCCGCCGGCGCGTATGTGTCGACGCTGACCCTGGTCACCGGCTTGCCCGAGGTGCTCATCTCGCTCATCAAGGCGCTCACCTTCGGCCTGATCGCCGGCTTGGTCGGCTGCTACCGCGGGCTGACGTGCGCCGGCGGCGCGAAGGGCGTCGGCACCGCGGTGAACGAGACCCTGGTGCTGTGCGTGATCGCGCTGTTCGCGGTGAACGTCGTGCTGACCACCATCGGCGTCAAATTCGGAACGGGGAGCTGACATGTCCACTGGCGCTGTTCTGCGCTCCCGGTTCCCCCGCGGGGTCGCTACCGCCCAGAAGGTGGCCGGCGCGCCCGCCCGCGGGCTCGACTCGATGGGCCACATCGCGTGGTTCGTGGTCACCGCGGTTGGTTCCATCGGGCACGCCATGCGCTACTACCGCAAAGAGATGCTCCGCCTGGTCGCCGAGATCGGCATGGGCACCGGCGCCATGGCCGTCATCGGCGGCACCGTCGCCATCGTCGGGTTCGTCACGCTGTCGGGGTCCTCGCTGGTCGCCATCCAGGGCTTCGCCTCGCTGGGCAACATCGGTGTCGAGGCGTTCACCGGCTTCTTCGCGGCGCTGATCAACGTCCGTATCGCTGCCCCGGTCGTCGCGGGCCAGGCGCTGGCGGCCACCGTCGGCGCCGGCGCCACCGCCGAGCTGGGCGCCATGCGCATCAGCGAGGAGATCGACGCCCTGGAGGTGATGGGCATCAAGTCCATCTCCTATCTGGTCTCGACGCGCATCGTGGCGGGCTTCATCGTGATCATCCCGCTGTACGCGATGGCGATCATCATGAGCTTCCTCTCGGCGCAGGTCACGACGACGCTGATCTACGGGCAGTCGACCGGAACCTACGAGCACTACTTCCGTACGTTCCTCCGGCCCGATGACGTGTTCTGGTCGTTCGTGCAGGCGGTCATCATCTCGGTCATCGTCATGCTCAACCACTGCTACTACGGCTTCTACGCCAGCGGCGGCCCCGTCGGCGTCGGCGAGGCCGTCGGCCGCTCGATGCGCGCCTCTCTTATCGCGATCGTCTGTGTGGTCCTGTTCGCTTCGTTGGCGCTCTACGGCGTCGACCCGAACTTCAACCTGACGGTGTAGCCATGACCGCACCCGTGAACAGCTCGCGCACGCCGCCCTACAAGCTGGCCGGCCTCGTCCTGGCGCTCATCACGATCGTCGTGCTGGTGTTGGTGTTCCTCCAGTTCCGTGGCGACTTCCTGCCGCGGACCCAACTGACCATGATTTCGGCGCGTTCCGGTCTGTCCATGGATCCGGGCTCGAAGGTGACCTACAACGGCGTGGAGATCGGCCGGGTCGGCGAGGTCGAGCAGGTCACCGTCGGTGACGAGCCCCGGGCCAAGATCATCCTCGAGGTCAACCCCAAGTACCTCGACCTGATCCCCCAGAACGTCAACGCCGACATCAGCGCCACCACGGTGTTCGGCAACAAGTACGTGTCGTTCTCGTCGCCGAAAGACCCGTCGCCGCAACGGATCAACAGCTCCGACGTCATCGACGTGACCAAGGTGACCACCGAGTTCAACACCCTCTTCGAGACCGTGGTGTCGGTCGCCGGTCAGGTCGACCCGATCAAGCTGAACCAGACGCTGACCGCGACGGCGCAGGCTCTCGACGGGCTCGGCGACCGGTTCGGCCAGTCGATCGTCAACGGCAACCAGATCCTGGACGAGATCAACCCGCAGATGCCGCAGCTGCGCCGCGACAACCAGCTGCTCGCTGACCTCGGCGAGGTGTACGCCAACGCGGCGCCCGACCTGTTCGACGGATTGCAGAACGCGGTCACCACCGCGCGCACGCTCAACGAGCAGCAGGGCAACGTCGACCAGGCGTTGATGGCCGCGGTCGGGTTCGGCAACACCGGCGGCGACATCTTCGAGCGCGGTGGCCCCTACCTGCAACGCGGACTGAAGGATCTGGTGCCCACCTCGGCGCTGCTGGACAAGTACAGCCCCGCGCTGTTCTGCACGATCCGCAACTACCACGACGTCGAGCCGAAGGTCGCCGCATCGCTGGGCGGCAACGGTTACTCGCTGCGGACGCATTCTGAGCTGATCGGGTTGGGCGCCGGTAACGCCTACGTCTACCCCGACAACCTCCCGCGCGTGAACGCGAAGGGCGGACCCGAGGGTCGCCCCGGCTGCTGGCAGCCCATCACCCGCGATCTGTGGCCGTCGCCCTACCTGGTGATGGACACCGGAGCCTCGATCGCGCCGTACAACCACCTGGAACTGGGCCAGCCGCTGCTCACCGAGTACGTCTGGGGCCGCCAAGTCGGGGAGCACACGATCAACCCATGAAAATCACCGGAACCGCGATCAAGCTGGGGGCCTTCTCCCTCGTGCTGCTGCTGTTCACCGCGCTCATCATCGTGGTGTTCGGCCAGATGCGCTTCGACCGCACCAACAGCTACTCGGCGGTCTTCACCAACACCAGTGGCCTGCGCTCCGGGCAGTTCGTCCGCGCATCGGGTGTCGAGGTCGGCAAGGTCAAGGACGTCAAACTGATCGACGGCGGGACCAAGGCCCAGGTCGACTTCGACGTGGACCGCTCGCTCGACCTGTTCGACGAGACCACCGCCTCGATCCGCTACCTGAACCTGATCGGCGACCGCTACCTGGAGCTCAAGCGGGGTGACAGCAACACCCGCTTGCAGCCCGGCGGCACCATCCCGGTCGAGCGCACCGAGCCCGCCCTCGACCTCGACGCGCTGATCGGTGGCTTCCGCCCGGTGTTTCAGTCGCTGGACCCGGACAAGGTCAACACCATTGCGCAGTCGATCGTGACGGTCTTCCAGGGGCAAGGCGGAACCATCAACGACATCCTCGACCAGACGGCATCTCTGACGTCTGCGCTGGCCGACCGTGACCAGGCGATCGGTGAGGTGATCAACAACCTCAACACCGTGCTGGCCACCACCGTCAAGCACCAGCAGCAGTTCGACGACACGGTCAAGAACTTCGAGACCCTGATCACCGGGCTCAAGAATCGCGCAGATCCGATCGCCAAGTCGGTGGCCGACATCAGCGACGCCGCCGGGACGATCGCCGACCTGTTGGCCGACAACCGGCCGCTGCTGCAGCAGACCACCAGCAAGCTCGAGATCCTCCAGCAGCCGCTGGTCGATCAGAAGGATCAGCTCAACGACCTGCTGGTCCGGGTTCCGACCGCGCTGAAGATCATCGGCCGTGCCGGTGGCATCTACGGTGACTTCTTCAACTTCTACGCCTGCGACGTGACACTCAAGCTCAACGGGCTCCAGCCCGGCGGGCCGGTGCGCACGGTCAAGGTGTGGAGCCAGCCCTCGGGTAGGTGCACACCGCAATGAGAGTCCTCGAGGGTTCCAACCGCGTTCGCAGCGGGTTGATGGGCGTCATCCTGCTGATCATCGTCATCGGTGTGGGGCAGAGCTTCACCAATGTGCCGATGCTGTTCGCGACGCCCACGTACTACGCCGAATTCTCCGATACCGGCGGCATCAATGCCGGTGACAAGGTCCGGATCGCCGGCGTCGACGTCGGCCTGGTGCGGTCCACGGAGATCTCCGGCGACAAGGTCGTGATCGGCTTCGGGCTGGGCGGCACCGAGATCGGCACCAAGAGTCGCGCCGCGATCCGCACCGACACGATCCTGGGTCGGCGCAATATCGAGATCGAGCCACGCGGTGACGAGGCGCTGCCCGCCAGCGGCACTCTGCCCCTGGGTCAGACCTCGACGCCGTACCAGATCTACGACGCGTTCTTCGACCTGAGCAACTCGGCGTCGGGCTGGGACACCAAGACGGTGCGCGACTCGCTCAACGTGCTGTCCGAGACCATCGACCAGACGTACCCGCACCTGTCCGCCGCTCTCGACGGGGTGTCCAGGTTCTCCGACACCATCGGCAAGCGCGACGACCAGATCAAGCAACTGCTGAGCAACGCCAACCGGGTGGCCGGTGTGCTGGGCAACCGCAGCGAGCAGATCAACGCGCTGTTCGTGAACGCGCAGACGCTGCTCGCGGCCGTCAACGAGCGCAACTACGCCGTCAGCCAGCTGCTGGAGCGCGTGGGCAAGTTCTCTGCCCAGGTGAAGGGCTTCATCGACGACAACCCGAACCTCAACCACGTGCTCGAGCAGCTGCGCACCATCAGCGACGTGCTCAACGAGCGCAAGTTCGACCTCGTCGACGTGCTGACCACGTTGTCGAAGTTCACCGCGTCGCTGGGCGAGGCGATCGCGTCGGGCCCGTACTTCAAGGTGATGCTGGCCAACCTGGCGCCGTACTGGATTCTGCAGCCGTACGTCGACGCGGCGTTCAAGAAGCGCGGCATCGATCCCGAGCAGTTCTGGCGCAACGCCGGTCTGCCCGCGTTCCGGTTCCCGGATCCGAACGGCACCGGCTTCCCCAACGGCGCCCCGCCGCCGGCCCCGACGCCGCTGGAAGGCACCCCGGACAATCCGGGACCTGCCGTCGCGCCCGGCTCGCCGTGCTCGTACACCCCGCCCGCCGACGGGCTGCCCCGGCCGGGGAACCCGCTGCCGTGCGCCGGGCTGAGCGTCGGCCCCTACGGCGACAACCCGTACGGCCCGAACTACGAGGGCCAGGGCCCCAACGTCGCGACCTCGGCACCCAATCCGAACGGGCCGCAGCCCGCTCCGGGTGTGCCTGCCGCCGCGATCCCGGGTCAGCTGTCACCGGACGTGCCCGGGGCGATGCCTCCGCTTCCGCCCGCTCCGCCCGGAGCCCGCACGGTGCCGTTGGCGCCGCAGCCGTCGCCGCCGGACTTCACCCCCGGTATCGCGCCGCTGCCGCCGGCCCTGAACGGTCCGCCGCCGCCACCCGGTCCGGGTCCGCAGCCGGCCCCGGCGGGCCAGCCGCTGCTGCCGGGTAATCCACCGTTCCTGCCGCCGGGCTCGCAAGGTTAAGGGGGTGCAGAGCTAGATGTCGACGATCTTCAACGTACGAAACCTGAAGGTGCCGGGCGTGTCCCGAACGGCACTGGTGATCGGCACCGTGGTGCTGATCGCCGCGATCGTGGCCGCGTTCTTCGGATTCAAGGCCTACCAGCGGTTGACGAAGAACACCGTGACCGCGTACTTCACCCAGACCCTCGCGCTCTACCCGGGCGACAAGGTGCAGATCATGGGTGTGCAGGTCGGCAAGATCGAGAAGATCGAGCCCGACGGCGACAAGATGAAGGTGACCTTCAACTACGACAAGAAGTTCAAGGTCCCCGCCAACGCCACCGCCTCGATCCTGAATCCGAGCCTGGTCGCCTCCCGCACCATCCAGCTCGCCCCGCCCTACACGGGTGGACCGGTGATGGAGAACGGCGCCGTCATCAATCTGGACCGCACCCAGGTGCCGGTCGAGTACGACGATCTGCGCGACTCCCTGGACAAGCTGCTCACCGATCTCGGTCCCACGCCCGCGCAGCCCAAGGGCCCGTTCGGCGACATCATCGAGTCCGCGGCCGACGGTTTCGCCGGCAAGGGCGAGCAGCTGAACAAGACGCTCAAGGGTCTGTCGGACGCGCTGTTCGCGCTCAACGAGGGCCGCGGCGACCTGTTCAGCGTCGTCAAGAGCCTCGCGTTGTTCGTCAACGCGCTGTACAAGAGCGATCAGCAGTTCGTGGCGCTCAACAACGACCTCGCCAAGTTCACCAACGCGTTCACCAACACCGACCGCGAGGTGGCCGACGCGCTGCAGGACCTCAACCAGTTGCTCACCACCACAAGGGATTTCATCGGCAAGAACGGCGAGGTGCTCGCCCACGATGTCGACAATCTCGCCGACGTGACCAACGCGATCCTGCAGCCCGAGCCCCGCGACGGCCTGGAGACCGGTCTGCACGTGTTCCCGAACCTGGGTGCCAACGTCGTGAACATCTCCGCGCCGAACTCGGGCGGCATCGTCGGTATGCCGGTGATCAACAACTTCGCCAACCCGATGCAGTTCATCTGCAGCGCGATCCAGGCCGGCAGCCGGCTCGGCTACCAGGAGTCCTCCGAGCTGTGTGCGCAGTACCTCGGACCGATCCTGGACGCGATCAAGTTCAACTACCTGCCGTTCGGCGCGAACCAGCTGCAGGCGGCGATGACGCTGCCCAAGCAGATCGCGTACTCCGAGCCGCGCCTGCAGCCGCCTCCGGGATACAAGGACACCACCGTGCCCGGCATCTTCTCCAGGGACACGCTGTTCTCGCACGGCAACCACGAACCCGGCTGGGTCGTCGCACCCGGTATGCAGGGTGTCGAGGTGCAGCCGTTCACGCAGAACATGCTGACCCCGGATTCGCTCGCCGAGCTGATGGGTGGCCCGGACATCGTGGCGCCTCCGGCTCCGCCGGCATTCGGTGTGAACAACGGGCGTCTGCCCGGCCCGCCGAACGCCTACAACGAGAACAACCCGCTGCCCCCGCCGTGGTATCCACAGCCGGGTCCCCCGCCGGCACCCGCACCGGGCGTCATCCCGGGCGATCCGCTGGGGGCGATCGCACCGGCGGCACCGCCGGCCGGCCCTGCGCCTGCCGCTCCGTCGGGTCCGTTGTTGCCGGCTGAGGCGGGAGGCTGACCGTGGGACGCTTGGCGACTTTGAGCCGACGCGCGGTGGCGCTCGGCGCGGCAGCCGTGGTGCTGACCTCGTGTGGTTCCTGGAAGGGCATCGCGAACGTGCCGCTGCCCGGTGGGCCCGGTACCGGTCCCGACCACACCACGATCTACGTGCAGATGCCGGATACGTTGGCGCTCAACGTCAACAGCCGGGTGCGGGTGGCCGACGTGTACGTCGGCCGGGTGCGGTCGATCGAGTTGAAGAACTGGGTCGCCACGCTGACGCTGGACCTCGACAACACGGTGCAGCTGCCTAAGAACACGCTGGCCAAGATCGGCCAGACCAGCTTGCTGGGTTCGCAGCACGTGCAGCTCGACGCTCCGCCGGACCCGTCCCCGGAGAAGTTGAAGACCGGCGACACCATCCCGCTGAAGAACGCGTCGGCCTTCCCGACGACCGAGCGCGTGCTGGCGAGCATCGCGTCGATCCTCACCGGTGGCGGGGTGTCGAACCTGGAGACCATCCAGACCGAGATCTTCAACGTCCTCAACGGCCGGTCCGACCAGATCCGGGATTTCCTGGGCAAGCTCGACACGTTCACCGACCAGCTGAACCAGCAGCGCGACGACATCACCCGGGCCATCGATTCGACGAACCGGTTGCTCTCGATCGTCGAGCAGCGCAACGACACCCTCGACCAGGTGCTGACCGAGTTCCCGCCGCTGATCAAGCATTTCGCAGACACTCGCGATCTGTTCGCCGACGCGGTGCAGGCGCTGGGCCGGATCAGCAACGCCGCCGACGATGCGCTGTCGCCGGCCAGCGGTGACCTGAACACCAACCTGGCCAACCTGCAGCGTCCGCTGCGGGAGCTGGGTAAGGCCGGGCCGTACCTGCTCGGTGCGCTGAAGCTCATCTTCACCGCACCGTTCAGCATCGAGAACGTGCCGAAGGTGGTTCGCGGTGACTACATCAACGTCTCGATCCTGGTGGATCTGACGCTGTCGGCCATCGACAACGGCATCCTGAGCGGCACGGGAGTCTCGGGCATGCTCCGGGCACTCGAGCAGTCGTGGGGCCGCGATCCGAACACGATGATCCCGGATGTGCGGTTCACCCCGAACCCGCACGACGCTCCGGGTGGACCGCTGGTGGAAAGGGGTGAGTGAGCAGTGCTGACCCGTTTCATCAAGATCCAGTTGGTCATCTTCACGGTGCTGACCGTGGCGGCGGTCGCGGTGCTGGGCCTGTACTACCTGCGCTTGCCGAGCCTGGCCGGCGTGGGGCAGTACACGCTCTACACCGAGCTGCCGCGATCAGGCGGCCTGTACGCCACCGGCAACGTGACGTACCGCGGCACCCAGATCGGCAAGGTGACCGACGTCGAGCCCACCGAGAACGGCGCCCGGGCGACGCTGAGCATCAACGACGACGTCAAGGTCCCGGTGGACGTGACCGCCGAGGTGCACTCGGTGTCGGCGATCGGTGAGCAGTACCTCGACCTGGTGCCCGCTGCCGACACCAAGCAGTACCTCAGTCCGGGGCAGACGATCACGAAGAGCACGGTTCCGGCCGAGGTCGGGCCCGCGCTGGACGCGGCCAACCGCGGCCTGGCCGTGCTGCCGAAGGAGAAAATCGATTCGCTGCTGACCGAGACGTCCGCGGCGGTCGGCGGACTCGGTCCGTCTCTGCAGCGCCTCGTCGAGTCCACGACGAACCTCGCAGAAGGCTTCCGCGACAACCTGCCGCAGGTCAACGACATCATCGCCAACTCGGCGCCGATCCTGAACAGCCAGGTGCAATCGGGTGACGCGATCGCGCAGTGGTCGCGCAACCTGAACATCATCGCGAGCCAGACCGCCGAGCAGGACGGTGCTCTGCGCAGCGGTCTGCAGCAGGCGGCGCCCACGCTGGATCAGGTGAACACGTTGTTCTCCGACGTGCGCGACTCGCTGCCGCAGACGCTGGCCAACCTTTCGGTGGTCATCGACATGCTCAAGCGCTACAACAAGGGCCTCGAGCAGGCGCTGGTGATCCTGCCCCAGGGGGCGTCGCTGACGCAGGCGGGCACGATCTTCGAGAACGAGGGTCTGCTGCACTTCGGCCTGTCGATCAACCTGCCGCCGCCGTGCATGACCGGCTTCCTGCCGGCCTCGGAGTGGCGTTCGCCCGCCGACACGTCCATGGCTCCGCTGCCGACCGGGACCTACTGCAAGATCCCGAAGGACTACCAGGGCAACGTCGTTCGCGGCGCTCGTAACTACCCGTGTGCGGATGTGCCGGGCAAGCGCGCGGCCTCTCCGAAGGAATGCCACAGCAACGAGCCGTACGTGCCGCTGGGTACCAACCCGTGGTACGGCGACCCAAACCAGGTGCTGTCCTGCCCCGCCCCCGGTGCGCGCTGTGACCAGGGCGTGGATCCGGGCCGGGTGATCCCGGCGCCGTCGGTGAACAACGGCATGAATCCGTTGCCGGCCGACAAGCTGCCGCCGCCGCTGAGCACCTCGCCGGTCAGTGATCCGATCAGCCCACCGGGCTCGGGTACCGTCAGCTGCAGCGGGCAACAGCCCAACCCGTGCATCTACACTCCCGCGCAGGGTCCGCCCGGCAGCACCGCCGCGTACAGCCCCCAGAGCGGCGAGGTGGTCGGCCCCGACGGGGTGCGATACAACGTGAAGAACTCGAGTAACCCAGGAGATGACGGATGGAAGGAGATGCTGGCTCCAGCCGGCTGAACCCCCCCATCGACACCCCCGAGGACGGCGCCGCCGACGAGGAAACGACGGCCGCCGAGGACACTGTGGCGGTCGACGAGACGACGGTGGCCGAAGGGTCCGTCGACGACACCCCGACGGACGACACCCTGACGGACGACGGTCGTCGGCCCTCGCGGCTCAGCACTCGCGGGGTCGCGGCGCTGACCGCGGTGCTCGTTCTGCTGGCCGGCGGCGCTGCGGCCGGTGGCTACTACGCGTTGAAGTCGAATCAGCGTGCTGCCGCGATCGCCCGCAGCGACGACGCCGCACTGGCCGCCGCCAAGGAGTGTGTGGCGGCGACCAATGCGCCTGACACCGCGGCGATGACCGTGGCGCAGTCCAAGATCCTGGAGTGCTCGACCGGTGACTTCGGCGTCCAGGCCGGCCTGTTCGGCAGCGTGATCGCCGAGGCGTACCAGGCGGCCAACGCGAAGGTCGCCGTCGACGACCTGCGCGCCGCGGTCGAGCGGCACAACCCGGACGGATCGATCAACGTACTCGTCGCGGTCCGGGTGGCGATCACCAATTCGCAGGCCGCCAATCAGCAGGTCGGTTACCGGCTGCGCGCGACGATGGCGTTCGACGAGGGCCGGTATCGCATCGCCAAGCTGGACCAGGTCACGTCGTGACGGCAGTGCTGCCGGTTGCCGACTCGACGTCCGACACCCCGGAGGTCGACCGGGCGTCGTGGTCGGTGCGGGCGGGTGCACTGCTCGTCGACATCCTGCCGGGTGCGGCCGTGATCGCGACGATGGCGCTGCTGGCTCTCGCGTCGCCGGCCGACGGTTGGGCGCGATGGGCGTTCACCGGTGCGGCCGCGGTGGCGCTGTTCGCGACGGCGGTCAACCGGCTGGTCCTTCCCTCGGCGACGGGCTGGACGCTCGGCCGGGCGCTAAGCGGAATCGCGGTGCGCGGTCGGGACGGCGGCGCCGTCGGCATCGGCCGGCTGGCTCTGCGGGAGCTCGCCCACCTGCTCGACACGTTGGCCGTGTTCGTCGGCTGGCTGTGGCCGCTGTGGGATCGGCGGCGGCGCACATTCGCCGACATGCTGGCCCGCACCGAGGTCCTGGTCGTCGAGCGGCCGGCGCGCAACGTGCGGCGGCTCGTCGCGATGGTGTTGATCGTCGTGGCGCTGGTGTGCGCTGCGGCGGCTGGATTGGGTTACCTCACGGTGTATCGGCACGAGCGTGCCGTGGATGCGGCGCGTGTCCAGATCGACGAGCAGGGTCCGCGCATCGTCGAGCAGATGCTGACCTACACCGCTGACACGATGGCGGCTGACTTCGCTCGGGCGCAGTCGCTGACCACCGGCGCCTACCGGGAGCAGCTCGCCGCGCAGCAGCAGGCCGCCCAGAAGGCGGGGATCAAGTCCAACGAGTACTGGGCGGTGAGCCATGCGGTGCTCACTGATCCGCCGGTCACGCCCGACACGGCGTCCATGCTGCTGGCGATGCAGGGCCAGCGTGGCGATGATCCGAAAGACCTGAAGTTCATCACGGCGACGGTCCGCGTCGACTTCGACCGCACCGACGGCCAGTGGCGGGTGGCGAACCTGACCGTGTTGAAGAAGCCCCAGATGAACCCGGCCGGCCAGTGAGTCCGCGGCGCAAGGTCGACGAGACGGCGACCGACTACTTCGGCACCGAGCCACGGCGACCGAAACGCTGGGGGCTGCCCGTGGTGGCGACGGTGGTGGCGTTGGTGGTCGCCGCTGCGATCACGGCGAGCACCCTGATGCTGATCCGGCACGAACACGACCGCACCGAGGCTGTGCGGGAGGCGTCGGCGCTGGGCTACACCCGCGAATTCATGACCGAGTACATGACGCTGGACCCGTTCAACGCGAACGCCTATGCGGACCGGATCGCCGCGCAGGCCACCGGTGAGTTCGCGAAGAGTTTCAAGGAGAAGCAGAACGAGATCCTGGTGCAGGTGGCCCGCGGAGAGCCGACCACCGGCACGGTGCTCGCCGCAGGGGTGCAGCGCTGGAACGACGACGGCAGCGCCGACGTGTTGATCGCGACCAAGGCGACGTCGACGACGCCCGACGGCAAGACGACGATCGAAAGTGGCAGCCGCTGGATCGCCACGACGATCAAGGAAGGACAGCAGTGGAAGATCAGCAACCTGATTCAGGTGATCTGACCACCGACGAGTCGGCGACCCCCAGCGACCCCGCCACCCCGCCGCGCCGCCGCCGGTTCTTCCGGCGGAACCGCGTGGCAGCGCCCGCGGCGGAGCAGCCCGACGAGACGGTCGAGCGGCTGGAGCCCGAGTCTTCCGCGGTGGAGACGCCGCTGGAACAGACGGCGGATCTGCCGAAGAAGCCCGTCGGGAAGGCCGCGCGTACCCCGAAGCGCGAGGTCACCGCAGACACCGACACCGACACCACCGACCCGGATGCCGACGCTGCCGACACACCCGAGGGCGACGTCACAGCCGACGAGACCGACGAGGCCGACGAGACCGACGAGGCCGCCCCCGCGGACGAGATCCGGATGGTCGAGCACCGCCCGGCAGGGCGCGGGCTGGTCGCGGCCGCGGTCGTCGCCTCGGTGCTCTTCGTCGGTGGAGGCGCCTTCGCCGGCGCGATGGTGCAGCCCTACCTCGCGCAGCGAGCGATGAACACCACCAAGCTCGAGATCGCCCGCACTGCGACCGCGGCGATCACCGCACTGTGGACCTACACCCCAGAGGACATGCCTGCTCTGGCCGACCGGGCGTCGCGGTTCCTCGGTGGGGACTTCGCCAGCGACTACCGCAAGTACATCGACGCGATCGTCGAGCCGAACAAGCAGGCGCAGGTCACCAACACGACCGAGGTGGTCGGCGCCGCTGTGGAGAGTGTCTCGCCCGCCCTCACGCCGACCGACGCCACGGCGATCGTGTACACCAATTCGATTTCGACGAGCCCCGTCACCAAGAACATCCCATCGCTGCGCTACCTGTCCTACCGTCTGACGATGAAGCGCGACGGCGGGGAGTGGCTGATCACCCGGATGTCGACCGTCACGTCGTTCGACCTCACCCCGCAGCTGTAGGGACGCGTTTCGCGTGTTCCACGTGAAACGTCACCCGAATGCTCCGTCGGGGTTCTTCCGCTGCGAAGCCGTTGGGCTGCAATGGCTTTCGGATGCCGACGGGGGTGTTCCCGCCGCGCGGGTCGTCGCCGTCGACGAGCAGTCGCTGACGCTGGAGCGCCTGGCGTCGGTCGCACCCGAACGCGCGGCCGCGCGGACGTTCGGCGCACGGCTGGCTCACACCCACGCCGCCGGTGCCGAGGGTTTCGGCGCGCCACCGCCCGGGTGGACCGCTGCGTCGGGATTCTTCGGTCCGCTCGAGCAGCCGCTACCGATGACCTACAGCCGCGACCGGTCGTGGGGACGCTTCTACGGGGAGCATCGGCTCGCGCCGATGCTCGAGCGGGCGCGGTTGGGGCAAGACGCCCGCGAGGCAATCGAGGCGGTCATATCCCGGTGTGCAGCAGGAGATTTCGACGACACTGACGAAGAGCCGTGTCGGCTGCACGGTGACCTGTGGAGCGGCAACGTGATGTGGACCGCCGCCGGCGTGGTCCTGATCGACCCCGCGGCGCACGGCGGGCACCGGGAGACCGACCTGGCGATGCTGTCCCTGTTCGGATGTCCGCACCGCGACGAGATTCTCGCGGGCTACCAGGAGGTCCGTCCGCTGAGTGCGGGGTGGCGCGACAGGATCGGGCTGCACCAGCTCTACCCGCTGCTCGCGCACGTGGTGCTGTTCGGTTCCGGCTACGAGCGTCAGACGCTGGCGGCAGCGCGCAGCGCGCTGGCCGCTAGTTGAAGGCCAGCCACGCCGGCTGTGCCCGTTCGTGCGAATCGCACAGCACCGCCATCGTGTCGCAGGAACCCTGCGGCGACCCCGCGCCCGCCCACATACCGCCGGTGTCGCGGCGCAGCACGATGGCCGACGACCCGCCGCCGTCGAGCAGGACGGCCGTGTCGCTGCCCAGCCCGCGGAACAGGTCCTGGATCTGGTCGGGGGTGTAGCTGCCGCCGGAGAACACGTACATCTCGTCGCGGTCGCGCACGTAGGCGATCGCGGTGCGTGCCGCGCTCGGGCCGGGATCGTTCATCTGGCCGGTGTCGCCGGGGGCGAGCAGGTGCATGCCGGCGACCGCGACGAACCGGGTGCCTTTGTCGATCAGGCCGGCGACCACAGGGGAGGCCGCGTCGAAGTCGTTGTCGCTCTTGGGCGGAATCACGAACGGTGCGCCTTGGACCGGCAGGATCATCGTCGAGAGCGCCATCCAGTTCTCGTTGCCACCCGAGAGCCCCTGCTTGCCGGCATAGGCCAGCGTGCCGGTGACCGCGGCGTTGGTGCGACCGAGGTTGCGGGTGTTGTCGACGTAGGCACCCAGTGGCGAGCTGCAGCCGGTCGACTTCCACGAACCGCCCTGCTGGCCGCGCACGTCGAAGAAGTTCGCGTTGATCGCGATCGTCGGCTGGCCGAGCACCTGCCACGCCTGCAGCGGAGAGTAGGTCTCCGACGCCTGCAGCAGACCTTCGGCGGTGCGGGCCCGGGGATCACGTTCGCAGCGGGCCTGGAACCCCGTGTGGGAGTCGGCCAGCAGCCGCGGCGCCAGCCTCGACGAGGCGGCCTTGATGATCATCAGCCGGCCGCCGTTGCCCATCTCGTACCAGCGACCTGAGGCGTCGAGCATGGGGGCGGGGAACCCAGATCCGAAGTTGTAGACCAGATACGAGCCCTTGGTGGTGGCGATCGCCGCGGCAAGTTGTTCCCGGGCGCTGGCCGCTGCGGCTTCCGGCGCGCTGATCCCAGCGGCCACCAGGACGCAGATCACCGAAGCGGCGGCGCCGCGCAATCGTCGGGCGATGTTTGCGACAGGAGTCGACATGGGCGGCTCCTTCGACGGGTTGACAGACCTGACTAGCCAGAAAGACAACAATAATCGCAGGAGAACCAGTGTCAACTTTCGTCACAGCAGTATCACAGGATGATTCCGCGATGGTTGCCGGACGGTTTGCTAGGCGGAGGCCGCAGGGCTCAGACGCTGCTCTGCGCCGGTACGACGTGCACCGTGCTCACGATCTGTCCGTTGTCGTCGGTCGTGCCGACGGTGACGTAGAGAGTTCCGTCCGGGGCGACAGACACCGCATTCGCTGCGAACTGATCCAGGATCATCGGCGGTGCACCCTCGGTGACGAACACCTCCCGGGTGCCGTCGGCGTTTGCCGCGAAGACGCGCGTCAGCTGCTGGAAGTCGGACGGCCCGCCGTAAATCTCTTCGTAGAACACGTAGTAGAACGTGCCGTCGGGCCCGATCTCGACCGGCCCGCTCGGCTGGTAGTCGTCGCCGGAGAAGAACTCGTCGAAGACGGTGGCTCCGCTGCTGTCGATCGAGAGCAGTTGGGTGCCGTCCGGAGTCAGGCCGACGATGTGGGCGGTGTTTCCGATGACCTCGACCTGGAACTGCGACACATCCGTCTCGTACAGCACGTCAGAGAGGAACCCGGCAGACGGGATCGCGACCCGGTACTCCTGGCCGTCGCTGAGGATCGCGAAAACCGTTCCATCATCGCCGTATTGGAATGATGCCGTGCTGAATGATGTCTCAAGCACCGACGCCTCGGCGACGCCGTCGGTGACTGCGATGAGTCTGCTGCCGGCTCCGTCGAGCAGGTAGACGGTCGCGCCACGGCCGGCGACGATGTCGCCCCGGTAGGTGCCGACGTCGACGGTGCTGACGGCGCCTTCGGCATTGACGTACATCAGCTCGTCTCCGTTTATGCGCACGTACGCGCCGCTGCCGTCGGCCGTGGAGACGGGGTCGCCCTGCCATCCGGTGACGGGGTAGTCGACCCGATTCCCTTCTGCGTCGATGACGGAGACCCAGGAATTGTTCCGGTCGAACCAGGTGAACACGGCTGAACCACCCGCGGTCGCGATGCTGTCCGCGCCCGACGGCACCGGTAGGAACGAGCGGTAGACAGAGCCATCGGCAGTCACGACGAGCACGCCAGCCGATTGGTTGAGCTGTCCGTCGGGTTCCCGGCCAATGGTGTCGGCGAGGACGTATGCCGTCCCGTCCGTCCCCAACACAACCGACCTCGCATAGCTCCGGTCGGTGATGTCGGTGCCGTCAAGTGGAGTCAGCGCGATGATGGATTCGCCTTCCGACGGCGAAATTCGCCAGAGCGACGCGCGTTCGGTGTTGTCCACGCCGAACTGTGAGACCGCGACGTAGAGCGTCCCGTCCGGTCCGGTGACGCCTGCGATGGGGTAGGAATTGGCTGCGTAACCGCGTACATGGCTCGACACCTGACCGGCGGACGTGACGCGCCACACGGCCGCTGTCTCGTCGGTGCTGTCGAGTCCGAGGTAGTAGTTGGTGCCCTCGGCTGAGCGTATCCACTGCCCGTACACGGGCACCGCCACCGAGGTCAGGTCTGCATCCGGTGTCACCACCACGAGATTTGCGAACCCATCGTCGAGGTCGGATTCGCCGACGGAGACGTAAGCAATCCCGCCATCAGCAAGCGTGACGATCTCGGCTGTCACCCGTCTGGAGAACGGACCCGTCACGATGCCGCCGTCGACCGTTCCGGCGACATCGACGTGTCCGTCGGGATTCGCAACGAGAATGGTTGTGGTATCGGTGTTTTCGTCGTAGATGAACTGGTAACCGCGACCGGTCGTACCCACGACGGTCGAGATCTGGGGTACGCCGAACACAGGTGGCTGCGGTATGGCGTCGAGGCTGAGCAGATGGGTCCCGCCCTGACTGGTCAGCGCGTACACCTGTGATTCGTCCGGACTGATCGCCAGTGCGTCAACAGTGCTGCCCGGCAACGCGACTGACTGCACCTCCTCGGTAGCGACGGTGACAACCACAAAGGACTGCCCGTCGTCCGAGGTGACCGTGCCGAAAACCTGCGTCCCGTCAGCGCTCAGGGTCAATCCGCTCAACGAGCCGGGTACCAAGATGTCATACGTCGATCTGCCGTAGTCGTCAACGACTGTCAGGTAATGCTCCGTGCCATCCTCCAGTGCGGTACCGAGGAAGAACCGACCGTCATCAGAGACGAGAAGGTCGCTTGTCACCACGTTGCCCCGGCCGAAGGAACGCGTTCCACCAGTGGAGTCCGCTGCGTTGATGGCGATGTAGTTCTGCCGCCCCTGGTTGACTAGGAGGAAGCCGGTGGCGCCGTCACCGCTCAACTGGATCGAGCCTTGGAAGGGGGCGCCCAGATCGCCTCCACCACCTTCTGCAGTATCGGTGTCCAGCCTGATGAAGAACTCGTAGGTTTCGTCCGCCGTCTGGCCGGGTGCACGAACCACGAAGTATGCGTACTTGCTGTCATCGCTGTATCGGACGGGGGTGAGCAGTTCACCGTCTTCGACATACAACCCGGCTTCCGATTCGCCGGTGACGAGGTCGATCACGGTGAAAGCCGCAGCAGGTACACCCTCCGCCGAGGCCGTCATCACAAAGGCGCGCAACCCATCTGGGGTGACGCGAACGGCGTCGGTCATGTCGTCGGGAAGGTCCACAGTGCGCACGGCGTCCGTTGTCGCGTCGATGACGGCCAGTGCGTAGTCACCGGACGAGTCACTGGTCGTCACGTAGACGCGGTCGCCGTTCGCAGAGAACGTGACATCGCCAAGCGTGCGCCCCGGCAACGCAATTGCCCGCGATGTGGCGGTCGCGGTGTCGATGAGCAGCACCGTGTCGCCGCTGGTGGCGTAGGCGCGGGCGCCGTCTGCGCTGAGCGCGATCGGCCCGTCGATCGAGCCCAGCGGCACCAGGTATCCGGTCCGCGCGGCTGTGTCGATGACCGTCAACCGGTAGTCGGTCGTACCGTCTGCGGCCACCTCGACCGTGGACAGGTAGGCGCGGCGACCGTCGGAGCTGACGACGATCGGCCGGGCTGCCGTGCCGTTGATCGCGATGTGCCCGTCGGCAGTCGTCGAGAACAGGATCGGAACGGTGACAACGACATTCGCGATTCCTCCGTGTCCGTCGTCGACGGAGATCGTGAAGGAATCCAGGCGATCGGCGGCGCTGGCCGTCGCGGCGGACGCCGCTGTGCGCACCGCCGCTGTGGGCGTGTAGGTCCACTGCCCGGTGGACTCGTCGAACGTCACCTCCACACCCTTGGCTGAGGTGCCGACCGTGAAGATCGGCGGATCACCGTCAGGATCGGAGACAGTGACTGTCCCGATGACGGTTCCTGTCACGGCGGCCGGCGCTCCGCCGGTGACCGGTGTGATCGCGGGTGGCTCGTTGGCAGGGCTGATCTGGACGTCGATCACGGTGGTCTGCACTCCGCCGTAGCCGTCGCGGAAGGTGAACGTGACCGTGGCGACCGTCGGGTCTGCCGCCGCCAGGGCCGCGAAGCGCATCATCCGCGCTGTTCCGCCGCCCGCCAACGCCGCCGCGGCGGCGTGCCGTGCTTCCGGGGTGGCCTCGAACGTCCATATGCCCGTGGTGATGTCGTACTCGACGGTGCCCTGCGCAGGGTCGACGTCGATGTCGGCGTCGATGGGATCACCGTCGGCGTCGGTGACGATCAGGACCCCCGACGTGACGCCCGTGTCGGCGTCGACCTCCTGCTCGGGTTCCTCGGTGACCACCGGCACCTCGTTCGCGCCGACGATCGACACCGTGATCGGGACGACAGTGACGGTGCCCTCCGAGTCGGTGACCGTGACGGTGAAGGTGTGCAGTTTGTCTGTGGTGTCGGCATTGTCGGCCGCCGCCTGGTGGCGGGCCGCCGGGGTCGGCGTGTAGGTCCACGTGCCGTCGGCGTCCACCGTGGCCTCGCCGAGCTCGCTGTCGTCGCTCACCTGGTACTCCAGCGGCCCGCCCGACGGGTTGGGCACGGTGATGACGCCGGTGGCGGGCTGTTCACCGGAGGCGGCCAGCGGACTGACCGCCACGGTGACGTCGAAGGTGGCGACTCCGCCGTATCCGTCGGTGACTGTCACGGTGAACGTGTCGGTGACGTCGGACTCCGTTGCTTCCTGGCGCGCGGAAACCGTTGGTGTGTAGGTGAACCCACCATCGGTCGCGATGACGACCTCGCCCTTCGCGGTGGTGGCGGATCCGCTGAAGGTGAGCGGGTCGCCGTCGTTGTCGCTGGCGGTCAGTGTGCCGCTCACCGCCCCGGTGGTGGAATCGGCGTCCCCGGTTGTCGCCGATCCACCCACCGGGGCGGCGTTCGTGGGGCTGATTGTGACGGTCACCGGAACCGTCAACAGCCCGCCTTTACCGTCGGCCACCGTCACCGAGAAGCTGTCGCTGCGCAGGGCGGCGCCCGCGTTCGTCGCCGCAGCGGCATGCCGCGCCGCCGCGGTCGGTGTGTAGGTGAAACTGCCGTCCGATGTCACGACGACGGTCCCGCGGACGGGTGTGGTGCCGCCGAGTGCGTAGGTGAGGGGGTCGCCGTTGGGATCGGTGGCGCTGACGGTTCCGGTGACGACGCCGTCGCTGCCGGGGTTGCCGACCGATGCAGAACCGTTGGCCGGGGCGGCGTTCGGTGGCGGTGGAGCGATCCGGACGTGGACGGTCGTGGTGGCGGTGCCGCCGTGACCGTCGTCGACCGTGACGGTGAAGCTGTCGAGGCGCCGGAAGACGCTGCGCGCGTCCTCCCGCGCCTGCTCGGTGGGCGTGTAGGTGAAACGGCCCTGGGCATCGACCGTGACCGTGCCGCGCGCGGTGGTGGCCGGCGCGGTGTAGGTGATGGGATCACCGTCTCGGTCCTTGACCACCACGCTGCCCTGCACGACGCCCGACGTCGGATCGGGTGCGGCAACTGTGTTCGTCGCCGAGGGTTTCGCGTTGGCCGGCCGGATCGCGACGGTGATCGGCACCACGGCTGTACCACCCGCGCCGTCGGACACGGTGATGGTGAAGGTATCTGTCGTGATCCCGCCCGGCGCGGCTGCGGCATGCCGGGCGGCGGCGCTGGGTGTGTAGGTGAACGTGCCGGAGCGGTTGACGGTGACGCTTCCGGCGAGTGGTGTCGATGCGGCATACGTCAGCCGGTCGCGGTCCGCGTCTGACGCACGGACGTCGCCGACCACCTTGCCGCTGAACGAACTCGGACTCCTCTGGTAGGCCAGACTCGCGGTCGGCGCCGTGTTTTGCGCAGCGGACTCCCGACGCGACGCGGCCGCGAGCAACCACATCGCGGGCGCGATGATCGGCGCCCCGCCCGGAGCGGGCGCGAACGGCACGGCAGGTGTTGCGAGGCCTCTCGTCGCGGTGACGTCGGGAGCCCGATAGGAGACGATCGCGACGGGCGGAGCGATTGCGTCGGCGATGTCCACCGGCGCAGGAGGCTGCGAGGGCGCACCGGGATCGGAGCCCTCGTCTGCGGCGGGCGCGGAGTCGGTGGCCGCCGGCCGAGTGCCGGCGGCATCGCTCTCGGCGGCCGCGACTTGCTCGTCGGCCACGCGTTTCTCGACGGCGGCTCGGTGCCGTCGCATCGGTCGGTCATGCCCGGAGGCCGCGGGCTCGTCGGCATCCCCGGTGTCCGCCTCGGGCGGTTCGATGTCCTGCCCGGGATCATCGACGGCACTCCCGTCGGACGTGCCGGCGTCGGAAACAGGGTCCGGATCGTCGCTGTCCGAGTCGATGTCCGAGTCGTTGTCGGGCGCGCTCGGATCGTTCGCCGGTGCCGTGCGCTCCGGCGGGTCGGCGGTGTCCGAGCCGGCCGGCGCACCGTCGGACGAGGTCGTTGCCGACGCCGTGTCGTCTGCCGCGGCGATCGCCGGTGGAGCAGCCAGGCCAACCCCAAGCAGAACGGCCAGAACCCCGACCCGGCCCACGCATGTTGACGCCTTCATAGAACCCCCCGTTCAGCAACGACCACTCGCACATCGGCCGCCTACGGTGAGTCTGGCGAATCTGCCAGGAAAATTCGGGGATTTCACAGCATCTGCAACAGCAAAGTCGCAAATGGTCATATTTGGCCCTGAAGCGTCCTCAAGCCACGAGGAGAGACATCGTGCAGTGGCAGCGAGGATGCATGCCAGCAAATTTGCTTACGCAACCAATCGTCATCGGATCATCAATCGGCTGTCGCCCCTCACGTGGCGCCGCACCCCGCCGCCGCGTGTTTGCGGCTGTAGTCGGTACAGGTAGCGCTCCGGTCGACGTCGCCGACCGCGCGGGCCGAACCGTCATCACCAGAACCGGTGTCAACTCGCGTCACAGCTGCATCGCACAAAGGCGATCCCGTCGTTGCTGACCGGTTTGCTGCGAACCCGCCAGCGGGTACCTGGGGACCATGCCCACCGTGTCCCGCACCTTCACCGTGAGTCCGCCGCCGCCGGTCGTCGTCGACTACCTCAAGGATTTCGCGCACGCCGAGCAGTGGGACCCCGGCACCCGGCGCTGCGAGCGCATCGACAGCGGCCCGGTCGCCGAAGGCGCTTACTGGCACAACGTCTCCAAGATCTTCGGCCGCACCGCCGAGCTGACCTACACGCTCGACGAACTCACCGAGCACAAGGTCGTCTTCGTCGGCGAGAACGGCTCATCCACCTCGGTCGACACCATCATCGTCGAGCCCGAAGGTCCGGGGTCGGTGATCACCTACGAGGCGGAGCTGCAGATGCACGGCACCGCGCGGCTGCTCAACCCGGTGATGAAGTTGGCGTTCGAGAAGATGGCCGGCGAAACGGAGAAGCAGCTCGTCGCTGTGCTCAACGGGCTGGATCAGCGGGGCGGGGCCAGTCGGTAGATCGCATCGGCGGCGTCGTCGGTGATGTAGACCGCGCCGTCCGGGCCGACGACCGCCGCGACGGGCCTGCCCCACCGCGACCCGTTCTCGCCCTGGAAGCCGCCGACCAGCGTCTGCTGGTTCTCGAGGCGGCCGTCTCGCCAGGGATAGAACGACACCTCGGGTTCGCGCGGCGGCTGGCGATTCCACGAGCCGTGCACCCCGATCAGCGCGCCCTGCGCATACGGCGCGGGCAGGGCGCCGTCGACGAAGCTCAGCCCCAGCGGCGCCGAGTGCGCTCCCATGCTCTGCTCGACGGGCGGCAGCGCCGCACAGTCCATCTCGGCGCCGTCCGGATTCGTCTGGATGTCCCGGATGAACGGGAGATCGGCAGGTCCACCGTCGGGATTGCAATAGGGCCAACCCAATTCGCGGCCCGGCGTGAGTCTGGCGATCTGTTCGCGGGGGTGCTCGCCGACGTAGGCGGGATCGACCTGGCCGGTGCTCGGGTCGGCCACGTTGTCACGGCCGTTGTTCGCCGTCCACACGGAACCGTCGGGTGCGACGGCCAGGCCCGTGCCGTTGCGCACCCCGGTCGCGAACGGCGCAGCGGGTCCGCCGCCGGGCGGCACCCGCATGATGGTGGCCCGGGGCGGGGTGGCCGTGCGGTCGTCGGCCGAGACGTTGCCGGTGGATCCGATCGAGAAGTACACCGCGCCGTCCGGTCCCACCGCCACGCTCTTGAGGGCGTGCGAGTACGCGCCGCGCAGATCGGGACTCTTGGCGTCGGGTAACTCACCCGCGATCGTGCGCGGGTTGGTCGCCCTTCCGTCCGCGTAGTCGTACGCGTCGATCTGGTCGCTCTGGGCGACGTACAGCGTCGAGCCCACCATGGCCAGGCCGTGCGGCTGGTCCAGCCCGTCGAGCAGCACCGCCTGCGTCGCCCCGCCACCATCCGGGGTGAACCGCAGCACCGTGCCCGCGCTCGGGACCGAGACCAGCAGCGTCCCGTCTGGGGCCCACTGCGCCAGCCGGGGCCGCGGGGTCCGCGCCCAGACCGACAGCTGCCACCCCGTCGGCACCCGGACCTGGCGCGGCTGGTCGAACGGCGCCTCTGTCATCCCGACCGGCACGACGACGTCGACGGTGCTCGTCCCCGTTGCGGGCGGTGCCGAGGTCGCCGTCACCGACGACGACGGGGCGGCCGACGACGACGGCGCGGGTTCTGACGCGGAGCTGCATCCGGCGACGAGTGTGGCCGTGACGAGCAGCGCGCCGACGTGGCTAGGCAGCGGCGAGACCGGCATGCATCTCCCAGACGAGAATCTCGGCGGCGTCTGTCGCGGTGACGCGCTGACCACCGGAATCGGTGAATCGCACGGCGTCACCTTCGTGCAGCGGTCCCGCACCTTCGAGCACGACCTCGCCGCGGGGCACGAACAGGTGCAGGTAGGGCGCGTCGGGCAGTTCCACGCTCTGTCCCGGCTGCAGCCGCGCGCCGTGCAGCGCGGCGTACCGGTTGGAGATCGTGATCGCCGCGGCGTCGCTGTGCTCGGGCATGCCCGACGCGATGGTCACGAGGCCGCCGCTCAGCAGCTCGTCGTCGATCTCGAGCTGCTGGTAGCCCGGGGTGATGCCCGATTCGTCGGGGACGACCCACATCTGCACGAAATGCACTGGCTCTGAATGCGATTGCTCGCCGGTCAGAGTCCACGAGTCGTTCTTCTCGGAGTGCATGATGCCTCGTCCCGCCGACATGCGCTGCGCCAGGCCGGGGTAGATGACGCCCGAGTGGCCAGTGGAGTCCTGGTGCACCAACGAGCCGCGCAGCACCCAGGTGACGATTTCCATGTCGCGGTGCGGGTGGGTGTCAAAGCCGCTGCCGGGCGTGACGATGTCGTCGTTGTTGACCAGGAGTAACCCGTGGTGGGTGTTGTCGGGGTCGTAGTGCCCGCCGAACGAGAACGAGTGCTTGGAGTCCAGCCAGGCGATCTTCGTGGCGGCGCGGTCGGCGGCACGGCGGATGTCGACGGCGCTGGGGGTGGTGCTCATGGGAATCACTCCTTGAAGAGTCCTGGCCAGCCTAGGTGGCTGCTCTGAGTCCGACAACATGCATGACATATCATGTATTCCGTAGAGTGGGGTGATGGAGTGGCTGACCCCGGAGCAGCAGCGCATCTGGCGTGACTATCTCGCGATGGCCAGCCGATTGCAGACCGCGATGCACCGTCAGCTGCAATCCGACTGCGAGCTCTCGCTCTCGGACTACGACGTGCTGGTCGCGCTGTCCGAACGCGGGCCGTTACGCATCACCGAGCTCGGAGAGCTGATCGGGTGGGAGCAGAGCCGGCTCTCGCATCAACTGCGGCGGATGCGCGGGCGCGGCCTCGTGGAACGTCACGGCGACGACGACGACCGCCGGGCGGCCACCGTCGAGATCACCGCCGAGGGCCGATCGGCGCTCGACGTCGCCGCGCCGGGTCACGTCGACCTGGTGCGCACCGTCGTGTTCGAGGGGCTCTCGCCCGCCCAGCAGCGCGCGTTCGGGGCCGCGATCGGCCGGGTGCTCGAGCGCCTTCCGCGCTGAGCTACTCCTCGGCCTCCTCGACGAAGGCCCGCAACCGGTCGATGCGGCGGTCCCACCGGCGCGACAGCGTCGCCAGGAGATCCTGTGCCTCGGCCAGCGACGTGGTCTGCACCGTCCAGATGCGTTCCCGTCCGCGCTTCTCGCTGCGCACCACCCCGGCTGATTCCAGCAGCGCGAGGTGCTTGGTCGCTGCCTGCCGCGTCACCGGAACCGCCTGCGTCACCGTCGACGTCGACGACGGTCCCGTATCGCAGAGCCAGATGACCATGCGCAGCCGGTGAGGATCGCCGAGTGCATCGAACAGCGGCGCGGCGCTGGCGAGGCTCACGCCCACTGCGGAGCCGCTAGGTACTGCCCGATGAGGCGCAGCTGTGTGGCCCAGCCGCCGCTGTTGTCGGCGAAGGCCGCGGAACGCCGCGATTCGGGGAGGGCGTCGAAACCCGACTCCACGATCTCCAGCAGAACGCCGCCGTCGGTCTCGGTGAGGGTGAACTCCACCAGCGTGGTGAGGTGATCGAACTCGGGCTCGGGCAGTGGGTTCCACCGGAACGCGAAATAGCGTGGCGGCTCGACCGTCACCACGTGCAGCGGGAACGCCATGCCGGCGAAATCTTTCTGCTGTGCGGCGACCTCATCGTCGACCGCGGTCGGTGTCATCACCCCGGTCACGGTCTCGCCGGCGACGAACGGGCCCTGAACCGTCATCCCGAACCAGGTGCCGAACTCTCCGGAATCGCTGATCGCTCGCCACACCCGGTCCAGCGGGGCGCGCAGCAGGGCACTCTTCTCGATGCGATCTGTCATGACATGCAACCTCCTAGTTGCCTATCACGGTAGATCACTCGAGGGACAAGAGCAACCTTTTGGTTGCTTTTCCTAGATGGTCGCCGGCAGACCGAACCGCTCGAACAGCGATATCTCCATGAACGCCACCACGTGGCAGATCCCGGTGGTGCGGGCGTCGAGCACGTGCAGCTGGAACGCCTCGTGCACACCGGTCTGCGGGTTGCGCATGTACAGCGCCGCGACCGGCTGACCGTTGGCCGTCGTGCGCAGGAACCGCATGTCGCCGGGCCCCTCGGCGGGGCAGTGGAACTTCGACAGCGCAATGATCGAGGCCGGGCCGTCGTACCAGCCGTCGAACGGCGGCATCTCCCATACGGCGTCGGCGGTGAACAGCTCCACCAGCCGGTCGATGTCATAGGTCTCGAACGCCGAGATGTAGCGATCCAGCAGGTCGGCCGTCTGCGGCGAGTCCGGGGGCAGCGCCGCGTCGTCACGCGCGGGGGCGACCTCGTCGAGCTGCGCGCGGGCGCGCTGCAACAAACTGTTGACCGCCGCGGTCGACACCCCGATCGCGTCGGCGACCTCGGCGGCCCGCCACTGCAGCACCTCACGCAGCACCAGGACCGCGCGCTGGCGGGCGGGCAGGTGCTGCAACGCCGCGATGAACGCCAACCGCACCGATTCGCGGGATTCTGCAATCACCGACGGATCGGACGGATCGGCCCTGGGCTCGTCCGGAAGCGGCTCGAGCCAGGTGATCTCATGACGTTCGTGCAGCTCACCGAGCGGATCGGACGCCGGCTGGCCCAACCCGCTGGGCAGCGGCCGGCGGTTGCGACCCTCCAAGGCGGTCAGGCAGGTGTTGGTCGCGATGCGGTACAGCCAGGTGCGCACCGACGACTTGCCTTCGAACCCCTTGTAGGCCTTCCACGCCCGCAGATACGTCTCCTGGACCAGGTCCTCGGCGTCGTGCAGCGAGCCGGTCATCCGGTAGCAGTGCGCGAGCAGTTCCCGCCGGTACCGCTGGGCGTCGGCGAGGAAGGCGTTCTCGGCGCTGCTGTCATCGAGTGCCAACACGGTCACGGTGCCCGAGCTTAATGAGTGCCACCGACGAAGTCAGCCATGCTGGGCTGCCGGTCCTCCGGGCGCTCGTTACTCTGCCGTGCATGCCCGTGACGCGAACCGAACGCAGCTTCGACGGAGTCGGCGGCGTGCGCGTCGTCTACGACACGTGGACGCCGGACCAGACTCCGCGCGGTGTGGTGATCATCGCCCACGGCTACGCCGAGCACGCCCGCCGCTACGACCACGTGGCCGCCCGCTTCGGCGAAGCAGGGCTGCTGACCTACGCCCTGGACCACCGCGGACACGGCCGCTCCGGCGGCAAGCGGGTACTGCTGCACGACATCTCCGAGTACACCGCCGACTTCCACACGCTGGTCGGGATCGCCGGCACCGAGCATCCCGGCCTGCCTCGCATCGTGCTGGGCCACAGCATGGGCGGCGGGATCGTGTTCACCTACGGTGTCGAGCATCCCGATGACTACACCGCGATGGTGCTCTCCGGCCCCGCCGTTGCGGCTCAGTCCGTGCTGCCCGCGGCCAAGGTCGCCGCGGCCAAGCTGCTGGGCCGGATCGCGCCCGGGCTGCCGTTGGAGAAGCTGCCCGCCGACGCGGTGTCGCGCGACCCCGAGGTCGTCGCCGCCTACGAGGCCGACCCGCTGGTCCACCACGGCCGGTTGCCCGCCGGCATCGGCCGCGCGTTGATCCTCGTCGGCGAGACGATGCCCCGCCGGGCCGCGGCGATCACCGCGCCGCTGCTCGTGGTGCACGGCGACGCCGACCGCCTCATTCCGGTGCAGGGCAGCAGGACGCTGATCGAGTGCGTGGACTCGGCCGACGTGCACCTCAAGGAGTACCCAGGGCTGTACCACGAGGTGTTCAACGAGCCGGAGAAGGCGCTGGTGCTCGACGACGTGACGTCGTGGATCGAGTCGCAGCTGTGAAGCGGGTGATCGCCCTCCTGCTGGGCGTGATGCTGCTGGGTGCGCCGGCGTGCTCGTCGAAGTCCGACGCTCCCCCGCCGGCGTGGGTCGACGAGGACGTGTCGTTCGACGCCGACGGGCTGACGATCTACGGCACCTACCGGCACCGCAGCGGTGACGAACGCGGACCCGCGGCACTGCTGATCTCGGAGAGCGGTAACACCGACCGCAACGGCGACAACCAGGTCGCCGGCCCCATCGGCAACATGCGGCAGCTGGCCGAGCTGCTCTCCGAACGCGGCGTGGCGACGCTGCGCTACGACAAGGTCGGCACCGGCAGGACCGGGATCGGCCGGTACAAGGATCATCCCGACGACGTCGTCAGCTCCGTCTACACGACCGGCGCCAAGGCGGCGCTGCGGTTCCTCGCCGGACGATCCGACGCCGATCCGGGCAAGCTGTCGGTGTACGGGCTGGGGGAGGGCAGCATCCACGCGCTGACGCTGGCCGGGGACACCGCGCCCGACGCGCCGAAGGTGCACTCGCTGGGGTTGCTGCAGCCGCTGCCGGGGCGCTACCTCGACATCATCAGCACCCGCGTCGCGGCAGGCGGTTCGCCCGAGACGGTGGCCGCGTGGAAGGCCGCCGTGGCGCAGATCCGCGCGCAGGGGACGGTGCCGGCCACACTGCCCGACGGGCTGAATGCGATTGCCAACCCGGGCAACATCAAAGCGGTCATCGACGCCGACCGGATCGATCCCCTGGCACTGGCCGCCGCGGTGCCCGCAGGGACCCCGGTGCTGCTCACCTGCTCGGATTCGGACAACCAAGCCAACTGTGCCAACGCAAAACCGCTGATCGATGCGCTCAGCCGCACCGCGCTGACGGTCACCGAACTCAAGGGCGTCAACCACGTGCTGCGCGACGACCCGACCGACAACATCGCCAACTACGCGAAGAAGGATCCGCTGTCACCGCAGCTGGTGTCCGCGCTCGACAGCTTCGCCGCGCGCTAGCTGTGGATGAAAACGGTTGTGGGGATGGGCGATACTGGTCAGCGATGACATGTCTGCCGTCCGGCCTAGGTTTCTCGGCATGAGTACCGACGAGAAGATGCTGTCCCGGATCGCGGCGCTGCTGCGCCAGGCCGAGGGCACCGACAACGCCCACGAGGCCGAGGCGTTCATGGCCGCCGCGCAGCGTTTGGCCACCGCCACGTCGATCGACCTGGCGGTCGCACGCTCGCACAGCGCCGAGCGCACCGCGGCGCAGACCCCCGTGCAGCGGACGATCACGATCGGCGAAACCGGGGCGCGGGGGCTGCGCACCTACGTGCAGTTGTTCGTCGTGATCGCCGCGGCCAACGACGTCAAGTGCGATATCGCCTCGAACTCGACGTTCGTCTACGCCTACGGGTTCGCCGAGGACATCGACGCCACCCATGCGCTCTACACCAGCCTGGTGCTGCAGATGGTGCGCGCGTCCAAGGACTACATCGCCTCGGGTGCGCACCGCCCGACGCCGACGATCACCGCGCGCATCAACTTCCAGCTGGCGTTCGGGGCGCGGGTGGGGCAGCGGCTGGCCGAGGCGCGCGAGCAAGCGCAGCAGGAGGCCACCCGAGGCCCGGAGAGCAACCCGGGCACCGCGATCGCGTTGCGAGACAAGGACCTCGAGCTCAAGGACTACTACCGGCAGTCGTCGCGGGCGCGCGGCACCTGGCGGGCCACCAGCGCGACGGCGGGTTATTCGTCGGCGGCGCGCCGCGCCGGTGACCGTGCGGGGCGTCGCGCCCGGCTGGGCGGGGAGACGGAGCTGGCGGGAGCGCGCACGGCGCTGGAGAGGTGAGCCGGGACACCCAGCGCGCGAAAGTCTATGCCGCAGAACAGTTCGTGCGGACGATGTTCGATCGGGCGGCTGAGCGCAACACCCGGGTGGTCGACTTCTTCGGAACGCAGCTGACGTTGCCGCCGGAGGCGCGGTTCGCGTCCGTGGAATCAGTGCAGGCCTACGTCGACGATGTGCTGTCGCTGCCCGCGGTCCGCGCGGCGTGGCCGGACGCCGGGGCGCTGCGGGTGCGTTCCCGCCGCGGGGCGACGGCGGCGCACTTCGAACGGATCGATGATGTCGCCACCATCGCGGTGCCCGACAACGGAAGCCGTTGGGCACTACGGGAATTGGTGGTGCTGCACGAGATCGCTCACCATCTGTGCGACGTCGAGCCCGCGCACGGCCCGGAGTTCGTCGCGACGTTGCGCGACCTGGCCGCGGCGGTGATGGGTCCGGAGGTGGCCCACGTGCTACAGGTGGTCGGAGCCAGCGAGGGGGTCCGGGGCTGACCGGAACGGGAGTAGGTTCGCAGGCGTGACGGAACCGGATTGGGTGTCTCTCGACGAACTGTTCGCCGACCTGCTGCACAGCGAGGACGACGTGCTGCGCGCGGCGCGCGAGGCGGGGGTTGCGGCGGGGATGCCTGCCATCGAGGTGTCCCCGCAGCACGCGCGCCTGCTGTCGCTGTGGGCGCAGGTCGCCCAAGCCCGAAGTGTGCTCGAGATCGGCACGCTCGCGGGCTACAGCACGATCGCGTTGGCGCGGGCCGTCGGCGCCGACGGCTCGGTCGTCAGCCTGGAATTCGAGGCCGCGCACGCCGAGGTGGCGCGGGCCAACCTGGAACGCGCAGGCGTGGCAGACCGCGTGGAGGTGATCGTCGGCGCGGCGCTGGACACGCTGCCGACACTGACCGACCGGGCGCCGTTCGACCTCGTCTTCATCGACGCCGACAAGGAGAACAACGTCGCCTACGTCGAGTGGGCGATGCGGCTCGGCCGGCCCGGCACCGTGATCATCGTCGACAACATCGCCCGATCCGGCCGAGTGCTCGACCCCCGACCCGACGACGCCCAGGCCCGCGCCGTGCGGGACATGCTGACAATGATGGGCGAGCACCCGCGGTTGCAGACCGCCGCGATCCAGACGGTCGGCACCAAGGGCTGGGACGGCTTCGCCGTCGCGGTGATGACCTAGCCCCAGCGCGCCTCGTCCATGACGGTGCCCCGGTGCATCACCCGATCGCCGACGACCCCGTCGTGGTCGGCCTTGTGCATCACGCACCGGTTGTCCCAGATCACCACGTCGTACGGACGCCACGCATGCCGAAACACGTTGTCCGGCTGGGTCGAATGCGTGAGTAGCTCATCGATCAGCGCGGCGGCGTCCTCCGGCGCCATCCCGCTCACCGCGCGGCAGCGCTCCCGCGTCGACAGGTACAGCGCGGTCCGGCCCGTCAACGGGTGACGCAACGCCAGCGGGTGCCTCGCCTCCGTCTCGGCGTCCTCGTCGAGATCCAGGCCCGTGACGACGTGGGTGACCACCCGGCTGCGGATCTGCGCCTGCAGCTGGCGCGGCAGCGTCGCGTAGGCGGTGTACTGGTTGGTGAACAGCGTTTGCCCACCGCGCTCGGGGACCGTCACCGCGCGCAACGCCGTGTAGGCGGGCGGGGTGCGCAGATAGCTGGTGTCGACGTGGAACGACGAGCGCGGCGGACGAGTGCGCCCGACGTTCGTGATGACATTGAGCGCCGGGGCCGCCGGCACCGGCGTCTCACCGGTCGTGAACGCCAGGGTGCCGAAGCTCTCGAGGAACTGGGTGAAGGCATCGTCGTCGACATGCTGATCGGGCAGCACCAAGACGCCGTGCACGGCCAGCAGGGCCCGCAGATGCGAGACCATCGTGGGGTTCAACCGCCCCACCGTCACCCCGCGCACCTGCGCGCCGACCGGATCGCGGGTGCTCACTTCGAGACTCATGCCGCCGCGATCCTCGCCTCGCCGCACAACGTGTCGAACAGGTCGAGCACCGAATAACCGTGTGCAGCAGCCATCTTCGCGATCACGCTCGACGGCGCGAACGAACAGTACGGACCCGCCTCCAGAAACCACGGCTGCCCGTCGGGGTCGATGCGGAAGTCGAAGAGCCCGTAGTGCCGGCAGCCCAGCGCCGCGAAGCACGTACGCGCCGCGTCGAACACCGCCGCCTCGACCGGATCACCGGGCGCCACGATCCACGCCCGTCCCCCGTCGCCCGCCGTCAACCGCAGCTCGCCGCCGCTGGAGCGGCCCAGCTTGTCCGCAGGCAACCGGATCGGGGCGTCGAGGGCGTACTCCTCCAGCGGCAGACACACCAGCCGACCGTCGATATCGAGGACACCGCAGCGAACTTCGCGTCCGAGGGGGATGAAGGTCTCGGCCAGCACGTCGGCGCTGTGCGCGGCGGCCGCGGCGACGGCGGTGGCCAGCTCGCCGCGCTCGGTCACCAGGGACACCCCGACCGAGTTGTCGGAGCGCGCGGGCTTGACGACGAGCGGCAGCGGCAGGTCCACCTGGTCCGGACCGGTCACGACCCGCCCCTCGGGCACCGCGACGCCGCGGGCCGCGACGAGGGCGCGGGCGATGGCCTTGTCGGCGGTGTTGGCCATCACTGCGGCGGTGTTGCCGACGAAAGGAAGGCCCAGCACGTCGAGCAGGGCGCGATAAGAGGTCATGCCGGGCAGGCAGAACATCTGCGGCAGCACCACATCGGGCCGCATCTCGGCGAGCCGTGCGATGCCGACTGTCGGTGGCAGCGGTTCCGCGGCGGCCAGGCTGCCGGCATCCAGGGCATCGGGGAACTGCCAGCTGCCACTGGGCGCGACATATGCGAAGCGAACGTCGTGCCTCGCCGACAGTGCCTCGGCGCTGGCGCGCGCGTACAGCCGCGACAGTTCGGCGTGGAACTCGTCGACGGGCGAACCGACCAGCTGAACGATGCTGCGGCGCATGTCAATCCCCGCCGTTCTCGACGAGCTTGCCGATGTTGAAGTCGATACGGCTCCACCCGCGGCGCTGTCGCAGGTTGCTGACGAGCAGTGCCGGGATCTGCAGGTGGTACACGCACAGGTACGGGAGCGGATCCCACGCCGCGAAGATCGCGTCGCGGCCGCGGGCGATCACTCGCATGCGGCGCAGCCGGTCGGGACCGCGCAGCAGCCGCCACAGTTCGTGATAGATCCAGTAGGTCGGCGTCGAGTCGGGCAGCGGCGTGATCGTCGGATGCCCGTCGGTCAGATACGCGTGCGCCACGTCGGGATGGTCGTGGAACATCGTGATCGCGCTGTGGGTACGTGGATTGCATTCGATGGCGTAGGGCCGGCCGTCGGGGCCCTCGATGAAATCGAACGAGATCTGGCCGCTGACACCGGTCGACGCCGCGAAGTGCTCGACCCAGGAACGGATCTGCGGCTTCTCGACGTACCGGTAGTTCAGCTGAACCGCCGACGACTCACAGCAGCCGTACACGGTGACGACGCCGTCGCGTAGCGTCGAGTGCGTGCAGTACTCCTGGCCCTCCACGTACTCCTGCAGGAGCCAGGGATCACTGGGTGAGATGTCGAGCGAGCGGGCGAATTCAGTGTTGAGGTCTGGTGTCTCGCGACGCAGTCGGGTCAGGTCGGTACGGCCGATGGGGTTGTAGGCGAGGCGTTTGAGCACGTAGGACCGGCCGGGTACGAAGTCGAACCGGGCAACCTCGCTCGCGTCGGTGATCAGCTGGGATTCAGGCACCGACAGGTCCAGCGAGGCGCACAGCGTGCTGAAGTCCCGCTTGTCGTCCAGTGTCGCGATCAGCGCGGCCGAGCCGTGCAGCACCTGACAGCGATCGCCGACGAGTTCCTGCACGGCCGCCTCGGGCACACTGGCCGCCGGGCTGGACACCGGCACGAAGACGTCCACACCCTCACCAATGATGATGTCCGCCAACGCCTGCGGATAGCGCGAATCGGTCGGCTCGGGGGTGCAGTGGAAGGCGTCGACCGCGCGGGAGAAGCGATGTCCGGTGAGGCGGTACTTGGCCGACTCGGCGAGCACCACCCGGTGCCCGGCCAGATGGAATGCGCGCGTTAGGTGCAGGGCCTTGGTCATCTTGCCGCCGCTGACGAGCACCGTGCGCCGGGTGTCGGCGGTGCGGGTCGTCGGGCGGGGAGCGCGGCGGGCCAGCGCGCCGGCGGTGATCGCGAGGTCGACGGGCAGGGTAGCGGCCAGTCCGGCGAGGACGGAGAGGGTGCGGGCGGCGTCACGTGGTCGGGCGTGACGCCGCACCGCACCCGCCGGGGCGGCCCGGTCTGTGGGGTGCGTGGCGAGGGTCATCTCTGCATCACCATCAGGGAAGGGGGCGGATCAGGGTGAGCCCGTCGCGCACGGGGATCAGCACCTGCTCGGTCCGCGGGTCGGCGGTCAGCGCCCGATTGAATTCGGCGATGGCCGAACCGTTCTCGGTGGTCGTGTCGGTCCACGGTTGGCCCTGCATCAACGTGTTGTCGACGGCGATCACCGCGTCGGGGGCCAGCAGCGAGGAGTCCAGCAGCAGGTCGAGATACTCCTGGTAGCCGCCCTTGTCGGCGTCGATGAACACGAAGTCGAACGATTCCTCCCCGGCGGCAGCCAGTCGGCGCACCGTGTCGAGCGCCGGGCCGAGCTCGATGCGGATGCGGTGCCCGACGTCGGACCGGTCGAACCCCGCACGCGCCACTGCGGCTGCCTCGGCGTCGATCTCGCACGCCACCACGGTGCCGACATCGGGCAGCGCCTCGGCCATCGCCAACGCGGAATACCCGGTGAACATGCCGATCTCGAGAACCCGCACCGCCGAGGACATCCGAACCAGGAACTTCAGCAGCTGAGCCTCGACGTGGCCGGAGAGCATCTCCTGCTCCAGGCCGTCGCGCCACGGCTGGGCGCGTGTGGCGCGGGCCAGCTCGGCCAGCGCCGGCGACTCCCCGCTGGTGGCTGCGGCCACGTAGGGGTCCAGTCCGGCCGCCAGGTCACGCACACTCGAAAGACGTGCCAAGACAGCATGATCCAGAGTGTCACTCAACTCCGCGCACAGCTCGGTGAGCTGCGCGGCGAGTATCGAGGTCGGTGTGACCGGCCGGGGTGCGGCGACCGTGTCAGGCATCGATGGTGGCGTAGGTGAAGGCATCGACGCCGTCCCCTCCGCGGTCGAACTCCGCGCATAGCTTCTTGTGCAGCGTGAGCGTGTCGACGAGTTCGTCGACGGTCACGTCGTTGAGGAAGCGGCAGGTGCCGATCGGGTCGGGGACCGCGGCCCGCAGGATGCCGTCGCGCGTGCGCAGGATCGCCGCAGTCGCCGTCTCGAGCAGCTCGGGCGTCAGGTACGGCGAATCCAGCGACAACCCGAGCGCGCTCATCGTCGTCAGCACGCGGTCGCGATCACCGGCGGTGAGCAGCCCGCGCCGCTCGGCGAGCGTCACCGACAGCGCCATGTCGATGTTGATGGCGTGACCGTGGAAGAACGGCGTCGGTGGGGTCAGCTCCAGCGTGGGACTCCACGTGTGCCCGAACGCGATCACGCGGTCGAGGTCGATCTCGTGCAGGTTGGGTGCCTCGAGCTCCAGCATCGTGGCGATCGCCTCGTAGGTCAGCCGGTGCGCGACCGCACGCAGCCGCTCGTCGCCACCGAGGTGGCCGAAGCGTGTGGAGAGCAGTTCGGGGCCGAAACGTTCCAGCATGTCGAAGATCTCGGCGTTGCCGACCACCGAGATCTTGATCAGCTCGGCCATCCCGTTGCGGATCTGGTCCTCGGGCAGCGTCTTGAGGAAGGAGAAGTCCAGGAACACCTGCCGCGACGCGTGGTAGGCACCGAGCCGGTTCTTGTGGTGCCCGTGGTTGACCGCGACCTTGATCGACACGCTGGCATCGATCAGGCCGATGAGTGTGGTCGGGATGCGCAGGTAAGGCGTGTTGCGTCGGTAGCTTGCGCACGCGAAACCTGCGACGTCGGTGGTCAATCCGCCACCGACGACCAGCACCGGCTCGGTGCGCACCAGGCCGAATTCGTCGAACGCGGTGACGATGCGCTCGAACGTCTCCAGGGACTTCGCGGTTTCGTGGATGTGCACGCCGATGACCGTCAATGCGATCCCGTAGTGGGCGAAGTAGGCGTCGATGCTGTCGCGGTAGAGGTCGTAGACCACCTCGTCGATCACCATCAGGGTGCGGCCGTAGGGCAGGTAGGCCTCGGCCAGCTCGCGATTGGCCACGTCGAAGACGCCGTCGACGTAGGTCAGGTCATACGCGATGCGCTCGTAGCCTTCGACGTGGAAGTTGCGCTCCGAGGCCGTGACTCGGGCGGTGAGGTCGCTCATGGAAGGTGTCCGTTCGGGTGCTCAGGCGGCGGCCAGGGAGACGACGCGGTCGGCGTCGAGCTGGTCGGCGGTGTCGGTGGCGTCGGCGAACTCGGCGCCGGAGGTGTTGGCGTTGGGGAAGGCGATGCAGCGCAGCCCGGCGGCGCGGGCGGCCCGCACGCCGCCGACGTTGTCCTCGATGGCGACGGCGTCGGCGGAGTCGAGACCGAGCCAGTCCAGCGCCAGAACGTAGGCCGCGGGTGCGGGCTTCTTCTCCTCGACGTGGTCGTCGTAGACGATGACGTCGAACGTGGACGCGTCGACCTGGGGATCGAGGGCGGCCAGCAGCGCGTCGACATTGGCTTTGGAGGTCGTGGTGACGAACCCGAGCTTGTGTCCGGCGGCCTTCGCGTGCTCGATGGTCTCGCGGACCCCGGGTCGCAGGATCAGCGTGACCTCACCCAGAAGCTGCTGAAACAGTTGCGATTTGGTGGCGTGCACGGCGGCGGCGTCGACGTCCTCGCCGCGTTCGGCCGCGAAGTCGGCGATGCGCTGGGCGCCGCCGTTGCCGCCGAGCATGCTGCGGTAGTCGTCCTGCGACCAGTTCCAGTCGAGGCCGTGCTGGGCGAACGCGTCGTTGAAGGCCTGGCGCTGCAGCTCGGAGGTGTCGGCGAGTGTGCTGATCGATCCGAAAAGAATGGCGGGCATGGGAATTCCCTTCTCAGAATGAGATTTTCGAGCGTGACTCCTCGGGCGCCGGGTGCTGGACGCGGATCGGAGGAAAAGCTGTCGATTGACCGTTTCTGGATCTACAGTTCATTAGTACACAGGCAAGTCACTAATGAAAACCCCGTTCATCGATTCAGATTCTGACGCGTTGGTGACACACCCAGAAGGGAAGGTGCCACCGTGCCCAGCAGTGCGGACACACCGGTAGAGGACGCGCGGGTGGCCCGCACACGTAGCGATGTCTCGCGCGCGGCGCTGGAGGTGCTGAGGTCCGACGGCTTCGACGAGCTCACCCATGCCCGCGTGGCCGAGCGGGCCGGCTACTCGAAGACCACGTTGTACGCGCACTGGCCGTCGCGGCTCGACCTGCTGCGGTTGGCCCTCGACGCGCTCGGCTGCTTGCCTCACCCGCGGCCCACCGGCGACCTGCGCGCCGACCTGGTCGCCGAGCTGACAGCGTTCCGCGGCTCCCTGGCCGATCTGCGGCTGGACCGGGTGTTGTGCGGACTGGCCGACGGAGGAGCGGGTGCCGGCGCTGGGCCGTTGCGCGACCGCATCACCGCCGAGGCTCAGCGGGGGCTGCGGGCGCTTCTGGCGCAGCGTTTCGCCGGAGCGCGGCTGGACGCGGCGCTGTCGATGCTCACCGGGGTAGTGGCCTGCCCATCGCTGATGGGCGGCATGACCCCCGATGACGCCGCGCTGGCCGGCGCGGTGGACATGCTGCTCGGAACGGGTGAAGACTCCGTGCGGTGACGGGCTATCTGGGATATCGGGCGGGCGACGCCGACACCGCGTGGGGCGAGTTCTTCGATTCCCGGATGAGTCCTCTGCCCGGCCACGTCGTCGACGCGCTGCACCACGGTGCCCAGGCGGCCCCGCTGCTGCTCGACTTCGACGGTGTAGCAGAGCTTTTCGACGAGGGGTATCACGCGACGGAGACCGGGTACGGATGGTCGCGCGCGGGCGAAGCGCGCGTGGCGGTCCGCACCGACATGTTCGGGGTGACCCCGGCGATGTGGGACTGGTGGTTCGGCTGGCACGGCAGCGATGGCCGTCGCTACAAGCTGTGGCACCCGCGTGCGCATGTGTCCGCGCGCTGGGCCGACGGGGGCGGCGACGGCAGCTACATCGGCCGGACGTCGCTCGTCGAGGAGTACCTCGGGTCGGCGTTCACCCGGGCGGCGATCCGCTTCGTCGCCCCCGAGGACCTGGGTGTGCCCGTCGATGTGTCGACGGCGACGGTGTGCGCGCGGCTCGGCTCGGCCGATCTTCCCGTCGACATCGGCTGGCTGGTCCATCAGGTGCGGCCGACGGGCAACGGTGCCGAGATGCGGTCACGGTTCTGGCTGGGCGGCCCACATGTACAGTTCCGGCGCCCGATTCCCTTGGCCGGCAGGCTCATTCGACCGATAGCTGGACTGCAATTACCCGACCCGCGCGATCTGCTGGTGCACTGTGCGCAGGAGATGAACCACCTCGCCGGCTTCCTGCCCGCCCTGTACCGCCGATTCAGCTGAGCCGGCGCGGGTACTCCGCGCCGGTGTGGACAGTGAGCAGACGGATTCCCGCGCCCGCCGACTCGGTGTGGCAGCTTCTGGTCGACCTCGACGCCTGGCCGGTCTGGGGACCGACTGTCGCTGGTGCCGAATTGGACCGCGGCGGCTTCGAACTCGGCGCGACCGGCCGGGTGTGGACACCCGTGGGCGTTCCGTTGCCCTTCACCATCACCGAACTGGATCCGGGTCGGACGTGGGCGTGGCGGGTGGCCGGTGTGCCGGCGACCCGCCACGGCGTCGAACCGGCCGCGGGCGGGTGCCGAGCCTGGATGAGTGCACCCGTGTGGGCGCCCGCCTACCTCCCGGTGCTCGCTGTGGGTCTGCGCCGGATCGGAGACATGGCGGTTGATTTCGGCGCGGACGGGTAATCATCCCGCCGTCGGGTCACAGCTGCGCGAGGAGAACATCATGATCGGAACAATCATCGGCGCGATCATCGTCGGGTTGATCGTCGGCGTGCTTGCGCGGCTGGTCATGCCGGGCAAGCAGAACATCGGCGTCATCATGACCATCGTGCTGGGTGCACTCGGCTCGTTCCTGGGCTCCTGGGTGACCTACAACGTGGCGGGCTACTCGAACTCCAACGGCGGCTTCGCGATCATCCCGTTCCTGGTCGGCATCATCGTCGCCGTCGTGCTGATCGCGGCCTACCTCGGCATCACCGGCAAGCGCAGCACCGGACCCCGCGTCTAGATGGCAGTCACCGAAACGCGCGAGACCGTCATCGAAGCGTCTCCCGCAGAGATCCTGGATGTGCTCTACGACCTCGAGTCGCTGACCGAATGGTCCTCGACGCACCAGAAAGTCGAGATCCTCGAGCGTGACGAGGAGGGTCGGCCGAAACGGTCCCGGCAGGTGGTCAAGATCGTCGGGGTCAGCGACGAGCAGGTGCTCGACTACTCGGTGCATGACGACGGGGTCAGCTGGACGCTGGTCAGTTCCCAGCAGCAGCGTGCACAGGAGGGCCGCTACACGCTGACCCCCGATGGTGACCGCACCCGGGTGATGTTCGAGCTCACCGTCGACCCCACCGTGCCTCTGCCGGGATTCCTGATCAAACGAGGCGCCAAGGGTCTGATGGAGACCGCCACCGACGGACTGCGTAAGAGGGTGCTCGCCGTCAAAGGCGGGTGAAGATTTTTCGGAGCGCCACGACGCACACATCCTGCGCCATCGATCGCGATGGCGTCGGGAGTGCGCCACAATCTCCGCCCCGGCCGGCAGATCGTGATCATGCGCGTGATAGCCGCGACCGAACTGCTTGCGGGAGGGTGGGTGCGGCTTTAGCGTGAGCCGCACCACATGACCCTCACCCCCACAAGGACCCGCATGGACCGCAACGGTGGCGATGTCGTCGTCGAGACGTTGACGGGACTCGGTGTGTCCCACGTGTTCGGGATTCCCGGACAGAACGCTCTCGGGTTGTTCGACGCCATCCGCCGGAGCGGACTGACCTTCGTCAGCTCCCGGGTCGAGAACAACTCGGCGTTCGGCGCCGACGGCTACGCCCGCGCCACCGGTGACGTCGGAGTCCTGTTCCTGTCGACCGGACCTGGGGCCCTGACCGCGCTCGGTGCGCTGCAGGAGGCGTACGCGACCGGGGTGCCCGTGCTGGTGATCGCGAGCCAGGTGCCCCGGGCGGCCATGGGTCTGCGCCGTGGTGCCCTCCACCAACTCGACGATCAGGCGCGCAGCGCGCGCAACGTCACGAAAAGCACTGCAGTGGCCATGAACTCGGCACAGCTGCCGAGTCTGCTGGCGGACGCCTGGTCGCTGGCGCAGTCGGCGCCCGCCGGACCGACGTGGGTCGAGATCCCGCAGGACGTGCTGCTCGACACGGCCGCCGTGCCGCCGGTGACCTCGGTGGTCACCTCCGTCGCCACCCGGGCTCCCCGGGAGGACGTGGTCGCAGAGGCTGCGGCGCTGCTGGACGCTGCGCATCGACCCGTGATCCTCGCCGGGGGAGGGGTCCGCCGCTCGCCGGGCGGCCCGCAGGCACTGGTCGCCCTCGCCGAACTGCTGGATGCGCCGGTGGTGTCGACCGTCGGCGGCAAGGGTGCGATCGGTTTCGACCACCCCCTGTCCGCCGGCTCGTGGATCGAGGACCGCCACACCACCGACCTGCTGGCCGGTGCCGACGTGCTGCTGGCGGTCGGGACCGCGATGGGCGAGGTGACGAGCAACTACTGGAGCCTGCAGCCGTCGGGCACGATCGTCCACGTCGATGCCGAGGCGCGCGTGCTGGGGGCCAATCACCCGGCGTTGGCTGTGCACGCCGACGCCGCCCGAGCCCTGACCGCGATCGCGGGGCTGGTGACACCTCGTCGGGCGACGGCGGGCGCCGGCATCGCCGCGGCTCTGCGGGCGGCCGTCGAGGACCGTCTCGCCAGCCAGGACGTGGGTGACGAACTGGCGTTGATGCGTGCCCTCAGATCCGCGACTCCCGCTGCCGCGCAGACATTTTGGGATATGACGATCGCCGCGTACTGGGCGTGGTCGGCGTGGGATCCGCGCGACGGGCAGTTCCACTCCGCCCAGGGTGCCGGGGGCCTGGGCTTCGCCTTCCCTGCCGCGCTGGCGGCCGCGATCGGCACCGGGCAGCGGACGCTGGCCGTGTCCGGCGATGGCGGGGCGATGTACTCGATCGCCGAACTGGCCACCGCGCGTCAGCACGATGCGGACGTCACCTGGTTGATCGTCGACGACGGCGGCTACGGAATCCTGCGCGAATACATGACCGAGGAGTTCGGCCAGGCCACTGCCACCGAACTGGCTCGCCCCGACTTCGCTGCGCTCTCAACCAGTTTCGGTGTTCCCGCGCACACGGCCACCCTGGCCGACGTCGGCGACGTCGTGGCCCGCACCTTCGACACCCGCGGCCCCGTCGTCGTCATCCTTCCCGCAACGCTGCGGATGTTCGCAGCCACCTAGGAGGTCACCATGGGCAAGCCGCTCGACATCGCGATCATCGTCGTCTACCTCCTCGCCATGCTGGCATTCGGCTTCTGGGGCAAGACCAGGACCAAGGATTCGGCCGACTTCCTCGTCGCCGGACGGCGTCTGGGCCCCACCCTCTACACGGGCACGATGGCCGCGGTGGTGCTCGGCGGCGCATCCACCGTCGGTGGCGTCGGCCTCGGCTACAAGTGGGGTCTGTCGGGCATGTGGCTGGTCGTCGCGATCGCCGTCGGACTCCTGGCGCTGAGCCTGCTGTTCGCCGGTCGCATCCAACGGCTCAAGGTGTACACCGTCGCGCAGATGCTGCGGCTGCGCTACGACGTCGATGCGACATCGGCGTCCGGCATCGTGATGGCCGCCTACACATTGATGCTGTCGGTGACGTCGACGATCGCCTACGCGACGGTGTTCAACGTGTTGTTTGGAACCGATCGCACGATCTCGGTCCTGATCGGCGGCCTCACCGTGATGCTCTACTCGTCGATCGGCGGCATGTGGTCGATCACGCTGACCGACATGGTGCAGTTCGTCCTCAAGACCATCGGCATCTTCGCCCTGCTGTTGCCGTTCACGCTCAGCAAGGCAGGTGGCTTCGCCGGCATCCGGGAGCGCGCAGGTGACGCGGCATTCGATCTCGGTCACATCGGATTGCCCACCATCATCACGTTTTTTGTGGTCTACAGCTTCGGCATGCTCATCGGCCAGGACATCTGGCAGCGGGTCTTCACCGCCCGCTCGCCGCAGGTCGCGAAGTGGGGTGGCACCACGGCGGCGCTCTACTGCGTGCTGTACGGGATCGCGGGTGCGCTGATCGGGACGGCGGCCTCGACCTTCCTGCCCGACGTGGAAACCTCCGACGACGTGTACGCCCAGATCGCGGAAACCATTCTGCCCGTGGGCATCAGCGGCCTCGTGCTGGCCGCGGCAGTGGCGGCGATGATGTCGACGGCCTCGGGTGCGTTGATCGCCACCGCCACCGTGGCCCGCACCGATGTCACCCCGCTGCTGGCGCGGATTGTCGGCCGCCCCGTGAAGACCGCCCCCGACGCAGAGCGGGACGTGCACTCCGACCGGCGCTACGTGGTGGCCCTGGGCATCGTGGTGATCGTGATCGCGGCGCTGCTCGACGACGTGGTGGCCGCCCTGACCATCGCCTACGACATCCTGGTCGGCGGACTGCTGGTCGCCATCCTCGGCGGATTCCTGTGGCGGCGGGCGACCGGCACCGGCGCGCTGTGGTCCATGGCGGTGGGCACCGTCGTCACTCTCGGCACGATGGCCGTGGTCGGTGACGTGTTGGCCAACGAGCCGATCTACTACGGCCTCGCCGCGAGCCTCGTCGTGTACGTCGTCGCCAGCCTCGCCACCCCGAAGACCGCGCCGGAGGTGCTGGCCGAGTGGGATGCCCGGCTGGCAGGCGACGAGCGGACGGACGCCGCGAAAACGGGTTCGCACTAATTTCGCGAAAGCGCATGCGCAAGCGCTTGCCTTCGTCTTAGGCTCCCGTCCAACCGCGGCGCGTCGGGCGCCGCCCGGGGACGAGGGAGTCCACATGGTCGGCACCGTTGGCAGGCGCAAGGGCGCGACGTTCGCGATCGGATCGGTGCTGATGGCCGGTTCACTGGTGCTGGGCGTGACGGGGTGTAGCGGCGGCTCCGGATCGGACAGCGTCAAGGTCGGCCTGATCACCAAGACCGACTCCAACCCCTACTTCGTCAAGCTGCGCGAAGCCGCACAGGCGCAGGCCGACAAGGACGGCGCCCAGTTGGTGGCGCTCGCCGGAGCCTTCGACGGCGACAACGAAGGCCAGGTCACCGCGATCGAGAACATGGTCGGCCAGGGCGTCAAAGGCATTCTGATCACGCCGAACTCGTCGACCGGCGTGCTCGACGCGATCAAGCGGGCCCGCGACGCGGGCGTCATCGTCATCGCGCTCGACACCGCCACCGACCCCGAGGACGCCGTCGACGCCACGTTCGCCACCGACAACAAGGCCGCTGGCGTCAGCCAGGGCAAGTGGGTCAAGGCGGCCATCGGCTCCGCCGCCCCGCAGGTCGTGATGCTCGACGGCACCCCCGGCGGCACCGTCGACACGTTCCGCCACGACGGCTTCCTCGAAGGCTTCGGCATCACGAACAACTCGCCGGAGATCGTCGGCCAGGAGAACACCAACGGCGATCAGACCAAGGCGCAGACCGCGATGGAGAACATCCTGCAGCGCGCGCCGCAGATCAACGCGCTCTACACGATCAACGAGCCGGCCGCCGCCGGCGCCTACCAGGCCATCCAGTCGGCCGGCCGGGCCGCGCAGATCACCATCGGCTCGATCGACGGCAGCTGCACCGGTGTGGCCGACGTCAAGGCCGGCAAGATCGGTGCGACGGTGATGCAGTTCCCGGCGAAGATGGCCGAGCTCGGCGTGCAGGCAGTCGTCAAGTTCGCCAAGGACGGCACCAAGCCCAGCGGCTTCAACGACACCGGTTCCGAACTCATCACCGACAAGCCCATGCCGGGCCTGCCGTCGAAGGACACCGCCTGGGGTGAGCAGAACTGCTGGGGTACCGCCGGGTCATGACGAGCGGCGTTGCACCACAGACGAAGCCGTCGCTGTCGAGTCGGCTGAGCGTATCGAACCTCCTGCGTGAACCCCTGCTGGGCCCGCTGGTCGCTCTCGTGCTGGCGATCATCATCTTCAGCGTCATCTCCGACTCGTTCCTCGAGCCGCAGAACGTGTCGCTGATCCTGCAGCAGTCGGTGGTCGTGGGCATCCTGGCGGTCGGGCAGACGCTGATCATCCTGACCTCCGGAATCGACCTGTCGATCGGGGCGGTCGCCGTCTTCGGCACCATCGTGATGGCCCAGAGTGCCGGCGCGAACGGGCCGGTCGTCGCCCTGGGCTCCACGCTGCTGGTGTGCGTGGTGTTCGGCGCGCTCAACGGCGGGCTCGTCACCGCCCTGCGATTGCCTCCGTTCATCGTCACCCTCGGAACGTTCACCGCGATCCAGGCCGCCACCAGGTTGCTGGCCGGCTCGGAGACCTACCGGGTGACGCCGGGTCCGCTGACGTTCCTGGGCACGTCGTTCCGGATCGGGACGTTCTCGACGACGTTCGGTGTCGTCGCGATGCTGCTGGTCTATCTCGTGACGTGGTACGCGCTATCCCAAACCGCTTGGGGCAAGCACGTGTACGCGGTCGGCGGCAACCCGCAGGCATCCGATCTGTCCGGCATCAAGTCCGGCCGGGTGCTGCTGTCGGTGTACGTCACCACGGGCGTGATCGCCGCGATCGCGGCGTGGGCGGCGCTCGGACGCATCCCCAACGCCGACCCGAACGCCTACCAGAACGCCAACCTCGAGACCATCACCGCGGTGGTCATCGGCGGGACCAGCCTGTTCGGCGGTCGCGGTGGCGTGGGCGGCACCCTGGTCGGCACGCTGATCGTCGGCGTGCTGCGCAACGGGCTCACCCAGGCCGGCGTCGACAACCTCTATCAGAACATCGCCACCGGAGTCCTGGTGATCGTCGCGGTGGCTCTGGACCAGTTCACCCGCAGGAGGTCACGGTGACCACCACGACGAACCCAGCTCTGGAAGCGCACGGCCTGGTCAAGAAGTACGGGAACGTGACCGCGATCAACGGCGCCGACTTCGAGCTGCGCGCCGGGGAGGTGCTCGCCGTCATCGGCGACAACGGTGCGGGCAAGAGCAGTCTGATCAAAGCGCTTGCGGGCGCGGTGATTCCGGACTCCGGTCAGATCCTGATGAACGGCCAACCGGTGTCGTTCAAGAACACCCGCGACGCGCGGGCCGCCGGGATCGAAACGGTGTACCAGGACCTCGCGGTGGTGCCGGCCCTCGACATCGCCTCCAACCTGTACCTAGGCCGAGAGGTCCGGCGAAAAGGCATCGCGGGCAGCGTCTTCCGTCGCCTCGACATGCCGCGGATGCGACAGGACGCCTCCCAGCACCTGTCCGATCTGAAGATCGGTATCAAGGCGGTCAGCCAGGCCGTCGAGACGCTGTCCGGCGGGCAGCGCCAAGGTGTCGCGGTGGCCCGTGCGGCGGCTTTCGGACGCGGTGTGATCATCATGGACGAGCCGACCGCCGCGCTCGGTGTGCGGGAGTCGGGTCAGGTGATCGACCTGATCAAATCCATTCGGGACCGAGGCATTCCGGTGGTGCTCATCAGCCACGACATGCCGCACGTCTTCGAAGTGGCGGACCGTATCCACATCCACCGGCTGGGTCAGCGCGCCGGCGTCGTCGACCCGAAGCAGCGGTCGATGTCCGAGGTGGTGGCATTGATGACCGGCGCGGAGGAGCCGACCGATGAGGAACGCGCCGGCCTCTGAACCGCGGGGGGTCTTCGTCGGCCTGGCGACCCTCGACGTCATCCACCGCATCGCCGAGCCACCCGCAGCGAACCAGAAAATCACCGCGGCAGCGCAATTCGTCGCAGCCGGCGGCCCTGCCGCCAATGCGGCGGTGACGTTCGCCGCGCTCGGCGGCGACGCGGTGCTCGTCACCGCGCTGGGTACCGACCCGGTGGCCGACCTCGTCCGCAGCGACCTGGTGGCACACGGTGTCGAGGTGATCGACGCGGCGGCCGGCACGGTACGGCCCGTTCCGGTGTCCAGCGTGTCGGTAGTGGAAGCGACCGGGGACCGGTCGGTGGTTTCCCTGGACGCCGTGGCCTCCGATGCCGCGGCACCGGCTGCCCTCGACGACCTCGTCGCCGGTGCCGACGTCGTCCTCGTCGACGGGCACCACCCCGTCATCGGGGTGGCCGCGGCGCGCTCGGCCGCCGCGGCGCAGGTGCCGTGCGTCGTCGACGCGGGCCGCTGGAAACCGGTGATGAGTGATCTCGTCGCGCACGCGCCGGACATGGTGTGCTCCGGCGACTTTCGCACCCCCGGCGCCGACAGCGCCGAGGCCACCGCCGCCGCGCTCCTCGGCAACGGTGTGCCCACCGTCGTGATCACCGGCGGTGCGGCTCCGGTCCGGTGGTGGTCGAACGGCGAATCCGGCAGCGTCACCGTGCCTGCGGTCGAGGTGCGCGACACCCTGGGTGCCGGAGACGCATTCCACGGCGCATACTGCTACTTCGGTGCGGCCGGTGCAGTCCGCCTGACCGAGCGCATCGAGGCCGCGGCGCGGATCGCCGCGCTGCGGTGCTCGGTGATCGGACCGCGGGCCTGGCTGGCCGAACTCCCTCACGATCGAAGGCGGCAACGGTGACCATCGAGCAGGACGTCGACAGGGCCACCCTCGAGCAGCTGATCGGCTGGGCGCGGGCGCTGGTCACGCCCGGCACGCGGCGCATCCTCGGGCTCACCGGCGCGCCGGGAGCCGGAAAGTCCACCGTTGCAGAGCAACTCGTCGACGCGCTCGGACCGGCCGATGCGGTGCTCGTGCCGATGGACGGCTTCCACCTGGCCAACGAGGTGCTGCTCGACCTGGGTCGGCGGGACCGCAAGGGCGCACACGACACCTTCGACGACGACGGGTACGCGCGGCTGCTGGCCGCGCTGCGTGCGCAGCGCGACGGGGATGCCGTCATCTATGCCCCGCGGTTCCGGCGCGAGATCGAGGAACCGATCGGCTCGTCGATCCCGGTGCACGCGTCGATCCCGCTGGTGGTCACCGAGGGCAACTACCTGCTGCTGGACTCCGGTGCCTGGCCGGCCGCGCGCGCCTGCGTCGACGAGGTGTGGTTCCTGGCCCCCGACACCGGGATTCGGCACGAGCGGCTGGTACGCCGGCACGAGGCGTTCGGGAAGTCGCCGGAGGACGCCGAGTTCTGGGCGTTGGGATCCGACGAACGCAACGCGCAGCTGATCGAGTCGACAGCGGCGCGGGCCGATCGCGTTCTGCGGTTGCCATGACCACGATGGGCGATGTCGCGCGCATGGCCGGGGTCTCCGCGTCCACGGTCTCGCACGTGATCAACGGCACCCGCCGGGTCGACACCCGCACGCGCCTGCGGGTCGAGACGGCAATCGCCGAGACAGGCTACCGGCGCAACGGCGTGGCGCGCTCGCTGGCGGCCGGGCGCACCCACACAGTCGGACTGTCGATCTCGGCGTTGACCAACCCGTACTTCGGCAACCTCGTACACGCGGTCGAGACAGCGCTCTCGGAAGCGGGTTACGTCCTGATCGTCGGCGATTCCCACGACAACGCGGAATCCGAGAAGCGGGTCACCGACTCCCTGCTGGACCGGCAGGCCGACGGGATGATCGTCGCGCCCGCGGCCGGCTCGGAACGCACGACGCTGCCGGCGATCGTGCGCACCGGCACGCCGCTGGTTCTCATCGACCGCGCCGTCGACATCGACTGCGATCAGGTCGGGCCCGAGAACGTCGAGTCAGCGCGCGCCCTCACCGAGCACCTGATCGAGCACGGGCACCGCCGGGTCGCCGTGGTGCGCGGTATCGCCGGAATCTCCTCGACCGTCGAGAGATTCGACGGGTACGCCGCCGCGCTGGCCGCGCACGGCATCCCCCTCGACCCCGCCC
>NZ_JAQIIY010000006.1:0-435596 GCF_036946525.1 Mycobacterium kyogaense | reverse complement strand
CAGTCGACGCCTCGATCAAGATCATTGACGAGGAGGGTCTCGACGCCTTCAGTCTTCCGCGGCTGGCAACCGTCCTGGGTGTGCGCGCCCCTTCGCTGTATCACCACTTCGCGAGCAAAGACGAGTTGCTCGTGGCGGTGGCTCGCCACATTGCGGGTAAGTCGGTGACCAGGCCTCGGCGTCCACCCGGTCCGGACTGGCCCGAGTACTTCGTCAGTCTCGGGCTGAACTTCCGGCAATCGGTGCTTCGTCACCGCAATGCCGCATCGATTCTCCTCGAGCACCTGCCCCGGCAGACGCTCATTCCCGGCTTCGAAGACGCCGCACGGTATCTGCACGATTCAGGCGTGCCGGTGCGGTTGCACGTCGAAATTCTCGACGGTGTCGAAACTCTCTGCCTCGGCGCTGTCCTCACCGAAGCTCTGCGAAAGCCACGCGCCAGGTACGTTCTTTTTCCCGCGGTCAACGCCACTGACCATCCTCATCTGAGTGCGGCTCTTGCTGCCAATGAGTTGACCGCCAAAGAGCTTTTCGCCGAACGGATTCGGAGCTTCCTGCGGGGCGTGATCGCCAACGCCGAGGGTGGCACGCGGTCCGAGGAAGCATCGGCCTGATCCGCCCGCTCTTTCCAGGGCAGTAATTTATTTGCCCGTTGCGTCAATTCGCTGCTCGCCGACGGGCCCGTCGCGCTTCCTCCGATCGGTCGGAGATCTCGCAACGCACAGGCATCCCGGTACCGACGGACTGACCCGTGCCAGCGGCCATCTGCACAAACAGTGCTGGCGCACCCACGTGTGTGTCAGTGCGTGGCATCACACCAGTGGGTGTGATGTGAACGAGTTCGCAGTCGGGGGTTGGCAAGAAAAACTATTGCTAGTAGATTGACCACTCGTCACTCGATAAACCACATGACGTTAGGTTTGTATGGGTGTATCTGCACGTCAAAAGGGGCAAAGGATGAACGGACTGGCTTCGCGGGTGACCGCGGGATCGGGCCGCCCTGCACGTCGTAGCTCCCTGTCCGGCGGTTCCGCAGAACAACCACACTCCTGCCGGCCCGGTGCGTTCACCACCTGCGGGGCTGCGCGACGGTCGCGGCGACGCGTGGCCTCGTACGCGCGCGTGAACAGTCAACCGGTGCCGGCCGGGACAGTCGGAGGCGATTGCTGTTCTGCGTATCTCGGACGCCCACACACATTCGGTGGAGACGTTGCTGTGAGGTGGCGATGACATCACCTGGTCGGCGAATGTCGGACCGATTGAACGCACTGTCGTCGACCAAGGCCGGAAAGCCACTCGGCGCCATCGGAGACTTCTTCGCGATGTCGCTCGACGTACTCGTGCTGTTGTTCAGACCCCCCTTCGCGTGGCGCGAGTTCGTGCTGCAGGCGTGGTTCGTCGCGCGCGTCTCACTGATACCGACGCTCATGCTGGCGATCCCGTTCACGGTCCTGCTCGTCTTCACGTTCAACATCCTGTTGGTCGAGTTCGGCGCAGCCGACTACTCGGGGACCGGTGCGGCATATGGCACCGTGACCCAGATCGGCCCGGTGGTGACGGTGCTCGTCGTCTCGGGCGCGGGTGCCACAGCCATGTGTGCCGATCTCGGCGCCCGCACCATCCGCGAGGAACTCGACGCCTTGCGAGTGATGGGTGTCAATCCCATCCAGGCGCTGGTGGTCCCCAGGGTGCTCGCGGCCACCGTCGTGGCGACACTGCTGTCATCGGTGGTCATTCTCGTGGGACTCGTTGGTAGCTTTGCCTTCTCGGTCTTCATCCAGCACGTGACGCCAGGATCGTTCGTCGGCGGCCTCACGGTCATCACGAAGGCGCCCGATGTGATCGTCGCGTTGATCAAGTCGACGCTGTTCGGGCTCGCCGCCGGATTGATCGCGTGCTACAAGGGCATTTCGGTCGGTGGCGGACCCGCCGGTGTCGGAAACGCGGTCAACGAGACGGTCGTGTTCACCTTCGTCGCGTTGTTCGCGATCAACATCGTCGCGACCGCCGTGGGGGTGACCGCCACACTATGACCGTCAGCTCACCCAGCAGGCTTCACCCGCGGCTGCACCGCTCTACGAGGCGCGTGACGGGTGGGTTGACCCGTATCGGTACCCAGGCGCAGTTCTACTTCCAGACGGTTGTCTCGATCCGGGACGGCGTGGTCCACTACAACGCCGAACTGGTTCGTCTCATCGCCCAGATGAGCTTGGGCACAGGAGCATTGGCGGTGATCGGCGGCACTGTCGTCATCGTGGGATTCCTGACGCTGTCCACCGGAGCGCTGGTGGCCGTGCAGGGGTACAACCAGTTCGCCAACGTCGGTGTCGAAGCGCTGACCGGTTTCGCCTCGGCCTTCTTCAACGTCCGGCTCATCGCGCCCGTCATCGCAGGTATCGCTCTGGCGGCGACGATCGGAGCCGGCGCCACCGCGCAGCTCGGTGCGATGCGCATCAACGAGGAGATCGACGCCCTCGAGGTGATGGGGGTTCGCTCGGTGGCCTATTTGGCCTCCAATCGGGTTGCCGCGGGAGTCATCGTCGTGATGCCGCTGTACTGCGTCGCGATGATCACCGCGTTCCTGGCTGCCCGCTTCGGCACCACCGTTGTCTACGGACAGTCCAGCGGTGTCTACGACCATTACTTCAACACCTTCCTGAACCCCACGGACATCATCTGGTCGTTCTTCCAGGCGGTGTTGATGGCAGTCGTCATCATGTTGGTGCACACCTACTACGGCTACACCGCCTCCGGTGGCCCCGCGGGTGTGGGGGAAGCCGTCGGCAGGGCGGTGCGCACCTCGATGATCTCGGCGGTCTTCGTCGTCCTGTTCGTCTCACTCGCCATCTACGGGCAGTCCGGCAACTTCCACCTGGCGGGCTGATCCGATGTCCCTGGCGCAGCGAGCACAGCACGTGCACCCGATCTGGTGGGCGGTCACCCTTTTCGCCATCATCACCGCGCTCGTCGCGCTGTGCGTGGCGATGTTCGCCGGCGTCTTCACCTCGTATGTTCCTGTCACTGTGGTTTCCGGGCGCACCGGTCTCGTCATGGAATCCGGGGCCAAGGTGAAGATGCGTGGAGTAGAGGTCGGGCGGGTCGCCGGCGTCACCGGTGGTAGCCAGCCGACCAGCCTGCAGCTGGAACTCTTTCCGGATCAGGTCGCCCGGATACCCGCCAACGTCGGAGCCGAGATCAAGGCCACGACGGCATTCGGCGCCAAGTACGTCGACCTCGTCTACCCGGACGAGCCGAGTCCGCGCAGGCTCACCGCCGGTGCGGTCCTGCAGTCCCGCAATGTGACGACCGAGGTGAACACCGTCTTCGACAACCTGGTGGGACTCCTGCACCAGATCGACATCTCCAAGCTCAACGCCGTGCTGACGGCACTCGCGGACGGTGTGCGCGGTCAGGGTGAACGGATCGGTCAGGCGACCACGGACGCCAATCAGGTTCTGCAGGCGATCAATCCGCGAATGGACGCCGTGGCCGCCGACTGGCGATCGTTGCGAGGATTCAGCGACGCCTACGGAGCTGCCGCCGCGGACATCTTGTCGACGCTGGATGCGGCGAGCACGACCAGCACCACGGTGAGCAGTCACGCGAAAGATCTCGATGCGTTGCTGATGAGCACGATCGGCTTCGCCACCAGTGGGACCGAGCTGCTGGCGCAGAACAGGGACACCTTCGTCAACGGGATCAACGTGCTGGAGCCCACCACCAGCCTGCTGCTCGAGTACAACCCCGAGATCACCTGCACCGTGCAGGGCGCGAAGGTCTTCCTCGACAAAGCCGGAAACGAATGGTTCGGGGGTGACGGTCGGACGGTGTTCCTCGATGCCGGGATCTCGTTCGGCGACGACCTGTACCGCTATCCCGAGAACCTGCCCGTGGTCGCGGCCAAGGGAGGCCCGGGTGGCAAACCAGGGTGTGGTTCGCTCCCGGACGTGGCCAAGAACTTCCCTGTCCGGCAGCTGGTCACGAACACAGGTTACGGAACCGGACTGGACTGGAGGCCGAATCCGGGCATCGGTCAAACCTGTTCGGCCAGTTACCTTCCGGTGACGCGAGCTGTTCCCGGCCCGCCCGACGTCGGCCAGTGCCTCCCGGGCCCCGCCCCGGGGCCGCCGCCACCCTATCCGGGCGGGCCGCCCCTACGGCGCGCCGTGGTACGCGGCGGACGGCAGCCCGCTGTACCCCGGCCTGCCCGCGGGTCCCGCCCCTGCACCGCCGCCACCGCCAGCCGCGCCGCCTCCGTTGTCGGCAGAGGCACCGCCACAACCCACCCCGTGACACCGAGGACAGTCAATCCGTGAACACCAGTCTGAGACGAGCTGCGATCAGCTTCACGATCTTCGCGATCGTCTGCTTGTTCGGCACGGCGGGACTGCTCGCGATCTTCTCGCAGTACCGGGTGTCCACCGAGCAGGCCTACTCCGCCGATTTCGTCGACGTGAGTGGCTTGAAGGTGGGGGACTTCGTGCGCATCGCCGGTGTCGAAGTGGGAAAGGTCAAAGCCATCTCGATCAACGATGCCTCCCAAGCAGTGGTCCAGTTCTCGGCTGAACCCTCGGTGACGTTGACCGATGCGACCAAGGCTGCCGTCCGATGGGAGAACCCGATCGGCGATCGCTACCTGGCATTGCTGGAGGGCGGTGACAGCGGGCGGCGGTTGGCCCCCGGTGGCACCATCGGCGTGGACAAGACAGAGCCGGCCCTCGACCTCGACACTTTGCTGGGTGGCTTCCGGCCCCTGTTCCGGGCTCTCGACCCGCAGCAGGTCAATACCCTGTCATTCCAGCTGATCTCAGCGTTTCAGGGGGAAGGCGCCACAATTGGCTCGTTCCTCACCCAGGCCGCGGCGGTCACCAGCACGCTCGCTGACCGTGACGAACTCATCGGCCAGGTGATCGACAACCTCAACGCTGTCGTCGGCTCCTTCGGCGGCAACACCGACGAGTTCGGGAAGGCAGTCGACTCACTCGCAGAACTGACCAAAGGCCTGGCTGAGCACAAGACCGACATCACCAACGCGGTGGCCCACACCAACGCGGCCTCAGCGACATTGGCCGACCTTCTCACCAAGGCACGTCCCGCGGCCAGGGACGTGGTGTCCCAGACCGATGCCGTCGCCGCGATCGTCGCCGCCGACCACGACTGGTTCGACAACTATCTCGAGACCCTGCCGCAGTCCTACAAGGTGCTCAGCCGGCTCGGCATCATGGGCGACTTCTTCACGTTCTATCTGTGCGATCTGGTGCTGAAGGTCAACGGCAAAGGCGGGCAACCGGTTTACGTGAAGCTCGCCGGTCAGAGCTCAGGGCGGTGCGCACCGAAGTGAAGTCCTTCCAGGAACGCAATCGGTACGTCATCGGGATCGTCGGAATCGTCGTGCTGCTCGCCGTGGTCACCGGGGCACTCCAGTACAAGAAGCTGCCGTTCGTCCACAGCATGGACCACTACTCGGCCTATTTCGCCGAGGCCGGCGGACTGCGCGCCGGGGCCCCGGTTCAGGTGGCCGGCTACCGCGTGGGCGAGGTGTCCTCCGTCGACCTGAGCGGTTCGCAGGTTCTGGTGACATTCAGCGTCGACGACAACGTGCGGCTCGGCCAGGACACCGAGGTCAGCATCCGTACCAAGAGTCTGCTGGGTGCCAAGGTGCTGGCCGTGGCACCCCGCGGCGACGGGCACCTCGACCGCCCGATCCCCATCGAGCGCACCCGTTCGCCCTACCAGCTTCCCGATGCGCTCGGTGACTTGTCGACGACCATCAAGGATCTCGACACGAACTCCGTGTCGGATGCCCTTGCGACACTGGCGGATACGTTCAAAGACACCCCACCTAACGTCCAGGCGGCCGTTCAGGGTGTCGGCCGCTTCGCCCAGTCGCTGGACACCCGTGACACCGCACTACGTCAGCTGCTCGCCGATGCGAACAAGGCGACCCGAGTACTCTCCGACCGCGCTGACCAGATCGGAGGCCTGGTGGCCAACAGCAATGCGCTGCTCGCCGAACTCCGGACACAAAGTGCTGCACTGGCGCAGATCTCAGGGAATCTGTCGGCCCTCGCCCAGCAACTGTCAGGTTTCATCAGTGACAACAAGGCCGCGTTGAAGCCTGCCCTGGACAAGCTCAACGCCGTGCTGTCGATCGTCGATGCGCGAAAGGCCGGCCTGCAGCAGGCGATCAAGTACCTCAACCAGTACGCAATGTCGTTGGGTGAATCGGTGGCATCCGGTCCCTTCTTCAAGGCCTACATCGTCAACCTGCTGCCCGGTCAGTTCGTCCAGCCGTTCGTCGACGCCGCCTTCTCCGATCTCGGTCTCGACCCCAACACCCTGCTCCCCTCGCAACGCACCGATCCGCAGATCGGCCAGAAGGCCACGCCGCCATTGCCGGTGCCGTACCCACGGACCGGTCAGGGCGGTGAACCCAGGCTCACGATCCCCGACGCCATCACCGGAAACCCCGGTGACGCCGGTTGCGGACCGCCCGGACTTCCCCTTCCAGGCCCCACTGGCTGCTATCCGTACCGGGATCCAGGCCCACCGCCACCGCCGGGCGGTCCACCGCCCGGGCCACCGGCACCCGCACCGCAGTCCAGCGGCAGCACAGGCTCTGACACGACGGGTGAGGGGGGACAGTGACCGGATCACGCACCGCGCGCATCGGTGTCGCCGCCGCGCTGGTCGCCCTCATGGTGGCCGGTGCTGTGGTCGTCGTGCGAAACTACAACGCACTCAATCGCATTCATGTGGTCGCGTACTTCGAGAACAGCAACGGTCTGTTCGTCAACGACGAAGTACGCATCCTGGGGGTTCCGGTCGGGCGCATCGACAGCATCGAACCGCAGCCGCAGCGAGTGAAGATCGGCTTCTGGGTCGACGACAAGTACTCCGTGCCGGCCGACGCGAGGGCGGCGATCATCTCCCCGCAGCTGGTCACCGCGCGCGCCATCCAGCTCACACCGGTCTACACCGGTGGAGCGCAGATGGCCGACGGCGCCGTCATCGACGAGAAGAACACCGCGGTGCCCCTGGAGTGGGACGACCTTCGGGTCCAACTGGAAAAGCTCACCGACGCTCTGCAACCCACTGAACCCGGTGGCGTCAGCACGCTCGGCGCGTTCGTCGACACCGCCGCGGACAACCTTCGGGGGCAGGGTGTGAGCATCCGCGACACCGTCGCCAAACTGTCGCAGGCGTTGTCCATCCTCGGGGACCACAGTGACGACATCTTCTCCACGATCAAGAACATCTCGCTCGTCGTGTCGGCGTTGCGCGACAGCGATGACCTGCTGCGCCAACTGAATCGGAACCTGGCCTCGGTCACCGGATCGCTGGCGAGTTCACCCGACGCTGTCGGCAACGCGGTCGGTGACCTCAACGAGGTCGTCCATGCGGCCACGGAATTCATTGCCGACAATCGTGATTCGATAGGTACCACAACCGACAAGCTCGCATCGATCACCACGGCGGTGCACGACAGCATCGACGATGTCGAGCAAGCTCTGCACCTGTTCCCCAACACACTGCAGAACTTCATCAACATCTACCAACCGACTCAGCAGGGCATCACCGGTGCGCTGACGCTGCAGAACTTCGCGAATCCGATCTCCTTCATCTGCGGCTCATTGGAAGCCGCATCAAGAATGAACAGTGAGCAGTCGGCCAAACTGTGCGCGCAGTACCTCGCGCCCATCATCAAGAACCGGCAGTACAACTTCCTACCGTTGGGGGCCAACTATGTCGTCGGGGAATCGGCGCGGCCGAACGAACTGACATACTCCGAGGATTGGTTGCGGCCGAGCTACCGTCCGACCCCACCGGCTCCGGCTCCCGCCGCGTCCACCGATCCCCACGCCGGCCTCAGCGGCATGATGGTCCCGCACGGGAGCGGATCGTGATGGAGAAACGTCTGCACGACAGTCGAATTCGCCGTCTCCTCGTCGTACTGGCCGCGGCCGTCACTACGTCCCTAGCAGCATCGGGTTGCCAGTGGAACGGACTCAACTCACTTCCCCTGCCCGGCACCGAGGGGGGCGGTCCCGGCTCCTATGTCGTGCAGGCCCAGCTTCCCGATGTGGGCTACATCCAGCAGAACTCACGGGTTCGAGTCGGGGACGCCAACGTCGGCACCATCACCAAGATCGAACGCCAGGGATGGCATGCCCTGGTGACGATGACGCTCAATTCCGATGTCGTGCTCCCGGCCAATGCGACGGCCACGGTCGGTCAGACGAGCTTGCTCGGATCACTGCACATTGAACTCGCTCCACCGACCAATGTGGCGCCACAGGGCCGTTTGCACGAGGGCTCACTGATCCCACTCGAACGCGCCGGCGCCTACCCGGGGACGGACCAGACCCTGTCGGCGTTGTCGTTGATGCTCAACGGCGGCGGCATCGGCCAGGTGCAGGACATCACCGCAGCCTTCGCCACAGCGTTCACGGGCCGAGAGGCGGACTTGAAGAGTCTCATCACCCAGATCGACGAGTTCACCACTCGTTTGAACGCCCAGACCGGTGACGTGATCTCGGCGACCGAGAGTTTCAACGGGCTCGTCGGCCAGCTGGCCGATCAGAAGCCGGTGCTGGACAGAGCGATTCACACGATCCCCGATGCGCTCGCGGTGTTGGCGGAGCAACGGGACAACCTGAGCGCCGCGGCCGACGCCTTCGCCAAGTTCAGTGCGTTGACCACCGACACCGTGAACAACAGCAAGGAAAACCTGGTCAAGGAACTACAGGCCGTCGGACCTGTTCTGAAATCGTTGGCCGCGACCGGTCCCGATCTGACGCGGTCGTTGGACTTCATCGGTACCTTCCCGTGGCCGAAGGGGCCGCTCGACAAGTGGATTCGCGGTGACTACGCCAACATCACCGCGATCGCCGACCTCACCCTGAGCCGTATCGACAACGCGCTCTTCACCGGAACCCGATTCGAAGGCAAGCTCACCGAGCTGGAGATGCAATGGGGTCGCACCATCGGACAGCTACCCAGTCCCTACACGGCCACGAACCCGTTGGTCGCTCCCTATCACCTCGATCAGGGGCCGTGACATGCGCCTGACGAAGCCGGTGAAGACCCAGCTGGCCATTTTCACCACTGTCGCGGTCGTCGCCGGGGCGGTGATGATCTTCGGGTACATCAAGCTCCCCGCGATGATGGGCGTGGGCCGGTACACGGTGACCCTGGAGCTGATGCAGGCCAGCGGTCTCTACGACAGCGCCAATGTCACGTACCGGGGTACCGAGGTGGGTCGGGTGACCGCGGTGAACCTCACCGACAGTGGGGTTGAAGCGACCTTGTCTCTGCGATCCGACATCTCCATACCCTCCGACCTCCAGGCGCAGGTTCACAGCACGTCGGCCATCGGCGAGCAGTACGTTGCGCTCCTGCCACGCAACGGCACGTCACCGCCGCTGAAGAACGGCGATGTCATCGATGTGCAGAACACCTCGACACCGCCCGACATCGGGGAGCTGCTCGACGCCGCCAATCGGGGGTTGCAGGCGATTCCTCGTGACAACGTCACGACCGTCGTCGACGAGAGTTACTCAGCCGTCGGAGGGTTGGGGCCGGAACTGTCCCGGATCGTCCGGGCCTCCAGTGACCTCGCCATCGACGCGCGCAAGAATCTCGGTCCGATCGTCTCGGTGATCGACAACGCGGGACCCGTGTTGGACACCCAGGCCGACACGGCCGATTCCATCAAGAAGTGGGCCGCGCACGTGTCCGACCTGACGCACCAGTTGAAGGTCGAAGACGGGGCGGTCGCCGGCTTCCTCCAGCAGGGGGGACCCGCCGCCGAACAGGCCCGCCTACTGGTCGATCGACTCAAACCCAGCCTGCCGGTGATGATGAACAACCTGCTGGGCCTGGGCCAACTCGCCGTCACCTACAACGCCGGTATCGAACAGCTGCTCGTCCTGGTTCCGATGGGGGTGGCCGTCATGCAGTCGGGAACGGTGGCCAATCGCGACAGCAAGCACCCAGGTCTGGTTCTGTCGTTCAACCTCAATCTCAACCTCCCGCCCCCGTGCACCACCGGCTACTTGCCCGCTCAACAGCAGCGCGTCCCGTCCCTGACCGACACCCCGGATCGTCCGGTGGACGACCTGTACTGCCGGATTCCGCAGGATTCGTGGAACGCGGTACGTGGCGCCCGCAATCTGCCCTGCATGATGAAGCCCGGCAAGCGCGCTCCCACCGCGAAGATGTGCCGCAGCGACGAGGAGTACGTGCCCCTCAACGATGGCTTCAACTGGAAGGGCGACCCGAACGCGACGCTGAGCGGCCAGGACATTCCGCAGCGACCGCCCGATTCGACTGTGCCCCAGACGGTACCGGCGCAACCGCAGGCGGCGGCGCCACCAGCAGGTGGCGAGGGCCCGCCCATAGCTGCCGCCTACTACGACCCGGCGACCGGCGCCTACCGAGCACCTGACGGCAAGGTCTACACGCAACAGGACCTGACCGTCCACGAAGGAGGAAAGACATGGCAGAGCATGCTGATTCCGCCGAGGTGATCGACGTCTGCGATGACGATCATCTCCAATCCGATTCCGAATCCGATTCCGGTGGAGAGGAATACGCTGCCGACGCCGCAGTGGGCCGAAGGACGTCCGCGGCGAACGCGGCGATCGTCGTCTGCGGTGTCGTCCTGATCGCTCTGGGCACAGTCGCAGGATGGCTCGGTTGGGGCATCCATGGTGAGCGTGAGGTGAGCGCCCAGCGCGACACCATGATCGACGTCGCCCGACAAGGTGCAGTCAACCTCACCACCATCAATTTCACTGAGGTCGACGCCGACATCGCGCGCATCCTCGATTCCTCGGTGGGGGACTTCCACGACGACTTCCAGCAGCGCTCACAGCCGTTCATCGACGTGGTGAAGCAGGCGCAGTCGACATCGGTGGGCACGGTGACCTCGGCCGGCCTGGAGAAGCTGGACGGGGATCACGGGCAGGTTCTCGTCGCGGTTTCGGTGAGGACATCGAACGTGGGTGGACAGGACCAGCCTCCGCGCGCCTGGCGGATGCGCATCGACGTGCAGAAGATCGCCGACGGCACATACAAGGTCTCCGACGTCAACTTCGTCGCCTGATCACCCCACGCCACCAGAAAGGAAGACACGTGTCCCTCGACGTCGAAGAGAGTCGCAGCCCGGTGGACTCGGAACCGGTGGAAACGAAGCGCACACCACGGTGGCGGCGAATCCGGTGGAAGAATCTGTTCGCCTTCGCGATACTGCCGGCGGCGGTCGTGCTGCTCGCTGCCGGGACCGGCTACCTGAAATGGCTCGATCACAGCGCGGTCCAGTCCCAGCGTGCTGAAGAACAATCCGTGCGTGCGGCGTCTGACACGACGGTTGCGATGCTGGCGTACCAGCCCGACACCGTGGACACGGATCTCAGGGCAGCCGCTGATCGATTGACCGGTGGTTTCCGCGACGAGTACCTCAAGCTCGTCAACGACATCGTGATCCCGGGCTCGAAGGAGAAGAAGATCTCTGCGTCTGCGACGGTGCAGTCGGCCGCGCCGGTCTCTGCGACCGAATCTCACGCAGTGACAATGCTGTTCGTCAATCAGACGACGACGATCGGGGATGCCCCGCCGACGAATTCGCTGTCCACCGTGCAGGTGACCTTGGACAGGATCGACGGGCGTTGGCTCGTCTCCGGATTCGAACCGGTCTAGCGATCACCGAAAGCGGTGGAACCCATGGGGAACAACCATGTACGCATCTGCACGTCGGCGGCGCTCGCCCTGTCGAGCGCTGCCGCCGCCATAGCGTCGACACCCGCGGCGCACGCCGACAACCGGCGGCTGAACAACAGCGTCGTGACCAACGTCTACACGCTGCAACACCAGGCGGGATGCACCAACGACGTGAAGATCAACCCGCAGCTGCGCTTGGCGGCCGAGTGGCACACCAACGACGTGCTGAACAACCGCACGCTCGGCGGTGATCTCGGATCGGACGGCTCGACTGCGCAGTCGCGCGCAGACGCGGCCGGCTATCGGGGAGAGGTCGGCCAGACCGTGGCGATCAATCCGGCCCTGGCGATCAACGGACTCGACATCCTGCACCAGTGGTACTACGACCCGGTGGCCTACGCCGTCATGGCCGACTGCTCGCATACGGACATCGGGGTCTGGTCGGCCAACAGTCTGGACCGCAGCGTGGTCGTTGCCGTCTACGGTGCGCCGGACCGATGATCGCCGAGAGGAAACATCGATGAGGGTCCCTGCCGTCGCTGTGGTTGCCGTCGCCGCTGGCGTGCTCGGTGCGGTCCTCTCACCGGTTGCGCACGCCGATCCAGGAGACGGCCCCTGTGAGGTGGTCATGTGGCCGCTCTGCGCGGTCATCCCATCGGCGCCGTCACTACAGGGCGACATCGACCTGACCACCGATCAGCCGGTGGATCCGTCGATTCCTCCTCCTGACGAGCGTCCGCCGGCCGACATCTGTGCCAACGGCTGCATGTGAGCAGAGCTACGGCTCTTTCGCGACAGACTCGTCGAATGTCGAGTGCGCCTTGATCAGGCTTAGTGTTCGACGTGTGAGCACTCCATCTCGCGACGGGCCGAGGTCGCACACCGCACGGCGCGCCGACAGCCGCGAGGTCATCTTGAATGCGGCCGTGGAAGCGCTGGTGGACCACGGTTACGTCGGCGCGTCCACTGTGGTGATCCAGGAGCGGGCGGGTGTCTCGCGAGGCCGCTTGCTGCACTACTTCCCTTCTCGAGACGAGCTCTTGGTGGCTGCCGCTGAGCATCTGGTGACCAAGCGCATCGGCGAAATGGCGGACTGGTTCGACTCGGGCTCGGACCACCCGCCGCATGGTGGCCCGCGGATCGACGACGCGGTGGACGCGCTCTGGCGGACGTTCCGCCAGCCCTACTTCTGGGCGGCAATGGAGTTGTGGGTGGCGGCGCGGATCAACACTGCGTTGCGCGCTGAGCTGGTCGTGGCCGAGCGGCGGCTGGGCCGTGACATCGAACGCGTGGTGGCGACGATGTTCGGTCCGGAGCACAGCAGTCACCCGGGGTTTGCGCGCTTGAGGGAGCTGCTGTTCACCAGCATGCGCGGCGTTGCGCTGACGTATGCGATCGACGAACGCGATCCGGACAAGGATCCGCACGTCGCCATGTGGCGTCAGATCGCGCGAGACACCTTGCTTCAGCCCGGACAGTAATACAGTCAGTGCTGACTGTTATTCTGGCGGGCGTGACCTCTGCGCCTGACCGCACGCAAGACCGGATGACCCACGACGTCTGGCTCCCCGAGGAAATCGTGGGGTTGCGCGCCGAAGCGCGAGACGCCGTCCGCCGGCGGGTTGCTCCGCACGCTCGCGACATCGGAGCGCGTGAGGAGTCTCGGGAAAGCTTTCCGTGGGCTGCTTTTCGCGGACTCGCCGAGGAGGGCATGTTCGCCGTCCCCTTCGGAAGTGACTACGGTCGCGGTCTCGACCACCCGATGCTGGGCACCTGCACCGTCGCCGAGGAGATCGCCTACGAGTCGTCGTCGCTGGCGGGCGTGTACGACGGTCAGTGCATCCTGGTGCCGCAGACGCTCGTCTTCGCCACTGATGAGCTGCGGGCCCGGTTGATTCCGGAACTGGTGAGCGGGCGGGTGGCCTTCTCCTTCGCCACCACCGAGCCGGAAACGAGCTCTGATCTCACCGCTGCGCGCCTGCGGACCGTCGCCGAGGAGACGTCCGACGGCTTCCTGGTCAACGGCCGAAAGCGGTGGATCACCAACAGCATTGCCGCCGGTTGGGTGTCGGTACTCGTCCGGGCCGGCGCACACGGGGACAGAGCCCACATGCTGCTGGTGGACCTGACTTCTCCTGGTGTGCGGATCGGTAACCCCGATCTGAAGATGGGGCACCGTGGTCAGATCACCGCGGACATCGAGTTCACCGACGTCCATGTGCCGCGGAACCACCTGCTCGGCGCTGCGGGCGGCGGGATGAGTGTGGCGCTCTCGGCGCTGGTTCGTGGTCGTATCGGGATCGGTGCTGCCGGTGTTGGGGTGGCGCAGGCGGCCCTCGATCTGGCCGTGCACCGCCTGCGGACGCGCGAGGTGTTCGGTGCGCCGCTGGGTGCTATGCAGCATTGGCAGTTCGTGATGGCCCAGCGGGCCACCGAGATCGAGTGCGCGCGAACGCTGTATCAGAAGGCGGCCACCCTGATCGATCGCGGCGACCGCAGCGCTGAGCCTGAGGCGGCGATGGCCAAGGCCTACGGCACCCGTCTGGCCAACGACGTCGTGCGTGAGGCGATCCAGATCTACGGCGCGCTGGGGTTCGCCCGCCAGGTCGGCGAGACAGGCGAGTCGGTCCGGCTCGAGGAGATGTTCCGCGACGCCAAGATCCTGGAGATCTTCGAGGGCGCCAACGAACTCCAACAGTGGATCGTCGCTCGCCAGCTCATCGGCCGCGACATCACCGGCTGAGGTGTGAGCGAAAAATCGTTTTCCCCCGGATGTCTGCGCGACCTATCGTCGCCACCATGGAAGTCCGGGCCCACGACGATGTCGCGAGCTTCCTCGCGCTCGCGCGTCCGCTCTACGCGCGCGACCCGATCCGGCATACCGTCGAGCTGACCGCGCTGGCCGCCGGCGTCGCCGACGACGCGCTTCTCCTCACTGTGCACGAGGGTGACGATGTGGTCGGTGCGGCGATGCAGACCCCGCCTTATCCTCTGCTGGTCAACGGTCTGCCGATCGAAAACGTCGACAGCACTGTGGCATTCGTGGCCGAAACCCACCCCACCCTGTGCGGGCTTCGGGGACTGCGTGAGCGTGCTCAGCGGTTCTGCGCCGCATGGCAGTCGAGGTTGGCGGTCGGAAGCCGCGTCAACGTCGAGGAGATGCTGTACCGGCTGGGCACCCTGCAGCCCCCGGTCGACGTACCGGGAGAACAGCGCCTTGCGACCGAGGTCGACCACCCGTTGCTCGCCGCGCGCGTGGAGGACTTCTTCGTCGAGACGTTTCAGGAGGTCCGGGACGATGAGGCCGGGGTGAGGTTCGTGAAAGGCGCTGTCGCCGCAGGTAATCGGTTCGTACTCTGGACCGTCGATGACGAGGTGGTGAGCATGGCGCTGCTGCGCGCCCCCGCGTCAGGGGTCTCGCGGATCGGCCCTGTCCAGACGCCAGTGGCCGCCCGCGGGCGCGGCTTCGGATCGGCGGTGACGGCGGCTGCCGCGCACCTGGCCCGCGACGAAGGTGTGCCGGAGGTGGTCCTGTTCGCGGACCTGGCCAACCCGGTGTCGAACCGGATATACCGCCGTATCGGTTTCGAACCTGTCAGCGAGAACGTCCGTATCGACTTCGTGCCGCGCTGACGCGCGAGTGCGTGCATTCGGCGCCGGAACCTACGGCAGTCGACGCCTCGTCAGCAACCCTTCGGTGAGGTCGCGGCGTAGCTGTTCGACCATCGACCGTGCGCGCAGCGGTGGACTGTCCGAATGTGACTGCAGCGCAACGCCGGTGACGACGTCGGCCAGCGCGTCCACCGCCGACCACTCCGGTTCCCAACCGAGCTCACGGCGTGCGCGGGAACAGTCGAGCAGCGGGACGCTGAACGCCAGGTCCAGCCAGCCTCGGTCGATGGGCTGAAGCCCGGCCCGCCAGCTCAGATCGGTGAGCGTGCTCAGGATGCGTGACGGCACGTGAATCTGGAAGGAGCCCAACACCTGTGCGACTTCCGTGCGGGTGATCGCAGGTTCGGCGGCCAGATTGAACGGCCCGGTGGCCCGCCGTTCGAGCGCACGCAGGATCGCGGTGGCGACGTCGTCGGCGTGGATCAGCGGAATACACAGCCGGCGATCGAGGGGCAGCACCGGCAGCAGCGGAACGGCCAGCATCGGTACCCAGCCCGGCAACGCGTAGCGCATCAGCCCACTGGCTGCGTCACGTTGGACGATGAAACCCGGTCGCATGCGTGCGATCGGAATTCCATCGTCTCCGTGTTCGCGCTCGTAGTCGTTGATCAGTTCCTCGGCGGCCGACTTGTCGCGACTGTAGGGCGAGGACGGAATGCCCGAGGTGACCCATGATTCGTCCACAGGCCGGGTGTAGCGGCCTGCGGCGTAGGTGCCCACCGACGACATGTGGATGAGGTGGCCGATGGACACCTGGTGGGCAGCCTGCAGAACCGCCGACGTACCGCCGACGCCCAGCCGGGTCAAGTACTCCGTGTTGCGGGTCGGTTGGAACCCCCACGCGAGGTGCACGACCGCGTCGGCGCCTTTGAAGATCTGGATCAGCCGGTTCGCGGCGTCGGGTTCGACGAGGTCCAGATCGTGCCACTGCACGTGCTTATAGACGCCCTCTGCCTCGGGTGGGCGGCGTACGACGCCGACGATGTCCCACTCCGGTGCTTCGTCGGTCAGTCGCCGCAGCAGCGCGGTGCCGACGTTGCCGGACGCGCCGGTGATGACGACGCGCATCGGGTCACGCCGTCGCGGCGGGACTGTCCGGCACGGGCAGTGACTCGACGCTGGCCGACGACCGCGACCGCGCCCGGTGCCGCGCGATGACCAGAGCACCGGTCAGCAGTGTCGCGGTGAGCAGTGTGGGCACGAACAGGAACTGCGCCAGCGCGACCCTACGTTGGATTTTCAGGCCCGTACGGGCCGCGGACCGGGTCTTGCTGGTGACGCTCATGACTTCCTCCGGTTCGTGAGTGTGCGTCGGCCATACCCGAGTCGTCGCTCTCGCAAACTCCGTCGTCGTGCTCTGGCGGGTCGAACCTCACGTCTACACGCTGAAAACCCTTGGCCTGCTGGGCTTCCGCCTGACCGGCGTACATCTTGCGGTCGGCCTCGGTGAGTTCGACGTTGTCGGTGAAGGGGGTGAGCAGGGCGCGCGGGTGCAGCTTGTCGACGCGCACCGCGTTGATCTCCGCGCAGATCAGTAGCGTCGTCGACACCAGGTACAGGAACGCGAGCAGGCCGAGCACGATGGCGAACACGCTGTTGGTCGCGCTTGCCGAACTCAGCACGTGCGCGACGTAGGCGGCGCCGAACCACTGCAGCAGCTGCCAGAGCACCGCGGCAGTGATCGCCCCGGGCAGCACGTCGCGATAGCTCAGGGGGCGCACGGTGGTGACCCGGAATGCGGCGACGATGACCGCCGTGTTCAAGGCCAGCGACGCGAGCACCACCCCGGTGGTGCCCAGAAATCCCAGACCGGCCCAGGCCCGGCCGACGGCGGTCAGCACGGTCGTGGCGATCACCGCCGAGCCCAGCACGAACAGCAGCAACAGGCTGTACAGACGTGCACGGATCGGGTCCGGACGGGTGTACCGGGGTACCGCCCAGACGATGTTCATCGCGTTCTGCAGGGCGTTGCCGACGCCGAGCCCGCCGTAGAGCGCGCCCGCGACACCGATGATCACCGCGGTGGTGCCGCCGCTGAGCGCCTCAGGTTGGCTGAGCTGGTCACTGATCACCGGGAACTGGTCGATGGCGGCGTTGACGATCTGCTCGCGCCACTCCGGCCGGCCGGACAGCACGACGCCGAGCACCGTGGTCAGCAGCAGGAGCAGCGGAAACAGCGAGACGAACGCGTAGTAGGTGATGAGGGCGGCCAGGTATCCGGCCTGATCATCGACGTACTTGTAGACGACGGCGATCGTGAATCCGGCGGCTCGGCTGCGCTGTTGCAGGCGATCCAGCCACTTGACCATCGTGACCTCCCACGCCCGGTGCAGCTCAGAACGCAGCGGGGATACCCGCTCACCTGCGATGTCAAGCCCGCTGTCCGCGCGAGCGGCGCAGCCGTCGCCCGCGTCGGCGCACGTTCTCCTCGGCGGCAGTGTTCCTGTCGATGACCGTGGTGTCGCGCAGCGGCAACTGCAGGTCATCCTCGGCAGCGATTCCCGCCTGCAATTGGCGACCCCGCTCGAGTTCGGCGTCGACCTCGGCACCGAACAGCAGGGCGAGGTTGGTCAGCCACAGCCACAGCAGGAACACGATGACGCCGGCCAGCGTGCCGAACGTCTTGTTGTAGCTGCCGAAATTGGCGACGTAGAGACCGAACAGCAGCGACGCGACGATCCACGTGACGATCGCGATCGCCGCCCCGACGCTGATCCAGCGGAATTTCGGCTGCTTGACGTTGGGGCCGGTGTAGTACAGCGTCGCGACTCCGACCACGACGAGGACCAGCAGCACCGGCCACCGCGCGATGTTCCACACCGCCAGCCCGGTTTCTCCGATGCCCAACCGGGCGCCGAGAGTTTCCGCGACCGGTCCACTGACCGCGAGGAGGAACGCGGCCACGGCGACCACGATCAACCCCGCGAAGGTCAGCCCGAGCTGCTGCAGGCGCAGCTTCCATGCCGGCCGCCCCTCCTCCACCTCGTAGATCCGGTTCATGGCACGGCCGAAGGCGCCGACGTATCCGGATGCGGACCACAGCGCGCCGAGGATGCCGGCCACCAGCGTGAACCCGGCCGACGGCGCGTTGACGAGTTGTTCGAGAGGTTGGCGCAACACGTCGACCGCGGCACCCGGGCTGACGTCGTCGACGATCCCGAGGATCGTGTCCGCGGTGCGCTCACCCTGACCGAACACGCCGAGCAGCGACATGACCACCAGCAGGGCGGGAAACAGCGACAGCACCGCGTAGTAGGTCAGTGCCGCGGCGAGATCCATGCACTGGTCGCGGGTGAACTCACCGATGGTCTGCCGCAGCACATATCGCAACGACGGGCGGGTCAGCTCGGTCGGTGACTCGGGCTTGCCCGGGGCGTCGGGATCGGGGCGGGGTTCGTCGTCGGTGGCCGGTTTCTCGACCGCAGCGGGACGGTCGACGCGCGGCGGTACCGGTTGCGCAGGGGCGGCGAGCGTACGGGCGGGTTTCGAACCCTTCGTCAACACCCCGGTGGCGAGCCCGGCCAGAAACGCTCCGGCCAATGGCACCGGGTTGCGTCGTGGTCGAGGCGTCTGGAGCTGGCGCTGCATGGGCCACAAGGTGCCCCGCCGTGGTGGTGGCAAACGTGGCTTCGGAAGGACTCAGAAGGCGTACCGGATGCGGCACTCCGGCAGCGTCGTGCCGATCAATTCGGTCAGCTGGTCCACCCAGCGCCCCTTCCAGCCCGTCTTGTAGCGCACGTTCCACTGCCCGCTCTGGCTGCGCTTGACCTGTTGCAGATCCGGGCGCCACAGCAGGTCTTCGCCGCGCGGGTGCCAGCCGAGGTTGACCTCGTGCAAGCCCTCGTTGTGGGTCAGGAAGATGATCTCGGCCGCGAGCTGACTCCGGGTCTTCGCACTGGTGCCGTCTGCGACCTGCGTCAGCAGTTCGGCCCAGTCGGCCATCCAATTCTCGTGCACGATCACCGGGCTGAAGTTCACGTGCACCTCGTAGCCGGCATCCACGAAATCGTCGAGCGCGGCGATGCGGTCGGCGATCTTCGAGGTGCGCACGTCGACGATGCGCGAGGTGTCGGATGGCATCAGGCTGAAGCGGATCCGGGTGCCCCCACGAGGGTCGTAGGTCAGCAGGTCGGGGTTCACCAGCTTGGTGGCGAAGCTGGCTTTTGCGTTGGGCACACGGGCGAAGAGGTCGACGAGGTCGCGGACGTTGTCGGAGACCATCGCGTCGACGGAGCAATCGCTGTTCTCGCCGATGTCGTACACCCAGTCGGTCGGATCGCATTGATTGGGAACAGCTTTCGCGCCCTGCTTACGCGCGTGGCGCTCGAGGTAGCCGGTGATCTTCTCGATGTTGGCGAACACGGTGATCGGGTTGGCGTAGCCCTTGCGGCGTGGCACGTAGCAGTACGAGCACGCCATGGCGCAGCCATTGGACGTCGACGGAGCGATCCAGTCGCTCGATCGCTCGTTGCGGCGTGCGGTCAGGCTCTTCTTCTCGCCGAGCACCAGCACCTCGCGTTTGTTCCGCACCCAGTCCTCGACGTTGCCCTCGTTGCCGTAGAGACCGGGAATCGCCTGGTGGGAGAGCACCTCGATGCGCTCGGCGTCGGGAAAGCGGTCGAGCACCTGGCAGGCGCGGGGAAAGCGCTCGATGTCGGGCTCGTGATAGATGCGTTTGACGTCGAGCAGCCGGCCGGCCAGTGCTTCGGGAGTCCGGCGGGTCACGGAAACACAACGACGACGTGGCCGTGCGGGTTCCGGGTTTGTGCGGGACGTGGGCGGGCACCCCGCAAAAATGACGGAACCGAAGACCGACCCCTCCACAGGGGAGTTGTTGGGTCAGCTGTCGGCTCAGACGTCACGGCTGATCCGTGACGAGTTGCGGTTGGCACAGAAGGAGATGCAGGAATCTGCCAAGCACGCCGGAATGGGTGCCGGGCTGGCCGGCGCGGCGGGGGTCCTCGCGATCCTCGGCCTCGCCACCGTGATCGCGGCGGCGGTCGCCGCGTTGTCGTTGGCGCTCCCGGTGTGGGCGGCGGCCCTGATCGTGGCGGTCGTGGTGTTCGCCGTCGCGGGCATCGTCGCGCTGATCGGCAAGAAACAGGTGGAACAGGTACCCCCGCCCGCGGCGGTCGCGGTCGACAGTGTGAAAACCGACATCACGGAATTGAAGGCCCACACGAGAGGCGCGCACCATGGCACCACAGCCTGACCCGAGGCCCGAGCCGGGCCCGGACGCCGGCATCGACGAACTGCAGGCCGACATCGAGCGCACGCGTGCCGAGCTCGGCGAGACGGTGGGTGCGCTGACCGACAAGATGGACGTCAAGGGTCGCGCCCAGCAGAAGGTCGCGGACACGAAAGACGCAGTGGCGCAACGAAGTCACGACGCCATCGACACCGTGAAGACCAAGCCGGCAATCCCGGTCGGCGCAATCGTCGCACTCGTGGCGACGGTGGGTGTGCTGATCTGGTTGCGCCGCCGCAACTGACAGGTCAGTCGTCCTCGGTCAACTCCGGCGCGTTCTCTCTCGTGGCCATGCCGCCGTCGCGGCCGTGGTCGGCCGGCCCCGGCCGATCTTTCGGTTCCTGGTGGTCGTCCTGCTCTTTGGTCATCGCCTGCCCCTCCTGACCCCTTCAGGCTACGTCCGGGCGTACGCTGACCCACCGTGATCGACATCGCCCTGAGCGACATGCGGGACTGGTTCGGCTTCGGCGTGGCGGGCAACTTCGCCGGTCATCTGGAGCAGGCGGGCGAGGCGGTGGACTTCGTCAACGTGGCCAGCGAGGGCGAGGCACCCAAGGGCATCTTCCCGTGGTACGCACCGGGCTCCGACACCTTCCTCGGCGAGTTCCCGTTGTCGAACGACGCGATCCAACTGCCCGCAGAGTCCGACGGGCCGCTGAATCTCCAGATCGAGCCCGAGGTCGGGCTGGCCTGCCGGGTGGTGTGGCAGGGCGACACCGCGGTGACGCTGCAACCGTTTGCGTTGGGCGCGTTCAACGACTGCTCGATCCGGCGTCCCGGCGCGAAGAAGATCAGCCACAAGAAGAACTGGGGCCCCGCCTCGAAGGGGGTGTCGGGGTCGTTCTTCGAGATCAGCGACCTGACTCCCGACGGGCCGACCGCCACGCTGCGCCTGGTGTGCTTCCTGCATTCCGACGGCGAGGAGCACGCCTACGGCGTCGACAGCCCGGTGATCGGCTACTCGTACTACGGCGAGGTGCTGCTGGACTGGATCGTCGAACGTCTGGCCAACCAGAAGGGGTCCGAGGACACCCCGCTGGAGGACGTCGGCGCTCTGATGGTGGCCAGCGGCCGCCCCGAGAACGTGCTCATCGGGATCGGGGCCACGCGCTACACCGAACTGGGCGAGACCACGTTCCTGAAGTCCGGCGACGACGCGATCGTGCGCGTCTACGACACCGCCGACGACGCGGCGGCGGAGCTGCGCCAGACGGTGCAGTAACCCACGCGTCGAGCGGTCTTCTCCACCTCCTCGGATACCTCCCGGAATTTTTCGCGCGGTCAGCGACATTCATCCAAGTGTCGCCAGCGGGGCGGCCACGACGGAGGAGACCGACATGACCGACCAGCGCACCGTTCGACGGGCCCTCGTTCTCGGCGGTATCGGCGCTCTCGCGGCAGCCGGACTGGTCGGTCCCGGTATGGCGAGTGCGCATGCCGCGCAATCCTGTCCGGACGTCTCGGTGATCTTCGCGCGCGGTACCGCTGAGCCGGCTGGGCTCGGCCGGGTCGGGCAGGCATTCGTCGACGATCTCCGCAGTGAGCTCGGTGGCCGCAGCATCGACGCGAAGGCCGTGAATTACCCCGCCTCCTACGACTTCCTGCAGTCTGCCCCTGCCGGCGCCGATGATGCCAGCGCCCAGATCCAGGCCACCGCCGCCAGCTGCCCCGATACCCGCATCGTGGTGGGCGGGTATTCGCAGGGCGCGGCGGTGGTGGATCTGATCGCCGGTGATCCGGCCGCCACCTTCGGTTTCGGACGTCCGATGCCGGCTGCTGTGGCCGATCATGTCGCGGCTGTGGCGGTGTTCGGCAATCCGGCCGGACACATCGGCCTGAGCCTCGCGACTTCGAGCCCGCTGTACGGCGCCAAGACGATCGACCTCTGCAACGGGGCCGATCCGATCTGTTCGGCGGGCGATGACCGGCCCGCCCACAGCACCTACGTTCAGGCCGGCTTGGTTTCGCAGGCAGCCGATTTCGTCGCCGGGCGGGTGGCGAATTCCGCTCCCGCAGGCACCGTCGTCGACGCGTCGGGCACCATCGGCTGACAATCCCGCCCGCCGGAGCGGTGGTCGTGCCACAGTGCACTGTGGGCACCAGCGTGGCGGTCATCGGGGCAGGGCCTGGCGGCCTCGTGGCGGCGCGCTGGCTTGCCGCCGAGGGCTTCGATGTTCACCTGTTCGAGCAGGGCAGCTCCCTGGGCGGGCAATGGACGGGCGCCGCCGGCACCAGTGGTGTGTGGCCGGAGCTCTACACCAACACCAGTCGCATCCTCACCGCATTCAGCGACCTGCCCCACGACGGCGACCAGACGTTCCTGTCCGCGCCGGAAATCCTGCGCTATCTACACCGCTACGCCGAGATGTTCGCACTCGGTGGGCGAATCAGATTGCACACCAGAGTGATTCACGTGAAACACGACGGTGTTCGGTGGTCCGTCGAAACCCGAGACGGGGCCGAGGCATTCGACCGCGTCGTGATCGCCAGCGGGCGCTTTCAGACCCCCGCCCTGCCGCCGGTACCGGGCCTGTCCACTTTCGCAGGGTCGGAAGGAGTGCTGTCCACCTTCGACTACCGCGGCGTGGAACCGTACCGCGGGAAGCGCGTCCTGGTCGGCGGTTGCGCGGTCAGCGCTCTGGAGGTGGCCGCCGAACTCGTGCACGGCGGCGCGGCGGCGGTGACGGTGACCCAGCGGCGGCAGCGGTACGTGCTGCCGAAGTTCGCCGCCGGTGTCCCGTCCGACCATCGCATCTTCACCCGCTACGGCGCCCTGGCCGCCGAGCGCCTGCCCGCAACCGAGGTGGACCGTCAGCTCAAGACGATCGTCACCGAGGCTGGCGGCAGTCCCGAGCAATATGGTGCGCCCAGGCCCGACCCGTCGCTGTTCGCCGCCGGGGTCACCCTCAGCCAGCACTACCTGCCGCTCGTCGCCGAGGGGCGCATCGATGTCCGGTCCTGGCCGACGGCGGTGTCAGGTCGCGACGTCACCTTCGGCGACGGTGGCACCGAGCAGTTCGACGGCGTGCTCTTCGGCACCGGCTTTCGGCTGGACCTGCCATTTCTCGCCGACGAGATTCGCGCGACGCTCGGTCTGGACGACGTCCACCTGGAGGCCGACCGCTACACCTTCCATCCCGACCTGCCGGGTCTGGCGCTCGTCGGGATGTGGGATCAATCGGGGGGTTACTTCGTGCCGTTGGAACTGCAGGCGCGCTGGCTCGCCTACACCTGGTCCGGCCGGACACCCGCCGACCCGGCACAGCAGCGCGCAGCCATCGAGACGTACCGAGCGCGCAGAGGACTGCCGCAGAAGACCCGCATGAACCTCGCGGCCGTCGGCTTCGCCCGCGCCGCGGGCTGTGAACCGCAGCTCGATCGCTGGCCCGATCTGCGGAGGGCACTGCTGTTCGGTCCGCTCGCGCCGAGTAGTTTCCGGCTCGACGGTCCTGACGCCCTCCCCGGTGCCGCCGACGAATTCGCCCGTGCGGCAGCAGCCTTCGGGGCGATCACCTCGCCGGAGTTCACCGACCGCGAACAATCTGACTGGGACCTGCTGCAGAATCACTGAAGACACTGCCCGCCCCATTAGCATTGCTGAGGTGGAGCAGGTGGACACCGGCCATTTGGCGGCCCTGGCGGCGGTGGTCGAGCACGGCAGCTTCGACGCGGCCGCCGCTCACCTGCATGTCACCCCGTCGGCGATCAGCCAGCGCATCAAATCCCTGGAACAGCGCACCGGCCAGGTCCTCGTCGTCCGCGAAAAGCCCTGTGTGGCAACGCCTGCAGGAGCCCCGCTGCTGAGGCTGGCGGCGCAGACCGCACTGCTGCAGGCCGAGGCTCTAGCGGAAATGCGCGGCGGGTCAGCCGAACGGACCCGTATCGCGCTGGCGGTCAACGCCGATTCGATGGCGACCTGGTTCACCGGTGTCTTCGCCCGGCTCACCGACGCGCTGCTCGACGTCCGCATCGAGGATCAGGATCTATCCGCACGGCTGCTCCGCGAAGGCGTGGTCATGGGCGCGGTGACCACCGAGAGCGCCGCGGTGCCCGGCTGCCGGGTTCAGCCTCTCGGCATCATGCGGTACCGGCCGGTCGCCACCGAGGCGTTCGTCGCGCGTCATCTGCCGGACGGTTTCACCGCCGAGGCCGCCGCGCAGGCACCGTCGCTGGCGTGGAACCGGGACGACGCACTGCAGGACCAGTTGGTGCGTCAGGTCTTCCATGCCGACGTGCGCCGCCCCGTGCACTACGTGGCGACCGCGGCGGGATTCGGCGCGGCCGTGCACGCCGGGCTGGGCTGGGGGATGTACCCCGAGCAGCTGATCGACTCGTCGTTCGTGCGCATCAGCGACGAACACCTCGATGTCCCGCTGTACTGGCAGTGCTGGAAGCTCGACAGCGCCACGGTCGCGCTGGTGACCGATGCGGTGAAGTCGGCGGCGACGGGCCTGCTGCCGCCGCGATAGGCCGTCCGGGGACAATCGTGGCCATGGATGCGCCGGTTCGGGTTCGGATCCTCGGCGTCGGGATGGGGCCATCGCAGGTGACGTGCGAGGTCGCCGGGGCGCTGAGGTCGGTCGACTACGTGCTGGCCGCCGACAAGGCCGACCCCACGGGTGACGAGGACCCCCTGCTCGGCCTGCGCCGCGCCGTCGTCGAGGCATTTCCCGGACCCGGCGGTCCCGCCGAGGTCATCGCGATCACCGACCCCCCGCGTGATCGCTCGGCCCGGCTCAGTGCCCGCCAGTACGAATCCGCCGTCGCCGATTGGCACACCGCGCGCGCCCACCGCTACGCCGATGTGCTGCGCCGCCGCGGCGGGACCGCCGCATTCCTCGTGTGGGGCGATCCGTCGCTCTACGACTCGACCATCCGCATCGTCGAACACGTGCGGAGTCTCGGCGTCGCGCTCGACTACGACGTGCTGCCCGGCGTGAGCGCACCGGCACTGCTGGCCGCGCGCCACCGCATGGTTCTGCACCAGGTCGGCCGCTCCGTGCACGTCACCACCGGACGACACCTGCAGGAGGCCGTCGCCGCGGGACTCGACAACATCGTCGCCATGCTGAACCCGCCACCGCAGCGCCTCGACTTCACCGGGCTGGACGACTGGACCATGTGGTGGGGCGCCAATCTCGGCGCACCGGGGGAGCAGCTGCTGTCGGGCCGGGCAGGTGACGTCGTCCCGCGGCTCGCCGACGCCCGCGCGGCCGCAACGGATATCGACGGCTGGGTGATGGACCTGTTCCTGGTGAGGCGCACCTGATGGCTGGTCTGCTCATCGCCGGCACCACGAGCGACGCGGGCAAGACGCTGGTCACCACCGGGCTGTGCCGGGCGCTCGCTCGACGTGGCGTCAGGGTCGCCCCGTACAAGGCGCAGAACATGTCGAACAACTCGATGGTCGCCGACAGATATGTGGAAATCGGCCGGGCGCAATGGATTCAAGCCCTGGCAGCGAGGGTCACCCCCGAGCCCGCGATGAATCCCGTACTCCTCAAGCCGGGCAGCGACCGACGCAGCCACGTCGTCCTGATGGGCCGACCGTGGGGTGAGGTGTCGTCGTCCGATTGGCTGGAGGGGCGGCGAGCACTCGCGAGTGCCGCCCATGACGCCTACGACGACCTGGCATCCCGCTACGACGTCATTGTCGCCGAGGGCGCCGGCAGCCCCACCGAGATCAATCTGCGCGCAGGTGATTACGTCAACATGGGGTTGGCCCGCCACGCAGGTATGGCCACCGTGGTGGTCGGCGACATCGACCGCGGCGGGGTGTTCGCGGCGTTCCTGGGGACGGTGGCGTTCCTCTCGCCTGAGGATCAGGCGCTGGTTGCGGGCTTCGTCGTGAACAAGTTCCGCGGCGACATCGCGCTGCTGCGGCCCGGCCTACAATCCCTCGAAAGATCAACGGGCAGAGCGGTGTACGGAACTCTCCCCTGGCAACCCGACGTGTGGCTGGACTCCGAGGACGCGCTGGATCTGTCCGCGGTCCGCCGCCCCCAACCCGGGGCTCGCCGGGTGGCCGTGATCCGGTTGCCGAGGATCAGCAACTTCACCGACGTCGACGCGCTGCGGCTGGAGCCCGAGCTCGACGTGGTGTTCGCCTCCCACCCCAGCGCCCTGGCCGACGCGGACTTGATCGTGTTACCCGGCACCCGCGCCACCATCGCCGACATGGCGTGGCTGCGCTCGCGCGGACTGGCCGACGCGGTGATCGCGCACGCCGCGACGGGTCGTCCACTGCTCGGCATCTGCGGCGGATTCCAGATGCTCGGCCGGGTGGTGCGCGACCCCGCGGGTGTGGAAGGCGAGGCGACAGAAGTGCCCGGGCTCGGCCTGCTCGATGTCGAGACCGATTTCGTCGCCGAGAAGACGCTGCGGCTACCGCACGGAACCTGGCTCGGCACAACGGCATCAGGCTACGAGATCCACCACGGGCGCGTCACGGTGTCCGACGCCGTCGACGACTTCCTCGCCGGTGCTCGCCGTGGCCAGGTGTTCGGGACGATGTGGCACGGCGCGCTCGAGGGTGACGCGCTGCGCAGTCGGTTCCTCCGCGAGACGCTGGGCCTCGAGCCCTCGGGTGTGTCGTTCACCGAGGCACGGGAGAGCCGGCTCGACCGCCTGGGTGACATGGTCGAGGAGCATCTCGCCGTCGATGCGTTGCTCGATCTGGCGCACCGTGGCGCGCCGGCCGGTCTGCCCTTCCTGCCGCCGGGGGCGCCGTGAAAGTCCTTCTGCTGGGTGGCACGGGGGAGGCCAGAGCTCTGGCGGAGATCTTGGCGACCACCGATGAGGTCACCACCTCCCTGGCGGGTCGGGTCGCCGATCCCCGCCTGCCGGTCGGCCGGGTCCGCATCGGGGGTTTCGGGGGAGTCGACGGATTGTCCTCTGCCCTGGCACAATTCGATGTCGTCGTCGACGCGACCCACCCGTTCGCGAAGACGATCTCGGCCAACGCCGTGACAGCGTGTGCGCTGCGCGGTGTGCCGCTGCTGCGGTTCGAGCGGCCGGGGTGGGCGGACCGCACCCGTGACTCGTGGCACTGGACGCCGTCGCACGACGACGCCGCGGCGGTGGCCGCCCGGCTCGGCCGGCGACCGTTCCTCACAGTGGGTCGGCAGGAGATCGCCCGGTTCATCCCCGTGCTGCGCGACCACGCCACGCTCGCCCGTGTGGTGCAGGTTCCCGACGGACCGGTGCCGCCGAGTTGGCGGGTGGTGACCAGCCGTGGTCCCTACGCGCTCGCCGGCGAACTGGAGTTAATGCGCGAACACGCCGCAGATGTGCTGATCACCAAGGATTCCGGAGGTGACTTCACCTGGCCGAAGATGGAGGCCGCCGAGCAACTCGGCATCCCCGTCGTCCTCGTCGCGCGCCCGGCCCGCACCGCCGACGTCCCCACCGTCTCCGATATCGACGACGCGGTCGCCTGGGTCCGCGCGCTCTCTACGATGAGCCGGTGAGGATTCTCGTCACCGGCGGTGTCCGCTCGGGCAAGTCCCGGCACGCCGAGGAACTTCTCGCCGACGCCGGCGCGGTCACCTACATCGCTCCCGGGCGCCCCGCGGACGGGCAGGACACCGACTGGGATGCGCGCGTCGCCACGCACCGCGCCCGCCGGCCGGCGCACTGGTCGACGATCGAGACCGCCGATCCGGTCACCGCTCTCATCGCCGCGCACGGGCCTTTCCTCCTCGACTGCCTGAGCACCTGGGTGGTCGCCGTCGTCGACGAATCCGAACTGTGGGAGGCGGATTCGGCGCGTGTCCACGACGTCGTCGGCGCCCGTACCGACGCGCTCTGCGAGGCGTTGGCGCACACCCCCGACGCCGTGGTGGTGACCAACGAGGTGGGGTTGGGTGTCGTGCCTGCGCACCGCTCCGGGGTGTTGTTCCGGGACCTGCTGGGCATGGTGAACCAGCGCGTCGCGACGGTGTGCGACGAGGTGCACCTCGTCATCGCGGGCCGGGTGCTTCGTCTCTAGGGTGGCTGTAGAGACGTCAGCGCACTCGGTAGCGCTCCTCGTGCACGACAGAGTCGAGGGAACTGCGTGCCCGCCACCCGAAGCGTTCCAGGTCGGGCACCTCGGGCACGTCGGCCACGGTCCCGACGCACAGCCACGCGACGGGCCGCACGTGTGCCGGCATCCCGACCAGATCCCGCAGGAAGTCCTCGCGGTAGAACGACACCCAGCCGACGCCGAGGCCCTCGACAGTCGCTGCGAGCCAGAGGTTCTGGATCGCGCACACCACGGAGTAGAGCCCGGCATCGGGGATGGCGTGACGGCCGAGGACCTGCGATCCGCCACGGGTGGGGTCGTAACCGACAACGACACCGAGCCCGGATTCGCAGATCCCCTCTATGGTGATGCGTGAAAACGTCTCGGCACGTTCGCCTGTCAGCGTCGAGGCGAAGATCTCACGCTCGGCGCCGACGTGGTCCCGGAACGCGCCCAGGGTCTGCGGCGAGCGCACCAGTACGAAGTCCCAGGGCTGGCTCATGCCGACCGACGGGGCGGCGTGCGCGGCCAAAAGTACGCGTTCGAGGACATCGTCGGGCACCGGGTCGCCGGTGAACTCGCGGCGGGTGTCGCGGCGCCGGCGGATCACGTCGTACAGATCGGTCACGGTCGCACCGACCGATCCCGGGCCGGGTCGTAGAGATGGCTCTCGCCGGCGCAGGGGTCAGCGCGATCGGCCAGCGCGCGACCCACGAGAATGACTGCGGCGTAGCGGAATCCGGCATCCTGCACGGCGTCGGCGATGTCGGACACCGTGCCGCGCAGCACCACCTCCTCCGGCTGGGATGCCCGGTACACCACGACGACCGGGCAGTCCGCTCCGTAGTCGGACACCAGTTCGGCCATCAGCTCCCGGATGCGGGTGACAGCCAGATGCAGCACCAACGTGGCGCGGGTGGCGGCGAACGCGGCGAGCGTTTCGGTGTCGGGCATCGCGGTGGACCGCTGCTGGGTGCGGGTCAGGACCACAGACTGCGCGACGAGCGGCACCGTGAGCTCGCGCCCGACGCGGGCGGCGGCCGCCGCGTAGGCGGGCACGCCGGGGGTGACCACCCACGGCACGTCCGCCGCGTCCAGCCGGCGGGTCTGTTCGGACAGCGCGGAGTACACCGACGGATCGCCCGACACCAGCCGCACGACACGGCGACCGGCCCGGTGAGCGACGACGATGGCCTCGACGATGCGGTCCAGATCGAGGTCGGCGGTGTCGACGAGTTCGGCGGACGGAGAGCAGTGCGCGAGCACCTCGGGATCGAGATAGCTACCCGGGTAGAGGACGACGTCGGCGTCGGCCAGCAGGCGCGTGGCCCGCACCGTCAGCAGGTCGGCGGCACCCGGGCCGGCACCGACGAACTGCACTGCCCGGTCGTCATCCATCGACCCGAAGTGTAGGGCAGGGCTCCTCGGCCGCCGGCTCCTCCAAGCCGCCGACACGTCCGGTGGCGCGGACGGCCAGCGGGCTCAGGGCCGCGGCGATCCCGAACAGCGTCGCCGCCACCACGGCACCGGTAGCGCCGTGCGCATCGGTCGCCGCGCCGGCCACAGCGGTGCCCAGCGCGGCACCGATCAGGGCGCCGCTGTGCAGCCAGCCGAATGCCTCGGTGGCCACGTCGTCGTCGACGTCCTGCGACACCATGAAGTACAGCGCCGACATCGCCGGCGCGAACCCCATGCCGGAGACGAACAGGGCGCACATCTGCAGGGCCAGGCTGTGGGTCAGACCGAAGGACACCGTGCCCACCACGACGACGGTGAGGGCGGCGACGACGCCGGGCAGGCCCAGCCGGCGGTGTCCGAAGGTCAGGCCGCCCAGGACGGACCCGACGCTGGCCAGCGCGATGGCGACGCCCGCGGTCAGGCCGGTGTTGCCCAGCTCGGCCACCACCCCGACCTCGAGCGCGGTGAACGAGCCCACGAGAGCACCCCCGGCGACCATGGCGAGCAGCACGCTACGGCGCATCAGGACCCGCCCGCGACCGCGGCCACGCGGGCCCGAGCGCGGACGCAGCCCCCGCGCGCTGGCCAGGAACCAGGCCGTGCCCGCCACGGTGATCGCGGCGGAGGCGATCAGCGGCATCGCTGTGGAGACCAGCGTCGAGAGCCCCATCGCCGCCACAGGACCGATGACCCAGATCATCTCCTGGGCCGTGGTGTCGAGCGCGAAGAGCGCGCGCACGCCGTCGCGCGGCAGCATCTGCGGGTAGAGGGCGCGGACCACCGGCATGAGCGGCGGCACCGAGGCCCCCACGAGCAGGCCGAGGGCCATCAGCGGCACGCCGGAGACCGTCGCGGCGGCGAGCCCGAGCATGCTCGCACCGTTGACCGCGGCACAGATGACCAGCGTCGCCGTCGTCCTGTCACCGCGGCCCGCCAGCCGGGACGTCAGCGGCATGGCGACCGCCTCGCCCACGGTCAGGCAGGCGACCACCACACCCGCGGTGGCATACGAACCGGTGCGGTGTTCGACGTGCACGAGGACCGCGAGAGAGAGCATGCCCAGGGGCAGCCGCGCGAACAACTGCGCCGCCGTGATGTTCGGGACGCGGGGTACGCGGAACAGTTCCCGGTAGATCCCCATGCGCGAACTGTACCGTCCAGACGGTTTAGTAATCCACCAGGTTTTAGGCTGGCCACATGTCCTCGCGTGAACGCATCCTCGATGCCTACGCACAGCTGCTGGCAGAAGAGGGGGAGCGGTTCGCCACCGTGGACGCGGTGGCGGCGCGTGCCGGGGTGTCAAAGGGCGGGGTGCTCTACCACTTCCCCTCGAAGGACCATCTGGCCGGCGCGGTCTGCGACCGGCTGGAGACGCTGGCTGCCGAGGACGCTCTTCAGATGCGGACCGCGCCGGAGGGGCCGGCCCGCTACTACGTGCGGTCGTCCCACTACGCGGGCACTCCACTCGATCGGATTCTGGTCGCGGCGTCCCGGCTGCGGCAGGCGGGAGACGCCCGCGCCCGTGCCGCAATCGAGTCAGCGGCCGCGGAGTGGTTGTCGATCCTGCACGAGGCAATCGGGGACCTCGGTACGGCACGGGCGGTCAAGCTGATCGGTGACGGCCTGTATTACAACGCGCTGCACCGAGCGCTCGGCGGACACCTCGTCGCCTCCGATGCAGACGAGGAACTGCTCTCGGCGATCGACCGCATGATCGCCGCCGCCCCGCGCGTCAGGTGAGGGCGAACCGTCCCGCGAAGCCCCGCAGGGGCAGGTCGGCGCTGGTGAGGATTCCCGGGGGAGCTGCGACGACGGCCTTGATGGCATTGATCGCGGGCATCCCCGTCACCGTCATGCCGATGGAGGCGAAATTGTCAGGGTTCGACAGGTCGACACCGGGCTTCGGGAAGATCATGTGCTTGTTGTAGATACACGGATCGCCCTTGATCTGAGTGATGTAGCAGCCCTTGATGTCCCAACTGGGATCGGTGTGGGGCGTCATCTGCCACTCGAGATGCGTTTCCACACGGGGGATTCCGTCGACGGTCCCGATGTACTTTATGTAACTGCCGCCCACTGAGCCCTTGGGTAACCGGTACCACCCCAGGTCGACGTCCTTGGTGCATGCGCCCAGTTCGAACTCGAACCGAACCTCGTCGAGTTCCAACCCGAAGCAGTCCGCCATCATGTACACGGAGTCGGCGAACACCTCGGTGTACTTGCGCAACTTGCCCGGGATGCTCGGATCGTCCACGGGCAGGCCGTAACCGACCTCGATCCACGTGTCCCTGCTGTGGTGGCAGGAGACGTCGACGGACTCGAGGGTGACGATGTTCTCGATCTCGGCGACGTCGGCCGAGACGACGACACCGAGGATCTGGTTCAGCCCGGGGTTCATTCCCGTGCCGTAGAACGTCGATCCGCCCCTGGCGCACGCCTCCGACAGAAGCTCGGTGACCCTCTTACCCGAGTGATGGGGATGATTGGTGTCCCGGTGGTACCCGGTGATCCAGTCCGCTGTGGTGACGATGTCGATGCCGGCCTCGAGCACTCGGACGTAGAGGTCCTCGTCAGGGAACACGCCGTGAAAGGTCACGACATCGGGTGCCGCAGCGATGATCTCGTCGACCGTGCCGGTCGCGATGACCCCGTTCGGTGCCAGACCTGCGAGCTCGCCGGTATCCTTGCCCACCTTCTCCGGCGAGTAGCAGTGCACCCCGATCAGGTCGAGATCCGGCTGGGTGGCGATGCGCTTGATCATCTCCGATCCGACGTTGCCGGTGGCGACCTGGAACACGCGAATCGGTGTGTGGCTCGTCATCGTCTGGGTTTAGCCCTTCTGTAGTGCTTCCTGTTGTGCCGCAGCGACTTCGGCCGCGCTACCTCCGATGCCGTCGGGATAGAACTGCCGCGCCCACTCCCGGATCGCGGTGAAGCCCCGCACCTCCGTGCCGGCCAGTGCGGGTGGATCGGAGTACCTCTGGTGCGACCAGATGTGGATGTCCTGTGTGAACTGCCGGATCACCTCGTTGCCGAACTGCTCGGCCTTGACGCGTGCCTTCTCCGGATCCCGGGGCGGCTGCTTCGGCTTGCCGATGTAGGTCATGAAGCGGACGTCGGACGTGCGGTCGTCGACCGGTGTGACGCAGGAGATCGTCCGGTTGTCGATCATCCCCCAGCTCTTGGTCACGGCGATGCCCAGACCGCCGTTGATCGCTTGGACTCCGCTTCGGACATCGTCGATGACCTGTTGATCGTCTCCGTCGAACGTGATCGTGAAGTCTACGTAGGACACCGGTTGGTCGAAGTCGTGCCGGGTGAAGACGGGATTGATCGGTGTCTCGTGGACATAGCGGAAGTGCTCGACGTCCACGCCGTTCTCGAGAACGTACTGCGGGTGCATCTCGTGCCCCTGCTCGAACAGTCGCTGCTGGGGGAAGTAGTCGTCGACGCTGGAACCGTCACCGAAGCTGGCGAACACATCTGGTGCATCGAAGAACGGCTCACGCCCCAGTGTGTCGTGCCAGATGTAGACAGAGGCGTTGCGTTCGACCACCGGGAACGAGGCGATCTTCCGACCCCGATTCGGCCGCTTCTCGTAGGGGATGCAGACGTTGCGGCCCTCGGTGTTCCACTGCCACCCGTGGAAGGGGCACTGAATGGCTTCTCCGACGACGTGACCGCCGAATCCGAGATGGGCTCCGAGGTGCTCGCAGTACGCGTGCATCACCGAGATCTGACCGGACTCGGTGCGCCAGCCGATCAGGTCCTGGCCGAAGTAGTGCATGCGGTGCACGTCGCCGACACCGATCTCGTCGGACCAGGCCACCTGGAACCATCCGGTCGGGGTCATCGACAACGGCGGTTTCGCCACAGCAGTCCCCTTCCGAGTCCTTTTCGTGGACGACTCTATGAAAAAGTCATAGATGAGTCAATGATTCTTCGCGGGCCGACGATAGGATGTGGCGATGCCGCTCCCCGACAGCGCCGGCCGCACGGCGAACAGACGCGGAATAGCCACGCGGCAAGCGCTTTTGAGTGCCGCGGTCGACGCACTCGCGACCGGAGATCCGGCGGCGGTGTCGGCCAATCGGATCGCGAAGGCGATCGGGGTCACGTGGGGGACCATCCAGTATCAGTTCGGTGACGCCGACGGTTTCTGGGCGGCAGTACTGCACCACACCGCCGAGCGCCGCGGCGACATCGTCACCGCCTCGGAGACCGGGGCCTCGCTCCGCACCCGCGTGGCAGCCATCGTCGACACGCTCTACGAGGGTCTGGACGCTCCCGACTCCCGAGCCATCGAGAACCTCAGGGCGGCGCTTCCCCGTGACCCGGCAGAGCTGGACCGGCTGTATCCGTCGACGGCGGCCGAGTTGCGGTCGTGGGGTCAGAGCTGGAGTGAGCTGTGCCAGAAAGCATTTGCCGACCTGGCCGTCGACCCGCACCGCGTGGACAAGGTCGCGATGTTCATCCCGGGCGCGATGCGCGGCCTGGTGTCGGAGAAGCAATTGGGCAGCTTCAACGATCTCGACGTCGCACGTGATGGCCTGACGAGCGCCATCGTGGCCTACCTCGCCGGCTCCGCGACACCGGGCTGATGGTCAGTCGGGCGAGGCGTCACCGATCTTGCGGGTGATGGCGCCCCACGGATCGGCGAACTGCCCCGGTTGTCCGTAGTAGGCCGACCGGCGAGCCAGCACGGCGCGGGCGAGGGGCGCTACGAGGCGCAGGACGTGGCGAATCATGCCTGCGTTCCCACGCGCCTCGGCGAGCATGTCCTGCCACGTGTGGTGCTGGAATTCCAGTGCCTGTTGTGCTCGGGTGGTATCCATCCAGTCGGTGACGAACCAGTCGTCGTCGCTGTCGGGATTTCCCTTGCGCCCCTGCGGGAGTCCACCGGCGAGACCGCGCGCGGCGGCAAGAGCGGCCCCGACCTCGCCCTGCACCCGGCGGTGCGAGTCGTCGCCGGCGATGAGCAGGATCTCGCCGACGACGTCGGCGGTCGTGGCCGCAGCGAACGCCCAGGCGACGTCGCGGACATCGACGGTGTGTATCCGGCCGTCGGTGGGCAGGCAGCTCTCGAAGTACAGCGCGTCGGTGCTGAAGGGGATGGCTTTCGGGTCGACGCTCAAGACACCGCCCAACCGCAGAACCACCCAGTCCAGGCTGGAGCTCCGCACGATCGATTCCGCCTCGGCTTTGTGCGCGCTGTAGAGATCGGAATGGCGCATCGGCATGTCCGCGGTCACCGGGCCGGTCGCTCGGTGCGGGTTGCGCGAGCCGTAGACAGCATTGCTGGACGCCTGCACGAATCGCGGGGGCTTCGGCTGGGATTCAGCGATCTCGACCAAGGTACGGGTGGCATCGACATTGACCCGGCGAGCCAACGTGCGGTTGCGGTAGATGCCCGGGGGGATGATCGCCGCCAGGTGGACGATGACGTCGGGCGCCACCTCGTCGACGAGGTGGGCCGTCTGATCCCGCTCCGTCAGGTCGACCCATGCCACCCGCACGTTCGCGGGCAAGGTCGCCGCAGACGCTCGGTTGGCGGGCGTATCGAGATCAGCGACGACAACCGTGCGGCCCAGCGCTACCAGCCGTCTCACCGTGGCAGATCCCACCAGGCCGAAGCCGCCTGTCACCACTACGGTTCCTGGCACGTGGTTCTCCTTCATGCCCGTCGGTCATGGTGTGAGGGAGCGTCCAGCAGCAGATTGACTGCGTCTTCCACCCGCTGTGCGGCTTCCGGGTAGGGCATCGAACCCATCGCCGCCTGAATGAGCGCGCCGGTGAAGGCCAGTTCGAGAGTGGTGCGCACCTCGGGCCACGCGCCTGGTCCGGATGCGGACGCGATCAGCTGGGAGATCTCGCGCCCGATCTGATCGCGGGCGCGCTCCGCGGCAGATCCGGTCTCGAGGAACAGCGATGCGCACGCGGCCGCCACCGCCGGCTCCTCCGCTACCAGGTGAATCACCGAGGTGAGCTGCGCGGACACGCGTTCCACCGATCCGGCGGGAGCCTCCTGATCGACCACCACGCTGTGGATCCTGTGCAGGCAGATGTCGACGATCACGTCGTCGACGGAGGGGAAGAGTTCGGCGGCTGCTGAGGGGGACATGCCCGCACGGTCGGCGATGGTATCGATGGACAGCTCGGCGACCGAGCCTTCCCTCAGCAGGGCAGTTGCGGCGTCGAGCACCTTGGCTGTCGCGTCCTGATGGGAGAGCCAGCGCCGGTGCCAGTCCAACGCGACAACACGTGGACGACCTTGGCTGGACACTTGTCCAGGATAGACTCCGAGTCATCCGGAGAGCAACATCGCACGAATGACCGTCAGGTTGAGCGTTGTTCGCGGGAGCGCGGTGCGGGTTGCGGACGATGCGTCAGGTGAGCGGGCAGTCTTGTACTCGGTAAATGGACAACTGTCCATCAAGCGGTGCCGCAAAGTTCGGACGCCTCAGACCCGTGGCGGAGCCGTCGTGCCGCGGATGACGAGTGTCGGCTCGAGCACCACGTCCCTGCTGGGAATCGGTCCGTCGACGAGCATCGCCACCGCGAGTTCCACTGATCGACAGGCGATGTCGGGAGCATCCTGATGGATCGTGGTCAGATCGATACGCGGATTCTCCGAGAGCCGGCTGTCGTCGTATCCGACGAGCGAAACCTGTTCGGGCACAGAGATGCCGGAACGTGTGAACACGTCGAGGATGCCGAGGGCGCAGCGATCGTTGCCCGCCAGCACCGCCGTCGGGAGTTCAGGCGCGGCCAGCATGGAGTGTGCTGCTGCGGCGCCGGCCTCTTCGTTGTGAGCCCCTGCGATCACTGCGATCTCGGCGGTCAAGCCGTGTGAGCGCATGGCGGACCGGTAGGCGCGGGAGCGGTCGGCCGATCCCGGATCGGTGCCGCCGTCGACGTGATGGATACGGCGATGGCCCAGGCCCACCAGATAGTCGACCGCCTGCCGGATTCCCTTGGCATCGTTGGTGCGCACGGTGGCGAGCGGAATATCGTCCGTCAGCCCCGGCAGTCGGCGGCCTGCCACCACCACCGGTACCCGCTCGGCCATCTGTATCAGGTCGGACTGGGCGGCGTGCGGACCCAGGAGGAGTAGCGCGCCGCAGCGATGGCTGAGCAGCGATTCGACGACCGACCCCTCGGTGCGGTCCGGGAGGTTGGCTGACAGCAGAACCTCGTAGCCGAGCCTTTCCGCGGCGGGATAGATCGACGTGACCATCTCGGCTTGGAACAGCTGGCGGACATCGATCATGACGCCGAGGGTGCGGCTGCGGCCCTGTGCCAACAGCCGGGCGGCCGAATCGGGGCGGTAGCCGATCTCCTCGGCGATCGCGAGGACACGTTGTCGGGTCTCGTCACTGGCTCCTGGCTTGCCGTCGAGGATGAAGGAGACCAGCGTGCGGGACACTCCGGCGCGTTCGGCGACATCGGCCATCGTCGGGCGGCGCTGACGCGCGGTGCTCACAGGCGAGATCCTTCTGCAGAGTGACGGTTGACACAGTCGAGGGCTGGCATCCATAGTAGACCTCACGCGCGTTACTAACGCGCGTTACCCAACGAAGTGAGGTCCCGGTGTCACATCCAGAAACATCCGCGCATACGGGTCGCTTTCTCACCAAACTGACGATCATCGCGACCCTCGGTGGGCTCCTGTTCGGCTACGACACCGGCGTCATCTCCGGTGCGCTGCTGTACATGAAGGACGACCTGAACCTCTCGGCGTTCGGGGAAGCCACCGTGGTCAGCTCACTGCTGTTCCCCGGTGCCGCGTTCGGCGCGCTGTTCGGCGGCCGAGTGGCCGACCGGGTAGGCCGCAAACGCACGCTGCTGATCTGTGCCGGACTGTTCCTCGTCGGCGCGATCGGATGCGCGCTGGCACCGAACGTCCAGATCATGGTGGCCGCGCGCATCGTGCTCGGCCTCGGCGTCGGTGCGGCCGCGGTCACCTGCCCGCTCTACCTCGCCGAGTTGGCGCCCGCGGACCGGCGCGGACGCATGGTGACGATCAACGAACTGATGATCGTCACCGGGCAGATGCTCGCATTCGCCACCAACGCGCTGCTCGATCACCTGGTCCACGATCCGCACGTGTGGCGCACCATGCTCGCCGTCGCCGCCGTTCCCGCGATCGCTCTTCTGCTCGGAATGCTCATCCTCCCGGACTCGCCGCGGTGGTACGCGCTGCAGGGTCGCTTGACCGAGGCTCGCGACGTCCTGCGGATGAGCAGGACCCGCGACGAGGCCGACGCCGAGTACGCCATCGTGGTCGATCACACCAGTCACATGCTCAAGACCACCAGCACGCCGTTCACGGTGATCCGGGACGTGCCGTGGATCCGACGCGTCGTCCTCATCGGGTGCGGTCTCGCGATCGTCCAGCAGGCGACCGGCATCAACACCGTGAACTATTACGCCCCAACAATTCTCGAACAAAGCGGATTGGGAGTCAGTGCCGCGCTCGTCGCCACGATCGCTGTCGGAGTCACATCGGTGGTGACCACGATCATCGGCATCATCCTGCTGGGCTTCATCGGCCGCCGCACGATGCTGCTGATCGGATTCGCCGGCGTGGCCGCCTCACAGGCCGCCCTTGCCGCAGTGTTCCTCATGTCGCCGTCGGACCTGCGCAGCTATGTGATCCTGGGCTGCATGGTGCTGTTCGTCGCCTTCGTCCAGATGTTCATCGGGACGTGCGTGTGGCTGCTCCTGTCCGAGATCTTCCCGCTGTCGGTACGCGGTTTCGCCATGGGCATCGCGGTATTCGTGCTGTGGTGCACCAACGCAGTCATCTCGTTCCTGTTCCCCCTTCTGAACAACGCGCTCGGCTCCACCGGAACATTCGCGCTGTTCGTCGTCGTCAACGTCGCCTCCTGGGTGTTCGTGCACCGTCTGGTCCCCGAGACCAAGGGCACGACGCTCGAAGAACTCGAAGAACGCCTCGAATCCCATAGCACCGAAAGGATTTCTCTGTGAGCACCATTCGCGTCGGCTCCGCCCCGGACTCCTGGGGGGTGTGGTTTCCCGACGATCCGCAGCAGACACCGTATGACCGCTTCCTCGACGAGGTCGCCGGCTCCGGCTATGAATGGATCGAGCTCGGCCCCTACGGTTACCTACCCACCGATCCGGAGAAACTGTCTGCAGAACTCAGCTCACGCGGCCTGAAGCTCTCCGCGGGAACGGTTTTCGAGCATCTGCATCAAGACGATTCCTGGGATGCCGTCTGGACCCAGGTCGAGGACGTGGCACGGCTGACTGCAGCGGTCGGCGGCGCCCACGTCGTCGTCATCCCGGAGATGTGGCGGGACCCGTCGAGTGGCGCAGTGCTCGAAGATCGCACGCTCACCGCCGAGCAGTGGCGCAAGAAGACCGAGGGCATGAACGCACTCGGCAAGGCGATGTTCGAAACCTACGGTGTGCGAGCGCAATACCACCCGCACGCCGACTCACACGTCGACACCGAAGGGAACGTGTACCGATTCCTCGACGGCACCGACAGCCAGTACGTCAACCTGTGCCTGGACACCGGCCACATCGCATACTGCGGTGGCGACAACATCGCGATCATCCGCCACGCACCGGAGCGCATCGGGTACCTGCACCTCAAGCAGGTGGACCCGCAGGTGCGCGCCAAGGTCGAAGCGGAAGACCTGCCGTTCGGCGAGGCCGTCAAACTCGGCGCGATGATCGAGCCGCCACTTGGCGTGCCGGACATGCCGCCCCTGCTGGCCGAGATCGAGCGCCTCGGCATCGACGTGTTCGCGATTGTCGAGCAGGACATGTACCCCTGCGAGGTCGACGCCCCCCTTCCCATTGCCCAGCGCACCCGCTCCTACCTCGGGTCCTGCGGCATTCCGTCCGTCACCTTCCGATAGGAGCCGCCTGATATGTCCGATCTGAAAATCGCCGTCCTCGGTGTCGGCCTGATGGGTGCCGACCACGTCGCCCGTATCCAATCCAAGATCTCCGGTGCCCGCGTCGCCGTGGTCAACGACTACGTCACCGAGAAAGCCGAGGAGATCGCCGCCGGCATTCCCGGTTGCCGCGCGATCACCGATCCCCTCGATGCGATCGCCGATCCCGACGTCGACGCCGTGGTGCTCGCCACCCCGGGCCCGACCCACGAAAAGCAGCTGCTCGCGTGCCTGGAGCACCGCAAGCCGGTGCTGTGCGAGAAGCCGCTGACCACCGACATCGAGACCTCGCTGGCGGTCGTGCGCGCGGAAGCCGACCTGGGCGTCCGCCTCATCCAGGTCGGATTCATGCGGCGTTTCGATCGCGAGTACGCCGACCTCAAGGCACTCATCGACAGCGGCGAACTCGGTGCCCCCCTCCTACTGCACTGCGTGCACCGCAACCCCGCGGTGCCCGATCATTTCGACTCGGCGATGACGGTGCGGGATTCCCTCGTCCATGAAGTCGACGTCACCCGCTTCCTGCTCGGCGAGGAGGTCACGTCGATCCAGATCGTCACGCCGACACCGAATCCGTCCGCCCGCGAGGGACTGTTCGATCCGCAGATCGCGATCCTGCGCACCGCGAGCGGCAAGCACGTCGATGTCGAGCTTTTCGTCACCACCGGGGTGGCCTACGAGGTGCGGACCGAGCTGGTCGCCGAACAAGGAAGCGCGATGATCGGTCTCGACGTCGGGCTCGTTCGGAAGGGTGCGCCGGGGACTTGGGGCGGCGTCATCACGCCTGGTTTCCGTGAGCGTTTCGGCAGTGCTTACGACATCGAAATCCAGCGGTGGGTCGACGCGGTGCGCAGCGGTGCGTCCACAGGAACCTATGTCGACGGCCCCGGCGCGTGGGATGGCTACGCCGCGACCGCAGTCTGCGAAGCCGGAGTGCAAGCCCTGACATCCGGACAGCCCGTCGCGGTGACGATGGTCGACCGCGCCTCGATCCCCGGAGCGTGACAGCGTGAAAATCGCCCTCGATCCCACCCCGTTCCACCACGACTACTCACTGCTCGAATTCCCCGCGCTGGCAGCAGAACTGGGCTACGAACACCTCCAACTGACTCCGCACCGGGACTTCATTCCGTTCTTCAACCATCCACGTGCCGACGACGCTCTGGTGTCGAAGTTCCGTACGGCATGCGCCGATGCGGGGGTGGGCATCGCCTCGGTCCTGCCCGTCCTGCGGTGGTCGGCACCGGACGAGGATGCCCGTGAGGCAGCGGTTCGGAACTGGAAACGCGTCGTGCAGATCACCGTCGACCTCGGGGTGAACGTCATCAACACCGAGTTCTCCGGCCGGCCGGAGAAGGCCGAAGAGTCCGAACGCTCGTTCTTCCGGTCCATGGAGGAACTGCTCCCGCTGTTCGAGCGGGAGGGTCTCGACGTCCGGATCGACCCCCACCCCGACGATTTCGTCGAGGACGGCCTGGAGGCGATCCGCATCATCCGCGGCGTGAACTCACCGCACATCGGAATGGTCTACGTCGCGTGTCACTCGTTCCACATGGGCGGCAACATGGCCGAGATCATGTCCGCAGCAGGTGATCTGCTGCGACTGGTGCATGTCGCTGACACCATGGATCACCACCGGTCCCACGGCCTGCGCTACATCACCAATCCGCCGGGCAATCCCGTCCGTGTGCACCAGCACCTCAAGATCGGTGACGGCGACGTGGACTGGGACGAGTTCTTCTCCGGCCTCGCCCGACTCGGCTTCTACGAGCGCGACGACACCGTGATGGTGTCCAGCGTGTTCGCCGAGGACGAGGCCGCCCACGAGGTGTCGCGCTACCAACTGAAGACGATGACCGACTACGTGGAGAAGTACCGATGAAGCTCGGGGTCTACACCGCGATCCTGCACGACAAGCCGCTGCGGGAAGCCCTCGAGACCATCGCGTCGCTGGGTCTGACGGGCGCCGAGATCAACGCCGGCGGATTCCTGCCCACGCCGCACCTCCCGGTCTCCGGGCTGCTGTCCGGCGAGGTGTCGCCTGCTGAGTATCTGAGGGTGTTCGACGGCACCGGCGTGTCCATCGCCGGCCTCAACTGCAACGGCAACCCGCTCCACCCTGATCCCGAGGTCGGGCCCGAAGACGCCGACGACCTGCGCAACGCGATCCGGGTCGCCGGACTGCTCGGAGTCGACCGGGTCGTGACGATGTCGGGGTTGCCGCAGGCTCATCCGGGGGGTCACTGGCCGGCGTGGCATGTGAACACCTGGGACTCCGGATCTCTGGACTCACTCGACTACCAGTGGGACGAGGTGGCGCTGCCGTTCTGGTCCGACGTCGACAGGCTGGCCCGGGAGAACGGTGTCCACGTGGCCATCGAGATGCATCCGCAGAACCTCGTGTTCAATCCCCCGACGCTCCGTCGCCTCGTCGAACGCGTCGGTGCGACGAACGTCGGCGCCGAACTCGACCCGTCCCACCTGTTCTGGCAGGGAATCGACCCGGTCGCGGCGATCGAGTGGCTCGGCCCGCTCGTCCTGCACGCCGCGGCCAAGGACACCCGCATCAACGAGAACTGCCGGATCTACGGAGTGCTCGACGAACGCTTCACCCGAATTCCCCTGGCGCAGAACCCCACCGGGCTGGGTGGCCGGCACGTCGTCAACAAGTGGCCTGAGGACTCGTCATGGGACTTCGTGGCTGTGGGGCGGGGACATGATGTCGACTTCTGGGCTCGGTTCCTGCGTGCCCTCCATGATGTCGATCCCCACATGTGGGTCAACATCGAGCACGAAGACGTGGCGTTCGGTCCACTCGAGGGACTGGAGATCGCGGCAAACACCCTGAAAGCTGCTGACGCCGTCCTGAGGTGATGTCGTGAGGTGACGTCCCGGCGTACGATCGGCAATGTTGAGAACAAGCGCAAGCACAATGCTGCCGAGCGGCGCCGCCAGCTATGCGACGCCGCTATCTCGCTGCTCGCCGACGAAGGTCCTCGCGGACTGAGCCACCTCAAGGTCGACCGACTGGCTGGTGTGCCGGACGGCACCACGTCGTTCTACTACCGCACCCGGGCCGCGCTGCTGCGGGGAATCGTCGACCAGTTGGTGAGCTACGACGCTCAGGAGTTCACCGAGGTGTTCAAGGACGCCCCGAACAGCACCGGGCACGTCATCGCGGGAATGCTGGCTGATCAGCTACTGCGCGTCAGACACGAGCCACAGCTGTCGCGGACGCGGGCACGACTGGAACTGACCATGTCCGCGCGCCGCGACCCCGGTATCGCCTCCGGCTTCCGACAGATCGCCGAGAGCTACCGGGCACTGGCCGAGCGGTTGGTGATCGCCCTGCACCACGACAACGGCACCGATGTCGATCACGCGCTGTGCGACGAGCAGACCTCCGTTCTGATGGCTTACCTGGGCGGCCAGACGTTCGCCATGGTCAACGACTCTCCTGACGTGCTGACACGGCAGGACGTCGAGCGGCAGATCCGCGCCGTGCTCGTCGGTGTAGCCGTCGAGCACGCGGCCCGTCAGACGCCGAGCAACGATTCCAGCGGGGTGCGGGCGAAGTAGATCGCGAACCCGACTGCCACCACCCAGAGCAGCGGGCTGATCTCGCGGGCCTTGCCCGCGGCGGTGCGCATCACCACCCAGGAGATGAAGCCGACGCCGATCCCGTTGGCGATGGAGTAGCTGAAGGGCATCACGGCCACGGTGAGTACGACGGGCAGCGCGACCGAGAACTCCGAGAGGTCGATGTGTCGCAGGTGCGAGACCATCATCGCGCCGACGATCACCAGTGCCGCCGCCGCCACCTCCGTCGGCACGATCGATGCCAACGGCGAAACGAACATCGCCGCGAGGAACAGCACGCCCGTGACCAGGTTGGCCAGTCCGGTGCGAGCGCCTTCCTCGATGCCGGCTCCGGACTCGATGAACACCGTGTTCGACGACGACGACGTCGCGCCACCGACCACCGCGCCGGCGCCCTCGACCACTAGTGCGGCCCTCAGTCGCGGGAAATTGCCTTGTGCGTCGGACAATCCGGCTTCCCGAGACAGACCGGTCATCGTGCCCATCGCGTCGAAGAAGTTCGCGAACACCAGCGTGAAGATGAGCACCACCGCGGCGATCACGCCGATGCGGCTGAAGCTGCCCAGGCTGAATTCGCCGACGAGCCCGAGATCGGGCATCGCAAAAGGAGATCCGGACAGTGCGGGCACCGACAGTGACCATCCGCCGGGCTTCTCGGTGGCCGATCCGAGATGCCAGATCGCTTCGATGATCACGGCGACGACCGTGCCGGCCACCAGGCCGATCAGGATGCCGCCGCGCACCCGCCGGGAGACCAGGATGCCCGTCAACAGCAGCGTGAGGATGAACACCAGCGTCGGCACAGTGGTGAGAGATCCCAAGCCGCCGGCGCCCAATCCGACTGGGGGAGAGGGCAATTTGGTCGACGAGATGAAACCGGAGTCGACCAGCCCGATGAACAGGATGAACAGCCCGATACCCGCGGTGATCGCCAGTTTCAGTGGCATCGGGACCGCATCGAAGATGAGCCGGCGCAACCCGGTGACCGCGAGCAGCACGATGATGACACCGTTGATGACCACGAGGCCCATCGCCTCGGCCCAGGTGAGTTCACCCACGACCGTGGTGGCCAGGAACGAGTTGATGCCGAGACCCGCGGCGAACGCGAACGGCAAGCGCGCGATCAACCCGAACAGGATCGTCATCACGCCCGCGGCGAGCGCGGTGGTTGCCGATACCTGCGCGAAATCCAGCGATTGCCCGCTGACGTCCTTCGGGCTCGACAGGATGATCGGGTTCAGCACGATGATGTAGGCCATCGCGATGAACGTGACCACGCCGCCGCGTATTTCGGTGCCCACCGTCGACTGGCGGGCCGTGATCTCGAAGAAGCGGTCCACTCGGTTCATCGGCGGCTCAGTACTGAGACATGGGTGCCGGCGGTGGCGGCGGCGCCACCGGCATGCACAGACCCGTGTTCAGGTCGAGTGCCTTGCCCGGGAGGCAGAAGGGCGTGCACCCGTAGATGACGCCTGTCTGGCCGGGCGGGCAGGAACCCGGGGGCTGCGCGACCGCGCTGGGGACCGCGGACAGGGCGATGACCGGCATCGCGATTGCGCCGGCGATCACCGCCGCTCCCAGAAGCTGTTGTCTTCTAGCCATTTCCGTCCCCTCTCAACGCGCGCCGGTGGCGACGCGCGGTCCCGGCTTGTCGGTCCCGACGTCGAGCACGAGCTCGGCGACCCGAGCCCGGTGTTCCTCTGCGCTGCCCAGCAGTGCAGCGTTGGTGTAGGCCCGCTTGTAGTAGAGATGGGCCTGGTGTTCCCAGGTGAATCCGATGCCCCCGTGCACCTGGATGGTGTCGTTGGCGACGCGGGTGAGGGCGGCCGAGCACACGGCCTGGGCGATGCTGACAGCCAGATCCGCATCGTCGGTGCCGTGGGTCAGCGCCCAGATCGCGTGATAGGCGGTCGAGCGAGCGTGCTCGACCGCGACCAGTGCGTCGGCCAGGCGGTGCTTGATCGCCTGGAACGAGCCGATCGGGCGTCCGAACTGGAGGCGGTTCTTCGCGTAGTCGACGCTCAGATCGAGCAGGTGCTGTGCTGCCCCGACCTGTTCGACCGCCAGGAGGGCCGAGCCCACATGCAGTGCATGGGCGATCACCCGTTCCGCGTCCTCCGGACCCGTGATCAGGTGCGCGGGCGCGTCGGACAGCGTCACTGTGGCCTGCGGACGGGTGGGGTCCAACGTGGTCAGCGGAACTCGCTGCACCGCAGCCGAATCCGTGTCGACAGCGAACAGTGCGGTGCCATCTGGGCTGTCGGCCGCGACGAGCAGGACGTCGGCACTGCCCGCGTCGACCACTCGCTCCACGGTGCCGCTGAGGCTCCATCGCTCACCCGCCGGGGAGGCCGCGATCTCGCCGATCGCGAACGCGGCGGTCCGTGTGCCGTCGGCGAGCGCATCGAGGAGATCAGACGATGCCGATGCCGCAACGAGCGCGGGGATCGCGAGGTACACGGTGCCGAACAGCGGCCCCGGCGCAAGCGCGGCGCCGAGTTCTTCGACCGCCACCGCCTGGTCGATCAGTGTCCCGCCCACTCCGCCGGCGGACTCGGGCACTGCGAGCCCGAGCACGCCCAGCTCGGTGCCCAGCCGCGTCCACACCGCCGGGTCGTAGGGCGGATCGGATTCCATGACTGCACGGATCGCGCCTTCGTCGATCCGCTCGGCGCAGAACTTCCGTACCGCCGCGCGCAGCTGCTGCTGCTCGTCGGTGAAGACGAACTCGTCGCCCGCCGAAACATCCAAATCAGCCACGCGGAATCTCCTTCCACGCCATCCCCGCATCCGCCCGCAGATCACCCGGCAGGCCGAGCACCCGCTCGCCGAGAATGTTGCGCATCACCTCTGACGTGCCGCCTTCGATCGTGTTGGCTCGGCTGCGCAGGAAGCGCTGCTGGATGGGTCCGCGGTAATCGTCGGGATCGCCGTCACCCGCGCCGTACCCGTCGTACAGAAGACCTTCGGGCCCCAGGAAATCCATGCAGAACTCGTAGATGTGCTGATTCAGCTCGGCGCCGACGAGCTTGCCGACCGACCCCTCGGGGCCCGGCCCACCCACGGTGGCCGAAGCGCGGGACCGCTCCGAGGTCAGCCGCTGTGCCTCGGCCCGCAACCACAGGCTCGTGAGGCGGTCGCGCAGCACAGCGGTCTGCCGTTCCGGTCGGGACGACCACAGCGACACTGCATCGGCGATGGTTCCCGCGCCGCGTCGGCTCCCGCTGGCCCCCAGAGCGCTGCGTTCGTTCATCAATGTCGTCATGGCCACGCGCCAGCCGTCACCGATCGCGCCCAGCCGGTGGGTGTCGGGTATCCGCGCGTCGTTGAAGTAGACCTCGTTGAATTCGGCGTGGCCGGTCATCTGCCGCAGCGGCCGGGTCTCGACCCCGGGCCCGTGCATGTCGACGACGAAGTACGTCAAACCCTTGTGTTTGGGTGCATCCGGGTCGGTCCGGGCGAGCAACAGCCCCCACCTCGCCCGGTGCGCCAGGCTGGTCCACACCTTCTGACCGTTCACCACCCAGGTGTCGCCGTCGGGCACGGCCGATGTTGCGAGCCCTGCGAGGTCGGAGCCCGCGCCGGGCTCGGAGAACAACTGGCACCAGATGTGCTCGGTGGTGGCCAACGGCCGAAGTAGTTCACGGCGCACGTCATCGGTCTGCGCGTGCTCGCGGACGGTGGGTGCGGCCATGCCGTAGCCCATCGGGTTGAGACCCAGAGGAACGGGACCGCCGGCACCCTGGAGGATGCGGTCGGCGATTGCCTGCAGACCTCGCGACGCTCCGAGCCCACCGAAGCCTTCGGGAAAGTGGACCCAGGACAATCCGGCGTCGTAGCAGGCTCCGAGGAATTGCGGTATCGGCACCGAGCGCGGATCGTGCTCGGCGACCACGTCGTGCGCGGCCTTGGCTACCCGGTCAGCGTCGACGGCGGCAGTGCCCATACGAGCACCTTAACCGGCGACCGCGCAACGTCTAGCCGGCAGTGAGGGCCCGGCGTTCCAGCTCGGACCGGTGATGACGCTGAAGGAGGTAACGGAGCCACCGAACATCAAGTAACACAGTGATCCTTACGCAGTCTTGGTGAGGAGGGGGAGCAGCTGACGCCGAGCGACCATTGCATCGGCGAAGTGATTGAGGGCCTCGGGAACAGAGCCGGCCGCGTCGAAGTCGATGCCATGGGCCCGCAGGGTCTGCTCGACCGGGCGGCTGGCCACCATGGACCATTCCACGCCGGCCGCGCTGCACGTGTCGTCCAGGGCGAACAGGAGTGAGAGCGCCTCAGTGTCAAAGGAAGTGACGGCACTGAGGTCGAGTACGAACGGCTTCTCCGCAAGGACGAAGCGGCGCGTGTACTCGGTGGCGCGGGCGATGTCGGCGTCGCCCAGCGCACCCGTGATCGTGACCACGGTGGCCAACTGGCGGCAGTGCGCACGAATCTCGGCGCCACCGCAATCGAACGTCGGATTGCCGTACATTGCCGCCTCCCTCGATCATGTGCTGGAAATCGGGTTCGTTCGAACCTGACATGTCTCAAGGTAGGGGGCCAATTTAAGGCCGTGGGGAGTAACGACTAATACTTCGCTAAGAACTGCTTTCAGACCCGCTAGCAAACTCGTCGGTAACTTAGTCGCCGCGGCGCTGCTGCTGCGAACCGGTGTATCCGGCCCAGGGGCTGTAGTCGGCGAGCAGTTCCTGCTGATCCGGTCTTGCCGATTCGGGCACGTGTTCGAGGTTGATCCTGACGCGGTACCAGATCGAGCTCGGGCCACGCATCCCGTCGACGAGAACATCTGTCGGAGTGAGCCTCTCGGCCGCCTCCGGGTGCATGTCCCGCCACTGCGCCAGTGCCGCCATCGCCTCGTCCTTGGTCTTGGTCCGGGCGATCTCGATCAGGGGCTTCGTCGAGTGACGCCGGCCGTCGGTGACGCGGTGCGTGCCGCGCGGGGCCTTCTCCGCAGGGCCGAGACGCTCGGCCAACTCCAGCAGGGCCTCCAGTCCGCCCGCGGTGTCGTCCATCCCCTCCCAGGGGTCGCCCTGCTCGGCGAACCGGCCGGGGACCGTGGCGATCGTGAACTCCTCCGGACGGCAGCCGGCCACCTCGTCCCAGAACAACGGCGTCGAGACCCGGGCGTCTGGAGTGGCGCGCACCGAGTACGCCGACGCCACGGTCCGGTCTTTGGCGTTCTGGTTGAAGTCGACGAAGACGCCGTGGCGTTCCTCTTTCCACCACCTCGCGGTCGCGGATTCGGGGGCGCGCTGTTCCACCTCGCGCGCGACTGCCTCGGCGGCCAGTCGAACCTGCTTGAAGGGCCAGTTCCGGTGGATGCGCGCATAGATGTGGAAGCCGAGAGATCCGGACGTCTTGGGCCACGCCACAAGGCCGTGGTCTTCGAGCACTTCCCGGGCCACGAATGCCACGTCGAGGATCTGCCGCCACCCGACGCCCGGCATCGGGTCCAGATCGACCCGCAGTTCGTCGGGGTGATCGAGGTCGTCGGCCCGCACGGGGTGCGGGTTGAGGTCGACACAGCCGAGATTCACCGCCCAGATCAGACCTGCCGGGGTAGTCAGCACTGCTTCGGCGGCCGACGTCCCCGACGCGTACTTCAGCTCGGCGACGTCGACGAAGTCGGGACGCTTCTGCGGAGCTCGTTTCTGGAACACCGCTTCCTCGGTGATGCCTTTGACGAATCTCTTGAGGATCATCGGCCGCTCGGCCACGCCGCGCAGGGCGCCCTCGGCAACGGCTGCGTAGTACTCCATCAGCTCGCCCTTGGTCACGCCCCGATCGGGAAACACGACCTTGTCCGGATTGGTGATCGGCACCTGCTGCCCGCCGATCTCGAAAGACTCCCGGGCAGCCATTCCCTCATCGTAGGTTCCAGACCGGTCTGCGAGGCGCGTCACATAAAGTTGAGTCCATGTCCACGCTCACCGACCTGGCCGCCCAGGCGCTCGGCAAGATCAGCCAGTCCGCGGAGATCTACTGGGACCGCGGCACCGCGGAACTGCACTACGCCCGCAAGATGTTCCAGGCGGGTGCACTGAAACTCGAACCGCCACAGGACATCGCCGCATTCCTGGCCGATATCCGCCGCTGGGGTGAGATCGGAATGATCCCCGCGCTCAATGCCCGGCGCACCCCCCATGCCCGCGCGGTGATCGACGACTTCGGCGAGATGACGTTCAAGGAACTGGACGACGCGGCCAACGCGGTCGCCAACGGTCTGCTCGCCAAGGGTGTCAAAGGCGGAGACGGTGTCGCGATCCTGGCCCGCAACCACCGCTGGTTCCTGGTGTCGTGGTTCGGTGTGGCGAAGACGGGTGCGCGCATCATCCTGCTCAACAGCGAGTTCTCCGGGCCGCAGATCAAAGAGGTGTCCGAGCGCGAGGGCGCCAAGCTGGTCATCTACGACGACGAGTACACCGCCGCGGTGTCCCAAGCCGAACCCCCGCTCGGCAAGCTGCGCGCCCTCGGTGTGAACCCGGACAAGGACGAGCCGTCGGGAAGCACCGATGAGACCCTCGAGGAGTTGATCGCCCGGACCGGGTCGGTACCCGCCGCCGAAGGTCACCAAGCACTCGTCGATCATCATCTTGACCAGCGGCACCACGGGAACGCCGAAGGGCGCCAACCGCAGTGCCCCACCGTCGTTGGCGCCGATCGGCGGTGTGCTGTCCTCGGTCCCCTTCAAGGGCGGGGAAGTCACCGCACTTCCCGCGCCGATGTTCCACGCGCTGGGGTTCCTGCACGCCACGGTCGCGATGATGCTCGGGACGACGCTGGTGCTGCGCAGGCGGTTCAAGCCGGCGACCGTGCTCGCCGACATCGAAAAGCACAAGGCCACCGCGGTCGTCGTGGTGCCGGTGATGCTGTCCCGGATGCTCGACGAGCTCGACAAGACTTCCCCGAAGCCAGACCTGTCCTCGCTGCGCATCGTGTTCGTCTCCGGGTCCCAGCTGGGCGCAGAACTGGCGACCCGCGCACTCAAGGCCCTGGGGCCGGTGATCTACAACCTCTACGGGTCGACGGAGGTGTCGTTCGCGACAATCGCGGGGCCGCAGCATCTTTCGAAGAATCCGTCGACGGTCGGACCCGTCGTCAAGGGGATGAAGGTCAAGATCTTCGACGACAACGGCAAGGAGCTGCCGCAGGGCGAGGTCGGCCGCATCTTCGTCGGCAGCTTCTTCCCGTTCGAGGGTTACACCGGCGGCGGCGGTAAGCAGATCATCGACGGGCTGCTGTCCTCCGGCGACGTCGGCTACTTCGACGAGGACGATCTGCTCTACGTCAGCGGCCGCGACGACGAGATGATCGTCTCGGGTGGGGAGAACGTGTTCCCCGCCGAGGTCGAGGACCTCGTCAGTGGACACCCCGAGGTCATCGAAGCCACGGCGCTGGGTGTCGAGGACAAGGAGTGGGGACACCGCCTGCGGTGCTTCGTGGTCAAGACCGAGGGCGCCTCGATCGACGAGGATGCGATCAAGGCCTATGTGAAGGAGAACCTGGCCCGGTACAAAGTGCCGCGCGAGGTGATCTTCCTCGACGAATTGCCGCGTAACCCGACGGGCAAGATCCTCAAGCGCGAGCTGCGGGAGATGGACGTCGAGTAGAACGGGCTGACGCGCCTGGAATAGCCGGCCGGTCGCGGTGGTAGTACACCTTCGTGAACATCGACCTGACTGGAAAGACCGCGCTCGTCACCGGCTCGACCCAGGGCATCGGGTTGGCCATCGCCCAGGGTCTCGCCTCGGCGGGCGCGCGTGTGGTGGTCAATGGACGAAGCCGTGACCGCGTCGACGCTGCTGTCGCCGGGATCGACGGAGATGTCGTCGGTGTCGCCGCCGATGTCGCCGATGCTGACGGTGCTGAGGCGTTGCTCGCCGAGGTGCCCGATGTCGACATCCTGGTCAACAACCTCGGGATCTTCGGCGCCGTACCGGCCCGGGAGATCACCGACGAGCAGTGGCGCACGTATTTCGAGGTCAACGTCCTGGCAGCGGCTCGATTGATCCGGCTGTACCTGCCCGGCATGGTGGAACGCGGCTGGGGTCGCGTGCTGCAGATCGCCAGCGACTCGGCGGTGGTGACGCCCGCGGAGATGATCCATTACGGCGTCTCGAAGACCGCGCTGCTGGCGTTGTCGCGCGGATTCGCCAAGGACGCGGCGGGAAGCGGGGTGACGGTGAACTCGGTGATCGCCGGCCCCACGCACACCGCTGGAGTCGAGGACTTCGTGTATGAACTCGTCGACACGTCCCTGCCGTGGGACGAGGCTCAGCGGGAGTTCATGCGTCTGCACCGCCCGCAATCGCTGATCCAGCGCCTCATCGAGCCCGAGGAGATCGCCAACATGGTCGTCTATCTCGCTTCGCCACTTGCGTCGGCGACGACCGGAGGGGCGCTGCGGGTCGACGGCGGCTACGTCGACGCCATCCTTCCCTGAGACGGCTACTCGACCGCGCCGACCATGATCGCGGACCCGGGCACGGCAAGGGTGAACAGCATGAGTAACAGCAGGAACCAGCCTGCCGCCTGCCACGCTGCCCAGCCCCGCTCGGCCTTCCACTCGCGATAGGTGCGCACCAAAGCGCCGACTCCGCCGAGGAACAGGAACAAGGGCACCAGGGATGCGGCGTAGACGGAGTCGCGCGCGCCGAGAGCGTAGAAGGCGAACGCGACGCCGGCCACGGCGACGACGACTGCGGTGTACAGGACCGCCGCGCGCGCCGTGCCCGGCTTGTCGAGGCGCTTCTCCGCGAAGTCACGGTCGTTGGACATAGCAGGCGGGTTCCCGGCGACGTCACCGGAAAACGTAAGCGGCCCCCGACGGGCGTCGGGGACCGCTGTCGTCGAGCTGAGAATCAGGACTTGCTGGCAGCCTTCTGGCGGGCTTCCTGGGTCTTGGCCTCGGCACGAGCCGCCTCGGCTTCGGCTTCCTTCTGCGCCACGTCCTTCAGGGCGCGCGCCTTCTGCTGCTGGGCCTCGCCCTGCTCCTGCAGCCGGTCGTTGTCGAGCAGGATGCCGATGACCTGCTTGGACAGGCCGATGCTGCCGTCGACGAGCGCGCGCAGAGCTGCGATGGGGCCGCTGGTGCTGTCTGCCATGAGCTTTCCTTTCGTTCCGCCGCGCCGTCGAGGTCAAGAGCGGGCCCAATCCGCGGTGCGGCGAGTGTGTGGGCGGGCCTGCTTGCAGGATGCCCATTGCCGCTTGCAAAAGCACGCAGTGTTAGCAGCGTCTCACTTTGTTTGGTCCCGGCCTGCGGCGACGTGGGTTACGGGTCGCGCGGGAGTCCGAGCAGACGCTCGGCGATGATGTTGAGCTGCACCTCCGAGGTGCCGCCGTAGATCGTCGTCGCACGCCCGGCCAGCAGGTACTCGGCCCACTTACCCGACAGTTGACCCTGATCGCCGATGGCGGCGTCGGTCCCGAACGAGGACACTCCGAACTCTGCGTAGCCCTGGCCGGTCTTCATAGACAGGAGCTTGGAGATCGCGGCGGCCGGCATCGGGTCACCGCCGGCGAGAGTCAGCAGCGTCGAGCGCATGTTGAGCAGCTTGGCTGCGTGGCCCTCTGCGATCAGCCTGCCCGCCTCGTTCTGTTCGATCTGGTCGAAGTGGCCGTCGCGGACGAAGTCGACGAACTGGTCGAGGCTGGCCAGGAACGGCGGCTCGCTGCTGCCGATCGAGACGCGCTCGTTGGTCAGTGTGTTTCGGCTGACCTCCCAGCCCCGGTCGACCTCGCCGAGCACCATGTCGTCGGGCACGAACACGTCGTCGATGAAGACCGTGTTGAACATCGCGTTGCCGGTCAGCTCACGCAGCGGCTTGACCTCGACGCCTTCGGCGGCCATGTCGAGGAGGAAGTACGTGATGCCCTGATGCTTCGGAGCGCTCGGGTCCGTTCGTGCCAGCAGTGCGCCCCACGCCGAGAACTGCGCCCCAGTGGTCCAGATCTTCTGGCCGGTGATGCGCCAGCCACCGTCGACCTTGGTGGCCTTGGTCGTCAGGCTCGCCAGGTCAGATCCCGCCCCCGGCTCGGAGAACAGCTGGCACCAGATCATCTCGCCGCGGAACGTGGGCGGGAGGAAGCGCTGCTGCTGAGCCTCCGTGCCGTAGGCGACGATCGACGGGATGATCCAGGCGGCGATGCCCATCTGCGGCCGCCTGACCCGCCCGGTGGAGAACTCCTGGGCGATGATGATCTGCTCGACCGGGTTGGACGCGCGTCCCCACGGCGTGGGCAGGTGCGGCTGCACCCAGCCGCCCTCGGCGATCGCGGCGTTGCGCTCCTCTTTCGGAATCGCCTTCAGCGCAGCGACTTCTGCGCGAATCTCTTCGCGCAGCTTGAGGGTGTCCGGGTCGAGGTCGATGTCGATCGAGCGCATCCCCGTCGCGGTCGCGGTGTCGACGACCTGCTGCGGGTAGTCGGCGTGACGGCCGAACGCTGCCGCCAGGACGATGGCCCGCCGATAGTAGACGTTGGTGTCGTGCTCCCAGGTGAAGCCGATGCCGCCGTGCACCTGGATGCAGTCCTGTGCGCAGTGCTGCCCGGCGACCGGTGCGAGGGTGGCCGCGACGGCTGCGGCGAATTCGAAGGAGCTCGCCTTCTCGGAGTTCCCTTGCAGCTCTTCGTCGATCGCGCGGGCGGCATCCCACACCGCGCTGGTGGCCCGCTCGGTCTCGGCGATCATCCCGGCGCATTTGTGCTTGATCGCCTGGAACTGACCGATCGGCCGGCCGAACTGCTCGCGAATCTTCGCGTAGGCCGATGCCGTGTCGGTGGCCCAGCGGGCGACGCCGACGCATTCGGCGGAGAGCACGGTGGTGATGATCGCGCGCGCGAGATCCCGGCTCACGCCGCTGAGTACGCGATCGTCGGCGACCTCGATCGCGTTGGCGCGCACGTGGGCGATGGGTCGCAGCGGATCGACCGACGGCACCGGTTCGATCTCGAGGGACGCAGCGTCAAGGACGACCCACTCTTCGCCGGATTCGATGGCTACCGGGAGCACGAGGACCGACGCCTGCGCGGCGGCGGGAACCGCGCGGACTTCGCCGCGGACCACGAGACCGCTGCCCTGCCGGGTGGCGGTCAAGCCGGAGTCGATCGCGTAGGCGGCGATCGTCTCGCCGGCGGCCAGGCCGCCGAGTACCTCGGCCTTGGGGTCGTGCGCGGCGATGAGTGCGCTGGCGATGGCCGACGGCACGAACGGGCCGGGAACGGCGCCGTAGCCGAATTCGGCCGCGACGATCGCCAGTTCGAGGATGCCGAAGCCCTGCCCGCCGACGTCTTCGGAGAGGTGTACGCCCTGCAGGCCCTGCTCGGCGGCAGCGCGCCAGAACGACGGGGGATTCGGGATCGGGTTCTCCAGCGCGTCGTGCAATGCCTCCGACGGCGCGACGCGCGCGACGAAGGACCGCACCGAATCGGCCAGGTCGTTGTGCTCTTCGAGGATGGCGATGGGCATAGGGGGAAACCCTCCGTTGGGCTGGCTAACCGGTTGGTTGGTTCGAGGCTACCCCGGGACCTGGTTCACCAGGTTGGCTAGGTCCCTGCCGTCACGGAGTCGTTCGCAGTTGTCGAGAGCCACCTCGAGGTAGCGGCGCATGGTGTCGGCGGTGTACCAGGTGACATGCGGGGTCAGCACGACGTTGGGCAGCGTCAGCAGCGGATTGTCCGCCGGTACGGGTTCGACGCCGAACACGTCGAGACCGGCGGCCGCGAGGTGCCCGGACCGCAGCGCGTCGGCGAGGGCGAACTCGTCGACGATCGGCCCCCGGGAGGTGTTCACCAGCACTGCGCCCGCCTTCATGGCCGCCAGCGCCTCGCGGCCGAGCAGACCGTGCGTGGCATCGGTCAGCGGCAGGTGCAGCGACACGATGTCGCACTCGGCCAGCAGGTCGGCCAGGGTCCGCCAGCCGGGCGTGCCGTCGTCGCGGGTGCTGGTGTGCACCACTCGGGCGCCCATCGCCGTGACGATGCGCTCCACGCTCTTGGCGACGTTGCCGTAGCCGATCAGTCCGACGGTGCAACCGCCGATGTCACGCACGGTCTCACCGAGGCTCGGATCCGGCGGCCAACCCTTGCCTGCACGCGTGGCGGCGTCGAGCTCGGGCAGCCGACGCAGCGCGGCGAGCATCAGCAGCAGCGTGCCCTCGGCGACCGACGGGGCGTTGGCCCCCGGCATGTTGGCCACGGCGATACCGCGTGCGGTGGCCGCGTCGACGGCGATCGTGTTCACCCCAGCACCCAGCTTGTGCACCAGGCGCAGCCGGCCACCCCGCTTGATATCGCGTGCCGACAGCGGCCGCAGCACGTGCCACAGCACCTCGGCATCGGGCAGCAGGCGATAGAACGTCGCGTCGTCGTCCTCGGCACAGAACGTGACGTCGAGCCAATCACTTTGCGGTGCAACAAAATGAGTCACCCGCTCACCCGGGACGAAGTGCGCCAGAACCTTGATGGGCGCCACGGTGTCGCCTGTCAGTGCTGTGCGATCTCGATGTCGGAGAACAGCACTCGGACTCCGCCGGTGGACACCCGCGCCATCGCTTCGAAGAACGCGCCGGCTTCAGGTGTGGTGACCGCAGCGCTGGCGGCGTCGTAGTCGGCGTAGTAGAGGTCGATCATCCGGTAGGCGGGCGTCGGGCTGCCGTCATCCTTCGGCCACACTCGCGAGGTCTCCATCCTGACCCAGCCGGGAATCCGCTTGGCGGCCTCCAATTGCTGCTCGGGATAGGCGGATTCGAACTCCGTCGGATCGGTCGGGTTGTCGTAGATGACCGTGATCTTCGTTTCGGGCACGCACAGAGCCTACGGCGCTCACTGATGCAGTGAGAGCTTGTCGACGATCTTGTCGACCACCTTGCGGTCGGCCCGAACCGCGATCCCGACCAGGTCGAGCTGATCCCTGCTCCTCGCTGACACCTGTGCCCGGTTCGACTCGTCGTCGCCGGTGGCGAACAGCGCTCGGGAGAAGATGGCCGGTGTGACGCCGCGGGCGATCGCCCGGTCGAACGCTCGATCCACCTCGGCCTGCGCCGCGGCGAACACCATCACGGGTTGCCCGAACATCGGGGAGTAGGACGTGCCGTCGGCGTCCCGGTACGTCAGCCCGATGGACTCGCCGGCGGTCGCGGCGATGCCGCTGGCCAGAAACGCGGTCACGTTGAGTTTCTGCCACGTCGGCAGGGTGTCGAGCAGCACGACGGCGATCTTGGTGGCGTGGCGGGTGCTGGACGGCATCGAGCTGTTCTCGAGTAATTCGGTCATAGCACCTGAAGGTAGCCACTCGCCGCCACTTTAGGTCACTGAACCGAACAGTATGCGGAAATCGATGCGATAATCCGGTCATGGACGAATGGGATTCGGCGATCGTCACCGCCCTGCAGGCAGATGGTCGGCGCAGCAATCGAGATCTGGCGTCGCACATCGGATTGTCCCCGTCCACCACGTTGGAGCGAGTACGCGCACTGCGTGAGCGCGGCGTTCTCGACGGTGTGCATTACACCGTCGATCTGGCCGCGCTGGGGCGTCCCGTGCAGGCGATGATCACGGTGCGCCTGCGCCCCCAGTCACGCCAGATCGTCCAGGGATTCCGGGATTTCGTCAGACAGCTTCCCGAGACGTTGCAGGTGTTCGTCACCACGGGCGCCGAGGATCTCATCGTTCACGTAGCAGTCCCCTCGACCGAGGCACTTCGCGACTTCGTGCTCGACTCGCTCACCGGACGTCGGGAAGTGGCGGGTGTACGCAGCGAGGTCGTTTTCGAGCACGTCCGCAACCACGTGGTCGCCCCGGCCCGGTGAGGTCTCACGCGTCGACGGGATTCACGCGGCTCACAATCAGCGGATCGGCCGGGGTGAAGGGGAACGCCGGCAGATCGTCGACGTGGGTCTGGAACGTCGCGGCGAGCACCTCGCGGCTGTAGGCACTCGCCGAGGCCTTGTATCCGATGTCGGCAGGGAAGGGCTGGTCGAAGAAGATCAGGAAGTGCCACGGGTCAGTACCGATGTTCTCGATGTGGTGCGGGTAGGCCCGCGGGATGAAGTACATGTCGCCGGCGGTCATCGTCCATGTGTTGAGGTGGCCATCGGGGGTCATCATCGTCATGCGGGCGTTGCCGTGCCGCACGTAACCCATCTCCGCGGTCACCGGATGCCAATGTGGTTCACGCATACCGTCTTCGGTGACGCGCAGGCTGTACATCGAGATGTCCTTGAGCGCGGGCCAGAACTGATCGCGGGCGAAGCGTGCGTTGCCGCTGGCGTAGTTCAGCCCGGGGGCCTGGGCTTCGATGTCGAACGTGTGCGGATCGCTGAAGTGCGCCGAGGCCAGGATCTCCGGGTCGCCGGTGCGCCCGACGAGCTTGTGGTCGACGGTGCTGCGCCGGATCGTCGAGAAATCCGCGGCGGGGAGATCGTAGGTGTTGCCCAGCACCGCATCGGTGAACGCTCCGAACGTCGCCCCAAGGCCGAAATCCTCCGGGCGCTCGTTGCGGAACGCGATGATGAACTCCGCGGTGTCGTCCCCGATGTTCTCGATGTGATGCAGAGCGCCGGAATCGATGTGGAACATCTGGCCGGCGGTGACGATGAAGTTGGCGAATCGGCTGTGGTCGTCGAGCACCGAGACCAGCGCTGTCCCCGCCACGCAGTAGGTGAGCTCGTTGGCGTTCGCGTGCCAATGCGGCGTCCGCATCGCGCCGGGCGCGAGCACCACGCGCTTGATCGACAGGTTCTTCAGCGTCGGCAGGTTGTCGGCGGTCACCCGTCGCATCGAACCGAAGTCGTTCTCCTCGACGACTTCCCCGTCGTGCAGCGATGTGGTGAACGGTGTCGATGCTCCCAAGGTGGCCATGGTGTCCTCCTGCGTCGTTGTGCGTCGACACTCACTCTCACCGATGCGCAGGCTCCTGTCATGGAAGCTGGCCGCCAGCGCGATCACCGCTGACCGGAAATCAGTCGTCGGCGCGGTACAGGCGCGGGTCGCCGAGCTGGTCAATGAGTGCGCCGAGCTGAGCCGCCAGTTCGGCTGGGCCGACCCGCAACTCGCCGAACAGCCACGCACTCAACGTCTGTGCCACGCCGCCGACCACGAAGTGCGCTGCCGTGGCGATTCTCTCGTTCTTCTCGAGGTGCAGCGCGGCCTGGGCGTGCTGGCCGGAGAGCAGGGCGAACAGCGCACCTGACTCCGCTCGCTTGCGCACCACGACGGGGTTGGTCAGGTGAGCGCTGAACAGCAGGCGCCCCAGCCGCGCGTCGTCGGAGACCACTCGGACGATGTTCGTCATCGCGGCGTGTGCCTGCTCTGTCGGCGCCGCGGCGGCCATCGCGGCCTCGGTGGTGCTGGCGATGTCGGCGACGACCTGGTCGAAGAGCGCGGCGACCAAGGCGTCCTTGTCGGTGAAGCTCTCGTAGAAGTACCGGGCCGCCAGACCGGAGCGGGCGCAGAGCGCGCGCACGGTGAGCTCCGAGGGGACGGGTGCGCCGCCGAGCAGGTCCAGACCCGCCTCCAATAGGCGCCCGCGCCGCTGGGCCATCCGCTGCGACGCGTCGACGCCGCGATACGGACGAACCTGGGCCATACCCCATCTTGACACCCGGTCAGCTCGGCAACACAATCAGGAAACGCACGTTCGCAACTTTGGGCGACGGCGCGAGAGGAGCGGGTCGTGGCGGTACAGCACTCGAGGACGACTTCACCGTCGGGGAGCGCGTCGGGAAGCTCGAAGCCCGACGAGGGAATGCTGGGGCTCGGACTGCTGGCCGGACCGGCGAACGTCATCATGCAATTGGCCCGGCCGGGCGTCGGCTACGGAGTCCTCGAGAGCCGCGTCGACAGTGGCCGCGTCGACCTGCACCCCATCAAGCGGGCCCGCACGACGTTCACCTACTTGGCTGTGTCCACCAACGGCACTGACGAGCAGAGGGCCGCGTTCCGGCGGGCGGTGAATCGCGCCCACGCGCAGGTGTACTCGCTCGAGGACAGTCCGGTCTCCTACAACGCGTTCGACAAGGACCTGCAGCTGTGGGTCGGTGCCTGCTTGTACAAGGGCGTGGTCGACGTGTACCGCCTCTTCGTCGGCGACATGGACACCGAGACCGAGGCCAGACTGTTCGAGCAGGGACGCAAACTCGGCACGATGCTGCAGGTGCCCGAGAGCATGTGGCCGGCCGATCCCGCGGCGTTCGAGCGTTACTGGCAGAAGTCGCTGGACGAGGTGCACATCGATGACACCGTCCGCGAGTACCTGTATCCGATCGCGGTGTCTCGGGTCCGCGGGGTGCGGCTGCCCGGCCCGCTGCAGCGCCGAGCCGAGCGGACCGCCCTGCTGATCACCACCGGATTTCTCCCGCAACGCTTCCGCGACGAGATGAAGTTGTCCTGGAATGCCAAGCAGCAGAGGCGATTCGATCGCATCATCCGGGTGCTGCGGGTTGTCAACACGTGCTCGCCACGGGTGGTTCGCGAGTTCCCGTTCAACGTGCTGCTCAAGGACATCGACCGGCGCATCCGCACCGGACGCCCGCTGGTCTGAGGTGTTTCAGTCGAACATGAACGGGGCGAGGAACCGCGTCATCCGTCGGAGGTAGTCCGGCTGGCTGACATGCAACACATGGTTGCCGGGGAACCAGTGGAAATCGCAGCGGTCCCAGTGTCTCCAGAGCATTTCGGCCTGCTGGGGTGGTGCGAGCCTGTCGCCGAGGCCCGCGATGATCAAGCGACGCTCCCTGGCCGGGAGCGGCCGATAGTTCAGCGGCGAGGAGTACATCGTCGCCGCGTCGACCAGTTCCCTGTCGGCACCGGACAGCCAATTTCGCAGCGCTACAACCTTGTTCGCAGGGAACCATTCGTCGACCGTGCGATCGGGTGTCACCACCGGAACGTTGGGGATCACCGCCTGGATTCGGTCGTCGACGCTGGCGATCAGGGCCGAGGTGTACCCACCGAGCGACATACCGGTCAACGCGATGCGATCGACGCCGGTGTACTCGAGATAGTCCAGCACCGAGCGGAAGTCGTGCACCGCCTGGGCCATCGCCTCAGAGAAGCCGGAAAACCCGTGCGCGAAATAGCCGTGCCCGCTGAAGGGTGAATACTGCTCGGCGCGGCGACCGTGGAACGGCAGCGTGTAGAGCAGGACGTCGTATCCCGAGCGGTAGAACCAGGGGAGTGCGAAGAACAGTCCGTTGAACAGATATGCCGACCCCATGAAGCCGTGGATGAGGCACAGCGTGGGCCGTGGTCCGTCGTCGTGGCGCCAGTGCTGGGCATGGACGACGTTGTTGCGAACGAAGCCGGCACATTGTTCGCGCAGCGCCGGGTTGACGGCGGTGAAGCTGCTCTCGAACCGGATGTTGCGGACGTTGCCGTGGGCCACCCATTCGGCGACCGGGTTCGCCGGCCGCGACGACACCCGCGGAGGTGACTCGGGGGCGGGGAATGCGACGGACGGATCCTTCATCGACGCCAGTTCGGCATAGAACTGCAGTTGCTCCTGCTCGGCCGACGAACGCGTGCGGCGCAGCGCGCCGACCACCGAAGGCGTCATCGTCACGCTGAGCAGCGACGCAATCGAGGTCCGCAGGGCCAGGTCGGCCACCGCGGAGGAGTCGACGATCAGCCGCTGGCGCAGCGTCAGGTCGATTCGCCGGGGGAGGCCGCGGGCCGTCGCGTCGGCGCCGGGAACATCGGGTACCGGAACCGGTAACTCGTCGGGCTCCTCGGTGGCGAGAGGGGATTCCACGGTTGCCAATCTAGCCGCCCACCGCCTGCCAGACTGGCCGCATGTGGAATCCCGAGGTCTACCTCGCCTACGCCGACCACCGCGGTCGACCCTTCTACGACCTGACCTCGCGTGTGGCCGCGACCGCGCCGCGGCGAGTGGTGGACCTGGGTTGTGGTCCGGGGAATCTGACGCAGACGCTGGCCACACGATGGCCCGGCACCACGATCGAGGCCTGGGACTCGTCGCCCGAGATGGTTGCCGCGGCACGCGAGCGGGGGGTGGCCGCCGAGGTCGGCGACGTGCGGGACTGGACGCCGGCCCGGGACACCGACGTCCTCATCAGCAACGCCACCCTGCAGTGGGTGCCCGAACACCCGCAACTGATCCGGCGGTGGATCGCCCAACTGCCACCCGGCGCCTGGCTCGCATTTCAAGTGCCCGGCAACTTCGATGCGCCCTCGCATCGTGCGGTGCGCGACCTCGCGGCGCAGCCGAAGTGGGCGGAACTGTTGCGCGACTTCCCGTTCCGCAGTTCGGAGGTGGTCGAGTCGCCGCAGACGTATGCCGCTCTACTCCACGACGCGGGCGCCACCACGGATGCGTGGGAGACCACCTACATCCACGAGCTGACCGGTGAGCACCCGGTGCTGGAGTGGATTCACGGCACCGCGCTGCGGCCGGTACGCAGTGCCCTGAGCGAAGCGCAATGGGAGCAGTTCCGCGCCGAACTGGCCCCGCTGCTCGCCGAGGCCTATCCGCAGCGCGCCGACGGCACCACGTTCTTTCCGTTCCGCCGGATCTTCGTGGTGGCGCAGGTGGGTCAGCGGCGCTGATCGAGCAGGTCCAGCACCCGGGCGACCAGGGTGTCGATGTCTGCCCCGGTCGTGTCCAGCACGAGATCGGCGTCCTCGGGCGGCTCGTAGGGGGCGTCCACGCCGGTCAACCCCTTCAGCTCTCCGGCGCGGGCCCGCGCGTAGAGGCCCTTGGGGTCCCGCTTCTCACACTCCTCCCGCGGAGTTGCGACGTAGACCTCGATGAACGGCAGCTTCGCCGCGTCGTTGAGTGCCCGCGCGATCTCCCGGTCGGATTTCAGCGGGGACACCAGCGACGCCAACGCGACCACACCGGCGTCGGCGAACAGTCGGGTGAGATGACCGACGCGACGGATGTTCTCGGCACGATCTCCCGCGGAGAAACCCAGGTCGTCCGAGAGGCCGTGGCGGATGTTGTCGCCGTCGAGTAGGTAGGCCACCTGTCCCGCGTCGACGAGTGCCCGCTCCACGGCGACGGCGATGGTGGACTTGCCGGAGGCGGGTAGTCCCGTGAACCAGATGGTGGCGCCGCGCTGCCCCGTGGCCGACCGACGGTACTCCCTCTCCAGCGATGAAGGGTGCCAACGGATGTCGTTGCGCGTCTGCTCGCCCGGCTTCACCTCGCGCGGCTCGGTGATGGTGCCCGCACCGACCGTGTCATTGGTGGTCTCGTCGATGAGGATGAACGCGCCGCTGTCGCGGTTGTCGGCGTAGCTGTCGGCCACCACGACCGAGCTGGTGCGCAGTGTCACCACGCCGATGTCGTTGAGCACCAACTCCACCGGGTTGTCGAGATCGTCGAGAGTCTCGGGATCCAGCCGCGAATGCAGTGCCTGCACGGTGGCGCGCACCGTGCGCGCGCCCTGCTTCAACGCGAAGCGGTCACCGGCCCGCATCGGACTGTCGCGGAACCAGCAGACCGTGGCGTCCAACTCGCGTGCCATCACCGGCAGCACCGCGTCGTCGTCTCCGCTGACGAAGACGTCGCCGCGGCCGACGTCGATGTCGTCGGCCAGTTCGATCGAGATGGACAGCGGCGCAACGGCAACGGGGCGATCGTCGTCCAGAGTGTCGACGACGGTCACGGTGGAGCGCGTACCCGCCGGCAAGCTGACGATGGAGTCACCCACCTCCAGGGTGCCTGCCGAGAGCCGTCCGGTGTAGCGGCGACGCTGTTCGGCCGTAGGACGCGACACCCACTGCACCGGTAGTCGCAACGTGCGCGACTCCGGCTGCGGTGCAGATAGTTCCACGCCCTCCAGGTATTCGAGCAGTGTGGGCCCTTCGTACCACCCGGTGCGGTCCGAGCGGTGCACGACGTTGTCGCCGTGCTTGGCGGCGATCGGGATCACGGTCAGATCGGCGCCGCCGAGCCGCGCGGTCACCGTGCGCAGCTGCCGGTCGACCTCACCGAAGCGTTCCCGGTCGAAGTCCACGAGGTCGATCTTGTTCACCGCGGCGACGAAGTGCTTGATGCCCAACAGGTTCGCGATGCGAGCGTGCCGATTGGTCTGCCGCAGCACACCAGCCCTGGCGTCGACCAGCAGCACCGCGACGTGGGCATTGGAGGCCCCGGTGAACATGTTGCGGGTGTAGCGCTCATGGCCGGGGGTGTCGGTGAGGATGTAGCTGCGGGTGGCCGTCGAGAAGAACCGGTAGGCGACGTCGATCGTGATGCCCTGCTCACGCTCGGCGCGCAGCCCGTCGGACAGTGCGGCCAGATCGGCGACACCATCCTCGTCGGTGACGGCCTCCAGATGATCGAGCGGCAAGCTGTCCGTGTCGTGCAGGAGTCTGCCGATCAACGTGCTCTTGCCGTCGTCCACCGATCCCGCGGTGGTGATGCGCAGCAGCTGACGAGTCATGCTGTTTCCCCCGTCGCTACGCTGCGCTCCGCTCGCCCCATCATCAGAAATACCCCTCGCGCTTTCGGTCTTCCATCGCCGCCGCGGACGTCCTGTCATCCGCGCGGGTCTCGCCGCGCTCGGAGACCGTGGCCGCGGAGATCTCGCCGATCACACCGTCGATCGTCGTGGCGTGCGAGCGGACGGCGCCGGTGATGGTGAGATCGCCGACCGTGCGGTAGCGCACCCACTCGACCGCCGCCGTCTCCCCGTCGGAGGGCTGGGCGTACTCCGATACGGCCAGCAGGATTCCGTCGCGCTCGAACACCTCGCGCTCGTGCGCGAAGTAGATCGACGGGAGTTCGAGGTCCTCCAGCGCGATGTAGCGCCAGATGTCCAGCTCTGTCCAGTTGCTCAGCGGGAAGACCCGCACCTGCTCGCCGCGACGGATCCGGCCGTTGTACAGCGACCACGGTTCCGGTCGTTGGGCGCGGGGATCCCACTGGCCGAACTCGTCGCGGAAACTCAGGATGCGTTCCTTCGCGCGGGCGCGTTCCTCGTCACGCCGCGCCCCGCCGAACGCGGCGTCGAAGCCGCCGGCCTCCAGCGCGTCGAGCAACGTGCGGGTCTGCTGGCGGTTGCGAGAGGCGCCCGGGCCGGGATCGGGCACGCGGCCCGCGTCGATCGATTCCTGCACCGAGGCGACGATCAGCTTGTGACCCTGGCCGGTGACACGTCGATCCCGGAACTCGACGACCTCGTCGAAGTTGTGGCCGGTGTCGACGTGCATCACCGGAAACGGCAGCGGTCCGGGCCGGAAAGCCTTTTCCGCCAACCGCAACAGCACGATCGAGTCCTTGCCCGCGGAGAACAGCAGCACGGGGCGTTCGAGCTCGGCCACCACCTCGCGGATGATGTGCACGGCCTCGGCTTCCAGCAGCCTCAGCTCGTCGACGTGGACGGCGTCATAGGTGTCCGAGATTCCGGCGCTCATGTGGGGAGCCCCTCCCGTTCTGCGTCGGCGCGGTAGCGGTCGACCCATTCGTCGGAACGCTGATCGGCCTGGCGCTCCAGCACCGGCGGCGGCGCCAACCGCGGGTCCTGTCCGACTGCCTCCAGTACCGAGGCGACCACCTGGGTGAGGTTGCGCCACAACACCGGATAGGGCACGTCCATCGGCTCGATGCTCTCCTCGGCGAACCAAGACCGCCAGCCTTCGTCCTGCGCGCGCAGCATCCTCACCACATGCGCGATCGCGCCGGCGTGGTACTCGGCGCGTGCATCGCGCACAGGGTCGGGCCTGCCGCGCCACACCCTGGTCTGCACCGCCCGCCAGAACGAGACCGCCTGGGACACCACGTCGGGACGGTAGACATGGATGAGCACGGGATCGGTGCCGATCACGTCGCGGATCGCAGCGAGTAGCCCCGTGCCGGACCGGTCGGGCAGCCCCTGGGCACGCTGCATCAGCAGCGGGGTCTGGTTCCACATCAGCTTGCCGCCCCAGATGCCGTTCGGCGTGCGCCCGACGGTGCGGATGTAGTCCCGCCATATCTCCGGTGGGGCGAGATCCGGCTTGCCCTCGTCGAGCGGGTCGAGCAGACGAAGGATGGACTCGTCGGTCACGCCCTCGAACCACTGCCGCGGTTGGGGTGACTGGCTGGTGGTCGGCAGGTACTGGAAGAACTCACCGGGCTCACCCGCGACGCCGGTGGCCCGCAGCGATTCGACGAGGAGGGTGCTGCCGCTGCGCTGGGAGGCCAACACCAGGTAGGCGGTCGGGGCGGACATGGCCGTGAGCTTAGCCGCCATCGCAGCAGGTGGAACGACACGAGCATAGGATCACGGTGAGCTTAAGTCTTGTCCTGTCTGCTCGTCCTCTGCGATGCCGCGCTCAGCGGCAATCGCTGCGCGGCTGGGCAATTGAAGATCCTGAACCAGCAGATAGGTCTCCGTGTAGCGGGCGGCGATGCGCGTTCCCGCGAAGTCGGAGGGGATGACGTCTCCGACGCTCTCGCGCCAATCGTTGAGAAGCAGCGCCAGGTCACTGCCGACGGACTCGGCTTCCTCGGTGGGGTGCGCGGCGAGCAGGTTGTGCGACTCGGTGGGATCGGCTGCGAGATCGTAGAGTTCGCGTTCGGGACGCGGTGAGCTCGCCGTCGGTTCGACAGCGCGCCCGGGCGCACTGTCGGCGATGTCCCACGGTAGATCCAAAAGTGGTCGCGTGGCGTAGTTTTCGATGTAGCTGTAGCGCTTGGTCCGAATGGCGCGGATCGGGTCGAACGAGTCGTGGTAGGTCTTGGTGGTGTAGACGGCCGTGCGCACAGGATCGGCATGCCTCGGGTTGGCGACCAGATGCGTTGCGTGTGAATGACCTTCGACCTCTGACGGGATGTCGACCCCTAGGAGGTCGAGCACCGTGGGCAGTAGGTCCACCCCGCTGAACAGCTCGTCGTAAGTCCGCGGCGTCAGGTTCGCGTCACGGGGTGGTCGCATGATCAGCGCGATGCCGGTCCCTGCGCTGTAGAGGGTGGACTTGGCGCGGGGCAGCGCGGGCCCGTGGTCGGTGACGAACACCACCCACGTGGTGCGGTCGAGCCCGGTCGCCGCCAGGGCGTCCAGCAGGCGGCCGACGGCAGCATCGGCCACCGTGATGGAGCCGTAAAAATCTGCCAGATCCTGACGCACCGCCGCGGTGTCGGGAAGGTACTCCGGGATGCGCACTGACTCCGGATCGGCGGGATCGTACCGATCGTGAGGGTAGGGCCGGTGAGTCTCGAAGAACCCCGCGGTGAGCAGGAACGGCTTGTCCGGGGGATCGGCCAGCCACTGCACCGCCTGGTCGACGACGTATTCGCAGTACGAGTTCGACACGTCGAACTCGTCGAAGCCGAGCCGGGACGGGAAGGACGTCTCGTGCTGCATGCCGAAAAGCGTGCTGTGGTAACCGCTTTCGGACAGGATCTGCGGCAGGGTACGCACGCCGGGCCGGTACTCCCAGCCGTGGTGGGCCAACCCGATCAAACCGTTGCTCTGGGGATACCTGCCGGTGAACAGGGAACCGCGCGAGGGGGAGCAGAGAGGGGCCGTGGCGTGGGCGTCGGTGAACAGGATGCCGTCGCGGGCCAGCGCGTCGAGGCACGGGCTGGACACATCGGGGTGCCCGTACGCGCCGAGATAGCGCCCCAGGTCATGCCAGTGCACGAGCAGAACGTTGTCCCGCCGGCCTTCACTCACAGCTGCATCCTCTCGAGATCTTCTGCCACACGCCGTCGGCCAACGGTAACGACAAAACGCCGAGAAGGGAGATGCCCGCGCGGTAGCGTCGGGGAGGCGGTGAGGGGAGACGACCATGAAAGCCACGATCGTTGCGGCGGGACTTCTGACGGCGTCGTTGTCCTGCCTGGGCGTGGTGACGTCTGCGCCGGCCAGCGCCGGTTGCCTCTACGGCGGCGGATACATCAGCAAGTGCGACGACCCGCTGCAGCCCGACGGTAGTTGGCAGCGGTGCGTCGGGATCGCCTCGGTGGTGCCCAGCGGTTTCAGTACCCATCTGGTGCCGGTGCGTCAGTGCGCGGTCATGGGACCCGGCCGTCCCGGCGGCGACCCGGCGTTCAACGACCCGCCGATGCACATCGACGGCTGACCGCTACGGCCGGTACGGCACCCCGACCGCCCTGAACACGAATTCGGGCGGCACGTCATAGGCGAGTGAGCGGCGGGGCAACCGCGCCAGCACGTCGGCAGGCAGATCTTCCTTGTAGTGCAAACTCAGCTCACCGGAGCAGCGCGGATCGACGGCGGCCACGTCGACGTCGAGGGTCAATCCGCGTTCGTCGAAGGTCGCGGTGACCGTACCGGCCTGCGGGGCATCCCAGCGCAGATCCATCGTGCGTCCGGCGAGCTTGGGCACCGAGGACAGCGTGGCCAGCACCCGCTGCTCCGTGAGCACCAACGACCCGACGTAGCTGGCGATGCTGCCGGCCGAACGAAGACCCGGCACCGCCCCCCGGAATCGCCGCGTCACCGCCACGTACTCGGCGATGAACACGATTCCCTCGGCCTCCACTTCGGCGCGGAGCTCACGCGGAAGCTTCCCGATACGGAGCAACTTGCGCAGGAACACGGCCATGCACGCACGGTAGCTCAGATGGTTTTGTGGTCTTTCCACAATGTCGGGTGGTACACACGGTCGGATGAATGCGCGCAGGGGGTTGCTGGCTGGATCGGCGGTGGTCGCGCTGGGCGTCTTCGTCGCGATGCTGCTCGGATATCGACTCGGCTGGACTGCCATGTCGAACGCCGACGATGCCGCACTCGACGCCACCCTGCGGATCGGGGAGCGGCATCCGGGCTGGGTCACGTTCTGGGATGTGTACTGCACGGTGCTCGGCCCGACCGTCTTCCGCCTGGTGACGGTGCCGATCATCGTCATCGCCTTCGTCCGCCGCCAGGTGCGACTCGCCGTGTTCTTGATCGTCAGCGTGGAACTCTCCGGTCTGGTCCTCGTGATCGCCAAGGGTCTGGTCGACCGGCCCAGACCTGCGACGGCTCTGGTGCACGCCGCGTCGTCGTCGTTCCCGTCCGGGCATGCGCTGGGCCTCATGGTCGCCGTGATCGCGCTGCTCACGGTGTTGCTGCCGCTCGTGCCCGCCGCAGGGCGGGCATGGCTGATCGCGGCCGGCGTCGCGGTGATCGTCACGATCGGGGTCGGGCGCGTCATCCTCAACGTCCACCACCCGTCCGACGTGATCGCCGGGTGGGCACTGGGCTACGCGTACGTCGTCGCCTGCGTGTTGGCCGTGCCTCCGTGGCGCCCCGTCACGGAGCCGGACGAAATACCGGAAGTGACCGGTAGCGCACGCTGAAGCTCGCCTTCGTCACCTCGGTGCCGACCTCCCCGTCGAGCGCGAGCACGGTCGGGCCGTCGACCGACTCGAACGCGAACTCCGGCACCCGCAACTCCCGGTAGAGCGGGCTGCGCGTCAGACGTCCGAACAGCAGCGCGACCAGGATTCGCAATTTGGCCAACGGCCGGCCCGTCTCCAGGATGCGGATGTCGATGAGCCCGTCGTCCATTCGGGTCCGCCGCGACGGAGCGAAGCCGGACGGGAGATAGATCGAATTGCCGAGGAAGAACAGCGAGGTCTGCAGGGTCTGGTTGTCGTAGGCGATCCGTACCGGCTGGTCGCGGCGCAGGGTGTGGAACATCGCGTAGATCCCGGCGAGCGGCTTGCCGACCTTGTGTTCCCATTTCTCGCGCGTCTGGACGAACTGGGGGTAGGCCCCGATGCTGGCGGTGTTGACGACCATCTGCTTCTCGTTCAGACACACCATGTCCACGCACGACACCGTGCCGCCCTGGATGGCGGTCACCGTCTTCGCGGTGGTGTCGCAGCCGATGTCCTTGGCGAAGTGGTTGAACGTGCCCGCCGGGAACACCGCCAGCGGCACACCCTCCTCCATCGCGATGCTCGCCGCGACCGCAACCGTGCCGTCGCCCCCGCCGACCGCGAGCACCTCGGCGCGTTGCGCCGCCGACCGGAACACCGCGGGCACGTCGTCGTCTTCACCCAGCTCGACGATCTCCGCCTCGGGCAGGGCCTCGCGCACCTCGTCGAGCACCCGGGCACCCGTGCCGCTGCCCGACGCCGGGTTCACCACGACGGTCACGCCCTCACCGCGCGGCCGTGGCGACGTCTCGACGCTCAGCGGGGCAGCCCCGGGCAGCCGCTCTTCGACGATCGGCGGCACCACACGGGCACCCAGCACGGCGATTCCGGCGCCCAGGCCCAGGCCGGCGAGGACGTCGCCGGGGTAGTGCGCACCCACCGCGACCCGGGACATGCCAACCAGCCCTGCGAGCAGAGACAACCCCAGCCCCACCGGTGCGTTCTCCAAACCGACTCCCACCGCGAACGCTGCGGCGCTGGCCGAGTGCCCCGACGGCAGCGAGTTCGAGGTGGGTGCCCGCCGTGTCTGACGTGCCAGGGGCACGGTCAGCCTGCTCGGCCGGTCCCTGCGCCACACCCGCTTGGCGCCCTGGTTGGTCACCAGGCTGGTCACTCCCAGCGTCAGTACGCCGCGCATCGCGCCGCGCTTGACGGACGGATTGCCGAAGGCGACCAGGCCGGCTGCGATCGCGAACCACAGCTTGGAGTGGTCAGCGGCCCTGGTCAGTTGCGGCATGACCGCGTCGATCAGAGGGCTCGGCGATTCGGCGACGGCTTCGAACACCTCGCGATCGAGTGTGCCCAGACCTCGGCCGATCTGGGTGATTCCTCGGTGTCTCGGCCGCCGCAGACGCGCGGGCAGTAGGTCCATCACGCCAACGTAGCCGAGACGCTCGATGGGCAAACCTCGCGTACCGCGACCCGATCGTGTCCGAATCTTGACCGCGAATGCAGGGTCGGGCGACCACGATCGGAGCCCATGCGCCGACTGCTGACCCTGCTGTGCGCGGCGATCCTTCTTGCGAGCACGCCGCCGGCGGTCGCACAGGCCGCGCTCAACCCGTGGTTCTCGGCGTCGGTGGGACGGGCCACCCAGGTGCTGGCGGTCACCGGCACCGGCGGCTCCGACGCCACCCTCGACGTCTGGCAGCGCACCGCAGCCGGGTGGCAGCCCGTCACGGGGGGAGTCGGCGTGCCCGCCAAGATCGGCGCAAAAGGCATGTCGCCCAATCACTTCGACGGATCAATGATGACCCCCGAGGGGATCTACACCCTCGACTTCTCCTTCGGAACCCAGCCCGATCCCGGAGGGGGCCTGCGCTACATCAGGGTGGGGCCCAACCACTGGTGGGACGGCGACATGAAGAGCCCCACCTACAACACCATGCAGGTGTGCGACAAGCAGAACTGCCGCTTCGACACCGCGCCGAGTTCGGGTACCGAGAATCTCGACATCCCGCAGTACGCGCACGCCGTGGTGATGGGCGTGAACAAGGAACGCGTCCCCGGCAAGGGCGGGGCGTTCTTCGTGCACAGCACAGACGGCGGGGCGACGGCCGGCTGTGTGGCCATCGACGACGCGACGCTGGTGAAGATCATGCGTTGGTTGCGTCCCGGCGCGATCATCGCCGTCACCTCCGCCGCCTGACCCCTACTGCTTGATTGCCCGGCCGGCCTTCACCTTGAAGTTGAGCGCCTCCAGTGACATCGAGGCGTCGTAGGTGCGGTCGTATCCAGTCTCGCTGATCTTCCAGCCGGCGTCGGTGCGGCGGTAGCGGTCGTGGTAGAAACCTGCGCCGACCAGCATGAAGTTGAACGCAGGCGCGATGACCCGATCCTGCAGATACCAGGTGGCCGTCGCCTCGTCGCCGTCGATGGTGATCTCCGGGTGGGTGACACGGTGCTCGGTGATGATGTCGGGGCCCAGGGACGACCGCATGAAATCGACCAGCTCGTCGCGGGTGCCGAAGTGGTGTTCCTCGCCGACCGATTCGCCGTAGTGGCCGATCACGTCTTCGGTGAGGGTGTCGGCGAACTCGTCCCAGTGCTTGGTGTCGAGCGTGCGGAGGTACCGATATTTCACCGTCTTGATGTCGTCGATGTCACCCATGGCGTCATTGCAGCACAGTTCGGCCCGGCACAGGGTTTATGAGCGGCAGAGTGTCTGATGGGCTGCGAGCGGCGACGGCGATTAAGGTGTGGCCCGTCATGAGCGATGCACTCGGGTTGTCCGTCGGCGCCACCAATCTGGTCGCGGCCGGAGTCGGGCGGCCTCCGGTGCTGCGCCGATCCGTGCTCACCGTGTACGGCCACACCGCCCCTGACGTGGGCCTTCCCTCTGGTCCCTCCTCGAGCCACGGGGACGGGGTGACACTAGGGGGCTTCGTGGAACGTGTCGGAGATCAGGTGCCCCTGGTCGCCGGCGACGGGTCGCGGTACCTGGCCGATCAACTCGTCGTCGAGGCACTGGAATCGATGGCCGCGCTGGCCGGTTCTGCCGCGCCCACCGACGTCGCGATCGCGGTGCCGTCGTACTGGGGACCCGGTCCGGTCGACGCCCTGCGCGACGCACTGACCGCCAGCGGGCCGCTGGCGCCGGGGGGACCGCCGCCGCGGCTCGTTCCGGATGCGGTGGCGGCGTTGACGGCGATGGTGGCCGATCCCGGTCTCGAACGTCGCGGAGTGCTGGCCGTCCTCGACATCGGCGGTAGCGGAACGAGTATCAGCCTCGCCGAAGCCGGGTCGCTCGAATTGATCGGGCGCACCGAGCGGTTCGCCGAATTCGCCGGAGATCAGATCGACCAGACACTGCTCACCCACGTCCTCGAGCGGGTCCCGCACAGCGGTGAGGACACCGGCGCGACCGCCGCGGTCGGATCGCTCGCGCGCCTGCGCGAGCAGTGCCGCAGCGCCAAGGAACGGCTCTCGACGGAGCCCGAAGCCCGCATCGATGTGGACGTACCGGGCTACCGCGGCGACATCGTGGTCACGCGAGCCGATCTCGACGCACTGCTGGCCCGCCCACTCGACGACGTCGTCGAGGCGCTGCGAGACACCCTGCAGCGCAACAACAGTGGTGCAGCGGCGTTGTCGGCCGTCGTCCTGGTGGGTGGCGGTTCGGCCATTCCGTCCGTGCGGCAGCGCTTCTCGGCCTTCCCTGGGCGGGTGCTGTGGTCGCCCCGACCCGCGCTGGACGCGGCCGTCGGCGCGGCCCTGTTCGCCTCCTTCGGAGGCGCCGCCGAGACGGCGACGCGCGCCGCGCCCGCCGTCGCTCCCGTGGGAACCGACGCAGGAACCGACTCCACCTATGCGCTGGCATGGTCGCAGGACGATCCGTCCACTGAAGACGTGGTGCCGTTCGACGGCGAGGACACCTACGTCATCGACGACTACGCCGACGAGGCCACCGGCAGCGCTGCGCGGCCGAACCCGTACCGGCTGAGCGAGCCCCAGGAATCCCGCGTCGACGACGACCCGACGGGGTGGCGGAGGTTGCCTCTCTCGCTGCTCGGCGTGGTCGCGGCCATCGCGCTGGTCGCCGTCGGCGGCGTCGCGATCGCCTTGACCAGTGTCGACAGCTCGGATTCTGATCGGCCGACGCCGGGAAACGCACCCCTGAGCAGAGAACTGACCCCGACGAGTCCGGCCGGCGAGACCGTCACCGTGCCGGGTCAGCCTGCTGCGCCGCCCACCAGCGCGGCCCCGCCGCCCGCCCCCGTCGTCACCACCACCGCACCTCCCGCGCCGACCACCACGGTGCCGACCACCACGACGACGACAACGACGACCACGACGACAACGACCACCACGACGACAACGACCACGACCACACCGACGACGACCACCACGACCACGACGGTCCCGACCACCACGACGACGGTGCCCACGACCACGACAACCGTGCCGACGACCACCGTGCCGACGACCACGCAGCCGCCGACCACCACTCAAGCCGTGACGAGCACGAGCTACCTCACCGTGCCCTTCGTGCCCGTCCCCATCCCGATTCCGGTCCCCGCGCAGCCCTGAGCGCGTAGATATAGGGGTTTCCCCGATTGCTCCGGCCCTCGCGTCCGGCTTAGCTTGAGCAGCATCGACTCGATCGGCTGCGGAGGGGACAGCCGATCGGGTCGTATCTCAATCCAGGACCAGGCCGGCGTCAGACCGGCAATGCGTCCACGTTGCGCGGATGGTGGCACGCGGCCGCGTGTCCGGCCTCGTACGACACCAGCGCGGGTTCCTCGGCGGAGCAGACCTCGGTCGCCCACGGGCAGCGGGTGTGGAATCGGCATCCCGACGGGGGATTGCTCGGACTCGGGACGTCGCCCTCGAGCACCACGCGTTCACGTGCCTCGTTGAGCCGCGGATCAGGGATCGGAACGGCCGACAGCAACGCATTGGAGTACGGATGCACCGGCCGCTCGTAGAGGCTGTCGGTGCCCGAGTTCTCCACCACCTTGCCCAGGTACATCACCGCGACGCGGTCCGACACGTGCCGGACCACACCGAGGTCGTGGGCGACGAACAGGTACGACAACCCGAACTCGGCCTGTAAGTCCTTGAGCAGGTTGACGATCTGCGCCTGCACCGAGACGTCGAGAGCGGACACCGGTTCGTCGGCCACGATCAGCTTCGGTTGCAGCGCCAGCGCGCGGGCGATACCGATGCGCTGTCGCTGACCGCCGGAGAATTCGTGCGGGAATCGGTTGTAGTGCTCGGGCCGTAGACCGACACGGTCCAGCAGGTCCTGCGCCCGCCGCTTGAGCTCGGCGCCGCTCGCCAGACCGTGCAGATCCATCGGATCGCCGACGATCTGCCCGACGCGCTTGCGTGGATTCAGCGACGCGTAGGGATCCTGGAAGATCATCTGCATCTGACGGCGCAGCGGACGTAACTCGCGACGGGACAACCCGACGAGTTCCTGCCCGAGGAACTTGACCGACCCCGAGGTCGGCGGAATCAGCTGCAGGATGGCCCGGCACAAAGTCGACTTGCCGCAGCCTGATTCGCCGACCAGTCCCAGCGTCTCTCCTTCGTGCAGCGTCAGACTCACCCCGTCGACCGCACGCACCGTGCCGACTTCCCGCTCGATCACGAGGCCCGAGCGGATCGGGTAATGCTTGACCACATTTGTGACTTCGAGCAGCGGTTCGGTCATGAGCGCACCCGCGCCTTCTCCTCGAGGTCGAGCCAGCAGCGGTCCAGATGCGACCCGCTCAGTGTGGGAGCCAGATCGGGCGGCTGACTACACCGGTCGAATTCGAAGGAACACCTGGGCGCGAAGCGGCATCCCGGTGGCGGATCGAGCAGTGAGGGTGGCTGACCGGGGATCTGCGCGAGTCGCTCCGAGCGCGGCCTGTCCAGCCGGGCCAACGAGCCGAGCAGACCCCATGTGTAGGGATGCTGCGGTGCGTAGAAGATGTCGTCGAGGGTCCCGTCCTCCACGATCTGGCCGGCATACATCACCGCGACACGGTCGGCGACTTCGGCGACCACGCCGAGATCGTGGGTGATCAGCACCACCGCCAGGCCTCGCTCGGCGTTCAATTGTGCGATGAGGCGGAGGATCTGGGCCTGCACAGTGACATCCAGCGCGGTGGTCGGCTCGTCCGCGATCAACAACGCAGGCTCGAGAGCCAGCGCCATCGCGATCATCACGCGCTGCCGCATGCCGCCGGAGAACTCGTGCGGGTAGCTGCGCAGACGGGTCTCCGCATTCGGAATGCCCACCGCGCTGAGGAGTTCGGCCGCCCGTCGCCGCGCCTCGGACTTCGGCACGTCGCGGTGCGCGCGGATCATCTCGACGATCTGGTCGCCCACCCGATACACCGGGTTCAGCGATGACATCGGATCTTGGAACACCATGGCGATCTCCTCGCCACGGATCTCCCGCAACCCGTCGTCGTCGAGACCCACCAGCTCGCGCCCGCGGTAGGTGACCGACCCGGTGATCCGACTGTTCGGCGAGCGGGTGAGCCCCGTCAGCGTCTGCGCGGTCACGCTCTTACCCGACCCCGATTCGCCGACGATGGCCAGGATCTCACCGGGTGCGAGCGAGAACGACACCCCGTCGACAGCCTGCACCAGGCCGTCTTCGGTGGCGAATCCGACCCGCAGGTTCTGCACTTCGAGCAAAGCGTCGCTCATGCCGGTGCCGCCTGTCCCAGTCGGATCCGCGGATCGAGCACGGCGTAGGCGATGTCGACGATCGTGTTGAACAGCACGATGAAGAACGCCCCGAACATCGTCACCGCCATCAGCGGCGGCAGGTCCAGACTGCGGATCGCCTCACCGGCGTAGAGCCCCACGCCGTCGAGGTTGTACACCGTCTCGGTCAGGATCGCTCCACCGCCGACCACCATGCCGAAATCCAGACCGAACAGTGTGACGATCGGAATCATGGAGTTGCGCAACACATGTCGGACCCGCACCTGACGTTCGGTCAGGCCCTTCGCACGCGCTGTGCGGACATAGTCCTCGTTCATCGCATCGAGCATGTTCGACCGCAGCACCCGGCTGTAGAAGCCGATGAACAACACAGCCAGCGTGAACCACGGCAGCACAAGGTGATACGCCCAGTCCAGCGGATCTTCGGTGAGCGGCACATAGCTGCCCGTCGGGAACAGCTCGACCTTGTAGGTGAAGAAATACAGCAGGATCGCGGCCAACCAGAACACCGGCATGGAGATGCCGACCAGGGACAGGATGCTGAGCGCGCGATCACCGAACCGGCCGGCGTGCACGGCACTGAGGTAACCGAACAGCACCGCGAGTGCCATCCAAATCACTGCCGCACCGATGCACAGTGAGAACGTCGCCGGCAACCCGTGCCAGATCTGTTCGCCCACATTGCGATCGCTCGCATACGACGTCAGTTCGCCGGTGAAGATCTGCTTCATCATGGTCAGGTACTGCACGGGCAGAGGACGGTCGAGTCCGAGATCGGCGTTGACCCGGGCGATGAGATCGGGGTCGGCGTTCTTACCTGCGATCCGCGCCGCCGGGTCGGAGTTCGGCACCACGTTGAAGATGAGGAAGACGATCACCGATATCGCGAACAGCACGGCGATCATGCCGAGCACCCGTCGCACGATGAACTGTGCCATCAGTGCTCCAGCCGGATACGGGCCTTGGGGTCCAACGCATCCCGCAGGCCATCCCCGAACACGTTGAGCGCCAGGACCGTGATCACGATCAGCAGGCCCGGCACGATCGTCAGATGCGGCGCGGTGTAGATCAACTGGTAGCCATCGGCGATCATCGTTCCCCAGGAGGCGTTGGGTGGCCGAACCCCCGCGCCGAGGAATGACAGCGCCGACTCCAGCAGCATGTTGTTGGCGATGTTCAGTGTGAAGAACACGATGATCGTCGAGATGATGTTCGGGAGAAGCTCGCCGACCATGATGCGCAGCGGACCCATTCCCTGGGCGACCGCGGCTTCGACGAACTCCTTCTCACGCAGGGCCAGGATCTCGCCGCGCAGTGGCCTGGCCATGTACGGCACGTACACCAGGCCGATGATCAGGATCGGGATCCAGATCGAATCCCCCGCGATCTGCACGAAGCCCAGCTTCAGTCCGCCGATGGCCAGTGCCGTGCCCAGGGCGATACCCAACAGCAACACCGGGAACGCCCAGATCACATCGAGGATGCGGGACAGCACCGCGTCGATCCAACCCCGGTAGTACCCGGCGAGCAGCGCGACGATCACCGCGAGCACCGTGGTGACCGCCGCGGCGGCCAGCCCGATGTAGATGGACGTCCGGCCGCCGTACATGAGGCGCACCATGACATCTCGCCCGTTCTGATCGGCACCGAGCAGGTACCGGCCGTGCAGGCCAGGACCAAGCGGGGTTCCGTCGGGCGAGACGACGTCGGTGTCGACGCCGTTGATGCTCACCGTGTCAGTGATGTGGTTGTCATTCGGTCCGGTCTGCGCGACGTAGTGCGCCCATAGTGGCGCCGCCAGGCAGAACAGCACGATCAGGATGAACAGCACACCGCAGGCCAGCGCAACCTTGTTGCGGCGCAGCCGAAGCCACGCCAGATACCACGGGTTGCGGCCCTGGATATGCTCTTTGGGCACCCCGACGGGCAGTGGCGGCTCGTCGGGGACATCCACAGGGACAGAAGCGACCATCGATCGATCGCTACTTCACTGCGAACGAGGTGAAGTCCTGCTTGAACAACAGATGCTGATAGGACTTGTCGAAGTCCATACGCTCGGACAGGAACGTGGTGAACTGCTCGTTGCCGTAAGGCGCCCACACCGCCTGCTCCATGAACGCCTTGTCGAGATCGGCGTACTGCTGCTCCACGCCAGGCTCGGTGATCTGCTTGGTCAGCAGTTCGTTCATCTTGGCGTCCAGGTCCGGCAGGTTGGCTCGAGACAGGTTGTTGCCGTTGGTCGGCAGGATGCTGGCGCCGTTGAGCAGCGGGCGGAAGAAGTCATCGGGATGCGGGAAGTCCTGGAACCAGTCGGCGAAGCCGGTGTCCACATCGGGTGTGGACTGGTTTCCTATGGTCGTCCAATACACGTCTCCGGCAATCACTTTCAGCGTCGCGTTGAATCCGAGCTGGGTGAGCAGGTCGTGGTAGTACTCCCCGATGCGCTTGCGGTCCGGCTCGTCGTCGGTCCACACCGTGATGTCGCGGTCGGCCGGGTTGGCCTCGGCGAGCAGCTGCTTGGCCTTGTTCATGTCGGGGCCGGGGTAGAGCTTGTATTCCTGGTAACCCGGCATACCCGGGGGCAGGATCTGCTGGCTCGGGTGCAGACGGCCACCGAAGATACGGTTCAACGCTTCCGGATCGATCGCGTAGTTGATCGCCTGGCGCACCTTGATGTCGTTGAACGGGGCCTTCTGAGTGTTCATGAAGAAGTAGTAGGTGTTGATCGACTCCTCCATCCGAAACCGATCGGCATAGCGGGTCTTGACCTCCTGCAGGCGATCCGACGGCACCGGGTCGACCATGAAATCGACCTTGTTCTGCACGATGTCGGTGACCTGAGCGCTCTGGTTCTTGTTCTCGACGACGGTGATCTTGTCGACGTTGGCGTCGGCCACCTCAGTGGCGCCGGCGTCCTTGACGGTCTTGAACTGCGGGTTGCGCTCCATGGTCAGCGTGCGCGGAGCGTCGACGTTGCTGATCATGAACGGGCCGCTGGCAGGCGGCGGCGTGTTGGTCGCGTCACCGTCGAGCTTGGTTGACGGCGGCACCGGCGCGGAGAACATCAACGCGAGCAGGTTGTCGAACGTGCCGTTGGGACCGGTCAGCTTGATCGTGATGTCGCCGGTGTTGTCGTCGGTGGTGATGCCGGTGATCGTGTCGGCCTTGCCGTCGGCGTACTCCTTGGCCCCGACGATGACGTCATAGAACACCGACCCGCCCGAATCAGCCTTGAACAGGCGCTGAATGGCGTAGGTGAAGTCCGAGGCCTTGATGGGGGTGCCGTCGGAGTACTTCATGTTCTTGCGCAGCTTCAGCTTGTAGGTCGTGCCGTCCGGGGAGATGTCGGGCATCGCCTCGGCGAGGCCGGGCACGATCTCGGTGCCTTCCTTGCCCTTGGCGTGCTTGTACGTCAGCAGGGGTGTGTACACGTTCCACAGCACTTCCCAGCCCTCGACCGTGTACGACAGCTGCGGGTCGACGTAGTCGGGGAACGAGGTCAGCGCGACGGTCATGTCGCCGCCGCCACCCCCGCCGGAGCCGCCACCTGAGCCGCTGTCCTTGCCACACGCGGCCAGGCCGAAGGCGGCCAGCATGATGATGACGACGATCGCGAGTCCATGTCGAACCGAACGTGCGGTGTTCACAGTGTTCCCCTCGGTCGGGCGGCCCGAAATCCAAGACTTGTCCGGGCCTCAGAGCATTTTTCAGAAATTTTTCCGATCGGCAACTCGTGTTCACAGAAATGTGCCGATCGCACTGCTGGAGACACCTTAGTGCGGACTGTGCGCCGCGTCGCGGGATCGGAGATCTGGGCGGCGGCGCCCCGATCTGTCGGTGGTCGAATGTATGTTCGAAGCATGGTTGGGGTGCGGGAGGCGGTGGCGGTGCTGCGGGCCGCTGTCGATGGCATGCTCGCTGCCGATCTGGACCTCGCGACCGCCGCCGACGTGGTCGAGTTGCTCGACGAGGTCGAAGCCGCCGGGTGCCGGTTGCCGGCGGCCCGCAATCGTGGGTTGGCGCGGCTGCAGATCGAGACCACTCCGCAGCAGATGGGCGCTAAGAACTGGAAAGACGTCTTGGCCATCCGCTGGCGGATCAGCGGTCCGGAAGCGAACCGTCGGTTGAGCGAGGCCGCGCTGCTGGGTCCGCGTCAGTCGCTGACCGGAGAGCCGTTGCCTCCGGTGTTGCCCGCGACCGCGATCGCCCAGGAGCAGGGGCGGGTCAATGGCGAGCATGTGGAGATCATCCGTAAAGCCGTCGACAAGCTGCCGGGCTTCGTGGATACGCCTACGCGTGAGCAGTTCGAGGCGGATGTGGTGCGTATCGCTGCCGGTGCCGGTCCGAAAGCGACCCAGGAGGCTGCGGATCTGGAGTTGTTCCTGCTCGATCAGGACGGGCCCGAACCCGACGATGCGGAACGTGTCCGGAAGCGGGGTGTGAAGAAGTCTCGGCAGGGTCGGGACGGGATGACTGCGTGGTGGGCGGATTTGACACCGGAAGCGGCGGCGGTGTGGGAGGCGATCTTCGCCAAATACGCCGCGCCGGGAATGTGTAACCCCGACGACGAGGAGCCGTGTGTCTCCGGCACCCCGACCCAAGCCCAGATCGACAACGATCACCGCAGCCTGGCCCAACGCCAGCATGATGCCCTGCTCGCCGTCGGGCGGATCGCGTTGATGAGCGGCGAATTGGGGCAGCTCAACGGGTTACCGGTGACGGTGATCGTGCGCACCACCTTGCAAGACCTCGAATCCCGCGCCGGGATCGGCGTCGCCGGTGGCGGCACCCGGCTGCCCATCAAGGACGTCATCCGGATGGGCGCCCACGCCTCCCACTATTTGGCGGTCTTCGACCGGGCCACCGGCTCCGCGCTGGACCTGTTCCGGGCGCGGCGCACCGCATCGGTGGCGCAAAGAATCATGTTGATCGCCCGTGAGGGTGGCTGCACCAAACCCGGCTGCCCGGTCGGGGCGTATGGCTGCCAGGTCCACCACGTCACCGCCGATTGGGCCGACGGCGGGTTAACGAATATCGACGACCTCGGCCTGGCCTGCCCACCGGATAACCGCTCCGTCGCACCCGGCGGCTGGACCACATCGATGAACGCCCGCCACGACGTCGAATGGACCCCACCACCAGAGCTCGATACCGGACAAACCCGCATCAACACCCACCACACCCCCGAACGCCTCCTCCGCCCTGAAGAGGAAGAGGAACCGGGCGGACCTGCACCGCCCGACAACCAAGTGGCTTGAGGCTAGACGCTGTGGCTGATGATGCTGGCGGTGCATATGTGGCGCTTTGTTATCGAAAGTTTGCCGTGCGTCTGTGATTTCGTGATGTGGCCTCGTAGTCTCCTGTGCGTGGGCAGGCATTCCCAGGTACGACCGCGGCGTTCGCGCGCGCGTGTAGTAGCCGTCCTGGGTCTGCCCGCTGCCGCGTTACTGGTCGCCGGGGCAGATGTGCAGCGCCCGACGGAACAGCCCGCCCGGCCCGCGGTCGCCGAGGCGCCCCCGTGCTGCATGGAGCTGGTGGCCGCTCCGCCGACGGGCTTTGCGCCCAACAGCAGCCCGGCAGGCACACGGGTGCAGTGGGTGGCCAGTTCGCGAGCTGCCGCCCGGCAGCCTCAGTTTCTGCCCGCCGGATTGGCTCCCGAGCGTGGGCTGCAGGTCAAGACCATCTACGCCGCCCGCGCCGTCAGCGCGATCTTCCCGGAGATCCAGAGCATCGGTGGAGTCCGACAAGACCCGCTGCCATGGCATCCGAATGGACTGGCCATTGACGTGATGATCCCGAATGCGAGCAGTGCCGAGGGCATCGCGTTGGGCAACCAGATCGTCGCGTTCGCGATGAAGAACGCCGAGCGGTTCAGCCTGCAGGACTGCATCTGGCGCGGCGTCTACTACACCCCGGGCGGCGGGCGCGCCGGCGGCTACGGCCATTACGACCACGTGCACATCACCACGCACGGCGGGGGATACCCGACCGGCGACGAGGTCTACTACCGCTGATCGGCCCTGCGCCGCGCGAACTCCGGCGCACGCTCCGGACGCACACCCACGCCTACCAGGTAGGCCGGAACCACCGACAACCACGGCACCCGCTGCATGATCCGCAGAAGCCCCGCCGGTGGACCCGTGACGCCCTCCTCGCCCCGCACGACCGGCCCCAACAATCGCGCGTCGAGCTGCCGTTGCAGGGCCTGGGTCAGCGCGGTCGCCGCGATCCGCCGCCGACGCACTCTCGCCAGGTCCCGCTGGGTCACCGCGCCGCGGCGCAGCGGACGGGCCAGCAGCCGGGCGGCGGCCACGCCGTCCTGGACGGCGACGTTGATGCCGACTCCACCTGCCGGGGACATCGCGTGGGCGGCATCGCCGATGCACAGCAGGCCGTCAGTGTGCCAGCGCCGCAGTCGATTCAGCTTCACGTCCAGACACTTGACCTCGTCGAGCGACGTCACGGAAGAGACAGTGTCTCCGGCTTCGGGCAGAAGTCCGAGAACATCGGCGTGGAATGCCGCCAGTCCGCGGTCGCGGAGTTCGGCGTCGGATCCTTTTCGGATCAGCAGAGCTATCTGCAGATACCCCTCGCGCGGTATCACGATCATCGCTTTGCCCCGCCCGATCCGGGGGAACAGGCTGAAGCCTGCGGTCGCGGCGTTACGGGGAAGCCGGAACCACCAGGCATCGAAGCTCACGGGGTACTCGTGCACCGCGAAGCCGGCCGCTTCACGGACCGCCGAGCTACGGCCGTCGCAGCCGACGGTCAGATCGGCACGTAATTCTCCTGTGCCAGAAGGACTTTGGTAGCGAACACCGACGACGCGGCCGGCGTCCCGTATCAACCCGGTGACCTCGTGGTCCAACCGCAGCGTGAAGGACGGCTCCTCCTCCGCGGCCCGCGCCAGCAGATTGAGCAGGTCCCACTGCGGCACCATCGCCACGTACCGGTGCGGGAGGCGTAGCCGCTCGAAGTCGGCGACGGCGACAGGCTGACCCGGCGCAGCGTCGATCGTGAACTCGTGGATGCGGCTCTGTGCCAGCGCGTCGAAGCGCGGCCACAGTCCGAGGTCGTCGAGCAGTCGCAGCGTGCTGGGATGCACGGTGTCGCCGCGGAAGTCACGGAGGAAATCGCCGTGCTTCTCGAGCACGGTGACCGCGACACCAGCGCGGGCGAGTAGCAAGCCGAGCACCATGCCGGCCGGTCCGCCGCCGACGACCACACAGGTCGTCTTCTCGCTCATGACGTCAGACTAGGAATCAATGACGATCTGCCGCAGCGGATTCATCGATCGGGCTGCTGTGTCACTCTGCGTCGGCGTGACCGGACGGTGGGCTGTGGCGGGCGATGCTGGAGGCGATGGCCGTGAGGATGTCAGCGGGGGACTTGCCTGTCGTGATCTCCATCCCCGAGAGCAGCAGGCCGGTCAGGTTGACCAGTCCGGTGATCAAACCGGTGTCGCCGTGCGGTTCGGCCAGGTAGGTGTTGACGCGTTGCTGGTAGAACGCGCAGTCGTCCTCGGTCCACGCGGTCATGACATCGATTGCCCACCGGGTCTTTTTGTCGTCACCCATCACGTCACCACGTCATGGTTCTAGACGATCAGACCCGCCGCGGGACCGGTCGCCGTAGCGAAGCGGCTTTGCACATCGGCCCAGTTGACGACGTTCCAGAACGCCGTGACGTAGTCGGCTTTGACGTTCTTGTACTGCAGGTAGTACGCGTGCTCCCACATGTCGACCTGCAGTAGCGGAATGATGCCCAGGGGCACGTTGGCTTGCTGGTCGTAGAGCTGGAAGGTCAGCAGTCGGCCGCCGAGGGTGTCGTAACCCAGCACCGCCCAGCCGGAACCCTGCAGTCCGTTGGCGGCGGCGGCGAACTGCGCACGGAATGTGTCGAATGAGCCGAACTGGTCGTCGATCGCCGCGGCGAGCTCACCTGTGGGCTTGTCGCCACCGTTGGGAGACAGGTTCTTCCACCAGATGGTGTGGTTGACATGTCCGCCGAGATGGAAAGCGAGATTCTTCTCGTTGAGGAAGATCGCGCCGTGGTCCTCGTTGGCTCGGGCTTCTTCGAGTTTGGCAAGGGCATCGTTGACGCCTTTGACGTAGGTGGCGTGATGCTTGCTGTGGTGAATCTCGTTGATCTGCCCCGAAATATGAGGCTCGAGAGCTCCGTAGTCATAGTTCAGCTCGGGCAGGGTGTACTCGGCCATAGGGGTTTCCTTCACAGTCGATGGATGAACTCGCACAGACCACGGCGGTGCTGCGCGTGAGCGCCTCACGGTGCCTTCATCAACTTATCTGTTCACATGTTCAGATGACAGGGTGGGATCGTGATCGAGCGTCGGCCCGCCAACCGGGACGACCCTCACGAGGAGTTGAAAACCTACTGTGAACAGCTGATCTGTCCATCTCGACAGTTATCGAGAACCCGTCGATCCTTCGCCGACCCCGGGGCCAACCTCACCAGCTGACGACCGATCAGAACTTCAGGTACCCGCCGTCGATCCTCAGCACGTCACCGGTGTGGTACTTGCTCGCCGGGCTGGCCAGATAGACAGCGACACCGGCCACGTCGTCCCCGGCTCCCCACCGACGGACAGGCACACGCGGCAGCACCCGGGACCGGAACCGCTCGTCGGCCAGGCCGGCTGCAGTCATCTCGGTGTCGAACCACCCGGGCGCGATCGCGTTGGCGCGGATACCGTGTCGGGCCAGCTCCACGGCCAGACTGTCGATGAGCGAGATCACCCCACCCTTGGATGCGGCGTAGGCGGGCTGGCGGGGCATGCCCTGGAACGCCCCGAGGCTGGAGACGGCGACGAGGCTGCCGCCCCGCTCGGCAGCGACCATCTGCCGTGCCGCCTCACGCAGCGTGACGAACACTCCGTCGAGGTCGACGGCGGTGATCGACCGGAACTCTGCCAGGGACGTGTCGAGCGTCGGGGTGAACCTGCCGCCCACACCCGCATTCGCGAAACACGAGTCGAGCGAACCCCATTCGTCGCGGACGCGGGCCATCGCGGCGGTGACCGCAGGCTCGTCGGTGACGTCGCAGGGCAACGCGAGAACAGGATTGCCGTGCCCGCGCAACGACTCCGCAGCCGCCTCGAGGCGCTCGACACTGCGACCGATGATGGCCACCGACGCGCCGGCCTGCGCCAGCCCGTCGGCCATCCCCAATCCGATGCCTGATCCGCCGCCGGTGACGACGCTGACATGTCCGGTGAGATCGAAGAGGTCGGTCACGCAGCAACCCTAACCGCTCATATCCGGGTGCCTGCGGGGTCTCCACCGAGGCGCTGGGTCAGCCACACCGGCACGATCGCGACGATCGTCAGCGCGGCGGCGACCACGTTGATCACCGGTGCCTGATTGGGGCGGAACAGATTTCCGAAGATCCAGATGGGCAGTGTCTGCACGGTGGGCCCGGCGGTGAACGTCGTCACAACGATCTCGTCGAAGCTCAGCGCGAACGCCAGGACGGCACCGGCGACCAGGGCTCCTCGCATCATCGGCAGCGTCACGAACCGGAAGGTCTGCCACGACGACGCCCCGAGGTCGGCCGACGCATCCTCGAGGCTGGTGCCCAGCCGGCGCAGGCGCGCCTGGGTGTTGTTGAAGACGACCACGATGCAGAAGGTGGCGTGGCCGACGATCACCGTCGCCATCCCCAGCGTCACTCCCAGCGCCGAGGTGAACGTCGCGTTCAGCGCGATACCGGTGACGATGCCGGGCAGCGTGATCGGAAGCACGACAAGCAGATTGACGGTCTGCCGACCGAAGAACTCGTAGCGCTGCACCGCGAACGCGGCCATCGTGCCCAGGATCAGAGCCAGGGCGGTGGCGACCAGGCCCACGATCACGGAGTTGCCCAGCGATTCCCACATGCCCTCACTGGCAAGCGCCGTCCGCCACCACCTCAGGGTGAAACCCGTCGGTGGGAACGCGAACGTCCTCGATGCGTTGAACGCGTTCACCACCACCAGCGCCAGTGGCGCGTAGATGAAGATCAGCACCAGGACCGTCCAGACCCGGGTGGTGCCGCGCATCCGAGACGACAACATCTACACGTTCTCCAATGCACCGGTGCGCCGCATCGCGAACAGATACAGCAGGATCGCGGTCAACGGGATCAGCGACAGCGCCGCGGCCATCGGCTGATTGTTGGCGGTCACCAGCTGGCCGTAGATCACGTTGCCCAGCAACTGGGTCTTCCCGCCGACGATCGTCACGGCGATGTAGTCGCCCAGCGACAGCGAGAACGTGAAGATCGACCCCGCCGCGATGCCGGGAAACACCATGGGGGCCATCACCAGTCGCAGCGTCGTCGCATCCGAGGCGCCGAGATCGGCACTGGCGTCGACCAGGGAGTCCGGCACGCGTTGAAAGGCCGCGAACACCGGAATCACCATGTACGGCAACCACAGATAGGTCAGCGTGATCACCGTCGCGGCCAACCCGTAGCCCGGTGAATAGCCGATCGCCCAGTGCATCGGCCCCTCGGGGGACAGCAGCATCCGCCACGCGTACGCCTTCACCAGGTAGCTCGCCCACAGGGGTGTGGTGACCGCGACGACGAGAGCGACACGCACCGCGGGGGAGGCCACCTTGGCCATGTACAGCGCGAGCGGCACCGCCAATACCGCGCACACCACGGTCACCGTCAACGCCACCCCGACGGTGCGCAGCGTCGTCGTCCGGAACACCTCCGATGTCGCCACCCGCACCAGGTTGTCGGTGGTGAAGGTGCGCACCACCGCACCGGTGAAGCTGCTCCGGCTCCAAAACGCCGAAACCAGAAGGATCGCAAGCGATCCCAGATAGGCGACGATCAGCCAGGCCAGAGGTGGGATCAGCAGGAAGGCCAGCGTCACCCGCTGCCGCAGCCGCGGGGCCGCGGGCATCAGCCCTTGATCTCCTGCCACTTGTCGACCCACTGGTCGTAGCTGGTGCAGTTGTCGCCGCTGCCGTCCACGCACTTCGTCTGCGGCGTGGTCCAGTAGTGGATCTGCGACGCGTACTGCTCGTCGGTGGCGTGGTAGGTCGCGCAGTGCGTCTTGTCGGTGGTCAGGTCACACGACTTCGTCTGTGCCGGAGCCTCTCCGAAGTATTCGGCGACCTCCGCGTTGGCCTTCGGTGAGATGATGTAGTCCATCCACTTGTACATGCAGTTGGGGTGGGCAGCCTTCGACGACAGCATCCAGGTGTCCGACCAGCCGGTGGCACCCTCCTTCGGCAGCACCGTCGCCACCGGAACCTTGTTGTCGGCCTCGATGGTGTTGGCGATGACCTGCCAGCTGGTGCCGATCACCGTCGTGCCGGATTCGAAACCCTGCACTTCCTTGGTGTAGTCCGACCAGTACTCGCCGATGTTCTCCTTCTGCTGCTTGAGCAAGTCGACTGCGGCATCGAGCTGTTCGCTGGTCAACGAGTACGGGTCCTTGATGCCCAGATCAGGTTTGGTCTTCGACAGATACAGTGCGGCGTCGGCGATGTAGATCGGGGAGTCGTAGGCGGTCACCTTGCCCTTGAACTCCGGTGCGCCGGGGAACACGGCACCCCAGGTGTCCGGGTTGTCCTTGACGACGTCGGAGTTGTACATCAGCAGGTTGGCGCCCCACCCGTGAGGGATGCCGTACATCTGGCCGTCGACCGAGTTCCACGGCTTGTCCTTGAGGAACGGCACCACCGTTGCGTAGTTCGGCACCAGCTCGGTGTTCACCGGGGCGACGTCGCCGCCGTAGATCAGCCGCAGTGTGGCATCGCCCGATGCGGACACCCCGTCGTACTGGCCGGTGCGCATCAACTGCACCATCTCGTCGGAGGTGTTGCCGATCTTGACGTTGACCTTGCACCCCGTCTGCTGCTCGAACGGCGTCACCCAGTTGACCGCAGGATCATTGGAGCCGTTCTCCGCGTATCCGGGCCACGCGATGAGGTTCAGCTGTCCCTCTCCGGCGCCCACCGATCCGGCGGGCTCCATCGACGGCGGACCCTCTGCGGTGCCGCCGGAATCTCCGGAGCTCGAACATCCGGCGAGCAGCACACCACCTACGGCGAGCACGACGCCCAGGCGGTGGAGGGGTTTCAGCATGTCTTCTCCTCGAGTTCGGTCGACAGTTCGGTGAGATCACGTACGGCGGCCTCGGGCCAGGTCAGGACCACGGGACTGCCGTGGGTCAGGGCGGTTGACGCTTCCGCCGAGAGGAGCGTGGCGGTGAGCCGGATGTCGTGACCGGTGACCGTCGCCGCGATGCGCGTGATCGGGCCGGCGTAGACCACTTCGGCGACGTGCGCGTCGACGCGATGCTCGCCTGCGGTCTCGGAGTTCGGGCCCAGCACCGCGATCCGCTCGGGCCGGATCGCGAACGTCCCGCGGCGGCCGAGCACAGCCTGCGCGCTGTCGCCGTCGAGCACGTTCGACGTTCCGACGAAGTCGGCGACGAAGCGGTTCGCGGGATGTTCGTACACGTCGCGAGCCGCGCCGACCTGTTCGATACGCCCCTCGTTGAGAACCACCAACCGGTCGCACAGCGTCAACGCCTCGTCCTGATCGTGGGTGACGATCACGAACGTGATGCCGACCTCGCGCTGGATCGCTTTGAGCTCCACTTGCATCTGCTCGCGCAACTTCAGGTCGAGCGCACCGAGCGGCTCGTCGAGCAGCAGCACGCGTGGACGTCCGACCAGCGCGCGAGCCAGCGCGACCCGCTGCTGCTGACCGCCGGAGAGCTCGGCCGGCTTACGGGCGGCCTGCCCGGAGAGCCTGACCATCTCCAGTGCTTCGCCGGCGCGCCGACGGCGCTCCTGTTTGTCGACGCCGCGGACCCGCAACCCGTACTCGACGTTCTGGCTGATCGTCATGTGCGGGAACAGGGCGTACTGCTGGAACACCGTGTTCGTGTCGCGGCGCGCTGGTGGCAGGTGGGTGACGTCGCGGCCGCCCAGTTTGATCGTGCCGGCGGTCGGGGCCTCGAACCCGGCGATCATGCGCAGCAAGGTGGTCTTCCCCGATCCCGACGGGCCGAGGATCGCGAACAGCTCGCCGTCGGCGACCGTCAGATCGGCACCTTCGACGGCCACGACCGGATGCCGGGCGTCGCCGAACTCCTTGCGAACACCGATCAGCTCGATCTGTGGAACGGCCGCGTTGTCGAGGGGGTCGGCGCCTGGTCTCGACACCGCCGTTCCGGATGGCATGCAGGCATCCTAGGAATTCCGTTGCCGAAGCGCAGTTCAAGCACGAATTTCGTCGCAGAACTCGCTCGACGTCGCGGTCACCGTCGCAATGCAGCGGGGGGCGGCTCGAACACATTGCCCGTCGAGGGCGCGTGGGAGTCGGGGGTGAACATCACCCGCCGGACGAGGGGCCCGACCAGGGCGTCGAACACGAACGGCACCAGGCGGTAGGTGGCGATCGCCGGCCGGTTGAACCAGCCGACCTGGCGTTCGGTCGAGGTGGTTCTCTCTGCCGCACGCACGATGGCGGCGGCGATCGTGCCCGGAGCGTCGGAGGTCGGTGGCACCCGCGGGGTCTGCTGATCCAGGAAGTTGGCCGCCGACGCGTACACCGGGGTGTCCACCGGACCCGGATAGATGCCGTGCACCCGTACCCCCGGAAGGTGACGGTTCTCCTGGCGCAGGGCGCGGACCAGTCCGCAGAGCGCGAACTTGCTTGCCACGTAGGCAGATTGATAGGGCACTGCGGTGACACCCAAAAGTGAGCCGACGAGAACGAGCTGGCCGCGTCCGCGCGGCCGGAAATGTGCCAGGGCGCAGCGGGCGACATTCGCCGCGCCGATCAGATTGGTGGTGATGATCGCGTCGAAGACATCGGCCGGGATGTCCTCGAAGCGGCCGAAAGCCGTGATCGCAGCGCACTGCGCGGCGACGTCGATGCCGCCGAAGGCCTCGACCGCGAGGTCGAACGTGCGCTGGACCTGGTCGGCATCGCCGATGTCGGTGGGCGCCACCACGACATTCGCGGCGCCTGCGTGCCTGCACTGCTCGGCCACATCTTCCAGGTCGCGTTCGGATCGGGCGGCGAGCACCAGCCGGGCACCGCGAGCGCTGTACCGCAGTGCGGTCTCGCGTCCGATACCGCTCGACGCCCCGGTGATCACCACGGTTCGTGCATTCATCCTCGGTCCTTCCGTCGTCTCCGCTCAGCCAGCGCGAGGCCGCCGAGCGCCGTGGCTGCCGCAGCAGCCGGCCATCCTCCGCGTCGCGTCGTCAGAAGCGCGACGCCGACGGTGACGGGCGCGAGTACCGCGACTGGATCTCGGCGCCGCTGCCGGAGCCGCTGAAAAGCGGCTGGTGTGCCCGAAATCAGGTTCGCCGCAACGGCACTGGCGTAGATCCCGCCCGGGCGTCGGCCACGGAACGCGTTCGCGACCGCCATCGCCCACCACAGCGCGAGCGTGGCGTCGTGGGCCTCCGACATCGGCGCCTCGCGCTCCGGCGACCCGTCGTCGTCGCAGGCACCCAGGGCCGGGCTGGTGCCCGTCGCTCCGTCGGCCAGCCCGTCGATGAGCTCCCTGGCCGCGTCGGTCGACGAATGCCGGGGAACCCACCCCAATTCCTCACGAGTTCTGGCGGTGTCCATCACCGGAGAGCGGGTCGCGACGTCATACCAGCCCGGGGTCACGGCCAGCACCCGCAGCCGATGCAGCGCGACGACGGCCGTCCGCATACCCGCCGGGCTGACCCGCAGCGGACGCGCGCCGACCAGACCCGCGAGCGCCGAACCCGAGAGAACGTCGGAGGCCACGTTGAACGAACCAGTCGCGCGCCGGCGCAGCAGCCGAACCACCGCGTCGCCGACGTCGTCGGCGTGCACGAACTGCAGCGCCAATCCGCGAGGCAGTGGCAGCAGGGGCAGTGCTCGCCGCTGCGCCACCGTGAATGCCGCGCGGGGAATCGCGGAACCCACGTACAGCGAGCGGATCTCGAAGGCAGCGTGGCGGGCGACCACCACGGTGGGCCGGAAGCGCGACACAACGGTATCGGGATGGTCGCGTTCGAAATCGTCGAGCAGCGACTCGACGGCGACCTTGTGTCTGCTGTAGACCGACGTGGCCTGACCCGTCGTCGGGTACGTCTCGGGAACCGGCGTCGTGGACTCATTCGGGGCGTAGATGCCCAGGCTCGAGGCGTAGATCAGGTGTGACACGCCGGTCGCCCTCATCGCGTCGAGAACTGCCTGTGTCCCAACGACATTGACGCGATACAGGTAGTCCTCGTCATCGACGGGTTGCACGGCGAGGGCCAGGTGGATCACCGTGTCGGCACCGCGCATGGCATCGGTCAGCCGGGTGGTCGCATCAGCGGCCGACAGATCGACCGGACACCACAGGACGCCGTCGTAGAGCTGCCCCCGGCTCGGCGGGCGCCGGCACACACCGACGAGCTCGGCCTGCGGTTCCTGGCGGCGCAACTCGCGCAACACGCCGGCACCCACATTGCCGGAGGCGCCGGTGATGAGGATGCGTCGCCGCTGCATGCCAGTGGAGATTCACCGGGCGTTGCGACCGAAACAGAAACGGGGGCAGCGAAATTCTTACGCTTCGGACATCGGCAGCTGCGTGGGAGCTGGCGTTTGCGTGTCCTCCGACCGGGTAGGACGCCACGACCCACCCATCGAAGGAGTGACCATGGCTCGCGCAACGCTGTTTCACCAACTACATGACATCGGCCTGGCGGCCTGGTTCGGCGGCACGCTGGCCAACGCCGTCACGCTGAACCCGGCCGCGTCCTCGGCCGGTTCCGCCCACAACGTCGGCGCCGTCGCCAACGAAGGCTGGGACCGTTGGACTCCGGTCAATGCCGCGGCCATCGGCGCCCACCTGATCGGAGCGGCCGGGCTCGTCAAACACGATGCCGGCCGCATGAAGGTGCAGAGCGGTGTGCCGAGCATGGCTGCCGTGAAGACCGGGCTGACGGTCCTGGCGCTGGGGGTGACCGCCTACAGTCGCGCACTCGGGGCCAAGGTCTCCTCCCATGACGCACCGCCTGCCGCGGATGCGACCTCCCCGACGTCGGCGACACCACCTGACGTCGCGTCGGCGCAAAAGCAGCTCAAGGCATTGCAATGGGTGGTCCCCGCCGCCACCGGCGCACTCGTCGCCATCGGCGCGTATGCGAGCGAGCAGTACCGGCCCGAAGAGGTCGCGAAGGGAGCGATGCGCCGCGTACTGTCCTGAACCGTGCCCGGCAGCGGTCCTCCCTCCGCCCGCTGGGTGTTGCTGGCCACGGTGCTGGGGTCCGGCATCGTGATGATCGACGGCACGGTGGTCAACGTCGCGCTGCCGCACATCGGCGCCGACCTCGGCTCCGGCTTCGGCGGACTGCAGTGGGTCGTCAACGCCTACACGCTGTCGCTGGCCTCGCTGATCCTGCTCGGCGGCTCGTTCGGGGACCACTTCGGGCGGCGCCGCGTGTTCCTCGTCGGGGTCACCTGGTTCGCTCTGGCGTCGGTCGCGTGCGGCCTGTCGCCGAGCACCGAATGGCTGATCGTCGCGAGGGCGCTACAGGGAGTGGGAGGCGCGCTGCTGACCCCCGGAAGTCTGGCCTTGATCTCGGCGTCCTTCCAGGGCGCGGACCGCGCGGCCGCGATCGGAGCATGGTCGGGGCTCGGCGGGATCGCTGGGGCGATCGGACCGTTCCTCGGCGGCTTCCTGGTGGAGTGGAGCTGGCGGGCGGTCTTCTGGCTCAACGTTCCCCTGGCCGCTGTGGTGATCGTCGTGACGATTCTCCACGTCCCCGAAAGTCGAGACGATGCAGCGCCACCCGGCCTCGACATCGCCGGCGCGGTCCTTGCAGCGCTGGGCCTCGGCACCCTCACCTACGGACTCACGCGCCTGGGCAACGGAGACGTCGACGTGTCGGCGGCGGCGACGGTCGGGACCGGTGCGTTGGCGCTCACCGCCTTCGTGATCGTGGAGCGGCGCTCGCCCCATCCCCTGATACCGCCACGACTGTTCGGCGACAACATCTTCCGCATCACGAACGTGATCACGCTGTTGATCTACGGCGCCTTGGGTGCGGCGTTCCTGCTGTTGGTACTCCAACTCCAGACGGTCGCGGGGTTCAGTCCAGTGGCGGCAGGCACCGCACTGCTGCCGTTCACCGCAGTGATGCTGGTGTTCTCGGCGCGTGCCGGCGCGCTGGCCGCTCGCATCGGACCACGCATCCCGATGACCGTGGGCCCTCTGCTGTCGGCTGCAGGTCTGCTCTTGATGACACGTATCGGACCCGACGCGACGTGGGTGGGGGATGTGCTGCCGGCCGCGCTGACGTTCGGCGCCGGCATGGTGCTCGTGGTCGCGCCACTGACCACCGCGGTCCTCGACGCGGCGCCGCGCAGCATGGCGGGCGCGGCATCGGGGGTCAACAACGCGGTGGCGCGCGTCGGAGGGCTACTGGCTGTCGCCGTGCTGCCCGGGCTCGCCGGGATCAGCGGAGCCGACTACGCCGACCCCGTGGCGTTCAATGCGGGATTCCATGTCGCAGTGCGTATCTCAGCAGCATTGATGGTTGTCGCAGCGATCGTCGCGGCGGCCGGCATTCGCCGAACCCGGACTCCGATCGACGATGATCGGTTCCGAATCGACGAATGCCGGCACTGCGCGATCAACGGGCCGCCGGTGAATCCCAGCGACGCCCGCGCGACGTGACGTTCTAGCCGGCGGGGACGGAGCCGCAGCCGACACCCGGGATGCACCCTGCAGCACCGCCGGGTCCGGCGACACCGCCGGGACCGCCGGGGATCGCACCGGCCGCACCGCCGGGACCGGCCACACCGCCCGGACCGCCGGGGATCACGCCGGCAGCGCCCGCAGGTCCGGCGGCACCGCTCGGTCCGCCCGGAATCGTGCCTGCAGCACCGCCGGGCCCGGCGACGCCACCGGGACCGCCGGGGATCGCACCGGCCGCACCGCCGGGACCGGCCACACCGTTCGGACCGACGTACCCGGGAGCCGGCGGCGGCACGTACCCGCCCGGCGGGGGCGGCGGAGGCGGTGCGTAACCCATCGGAGGCGGCGGGGGCGGCGGCGCAGCGCAGCCCGTGCCATAGGTGTCGACGCATCCGGCCGGGCCACCGGCAGAAGCGAATGGGGCGAACGCGAGTGCGGCAGCGGCGGCACACGCAGCGATCACAGTTTTCTCCAGCATGCCGACACCTCTACCCGGCCCGCGATTTGTCAAACCCGGAGATCAGACGTTGCGATCAGACGCTGTGCTGCTCGATGTAGCGGTCGGCATCTTTGTCGTCGGTGTCGACGCCGGTGATGGATTCGCGTTCGGCGTAGAACTGCAGCCACTTCATGCCCAGCTCGTGGCGCAGTTCGAGCGTGGCGCTCTTGATGAAGTCCGGCATCGCCTCGCGCTCCTCCTCGTCGAGGTGGGAGCCGTTTTCCTTGCGTGCCGCGTTGACGGCCGCGAACCACTCGTCGCTGCCCGGCTGATGCTCCCGGGACTGGCGCACCGCATCGCGGATGGCGTTGTGGTCGGTGATCGCGTCCTCGGTCTCGTCCTCGGGGTCCCCTTCGGGATTTCCCGGGTCGTCGCGACCTCCGTGGACCAGCAGCGCCGGGTAGAACACCGTTTCCTCGGCGTCGGCGTGCGCATCCAACCGCGTGCCGAGCGCGTCCCAGATCGCCGCCAGTTCCTCAGGCGAGTGCGCGTCGTCGAGCCGGAAGAACTGGCGGCGCAGCCAGTCGTGGTCGGCGTAGATGAGATCGATGATGTCGGCCATGAGCGTAGGAATACCCGGGTTTCCCCACCCGGAACCGGGGTACCACGAAGCCGTGGAACGAGACACCGAGCAGCGGTTCGATGTCGTCGTCGTCGGGGGTGGGAACGCCGGGATCAGTGCTGCGGCGCGCTTGCTGCGCAAGGGATTTCAGCGTGTCGCCGTCGTGGAGCCGCAGACGGTGCACACCTACCGGCCCCTGCTGTCCTATGTCGGGGGCGGGCAGGCTTCGCTGCGCAGTGCCGAGCGCACCCAGCGATCGGTGACACCGTCACGGTGTACCTGGATTCGCGATGCCGCGGTGTCCATCGACCCGGCGGAGTCGACGGTCGAGTGCACCACCGGTCGCCGACTGCGCTACACCGACCTGGTGATCGGCACCGGATTGGTGCCCGACGACGATGAATTACCCGGTGTCGCCGCCGCTCTCGACACCCCGGCGGTGGCCAGCAACTACCTCGACCACGCCGAGAAGACATGGCGGCGCGTCGAGGCGATGCCGGCCGGCGGTCACGCGGTGTTCACCGTCCCCCGCGCCCCCGTCAGCTGCACCGGCACCACGATCAAGCCACTGTTCCTGGCTGCCGCGCACTGGCGCGACACCGGGCGGCTGCCCGGAGTGAGCATCACCCTGGTGATCGATCGACCCCACCTGGTCGGTGTGCCCGGCATCGACGCCAGGCTCTCGAAACGGTTGTCGGACTTCGATGTTCGTGTCCTCTACGACACCCGGGTATGCGAACTGAAGCCGGAGGCGCAGTCCATCACCGTGCACAGCGGTGAACACCTGGCCTACGATTTCCTGCATCTGGTCCCGCCGTTCCGGGGCCCGCGGTGGCTGGAGACATCAGGCCTGACGGGCGATCAACCCCACAGGCTCATCGACATCGACCCGACCACATTGCGGCACCGCAGGTACCCGAACATCTGGTCGGCCGGCGACGGCGCCGCCGTCGACACCGACCCGTCCGGCGGCGCACTACGCCGGCAGATCTCCATCCTGGTGCACAACCTGCGCGCGGCCCGCGAGGGTGGCGCCATGAAGCGCTACGACGGCTACACCGTCGCGCCGATCACCACCGACAGGCGACGCTTGATCGCCGGCGAGTTCGACCGGAGCGGTCGGTTGGCGTCGTCACTGCCGTCGTTCGTCGATTCGACGAAGCCGCGCCGCGCCGCGTGGGCGTTCGACCGCTACCTGCTCCCGCAGACCTACTGGCACGGCATCCTCAAAGGGCGGTTGTGACCGCTCCGGGCTGACGGGTGGGGGTGATGCGGGCCTTGACCCCGTACACCGAAGCGCGGGCGAGCAATTCGCGATAGAAATCCTCGGACACCACGGGCGTGCGGCTGAGGAGGAAGCCCGACAGTCCCGTCGGATTGGTCACGATGGCCCATTGGTAGTCGGGATCGAGATCGACGATCCAGTAGTTGCCTGGCGGGTTGGCATTCGGCTTGCCGAAGAACGTCACCTTCAACTTGCTGTTGGTGTCGTCGACGGGCAGGGCTGTTCCCTGAATGGTCGATTCCGGTCCGTTGTCGACGAAGTAGTTGCCGGAGTTGGCCACGCTGATCGAGCCGTCGGGGTTGCGTCCGTAGACGGCCTTCGTGTTCACCAACCCGATCGAGAAGAACTGTTTGACGCTGCCCACCTCGTACCAGGTGCCCAGGTAGGAGTCGACGTCGACACTGGGCGGGGGTGCCAGCACGATCGCCGAGGTGTCGCCGAGCACGATGTATTGGTCGGGCGCGCCGTAGATGCCGGTGCCGTCGGCCGGCCCCAGGCCTTGGTACAGGTCCTTGATCCAGCCCGATGCCAGTGTGTAGACGGCCGCGGTGTCACCCGGTGCCGAGAACCGGGTGACCAGCTGCGACAGGAGATCGATCACCGGGTTGCCGCCCAGCAGTGAGTCGACGTGGGACCCGCCGGCCAGTGTCACCCCGACGAACTGTCCCGGCCGGGCGGCGACGAGTTCCTTGGTGGTGGCGCCGAAGAGGTTGCCTGCCTGCGGCGGCGCTGCGATCTGATACACGGGGATGTCGCCGAGGCGGGTCAGGGCGTCGGGGACGACGTTCTTGTAGGCGAACCCGTCGAACATCACGACGCCGCGGAGGTCACCGCCGTTGTCGGGGTCGGCCTCGTAGTAGCCGCCCGCCGCGGCGGCCAGACCGCCGCCGGCCGAATGGCCGGTGAGAACGAAGTCCTTCGGCAGATCACCGGTGAAGCCGGCGGCGGCGGCGCTCGTGAGGAGTTCGTTCTCGTCGCCGAGGAACAGGTCGGCCACGGCCTGCTGGGTCTGCGTGCCGTTCAGCCAGCAGCCGCCGCAGCGCAGCGACGGGAACGACGGGATGTTGGGCACCACGACGATGCTGTTGGTCTGCTGCGACAGGTCTTTCGCCAGAGCCGAGTAGAAGAACTTGCGGCCCATGAAGCCGTGCTGCAGGTAGATGACGCCGGTGGCGTCGACGGATCCGTCGGACTGGGTGGGGAAGTACCAGTCGGCCCGGGTCTTGAGGTCCTTCTCGCCGACCGGGATGTCCAGCTTCGCGCGCCCGGTCCGCACACCGGTGACGGTGCCGGCCGCCTCGACCTGCGCGACGACCGGTGGTTCGGACTCGGAGTCGCCGGTGTCGGTGGTGCGCAGCGTGAGCAGGCGCTGCCGCTTCGCGGGCCCGGTGTCGGCGTCCGTGCTGGTGGCGGCGCTGCGGGCCGTCGCGCGATTGCGCGGCTTCGTCGACTCAGGTGCGGTCGCCGCATCGTCGTCGGCTCGGGCCGCCTTCCTCGCGGCGCGCCTCTCGGCCCTGTCGGCCTTTGCATCCCGCGATGGACCGGAGTCCACCGACCGGCTCGACGCGGTGTCACCGGTGCCACCGGTGTCTCCACCGTTGGGGTCGGCGCCGGCTACTCCCTGCCCGGCCCCCAACGCGATGCACGCACCGGCACCCAGCCCGAACAACCAGTAACCCCAGTGTCTCGACGTCACGGCCTCGAACCTAGCCCGGCACCACCGTCGGCGCGGACGGATTTGTCGTCCACGTCAGTGAGACGTCACGTACAAAAGCAGGATGCCGGCGCAACCCGAGGTGAAGATCTGTCCGGTGTGCGGCCGTCCCTTCCACAACCGGAAGAAGTGGGCGTCGCGCGGACAGTGGGACCAGATCGTCTACTGCTCCCGCCGCTGCCGCGGCAACGCGGTCAGAAAACCCGAATCCAGTCGATGAGCATCTGCGCCGGGTACGTCCCGCCGGCCGGCTCGCGGCCGCCCGAGCCGCCGACGGCGATGTTGAACACCGGCGCCAGCGTGTATCCGGGATCGTTGAACGGCCAGTCGTCGATCGAGTTGGCGGGCACCGTGAAGAACGGCTCCATCCCGGGCTGATAATCCTTCCAGAAGTACATGCCCGTCGGCAGCCACGTCATTCGCCAGGTGTGCCAGGCGTTGTCGATCGGATGCCGGTCGGTGGCGAACGAGGTGCCGTCCAGCCGGGCGTGCACCGTGGTTCCCGACGGCCAGTCCCTGTTGCCGTACCACTCGACGAGGTCCACTTCGCCGCCGCGCACCGGATTGTCGTTGAGGAGCCAGAATGCGGGCCACGCGCCGTCGGTGAGGCAGTCGAGTTTGATGCGCGCCTCCCACGTCGTGCCGACGCCGCCGCGCCAGTTCCCGATAATCTTGGCGCTCGCGTACTTCTCCTGGATCGTCGTGCCGGGCCCGCGGGTGGCCCGAATGACGAGGTTTCCGTTGCCGTCCTGGAAGACGTGCTCCTGGTCGGTGACGTAGCGGCCCATGTTGTAGGGCTTGTCCCACTCGACGGGGTTCTTGATCGTCTCGCGCTCGGGGACGATGAACCACCACGCCGGATCGGGCGGTGCGCCCGCGGGACCGTTGAACTCCTCCTGGAACAGGAACACCGGGCCGGGGTCGACCGTGGCGCCCGGGGCGGGCGGCGCTCCGGGGGGAGCGGGAACGGGCGGGACGTCGCCGGGTAAGGGTTGCGCATGGGCGGTCCCGGTGGGCAGCGTGGTGGGCAAGGCGATGGCCGCAGCACCCACACCGAACATGAACATCAGGTGACGGCGATCGAGTTCTGGCACCGAATGACCATAAAGGATGACGGCCGGGGGTTTCCGGCCTTCTCGGAAGCGACCCGGCCGTGTCGGGGCTGGTTTGACGGCACCGTTCAACGGCTACCGTCTGTAGCCGTGATCCTCGACGATGCCGTGCGGTTGGCCGGCCGAACGGTTTACCGGATCGTCGCCCGCCCACCACGGTACGAGCTGCAGGGCCGCGTCGTGTTCATCACCGGCGCGGCCAGGGGGTTGGGCGCCGAGACGGCGCGCCGTGCGCACGCCCGCGGTGCGCAGGTCGCGCTGGTGGGCCGCAGGTTGGCCCCGCTGCAACAGCTGGCTGACGAATTAGGTTCTCGTGCGGCAGCTTTCGAGGCCGACGTGACCTCCGCGGAGCGGCTCCAACGCGCCGCCGACGATGCCGTGGCCAGGTTCGGTGGCATCGACATCGTGATCGCGAACGCGGGGATCGCGCCGCCGTCGCACACGGTGGCCACGATCGCCCCGGACGATTTCGAGCACACCGTCGACGTCGACCTCCTGGGTCAGTGGCGCACCGTACGGGCCACCCTGCCTGCCGTCATCGAGCGCCGCGGTCACGTCCTGCTGGTCGGGTCGATCTTCGCGTTCTTCAACGAAGTGCTCGCCGCGCCGTACGCGGTGAGCAAGGCCGGCGTGGAGCAACTCGCCCGCACCCTGCGGGTGGAGCTGGCTTCCCACGGTGCCACCGCGGGCATCGCCTACCTGGGCTTTATCGACACCGACCTGGCCGCCGACGCGTTCTCTGACGCCTCGGCCGCCGCGATCCGACAGGCCGTGCCCCGGGTGTTCACCAAGGAGATGACCGCCGCCGAGGCCGCCGACGCGATGCTCGACGCGATCGAGCGGCGCGCGCCGCACGTCAGCGCACCGGCCTGGGTGCGGCCGTTGCGCGCGCTGCGGTCGGTGACCACCGCGGTGATGGACGACGTGCTGCTGCACAACCGCAACGTGCAGGCGGCCATCACCGCGGCTGAAGACGGTGCGCGACAGCCTGGTTCGTAGATCAGGCGGCGACGACGGTGGACGTCGCGGTGCCGGACACGACGGTGAGCAGTTCGGGGATCGTGAACTCGCCCCAGCCGACGTTCACCGGTCCGCGCGCGGTCCCCAACCACGGCACCACGCCCGGATCGGGCACGACGTCGAGGTGGTAGGCCTGGATGCCCGGCAGGTGGTACTGGAAGAAGTTGCCGAAGAAGTCGGCCAGGAAGATCAGGTTCCTGATGGGGCCGGTGTGCCAGAGTGTCGCCGCGTTCAGCAGAGGCGTCATGGCCGCCGGATCGCCGATCAGCACGATGTTGCCGTAGTGCGGCTTGCTGCCGCCGCCCGGGACGTACGGCGGCAGGAGCGGCTGCAGGCCCGGCAGGTCGGTCGCCATGAACCCTGCAGGATCGCCGTAGGTGATGATGTTGACGAACATCGAGTCCCGGCCGTTTCCGTCGACGGTGGTGTTCATCCCCGGCGCCTCGAAGCTGACGCCGGGAAGGCCGAGCTGCTGGGCGACGTACTGGGCTTCCCAGCCGCCGAGTGAGTGCCCGGTGACGAAGATGTCGTCCGCGTCGTAACCCTGGCTTTCCGCGGCGGCCTGCACCCGCTTGGCGAAGCGCAGCGCGTCGTAGAACGCGCGCGGAGTCTTCGAGGTGAAGACGACCTGTAGGTCGGTGAACAGCTGCGCCCCGGCGATGAGCGGGTTGAACAGCAGGTTGGTGCCGCCGGTGGTGCCCTGGTAGGCGATGACGACCTGCCCCTCGGGGGTCACCCATGCGCGCGCGGCCATCCCGGACAGGATGTTGGCCGACGCGAGTTGAAAGCCGTTGACGGTGAACGGAACCAGGCCCTCTGGTGTGGTCCCGAGCCCGTATCCGGATGCCGACGCGTTGAGGAACTGCGCCACGGTCGGTGTCTCGCCGGTCGGGGGGCCGTCGTAGGTCACCGCCGGAATCGGAGGTTGCGGCGGGGGTGTCCGGTCCAGGCGGAACAACTTCTCGCCCTCGCGGAAGACTGCGAACAGCAGATCGTTGATCGGCGGAATGATCTTGATCGGCGGCTGCGGCCCGCTTGTGGACGACGTGATGTCGAGGACCTGGAGCACGGTGTTGATCAGGCGCCCGGGCAGCTGTACCAGCTTGCCCAGGGGAGAGAGCGGCTGCGGCACCGGGATCTCGGCGGTGGACGGTTCGGTGACCGCGGCGGCGACGGTCGGTTCCGACACAGCCGGCGGCTGGACCTCGCGGTCGGTGTGGACGAGGCGCAGACGACGCGGGGTCTTCTCGGGGGCCGCAGCACCGTCGGGAGTTTCAGCAACGTCGGGAGTGGCGGCCGACTCGTCGGTTGCCGCGCTGCGGGCTCGGCGCTCCTCTGCCTTCTCCTGCAGCCGCGCGAGCAGGGGGCGACGGGTGTCGCGCTCGTGCCCGTCGGCGTCACTGTCGGTGTCGTCGCGACGCCACCGCGGTCGCGTCACCTCGTCGCTGTCGCTGGGCCTGGTGGCGCCGGCCGTCGACTCCGACGTCGGCTTGTCGTCCGTGTCTTTGGGCGATGAGCTCGGCGGCGGGGTCACGGAGTGGGCGGCGGAGGTGTCGGAGTCCGCGCTGGCCGGGTCCGCCCACGCGACGGCCGGCGACGGCAGTGCGGCAAATCCCGCGCAGAACGTCGCGGCGGCGACAGCCGATCGAATGCGCGAGCGTCTGTGCGCCCGCTGTACCGAGTCCCGTCCAGCAATCACCGCGAACCGCCTGTCTTCACCAATCGTGACCGTGACAACATACGTTGTCCTGTGAGCCCAGTCACACGGCAGGCTGGGCGATGCGTCGCCCGACGACGAAACCAGGGTGGCTGGAGATGGTTTTTGGGATAGCTCAAAGCCCGGGCTTGACCGACCGGGTGCTCGAGCGGACCCAGTCTGCGCGGGGGAGCCGTCGACGGCGGCGATCACACCGGTTAACGCTTCCGGCGTGCCACAGGGACGTTACACTGCCGTCAATTGCCGAACGTGACGGCTGTTCGGTACCGGGTTGATCCAACTCGTCGGGGGTGATCTTGAAAATGATTCGACAGCATCATTTTTCACATGTCGAAGCGCCTGCACGGCGTGAGGCGAGCACGCCGGTCGATCGGAACCGCCAGGGCGCCGCGGGTACGCCGGCCGAGGTCGGTGCCCGCCGGACGGCGAGCGTGCGCGGCTCCGCCTGGGTCGGCCGGGCCGGCGCACTCGCAGTCGCGCTCGGCATCGGTGCGGCCATCGCCTCCACACCCTGCGTCGCATTTGCTGACTCCGGCGGTTCCGAGGCTGACGGCTTGACGTCGCAGAGCGCGTCGAGCACGTCGACGACGACACGTGCGCGCGTCGGCGCGACCCGGGATCGCGCGACCGAAACCCGCGACGAGGCCCGCGAGGAGGCCCGTCAATCGCGGCGAAAGGCGGCCACCCGCGAGGAGCGCCGGGAGACCAGCCGCCGGACGCGCGAGGCACGTGACTCGGACGTCGAACAGGCACCTCGGTCGCAGGGGTCGACGGAGCGGGTGCGGATGTGGTTGTCGCCTCGAGCGCTCCGGGACCGGTCGGGGTCCGTGGGTGAGGACCCGGTCTCGCCCGCGGTGATGCCGCTCGTGTGGGGCGCGGCGCTGACCTCTCGGCGCGATGCGTTGGCCGAGAAGGTCCAACTCTTCGGGGCCAGCGTCCAACGGATGAGCCTGCAGCTGCAGGCGGTGACAAAGGGTGGCAAGCCGAGCCCGTCGATCACCGTGGGCTTCCCGCAGGGCACCACCTACCTCACCGAGGGCGACAGCGGACCACACGTCGAGCAGGTGACGGTCCAGTTGTCCGGTGCGTCCAAGACGGCGGTGACCGTCGGGTACACGGTGTCCGGCTACACCGGGACCGGGTACAGGGCCACGGCGGGCACGGACTTCGTCGCAGCCACGGGTTCTGTGGTCTTCGCGCCCGGCCAGACGTCGGCGACGATCCCGATCACCGTCGTCGGTGACACGACCTACGAGCCGGACGAGATCGTCCGCGTCGAGTTGACCAGCGCCGTGGGAGCGCTGATCGTGCGAACGGCGGGTTCACTCCTCGGGCAGACCAATGCGGTCATCGCCGACGACGATCCGGCGTCCGGCATCGGCATGACACTTCATCTGCGGGGCGCCGATGCGGCGACGGTCAAGCAGGAGTTCGACCTGATGGCGGCGATGGGCGTGACGTGGGTGCGCATCGACATGGACTGGTCTGCCATCCAACCGACGAAGCGCCGCATGGACTGGTCGCAGACCGACCTCCTCGTCAACGAGGCCGTCGCCCACCAGATGAACGTGCTCGTGATGCTGGGCTTCACGCCTGCGTGGGCACGCTCGTCCGGGACGCAATCGCTGGCGGAGCCGACCCACGCCCGGCCCTCGGACCTCGCCGACTTCGCGAAGTTCGCGCAGCTCGCCGCGCAGCGGTACGCGCCACTAGGGGTGAGTTCCTGGGAGGTCTGGAACGAACCGAACACCGAGAAGTTCTGGCCCACCATGCCCGATGCCGACGAGTACGGGCGCTTGTTCAGGGCCGCCGCGACGGCGATCCGCGGGGTCGATCCGCGCTCGACCTTGCTCATCGGCGGTCTCAGCCCGCAGTACGACGGCCAGGTGGGGGAGGTACCTCCTGCCACCTACCTGGAGCAGCTCTACGCGAACGGGACCGCTCAGCTCGCCGACGCGATCGCCGTTCACCCCTACAGCTATCCGTATCTGTCGATGGACCCTGCCCAGCCTCAGGAGGGCGGCTTCTACGATCTGCCCGCGTTTCAGGCCGTCATGGCCAGCCATGGAGACGGTGACAAGCAGGTCTGGATCACCGAATTCGGCGCGCCGACAGGCACGAGCGTCAACGCCGTCTCCGAGCAGCAGCAGACAGCCATCATGCTCGGGGCCCGCGATCAGGTCGCGCTCTGGGATTGGGCCGGGCCGTTGATCTATTACGAATTGGTCGACGGCGGGACGAATCCGGCCGACGGCGAGCAGAACTTCGGTGTGCTCCGTGCCGACCTCACGCTCAAGGCCGTCGCCCGGGCGTTGATGGACGCGGCGGCGGTTCGGCTGTGATCCAGGTGCCCGCTCGCATCACCTCAGTCACCGTCAGCTGATCGTCGAGCACCACCAGGTCGGCGGCCGACCCGGCGGCGAGTTCGGCGCTGGGCAGCCCCAGCGCCGCAGCGGGATTCACCGACGCCTGCGCCACCGCGGCCTGGAGGGCCTCGTCGCGCGGGATGTCGCTGTAGCGGACAGCACTCCGAAGCACCTGGTCCATCGTGGCCGTGCTGCCGGCGATGGTGTCGCTTCCCGCGACCCGGGCCACCCCGTCGACCACATCGACCGCCAACGGGCCGAGGTCGTAGCGTCCGTCCGGCATACCGGTCGCCGCCATCGCGTCGGTGATCAGGGAGATACGGTCGTATCCAACAGTTTTCGTGACCAGGCGGTAGATCGCAGGATCGAGGTGCACCCCGTCGGTGATCAGTTCGACGGTGACGCGTGGATCCTCGAGCAGTGCGGTGATCGGGCCCGGTTCGCGGCGGTCGATCGGGCGCATGGCGTTGAACAGGTGGGTGCCGACCGTCGCGCCGGCGTCGATCGCGGCCCGCGTCTGCGTGTAGGTGGCCTCGGTGTGCCCGACCGCGACCACCACTCCGGCGGCGGTGAGCTGCTCGATCGCGGCGATCGCCCCGGCGCGCTCCGGGGCGAGGGTGACCATCCGGATCGCACCGTCTGCGGCCTCGAGGACGGCGTCGATCTCGGCCGGTTCGGGATCGCGCATCAAAGCCGGTTGATGCGCACCGCAGCGATGCGGTGACAGCCACGGGCCCTCCAGGTGTATCCCGTCGAGCAGCCCCGAGCGGACGTCGCGGGCCAACGTCCCGACCTGCCGGAGCAGGTCATCGCGATCGGCGGTGACCAGCGATGCGACCAGAGTGGTGCTCCCGTGGCTGCGGTGGACGGCGACCGCTGTAGCGGTCTGTTCCGGGTCGGCCGCGGAGAAGTTCGCACCGCCGCCGCCGTGCAGGTGGGAGTCGACGAACCCCGGGACCACGGTGACCGCGCCGAGGTCGCGGTCCACCGACACGGGTGGCTCGCCTTCGCCGACCGCGCGGATAGAACTGTCGACGACGTCGATCCATCCGGGCTGCAACGACTTTCGCCCCGTCAGGACGGTGTCGGCGCGCAGCAGCACCTCAGATGCCCTGCCAGTTGGGTTTGCTTCGATACGTCTCGCGGTAGTAGTCGACGAGTTGCAGCCGCCGCGCGGCCGCGTCGTCGAGCAGCACGGTCACGTGCGGATGGTGCTGCAGCACGGTCGCGGGCCACATCGCGCTGACCGCCCCTTCGACCAGGTGGTGCACGGCCTCGGCCTTGCCGCGTCCCGTCGCCACCAGCACGATGTGCCGCGCCTCCGAGATGGTGCCCAACCCCTGCGTCAGGCAGTGCGTGGGCACCGCGTCGACGTCGTCGTCGAAGAATCGGGCATTGTCGAGACGGGTCTGCTGGGTCAGCGTTTTGATCCGGGTGCGCGAGGCGAGCGACGATCCAGGCTCGTTGAACCCGATGTGTCCGTCGGTGCCGATCCCGAGGATCTGCAGATCCACCCCGCCGGCGGCACGAATCGCCTCCTCGTAGGCCGCGCACGCGGCCGGGATGTCGGCGGCCAGGCCGTCCGGGCCCTGCACGGCACCGTCAGCGAAATCCACGCGGGAGGCGAACACCGCGTCGATGACGGTGCGATAGCGTTCGGGATGATCTGCGGGCAGGCCGACGTATTCGTCGAGCGTGAAGCCCCTGGCCTGCCGGAACGAGAGCTTGCCCGCCTCGTGTCGGGCCACCAGTTCGTCGTAGATGCTCAGGGGCGAGGACCCGGTGGCCAATCCGAGAACCGCATCGGGTGTGCGTTCGAGCAACGCCGATATCGCGTCGGCGCCGACGCGCCCGATATCGGTGCGATCCTGCAGGACAACGACTTCCATCAGGTGCCGGCCGTGAACAGGCCGTCGCCCGACGCGAGCACCGCGCCTTCGAGGACCGCCTCGCCGGGCGTGACGTTGTCCGGCTCCCGCTCGTCCATCACCACAACGGGCACAATGGGATTCAGGCCCTTGGCCACGATTGTCGGGACGTCATAGGTGATCACGGTTTGGCCGGCGGTGACCTCGTCACCTTGGCTCACGTGGGTGGTGAAGCCTTCCCCGTCGAGCGCCACGGTGTCCAGTCCGAGATGGACCAGGACACCGACGTTGTCGGCGGTCATGATCACGTACGCGTGCGGCATCAGCTTGAGTAGCTTGCCGGTCACCGGAGCGACCGCCTCGATCACCTCGTGTGGCGGGTCCACCGCCGCCCCGTAGCCGACCATGCCCGCCGAGAACACCGGATCGGGTACGTCGGAGAGGGGGACTGCGCGGCCCTGAACAGGGGCGAGGACGGATGTGGGGCTCACTGGCGCGACTCCTTTTGTCGATCGGATGAAAGCCGATCGCACCAAGAATAGGCTTGCAGAACTTGCGCACGGGCACGAAACCGGCGAGAAGGAAGGCTGACCTGTGACGGATCGATCTGCGAAACCACAAGAAGCGCAGAAGAAGTCAGGTATGCGGATACCCGGATTCGCCCAGTTGCAGCGTCTGGGCAAGAGCCTCATGCTGCCGATCGCGGTACTGCCCGCTGCCGGGATCCTGCTGCGCCTCGGGCAGCCGGATCTGCTGGGCCGGATCGAGACCCCTGTCATCGGGGCCTTCTTCAAGGCGATGAGCGCGGCTGGTGACGCGTTGTTCACGAATCTGCCGCTGCTGTTCGCGGTCGGTGTCGCCATCGGGTTCGCGAAGAAGGCTGACGGTTCGACCGCGCTCTCGGCAGTCGTCGGGTACCTGGTGGTGCAGGCGGTGTTCAAGACGATGTCGCCGATCGTGCTGGCCGGCGAGGTCGACAAATCCGGCGAGCAGGCGCTGATCAACTACAGCGTGTTCGCCGGCATCGTCGTCGGGTTGCTCACGGCCTGGTTGTTCGACCGCTACCACACGATCGAATTGCCCTCGTATCTCGGCTTCTTCGGCGGCAGACGCTTCGTCCCGATCGTCGTCTCGCTGGCGTGTCTGTTCCTCGCGTTCGCGATGAGCTACTTCTACCCGATCTTCGACGCGGGGTTGACCGGCCTCGGCGAGTTCATCGGCGGTTCCGGAGCAATCGGTGCGTTCGTCTACGGTTTCGCCAACCGCATGCTGATCCCGTTGGGACTGCACCACATTCCGAACTCCTACATCTGGTTCCTCTACGGCGACTACCAGACCCCGGGCGGGGAGAACGTCACCGGCGAGCTCACTCGATTCGCTGCCGGAGATCCGACCGCGGGCATCCTCACGTCAGGCTTCTACCCGATTCTGATGTTCGGTCTGCCCGCTGCGGCGTTGGCGATGATCCACGTCGCGAACAAGAAGCAGCGAAAGGTGGCGGTCGGCATCCTGTCGGCAGCCGCCCTGACCGCCTTCCTCACCGGCGTGACCGAACCGCTGGAGTTCGCGTTCATGTTCGTCGCGTTCCCGCTCTACGTCATCCACGCCGTCCTGACCGGTCTGTCGCTGGCGATCGCGTACCTGCTCGATATCCATCTGGGGTTCTCGTTCTCGGCCGGCCTGATCGACCTGCTGCTCTACGGCACGGCACCGGCTGCGAAGAACATCCCGCTGCTGATCGGGATGGGCGTGGTGTTCTTTGTCGTCTACTACCTGCTGTTCCGGTTCGCGATCGTGAAGTTCAACATGCGCACCACGGGACGTGAGCCGGATGCCGAGTTCGAGGCCGAGGAGCAGGCGAACCTGGAAGCCGGCGCGGACGGAGCGACGACGACGGCGGTGGCCGCGCCGGCCCAGACCACCGCGAAGACCAAGACCGAGGAGCTGATCGCCGCGTTCGGCGGTCGCGAGAACCTGGTGAACGTCGACGCGTGCATCACCCGGCTGCGCATGGAGGTCGCCGACAAGTCGAAGGTGGACCAGGGCCGTCTCAAAGCGCTCGGCGCCGCCGGCGTCATCGAGGTGGGCAACAACGTGCAGGCGGTGTTCGGCACTCAGTCCGAAGCGCTGAAGAACGACATCCGCGAGGCCTTGTAGTTGGTCAGCCGACCTTCTGCAGTTGGAACGGGCTCTGGGTGACGATGCCGCCGGCGCAGCCGTAGTTCGAGTCCGACGACACCATGCCGCCGAGGGTCACGGGGTCGATCGACATCGACACCACGGCCGGTTCGTAGTGGCCGTCGTCGCAGGTGAGGCCGCCCGGTTTGGAGACCGTGAAGTCCCAGCGGCCGTTGGTGAAAGTGGTCGGCGCCGTCCACCCCTGGTTGCTGGACACGGTGCCGGTGCAGCCGGCGGGGCTGCAGCTGGTGGCGATGGTCCAGACGTTGTACGGGTCACCATCGGTGGAGCCGTAGGTGCCGTTGAGCAGCGCGGGATCGGCGGAGGCGGAGCCGGCGAGGGCCACGGCGACCACTGCCGGTGCGGCGACGGCGGCCATCGGCCGGAGAAGTGTGCAGAAAACCCTTGCCATAGTGACTCGCAATGTACGGCCTGGTCAGGGCGCGAAGCGGTAGGCGGAATCGGTTGTATCCGTTGTGTCGCCGAACCGAGATCTGATGCGGTACCGGATCACCGTGAGCGGCGATCCGGTACCGCTGGTGATCAGAGCGGAATCCAGAGCCCGAAGAACCAGAATCCCCACGCGTGGAAGCCCGGGTCGAAGATCGGAGTCACGCGGTGCCCCCAGTAGTCGAAGGGCGGCGGCGGAGGTCCCCACGGCGGGGGAAGTGGGCCGTGCGGTGGTGGCGGCGGAGGCGGACCCCAGCCCCACGGTGCCGGGCCGTCACCCCATGGCGGTCGGTGACCGCGCCACCCTGGACCCTCCGGCGGACCCCAGTCCGGAGGCGGTGGGGGACCCCAGTTCGGGGGTGGTGGCGGCGGGGGTGGCCCACCCGGGGGCCCCGGCCAGCCGGGTCCGCCCGGCCCGCCCGGCGGCGGCGGGGGAGGTGGCTCATGCCAGCCTGGGCCGGGTCCGGGTCCGCCCGGCTGCGCCATCGCCGGCGCGGCACCCAGGCCGAGGACAGCAGCGCCGATCCCGGCAGTCACTGCAGCGCATGTGACGAATGATTTCGCCTTCATCCAGTGCTCCTTGTATCGAGATTCCCCGACGCCTCCGCGAGGGTAGGTATCGACCTTGGAGACGGGCTGCGCAGACGCTGGGCACTGGCTGCCGCTGGTGACGCGCGAGTAAGTCGTGGGCATGTGGAAGGCTTCGGCGGAGGGAGTCGCCGCTTCATCGCGGATTCGGGTGCGCGGGAAGGGGCGGTCGATGTCAGACCAGGTGGGGCATGACGTTGGGCATGAGGATGCCTTCCAGCTGAGGCAGCTGATCGATCGACTGCCGTCCATGGTGGCCTACTGGGACGCCAACCTGTGCAATGTGATCGCCAACAACGCGCACGCGCAGTTCTTCGCGAAGACCCCCACCGAGATCCGCGGCCGCCATATCTTCGAATTGCTGGTTGGCGAGCTGGGTGAGACCAGCCGACCGTATGTCGAGGCGGCGATGAGCGGCCACGATCAGGTCTTCGAGAAGACTCTCACCGACGGGCACGGTGTCACCCGTCATGTGCAAGCGTCGTACCTGCCCGAGATCGTCGACGGGCAGGTGCACGGCCTCTACGTCGAGGTCGCCGACGTCACCAAGCGGGTCGAGGCCGAACGAGCCCGAGACGAGGCGCAACGACTGCTCCACATCAGCAGGGAGAACGCACCTTTCGGCGAGGCGATGTTCACCACGGCCGGGCACGCGCTGTATATCAACCCTTCGCTGTGTCAGATGTTGCGCGTTTCGCGCGATGAGGCAGAAGGCGCGCACTATCTCGACGGGGTGCATCCCGATGATCGGGCGACCGCCGAAGAGCAGTGGCGTCAGCTCGTCGAGCGTTCGGTACCAAGGATTTTCGCCGAGTCCCGCTATCGTCGCCGCGACGGCGCCACCATCTGGATCGAATGCCACGCCGTGCTGGTGCCTGCCGCGCACGGTGGTGCCGATGTCGTGCTGGGTCAGTACCAGGACGTCACGGACCGCAAATCGGCCGACGCCGAATTCGCGCGGTTGGCCGTGACGGATCAACTCACCGGCTTGCACAACAGGCATTCGTTGGTAGCCGAGATCGCCGAGCGTCGCGACGCTGAACCGTCGGCGCCCGTGGGGATCGTCTTCGCCGACCTGGACGGGTTCAAACGCATCAACGACATGCACGGACACGCGGCCGGCGACGCGGTCTTGCAGACCGCAGCCCGTCGACTGGCCGAGGCCGTTGCACCCCACTCGGCGTACCGGCTCGGCGGAGACGAGTTCGTCGTCCTGGTCACCGATTCCGTCACCGACGAGCTCGTCTCGCAGTTGGCGTCGCGGGTGGGAGCCGCGTTGAGCGGAAGTCATCACCTCGACCGCGGCGAGGTGAGCGTGACGGCATCGGTGGGATGGACCCGTAACCCGCCCTGCGACATCGGCGAGCTGATCCGTGAAGCCGACATCGACATGTATCGGCACAAGGCGCGGCGCAGGACCCTGCCCGAGGAGCTGTGAGCCCGACCGGCCCTCGGCTCACTGCTGCGCACCGGCGATGATGATGACGTGACCGGCATCGACACCCGTGCTGCGGATCGCTGGTTTCTCGATCGAGGCCTGCCGTCTGTACTGACTCCGCGCGGACGGTTCACTGCGGTGTGGCCACGCTCGGCACCCGCGCTGATGGCCTTCGCGGTGCTCGCAGTCAGCAGGCTGGTGATCTACTGGCTCACCGGCGATTCCTACGTCTCCATCGATGCGATCGATCTGACCACTGTCGAGCGAGTGGCGCTCGTGGTGCTCGCACTCGCGGTCCCCGTGGCGGCGATCGCGGGCTGGCGGACCGCCCGTCTGAATGCAGACCGGCCCCAGTCGATCGTCTCGGCCGTGGCGTCCGCCGTGGCCATCGTCTGCGACATCCTCCAGCGTGACGTGCTGTCGGTTTTCCTGACCTGCGGTGTCATCATCGCGATCCTGGCGTTGACGGTGACCGGGGTGGGCTCTGTGCTCGGCTGGGCGTCTCGGCTGACGTGGGCGCAGCTGCGCGCTGTCGGCGCACTGATGATCGGTCTGCTGCCGGTGGTCCTGCTGATCGTGCTCGTCTTCTTCAACACCTATGTGTGGATCATGTCGGCCACGATCACCCCGAAGCGGCTCGGGCTTCTGGTGGCGATCTTAGTGTCGATCGCGGTGACGTTCGTCGTATCGCGCACGATCGAGCGGGCGCGGCCGACGCTCGAGTCGGCGAGTGCGTCTGCGCGGCACAAGGAGAGGTTGGCCGGAACGCCGTTCGAGAGGATGGCCGATCCGCCGCAGGCCGACCCCCTGACCCGGGGTGAACGATGGAACGAGGTGTTCATCCTCGCGGCCAGCCAGATCGCGCAGATCTTGACGGTGTCGCTGGTGTCCTCGGGCGTGTTCTTCGTCATCGGGCTGGTGGTGCTCAGCCCGGAACTGCTCGATCGGTGGGCCCACGGTGGCCGGCCCGACGCGGAGATCTTCGGCATGGTCGTTCCCGTGCCGCAGTCCTTGCTGAACATGACGGTGTTCTTGGCTGCGCTGACGTTCATGTACATCTCGGCGCGCGTGGTGAGCGACTCGGAGTACCGGCAGACCTTCCTCGAACCGCTGATCGACGACCTGAAGCTGACGATGGTCGCGCGCAGCCGCTACCGCTACAACTACCCGGCGAGTGTGTCGCACGACTGAGCCCCAGCGACCGGCTTATTGAATATGAATTCAAAAATGCTCTAGGGTGAAGTCTGCCGGGTCCGCACGGGGTGTGCCTCGGTGGAAGGGGCGCAGGGCCGTGAGTCGCGAGGATCTGACCGTTGCCGATTACGTCGTCGTCGGCGCCGGGTCGGCAGGCTCGATCATCGCCTCCCGATTGGCGTCCGCGGGCGCGACCGTCGTGGTCGTCGAAGCGGGGGGAACCGACCGACGCCCCGACGTCTATCTGCCGTTCGGCATCGTGTCGCTCTTCGCGACCGCGAACTGGAAGTATCCGACCGCGCCCGACTCGAGCAAGGGAGGGCGCCGCACGGCGTTCGCCGCGGGGCGCGTCGTGGGCGGTAGCGGATCGATCAACGCCATGGTGTTCAACCGCGGCCGCGCAACGGACTTCGACTCCTGGGCGTCGTCGGGTGCGACCGGATGGTCCTACGCGGATGTGTTGCCGCACTTCCGATCCCTCGAGCAATGGGTGGGCGGTTCCGACGACTTCCGTGGCGCCTCGGGTCCGATCAGAGTGTCCTGGTGCGGGCACGACCACGAGCTCGATTCCGCGTTCATCACCGCGGCGCACGAGGCTGGGCACGCGAACAATCCCGACCAGAACGGCCGCAGCCAGATCGGCGTCGCCCGTTGCCAGGTCAATCAGTGGCGCGGCCTTCGGTACTCGTCCGCGCGGGGGTATCTGCGGGAGTTGCCCAAGGAACAGCGTCCCCGCGTGATGACGCGGACCAGGGCCAGCCGGATCGTGGTGGAATCAGGTCGAGCGGTCGGGGTGGACTGCGGCCGATGGACGATACGAGCCCGCGAAGCAGTCATCCTGAGTGCGGGTGCGATAGGGACGCCGGCGCTGTTGCTGAACTCCGGGATCGGGCCGGGTGGTGCGGTGGTGGATCTGCCCGGCGTCGGCGAGAACTTGCAGGATCACCTTGTGGTGACTCAACATTGGGATTCGCGGGTCCCCACGTTGAACACCCTGGGGCCGGTGGACGCCACGCGCGGGCTGGTTTCCCTGGCGCGGCACGGCACCGGGCCGATGACGACGACGCCGTTCGAGGCGCAGCTGTTCACCGACCAGTTCCAGGTGGCGATCAGCCCCGTGCGTTACGTCCTCGACCCGGTCCGCGGTCGGGCCGCCGTGAAGCGTCGTGACGCATTCACCGTGTACACGGTGTTGCTGCATCCGGAAGCGCGCGGCCGTGTCAGCGTGAGGGACGGCGAACCGCTCGTCGAATTGTCGCGACTGTCACGACAATCCGATGTCGCACAGCTGATGGAGGGCGCGGCGATGACCCGCGACATCATCGAGGCGCAACCAGCGATGCGCGGCCTGGTAGGGGCACGCCTGGAAGACTCTGCCACCGACGACGTCGCGTGGCTGGCCGAGACGGAGAGCAGCATCTACCACGCTGTAGGCACCTGTCGCATGGGTATCGACGAGGGCTCGGTCGTGGACCCGCAGCTGCGGGTGCACGGTGTCGACGGTTTGCGTGTCGTCGATGCGTCGGTCATGCCGACCATCACCGCGGGGAACACGAACGCGCCGACGATGATGATCGCCCACCGCGCAGCGGAGTTGATGCTGCAGAGGTGAACGAGAGGTCTCAGACGATGTTGACGTGGTCCAGCACTGTGGCTGCGTAGCTCTCGTCGCCCGAGACGTCGACCGCGCGGTCGCGCCACGCACAGCGCTGTGTCGCCCACTCGGGAAATGCTCTGACGTCGGCCATGATTCGGGTGTCTGTGCCGTGGGAATCTGCGATGCGCACTCCGTCGCGGCTGATCGTCCACGCTCCGCCGCCGTCGCCGCGCAGCTCCACTGTGACAGGGCGCGTCAGCCACGACGGTCGCGCTGACGTCAGCTGGTTGTGGAGCACCGCCAGCATCCATTCGACGACGACGCCCATCCGATTGGCATCTGTGCCCGGATCGGGCAGGTCGAGCGCCGGGAGGATGTCATGGCGCAGGTGGGTGTGGTGATCGAAAGCCATTGCTCCACCGAGAACGAGAGCCGCGGGAAAGCTACCGAGTTCGGCCAGCGGCATGGGTGTGCGGGAGAACGGCGTGCGGGAGATCGCCGCCGTCAGCGTCACCACCCGGGAGCTCCAGGTTCGGTACTCGTTCAGGACATCTGCGGTGGGCCAGGACCGGCGCTCCGCTACGAAGTCATCGTTCGTCGCCTCGATATCGTTGCTGCGCAACAGCTTCAGTGCCGACGGGGTGAAGATACCGTGACAGCCGGACCCCATGTGCGCGACGACATCGCGCACAGTCCAGCCCTGAGCCTTGCTGTCGGTGAGCCACTGCGATTCAAAGAGGTGTTCACACACCTCCAGCAAGGCGGTGCGTTCGGCTCTCAGCGCTGCGGCGCGGTCGAGTCGCGCCGTCGTCAGATGTGGCCTGCTCATTCTCGTCATTCTGGCTCAGGCGCCGAGGTGAAGACCGGGGCGGGTGCCGGCGGGTCGCTCAGGAGCGCGGGCAGCACGAATGTTCGCAGGTAGCGGCGCGTCGTCGGCGGATCGGTGGAATTCGGGATGACGCCCATGAGCAACGTGATCGCAGTGGTGACAAGGAATTGCGCGAGATCCTCGGGTCGCAAGCCGTCGCGCAGTCCGTCGCGATCGACGTCGAGCGAATTGACGAACGCGGCGATCAGCTCCGCGAGTGAGCGGTCGTGGGCGATCAGCTGCGCGATGGTGCCGTCCTCGGTGTGCTCCGACAACGTCTGCAGCAGGGGATCTTCGACGAGCTCGGTCGCCACGATGACCAGACTCTCGACCAGCATGTCGGCCAGGCCCGCACCCTCGGGAAGGCGGGCCACGATCTCCTGCTGATGCCCTCGCGTCTTGCGGGCCACCAGCTCCTCGAGCAGCCGTTGGCGATTTGGGAAATGGCGGTACATCGCGGCGCGCGAGTACCCGGCCTCGCGTGCGATGAGCTCCATGGTCGAGGCCTGGAACCCGCGCGCCAGGATCGACCGCTCCGCGGCATCCATCAACACGGTGCGGGCCTGATCAGCGGAATTGCCCCCGCCGACAGGACGCCCACGGGCTCGGCGCGGAGGTGCCGCAGCGGCGGCGTCGGGGGGTGTGCTCATCGTGGCGTCCTTCGAGCGACCAGTATGCCCGACCGCCTTGCCTTGCCGAGGTCGTAGCCCTATAAATATACGTATACTGCCTTGTGTCTATTTAAGGAGTGCGGACGTGGATCGACGTACGACGGCTGCGGTGACGCTCGGTGTTCTGGCCGCACCGATGTCAGCCGCCCTGTTCCTGGGCATCGGTGTCGCGGCGGCCGAGCCGGACGCACACGGCGGGCAGGCGACGGTCAGCTCTGCGAGCGACTCAGGACCCCGGGCCGGATCGCTGCCACGGACCCGTCGCGCGGAACGGTCTGACGCAGATCAACGCCGGCCACAATGGCGCCCTCGGCAACGGGCGGCCGACGCCCAGGATCCTGTGGTTCCCGATGCGCGACGCGCGGTCCGCTCGACGCGGCAGGGATCGCCGCGCGAGGACGCACCGGTGCGCCGCTGGAGGAATCGTGCGGATGCGGATCGGTTGGTGCTGCGCGAGATGACGCCGCCGGTGGAAAGAGTTGCGCCGTCGGTTGCGCGGGCCCAGGTCGACGACGACGGGCCGCTGCCGAGCCCGCCTCGGCGCACCCGCCTGCTCAACGTCGTGGGATCGCTGGTGCTCAACAGCCTCGTCGGTCTGATCCACCTCGCCGACGGGCCGCCCGTCCTCCCGCCGAACAGCACGGTCACCGTGCGGACGTCGAGCCTGACGCTGCCCATCGGCATGGGGCGGTCCGTGCAGGCCGACTGGTACTTCCCGGAAGACGCCGACGACTCCTCGCGGCTGATCTACTTCCAGCACGGATTCCTCGCCAGCGGGCCGATCTACAGCTACACCATCGCGCGTCTGGCCGAGCGCACCGACAGCATCGTCGTGGCGCCGTCTCTGTCGTCGAACTTCTTCTCCCCGTCGGCAGAGTGGGTGGGCGGCTCGACCGTCCAACGCGCCGTCGCCGACCTGTTCGTCGGCGATCGTCGCGCACTCACTGAAAGTGCCTCTGCAGCAGCAGGATACGAGTTCACCCTGCCGCAGAAGTTCGTCCTCGTCGGACACTCGGCGGGCGGCACGCTGGTGACCAGCGTTGCCGGCTTCCTCGCCGACAACGGCGCGATCGACGACCTGCAGGGCATCGTGATGCTCGACGGTGTCGAACCCGCCGGCTCACCGTTCGTCAACAATGCACTGTCGAAGCTGCGCGGAACCGACTACCGACCCATCTATCTGATCTCGTCGGACCGCTACTTCTGGAGCCGGAACGGGGACATGGCCGACAAACTCCAGCTCGCACGGCCTGACGACTTCAACGGGGTTCACCTCGTCGGCGGTCGGCACATCGATTACATGCTGGGCGGCAACAAGATCATTCAATTCGCCGAGTACCTCACCGCGGGCTTCTCGAAGCCCCAGAACATCGCGGCGGCTGAAATTCTGATGGCCGGTTGGGTGAACGACCTGTTCTCTGTGACGACCTCGCAAGGCATCTACGGCCAGCCCGGACAGGAGATTCCGATCCCGACGTCTGCCGGCACCGCCAACGCCGTGGTCCTACCCCTGGGATATCCGGCACGGCCCGTGTGGAACCCGGTGCTCGAGGCGGTGCTGACCGCGATCCTCGACTTCGGCGGCCGCAACTGGTTCGTCTACGAGCCACTGCCGGGCCACGAGGTGCCGGTCGGTGCACCGGCGTCGCTCTAAATCAGAGTTGACGCCGTCTCGGTGGCCTGCCGCGCACCGGGCTGGCGCGTCTGGGTGATGAAGCCGCGAACGCCGCTGGCTTTGGCCTGGGCCTTCAGTGCCTGGTACTCCTCGGGGGTGACGACGGGGTCGCGGCTGAGGATGAAACCACTTCGACCGGTGGGATCGGTGACGATCGCATACTCGTAGTCGTCACCCAAATCGACGATCCAGTAATTGCCGGGGGCCTTGTCCGAGGGCGGTCCGAAAAAGGTGACGTTCAGTTTGGCGTTGGTGTCGTCCACCGGTGAGGCCGTGCCGTTGATCGTCGACTTCGGTCCCTTGTTGAAAAAGTAGTTGCCGGAGTTGACGACCTTGATGGTCCCGTCGGCGTTGAGGCTGTACTCGGCTGTGGTGTTGACCAGGCCGACCGAGAAGAACTGCTTCACGCTGCCCACCTCGTACCAGGTGCCGAGGTACTGGTCGACATCGACCGACGGCACGGTCTCAGGTGGTGTCCTCACCGCGGTCGGCCGGGTCGCGGCGGCACTGAGCGCGGCGAGTGCATTAGCGATCGGGCCGTTCGCGGGTTCCGGCGGTGCGGAATCGTCGGCGGATGTCGGGCGGGAAGTGTTTTGCCGCAACGGCTTTGACTCTCTCACAGAGTCGTCGGCCGGCGTTCGGGCCGCGACGCGCTCGGCTCGTCGTTCAGCCCGATCAGCCGCGCGTTCGGTCTGCCTGGCGACTCTTTCGGCACGCCGCGCGTCGCGACGGTCTTTCGCCGTGGACGCGCGCTCGCTGGACTGGCTCGCGCTGTGGGCGGAATCCGTGCCGCCGGTGTCGGCGGTGGCGGTCCCTGCTCCGAGACCGAGGGCCATACTCGCACCCGCGGCGCAGGTGACGAGGGACAGCTGCCAGCGGCGGTGCGTGATCATGGTCAGGGCTGTAACCGCCCGTCCGCCGCGACAAACGGTTGTGACGGGGTCGTCAGAATTGGGTCGGGCCATGTGTCGTGAGAGAGCCGATGACGGGAATCGAACCCGCGTATTCAGCTTGGGAAGCTGATGTTCTGCCATTGAACTACATCGGCCGTGTTTCGAAGGGCAAGGCTAACACGCGCGAAACCACGCCTGGTGTGCACTCGAGCGCACACCAGGCGAGGTCGTCACGTCAGATCAGAGGGCGACGCTCACCGGCAGCGGTGTGATCGGCGCCTGCACCGAAACCGTGGTCGTCGCGCCGCTCGAATCGGTGGCGGTGACCACGAACGTGTCCTCCGGCGGTGTAGTGCTGAAGCGTCCCGGCCCCGTCGAGTAGAAGCTTTGAGGGAGCCCCAATGGCTCGTCGTAAAAGTAGGTGGTTACGACGATCGAGACCTGCTCTCCGGCAACCAGATCCAGGCTCACCTCCGGGCAGAGGCTTGCACTGCCGCCGCAGCCGGTCACGGCGACGGCGTGTACGCGGCTGTCGTCGTTGAGGACCGCGGCGTTCGTCTCCGGTGAATTGGGGTCGAACGTTCCGCGGTACACGATCATCACCGTGTCCACCGGCGCCTGCGCCTGCCCCAGCGTGTACGTCTGCGTGGCGGTCGCGGTGAAGAACGTCGCGACGTAGTTCCGTGTGGCGCCCCGTTGGGTGAGTTGCGCGACCTGCGTGAGTCCGCCCGGGATACTGCTGAACGTGCCCTGGGTGACCTGCGACGGGTCGGTGAGGTTGATCGTCCCGCCGGTCGTCCCGCCGCTGACCGCCGCTCGCGCGTCGTCCGTCGGTGTGTAGACGAACGCGCCCGTGTTCGGATCGATCGTCACCGTGCCGTACGGCGTGTTGAGCGGAGCGCTGTAGGTGATGCTCCCACCGTCAGGGTCTGTCGCGGTCACTGAGCCCAGCACCGCTCCTGACGTCGGGTCGGCACTGCTGGTGTTCACGCCCGTGATCACGGGCGCGTCGTCGACATTGGCGACGTTCACCGTCACCGTCGCCGGCTCGCTCGAGAACGTTCCATCCGTCGCCGTGTAGACGAACGAGTCGACGCCGAAGAAGTTGGCGTTCGGCGTGTAGGTGAAGGTGCCGTCCGCGTTGAGGACGAGCGTGCCGTGGGCCGGCTGGCTGAACGCATCGACACTCAACGTCCCGCCGCCCGAGGTGTTGACATCGTTGCCCAGCAACGATCCCGGGAAGAACGTCAGCGTGGTGTCTTCGGTGGCCTCCAAGGTGTCGTCGGTGGCCACCGGCCCGTCGTCGACGGCGGCGACGTTGATGGTCACCGTGGCCAGCGCGCTGGTCGTGGTGCCGTCGGACACCGTGTAGGTGAACGTGTCGGTGCCGTTGAAGTTGGCGTTGGGTGTGTACGTGTATGTGCCGTTGGCATTTTGGACGAGGGTGCCGTTGGCCGGCGCCGTACCGATGACCACTGTCAACGTGTCGCCGTCGGCATCGGTGTCGTTGCCGAGCAACGCTCCGGGTGTGAACGTCAGCGGGGTGTCCTCGGTGGCCTCCAGTGTGTCGTTGGTAGCCGCAGGTGTGTCGTTGACCGCGGCGACGGTGATCGTCACCGTGGCCAGCGCGCTGGTCGTGGTGCCGTCGGACACCGTGTAGGTGAAGGAGTCGGTGCCGTTGAAGTTCGCGTTGGGCGTGTAGGTGTATGTGCCGTTGGCGTTTTGGACGAGAGTGCCGTTGGCGGGTGCGGTTCCGATGACCACCGTGAGTGTGTCGCCGTCGGCGTCGGTGTCGTTGCCTAACAGGACGTCCTGCGGGAAGGTGACGGATGCGTCTTCCGTGGCTTCCACCGCGTCGTTGTTCGCGACGGGTTCGTCGTTGACGGCGTTGACGGTGACAGTGACTGTCGCGGTGACGCTTTCGGTGCCGTCGGTGACGGTGTAGGTGAAGGTGTCGGTGCCGAAGAAGTCCGCATCGGGGTTGTAGCTGATGGTGCCGTCGCGGTTGATCCACACATCACCGTGTTCGGGCTGGGTGTAGCCCTCGACGGACAGTTCGTCACCGTCGACGTCGGTGTCGTTGGCCAGCAGGTCGGCAGGGTTGACGATCAGTAGGCCGTCCTCGTCGACGGACACGGCGTCGTCGGTCGCGACAGGTGCGTCGTTGACGGCGTTGACTGTGACAGTCACTGTCGCCGTGGCGCTTTCGGTGCCGTCGGTGACGGTGTAGGTGAATGTGTCGGTGCCGGTGTAGTCGTCGTCCGGGTTGTAGCTGATGGTGCCGTCGCGGTTGATCCACAGGTCACCGTGCTCGGGCTGGGTGTAGCCGTCGATGCTGAGGTTGTCACGGTCGACGTCGGTGTCGTTGGCCAGCAGGTCTGCCGGGTTGACGATGAGCAGGCCGTCCTCGTCGACGGACACGGCGTCGTCGGTGGCGACGGGTGCGTCGTTGACGGGGTTCACGGTGACGGTGACGGTGGCGGAGGTCGTCTTCGTGCCATCGGTGACGGTGTAGGTGAAGGTGTCGGTGCCGGTGAAGTCGTCGTCGGGGGTGTAGCTGATGGTGCCGTCGCGGTTGATCCAGAGGTCGCCGTGTTCAGGCTGGGAGTAGCCGTCGATGGACAGGTCGTCACCGTCGGGGTCGCTGTCGTTGGCCAGCAGGTCGGCCGGGTTGACGATGACAAGGCCGTCTTCGTCGACAGAGACGCTGTCGTTGCCGGCCACAGGTGCCCTGTCGGTCGGTGCGACGACCACCTTGATGATCGCCCAGTCGCTGTGCCCGCCGAACAGGCCGTGGAGATGGACATCGTCGCTGTTGTAGTCGGACACCCGGACCAGGAAGCGATCGCGACCGCCGGTCAGCGCGAACTCGTTGTCCGCGTCATAGGTGAACGTTCCGGTCGTCGGGTCGACGGTGACGGTGCCATGCCGGGGCCCGAACCACTTGCCGCGCGCCACCCGATAGGTCAGCGGGTCGCCGTCTGCATCGGTGCCGCCGAACGCGATCGGGGCGCTGACGTCGTCGTACTCGTCGAGAGTGACGTCTACCTGCTGGTTGTCCAGCACGGGCCGGCGGTTGAACAGGGTCCGCCGCGACTCCCGGCCGGCTGCACTCAGCATCGTCCACAGTCCGGTGCCTGCGGGGGAGTCGGGCGCCGGCGCTGCGGGTTCGTCGAGCTCGACGACCTCCGTCTCGGCCACGACGTGTGGCGTTGTCACCGCCGATGTCACCACCGACGTCGCGATGAGGGTCCGTGTCGCCACGGGTGTGCGGAGGGGAGCCCTCGGGGCGCTCTCTGCCTGCGTGACGTCCGCGGTGGGGGCTGCGACGGCAGGGGCCTCGGTCCCGCGGACCTCGACGTCGCCCTCGTCGTCCGTTCTGGTCGTCCGTGAGGGCGCGGATGGCTTCTGGAGCTTGTTGCGTCGTTGGGTCCGCGGCGACGCGTCGTCAGCCTCTGCGTCATCAGTCTTCGCGCTCTCGGCGGAGCTACCGTCCGCGGTGTCCGGGGCCTTCACCTGGGGCGGCGCATCGTCTGTGTCGCTGTCACTCTTGGCGGAGCCGCGCTTGCCGCGCTTGGACGTCGACGAGCCGGATGGTGAGGCATCCGGCCGCGAAACCGACTGGCTGCCCGACGACGAACTGTCGGATGCGGAGTCGCTGTCAGCCCAGGCGACGCCGGTGGCGGCGCTGGCCATCGCAAACCCAACTCCCATTGCAACAGCTAATGCGCCAACCCTACCGATGTGCGTGCCGTGGGCGAGCGCGGCCGGCGTTGTCCTCGTGTGGCGATCAGCAGATCGAACGTCCATGACTGAAATCCCCCAATTTCCGGCCCGGAGTTGGTATTTGAGGCACAACGGTGGAACGTTCCGGCACGGTGGCCACCCGGGCAGCAGCGCACTGCGACGAGACGTGGGATAGAAGAGAGACACCAGTCGCCGCGTCCTGCGGCCATCCCCGATAGCAAAACTGATGACGAGGAGCAAGCTAACACGCGCTGACGCTCACGTAAGTGAATCTGCAACAAATATTGGTATAGACGTAATATTTGCTGTGAATTCGCGGGAACGGCCGCGGCGCGATGCCGTTCTCTGCTGCGGCCCCGCCGCCCGCCCCCGGACCGATTCCCGCCGTTACGCTCGTCCCGTGCTGCTTTCCGACCGCGACATTCGGGCCGAGATCGACGCCGGACGGCTCGGCGTCGACCCGTTCGACGACAGTCTGATCCAGCCGTCCAGCGTCGATGTCCGCCTCGACAGCCTGTTCCGCGTCTTCAACAACACCCGGTACACGCACATCGACCCGGCAGTGAGGCAGGACGACCTCACCACCCTCGTCGAGCCCAAAGAGGGGGAGCCGTTCGTCCTGCACCCCGGCGAGTTCGTCCTGGGCGCCACACTCGAGCGCTGCACGTTGCCCGATGACCTCGCGGGCCGTCTCGAAGGCAAGTCCTCATTGGGGCGCCTCGGCCTGCTCACGCACTCCACCGCAGGCTTCATCGATCCGGGATTCTCCGGCCACATCACGCTCGAGTTGTCGAACGTCGCGAATCTGCCGATCACGCTGTGGCCCGGCATGAAGATCGGCCAGCTCTGCCTGCTGCGGCTCACCAGCCCGGCCGAGCACCCCTACGGCAGTGACAAGGTCGGCTCCAAGTACCAGGGGCAGCGCGGCCCCACGCCGTCGCGGTCGTACCAGAACTTCCTCCGGTCGAACTGATCCGGCGGGAATCCTCGCGCGGCGAGTAATGTCATAACAACTGGCGTGCCGGCTGCGAATCACCGTCGTTCAGCTAACCGCGACGTGTGTAACACGGTGGCTGTTCGCGCCGATGAAGTACTAGTTGTCAGTGTTCGCCGTGCAGGTGAGCCCGTACAGCGACCAGGCTGCAGCAAACATTTGGAGGGGTCGAGTGGACATCGTTCTCGGTGTGTCGATGACACCTAAGACGGTCCGCATGGTGCTGGTGGAAGGCGAAAAGGCAGACGGCGTCACCGTTGACCACGACGTCTTCGACGTCGAGTCGGCCGACGCTTCGGCAAACGTCGCCGAACACGTCGTCGCCGCTATCCAGGGCACCAAGGAGAGCGCGGAATCCGGCGGGCATCACCTCAAAACGATCGGCGTCACCTGGAGTGACCACACCGAGGCCTCGGCGCTGCGCGACGCGCTCACCGCGCACGGCATCGACGACGTCATGCTCGTCGCCGAGAGCCATGCCGCCGCGTCCCTGGCGCAGGCGGTCGGGCGGGCGGTCGGATACGACACCACGGCGCTGCTCTTCGTCGACCGGGACACCGCGACGCTGTCGGTGGTCCGCACCGACGACGGCTCGGTGGTCAAAGTCCTCAGCCGTTCTCTGCACAGCACCGACGCCATGGCCGTGCTCACCGAGATGGCACACGCCGTGGCGGCGCAGGACGCCCCGCCGCAGGGCATGTTCGTCGTGGGGTCCGGCGTCGACGTCAGCTCCGTGAAGTCTCACCTCGAGCACCTCGTCGCTCTTCCTGTCAGCGCGCCCGACGACGCGGATCTCGCCCTGGCCCGCGGTGCGGCACTGGCGTCCGCCGCCGCGCCCGCCTTCGAGGCGACCACCGTCGGGCTGGCCTACTCGCAGGACCCCGACGGCGACACCGCCGGCTCGGTGTACGCCGGGCTCGCCGGCGCGGACACCCAGCTCGCGCCTGCCGGCGCCGAGGTGGTCGACGAGTTCGCCCAGACCGAGATGCGCGAGGCCGAAGAGGGTCGCAAGCCCTTCCTTCTCGTGGGTAGTGCGTTGACCTCGGTGTTCGTCGTCGGTGTCGTCGCCCTGGTCATCTCGCTGGCCGTCAGCATTCGTCCTACCGTCGACTCTCGCCCGAGCCCCGCGCAGGCGGCGATCGTGCCGAGCAGCCAGGCTCCCGCACCCGCGCCGGTCGAGCAGGCCGCCCAGGTGCCGGCCGATCCGCCACCGTCGGCAGAGACCATCAAGCCTCCGGTGCCCGTTGCTGTTCAGCAGACGCCGCAGCAGTCGCCGCGCACCGTCTACGTCGAGCAGGCACCTGCGCCGGCTCCCGCAGCGCCCGCACCCGCGGCCCCGGCACCCGCGCCGGCCCCGGTGGCGCCGCCGCCCGTGGTGGCGCCCGTGCCTGCGCCCGTCGTGGTGCCTCGGCCGATCATCGTGGTGCCGCAGCGGCAGTGGCCGGTGTTCTCGCCGCCGAAGCCAGCGTGGACGTGGCCGAGCCAGCCGGAGGCGCCGGAGCCCGAAGAGCCGGAGACCCCACCGTGGACGCCGCCGGTGACGCAGCCGCAGGTGCCGTCGGTGCCGCAGACGCCGCAGTGGCCGGGATCGAACTCCGGCAGCGGTCGCGGCGGTGACGATTACCCCAGCGGTTCCGGCAGTTACGGCGGCTCGGGTGGCTACGGCGGCTCGGGGGGCTACGGCGGTTCGGGTGGTTCCGCCGGCTTCGGTGGCCCGGGCGATTCGGGATCGTCGTCGCGGGGCGGCGGTTCGGGCAGTGGGTCCTCCGGCGGGGAGAAGTGCTTCCTCATCTTCTGCGCGCCCGGCGGGGGGCGGCCGCGGCTAACCCACCGAGCTGATTGTCGCGTCACAGATCGGCAGGTTCACCTCGAGTAGGTGTGACGCCGTCGTGTTGGGTGCTGTGACGACGAGCGTTCCGGTGCGTCCACATCCATTGCCCGTGGAGGTGTCGATCGCCGAGGACTGCACGTCGGCGGTGGCCTTCTCGCCCGGCTGCAGTTCCAGATGCGGTGCGGAGTTCTGGGGCCGGCGAGCGACGTGCACCAGCACTCCGCCGGCCGCCGTCACCAGGTCGGCGCCCGGATAGCCCACGAGAACACACACCGTGGCCGAGCTGTTGGTGAACGTCACATCCACCCGGCGCAGCGTGTCGGCCTCGGCCACGGGTCCCGCGGCGACGGTGAGATCGTCGTTGCCGCAGGCAACCGGGACGGAAGGCGTGGTTTCCGATGGGGTCGGCGCGGCCGTCGTGGTCATGGATGTCGTAGCCGCCGGCGGCGCCTGGGTCGTGGATGGCGCAGCGGTCACGGTGACCGTCGTCGACGGTGCCTCGGGGTGGTCGGAACCGCAGCCGGCGAGCAGAACCGCCGCCGCGGTACCTGAGATGAGCAGGGGTGTTGTCCTCATGGGATCAGTACAGGCCACGCGGCGGGCTACCAATCCCAATATCGCGGCACGCGACCGTCACCTTCCGTTGATCTGGCGGCCAGTGTCGCGTTATGACCCCCTCATTCGGGGCACCTAGAGAGGCACTATGCGATGCACTGTCTTCGGCACCGGCTACCTCGGCGCCACCCATGCTGTCGGGATGGCCGAGCTCGGCCACGAGGTGATCGGCGTCGACATCGACCCCGGCAAGATCGCCAAGCTGGCCAGCGGTGACGTCCCCTTCTACGAGCCCGGGCTCCCGAAGATGTTGCAGCGCAACCTCGATGCCGGCCGACTGCGGTTCACCACCGACTACGCCGAGGCAGCCGACTTCGCCGACGTCCACTTTCTCGGCGTCGGAACACCGCAGAAGAAGGGGGAATACGGCGCGGACCTGCGGCACGTGTACGCGGTGATCGACGCGCTCGTGCCGCAGCTGCGCCGCCCCGCAGTGATCGTCGGGAAGTCCACGGTGCCCGTCGGAACCGCCGCCGATCTCGTCGAGCGCGCCGCTGCGCTGAGCCCGGACGGGGTACCCGTCGAGATCGCCTGGAATCCCGAATTCCTGCGCGAAGGTTTCGCCGTGCACGACACACTGCGTCCCGACCGCATCGTCGTTGGCGTGCAAAAGGATTCGCAGCTCGCGGAGGCCGCGATCCGGGCTCTCTACGCGCCGCTGCTCGACGACGGGGTGCCGTTCTTGCTGACCGATCTGCAGACCGCGGAACTGGTCAAGGTGTCCGCCAATGCCTTTCTCGCCACCAAGATCTCGTTCATCAACGCGATCTCCGAGGTGTGCGAGGCCGCCGGCGCCGACGTGACGACGCTGGCCGATGCGCTCGGCTACGACGCCCGCATCGGGCGACGATTCCTCAACGCCGGCTTGGGTTTCGGCGGCGGTTGCCTGCCCAAGGACATCAGGGCGTTCATGGCGCGAGCCGGAGAGCTCGGCGCCAATCACGCGCTCACGTTCCTGCGTGAGGTCGACAGCATCAACATGCGCCGCCGCACCCGCATGGTCGAACTGGCGACCACCGCGTGCGGAGGATCCCTGCTGGGCGCGAACGTCGCCGTGCTGGGGGCGGCGTTCAAACCCGAATCCGACGACGTTCGCGATTCCCCGGCACTGAACGTGGCCGGGTTGCTCCAACTCAACGGTGCGACCGTCAACGTCTACGACCCCAAAGCGATGGAGAATTCTCGTCGGCTGTTCCCGACCCTGACGTACGCGACATCGGTGGCCGAAGCCTGCGACCGTGCCGACGCCGTCCTGGTCCTGACCGAATGGGACGAGTTCGTCGATCTGGACCCCGAGACGCTCGCCGATACGGTGCGCACCAAAGTCGTTGTGGATGGCCGCAATTGCCTCGACGCCGAGCGGTGGCGGCAGGCCGGCTGGCAGCTCTATGCGCTGGGTAGACCAGCTGGTTAAGCTCGGGTGATGTCTCGTCTCCAACATCGGCTGCGATGGCTGGTCCTGCACGGCATCGTTCGCGGCCTGTCCAGGGTCGGCGCCCGGCGCGGGGATCCGCAGGCACGCTTGATCGCCGACCCGGCCGTGAGAGCCGATCCGGCGGCATTCGCCGACGAGATGCGCGCTCACGGGCCCGTCGTCCGCTCCCGAACGGCGTTGATGACGTTCGACCACGCCGTCGCCAACGAGGTGCTGCGCTCCGACGACTTCCACGTCATGAGCCTCGGCGCCGGCCTCCCCCCGATCCTGCGCCGCATCAACGAGAAGACCCGCACCGGGCTGCTCCACCCGATCGAGCCGCCGTCGCTGCTCTCGATCGAACCGCCCGACCACACCCGCTGCCGCAAGCTGGTGTCCTCGGTGTTCACCAGCCGCGCGGTCGCCGCGCTGCGTGACCGCGTGCAGGACACCGCGGACGGGCTGCTGGACGGCCTCGCCGGTCGGACCGGCGAGGCCGGTGCAGTAGTGGACGTCGTCGACGCCTACTGCGCTCAGCTGCCGGTCGCGGTGATCAGCGACATCCTCGGCGTACCCGAGAAGGATCGGCAACAGATCCTGCGCTTCGGCGAACTCGCTGCCCCCAGCCTGGACATCGGTCTGTCCTGGGAGCAGTACACCAGCGTGCACGAGGGCCTCGTCGGGTTCAACGAATGGCTGACTCAGCACCTCGACGAGCTGCGCCGAAATCCCGGCGACGACCTGATGAGCCAGCTCATCCAGGCCAGCGCGCACGCCGAACAGGGGGCAGCGCTCTCACAGCGGGAACTGCTGGCCACCGCGGGCCTGGTCCTGGCTGCCGGGTTCGAAACCACGGTGAACCTCCTCGGCAACGGGATCCGGATGCTGCTGCAGTCACCGGGGCACCTCGACACGCTGGCTGCCCGCCCCGAGTTGTGGCCCACCGCCGTCGAAGAGATCCTCCGGCTGGATTCCCCGGTGCAGATGAGCGCCCGCTTCGCCCGGAGGGACGTCGACATCGAGGGCGCGCACATCGCGCGCGGCGAGCTGCTCATCATCCATCTCGCGGGGGCGAACCGTGATCCGAAGGTGTTCACCGATCCGCACCGTTTCGACCTCGAGCGAGAGAACGCGGGCAAGCATCTGTCGTTCTCCGGAGGACGTCACTTCTGCCTCGGCGCCGCGTTGGCCCGCACCGAAGGCGAAGTCGGCTTGCGCACGTTCTTCGAGCGTTATCCCGGTGCGCAGCTCGCCGGGCAGGCCCACCGTCGCGACACCCGCGTGCTGCGCGGGTGGTCAACATTGCCGATCACCCTTGGGAGCGAGCGGACCGCGCTAGCGTGAGGTGGTGGACTTCCGAGCAGCTCTGCTCGAGCAGACTCGAGCTTTCGGCGATCTGATCCGTACGGGAGACCCGGCGACGCCGGTGCCGACGTGTGGCGACTGGAATCTCAAACAGTTGTTCCGGCACGTGGGACGCGGAAATCGTTGGGCCGCACAGATTATCCTCGAGCGCCGAAACCAGGAGCTCGATCCGCGGGACGTGCGCGACGGCAAACCGCCGGACGACCCGGACGGGGCCGCGGACTGGCTGATGGCGGGTGCGGAACTGATCAGCAGGGCGATCGACCGCGTCGGCCCCGAGACTCGCGTGTGGACGTTCGTCGGCCCCCGACCCGCAGGGTGGTGGATACGGCGGCGACTGCACGAGGCCACCGTGCATCGCGCCGACGCCGCGCTGGCCCTCGGTGTGCCGTTCGAGCTTGCGCCGGATCTGGCCGCGGATGCGCTCAGTGAGTGGATCGACCGCGTCACCGAAGACCGGCGCCGTGCCCCGGCCCTGGACCGGGATCAATCCATTCATCTGCACGCCACCGACTCGGAATTGGGGCCGACGGGGGAGTGGATGATCGTCCACGACGCAGAGGGCGTGTGGTGGTCCCACGACCACGGCAAGGGCAGCGTCGCGCTGCGGGGCCCGGCGAAGAATCTGCTGTTGGCCACGGTGCGCCGCATCAGCACCGCCGACGCGGGCCTCGAGGTGCACGGCGACACCGCCGTCTGGGACGGATGGCTGGACCGCACGCCGTTCTGAGCGGCCTAAGCTCTCGATCATGACCACTTCGGAGATGGCGACCGTTCTCGCCTGGCACGACGCCCTCAATGCCGGTGACCTCGACACCCTGGTGTCGTTGTCCAGCGACGACATCGAGATCGGTGACGCCAACGGCGCGGCACAGGGTCACGCCGCGCTGCAGTCCTGGGCGCAGGGACTGGGCCGCACGATCGAACCCGGCCGAATCTACGTGCACGACGGTGTCGTCGTGGTCGAAGAGAAGGTCGATGGTTCGGGTTCGGCGGCGTCGGCCTTCCGGGTGGTCGCCGATCACGTGACGTCGGTGTTCCGGCATGACGATCTGGCTGCCGCGCTGGCCGCCACGGAACTCACCGAAGCAGACCTGACCGGCTGATGCGCGGCATCATCCTGGCCGGCGGTTCAGGCACACGGCTGTACCCGATAACGATGGGAGCGAGCAAGCAGCTGCTTCCCGTCTACGACAAGCCGCTCATCTACTATCCGCTGTCCACTCTGATGATGGCGGGCATCCGCGACATCGCGGTGATCACGACGGCCCAGGACGCGCCCGCGTTCCGACGGCTGCTCGGCGACGGCGCGGACTTCGGTGTCAACCTCAGCTACGCCGTCCAGGACGAACCCGAGGGCCTGGCACAGGCTTTCGTGATCTGCGCCGACCACATCGGTGACGAATCCGTGGCACTCGTGTTGGGCGACAACATCTTCTACGGTCCCGGACTGGGGACCAGCTTGCGGCGCTTTCACACCGTCGAGGGCGGGGCGATCTTCGCGTACTGGGTGGCCGACCCGTCGGCCTACGGCGTCGTCGAGTTCGCCGCCGACGGGACGGCGTTGGCACTGCAGGAAAAACCGTCGACACCGAAATCGCACTACGCGGTGCCGGGCCTGTACTTCTACGACAACGACGTCGTCGAGATCGCACGCTCGCTGCGCAAGTCGGCGCGCGGAGAATACGAGATCACCGAGATCAACCAGCGCTACCTGGAGCAGGGCCGGCTCAACGTCGAGGTGCTCGCCCGCGGCACGGCGTGGCTCGACACCGGCACGTTCGATTCACTCCTGGACGCCAGTGACTATGTGCGCACCATCGAGCGTCGGCAGGGCCTCAAGATCAGCGTGCCCGAAGAGGTGGCGTGGCGGGTCGGATTCATCAGCGACGACGAATTAGCCGCGCGCGCAAATAAACTCCTGAAGTCCGGCTACGGTGCGTATCTGCTGGAACTGCTCGACCGCTGAGCCGACTCGCGCGGAATTCATCATTGCCATACACCCGTATTGCCCGTAAGTTTGCTGTGAACTCAACGGGGAGGGTCACTCATGGCGTGGGAGAACTACATCGGCCGTGTCGGGGGATTAGCGGTGGCCCTGGGGATCGGCTCCGCGATTGCCGCAGTGCCGACGGTGGCCTGGGCTGAACCTGACGACACCCCCTCGGTGAGTGCGTCTGCTGGCCCCTCGAAAGCGTCAGCGGGCACGAAGGCTGACAAGACCGACAAGGCTGATAGGCCAACAGTCAAGCGTGGGCTCGGCTCGAAGCGGAGCACGTCGTCGAAGGATACTGACAGCGAAGAGACGAAACCGGTTGTCTCATCAGCAGATACTGACAGTGAAGTAGAAGCCCCCACGAAGAGCAGGCTGTTCAAGCCCCTGTTCACGCCGCGACCGGCCGCTGCGAAAGACGACCGCGACGACGATTCCGAGCCCGCCGCCGCGCCCTTGCTGTTGACGATGCTCGCGTCGGTCCGCCAGCAGGCCGAGGAGCGCCGCGCCGACAGGGCAGCAGCGGCGGCGACCTCGAGCGTTGTGCAGGCGAGCCCCTCCGCAGTGGCAGATGCCGCCGACACTGAGATCCGCGGAGTGCCAAAGGGGCCCGTGATCATCGGCTCGACGGGCACGGTCTATCAAGTCACCGGGGATGCGGACGGTATCCGCGTCAGCATCATCGACGGTGACGGGCAGGTGATCACCACCAGCGATGCGATCTCCGGCGCACAGGCTACGTCGGCGACATCAGTCACCAGGCCGGACGGCTCGCTTGTCGTCATCACGACGAACGACCGTGCCACCCGCTCGACCTTGTGGTCGGTGAACAGTCAGGGCGAGGTCGCGAAGATCGCGACAGTTTCCGGCTTCACCAGCGGACGGCCGCAGGTGGGGGCCGACGGTTCCCTGTACTTCGACACCAACATCCCCTTCATCTTCAACCCCATCGGGAACATCGCCTACCGCACGGTCCGCGTCGCGCCGACCAATACGGTGCGGACATATGCCCCCGACACGAGCGTGACACTGGCGAACGACGGCAGTGCATATCTGGTGTCGACCCAGTTCGGCGGTCGCACGCTGCGGGCCATCGACCCCGACGGAAAGACGAAGACGTTCCTCCTGCCCGGTGGGGCTGACGGTATGGCTCCGATCCGCGGCGAGGACGGCTACATCTACCTGCCCGTCGGAGTCCAGACACTGTTCGGCGGCAAGACCACTCGGATCTACACCCTGCGGGACGGCGACAGCACCATCCGCACCGTGGCCGGTCTGCCGAGCGTCTACACGGTGAAGAACGACGGCATCTACCTCGCGACCGTCACCTATCCCGGGAACGTCGACCGCGGCGAGGGCACCACCTCGATTTACAAGATCAACCCGACCGCCATCACCACGCCGAGGATCATCGACGCACGTCTGCGCAGCTTCCAGGTGACGGCAGAAGGCACCATCTACGCAGTGGTCAGGGACCCCGCCAGCACCCCGGTCGTCGTCATCAGTCCCGATGGCACCGCACGCAGCACACTGACTCTCCCCGGGACCGCACCTTTCCTGACCTCCTACAACCAGGTTCTCGACGCCGGAGAACAAACCGACGACTTCGGGTATGTCACCTACACCGCGAACGGCTCGAACTACCTTGCGGTGCTGAACCCCGACGGATCGATCAACCGCACCATCGCGCTGCCCGCAGGTACCGTCCCGGGCGACGTTTTCTTCGGCCCCGACGGCACGGCCTACCAGATCAACCAGGTGCGCCAGCTCGGCGGCGCAGCGACCAACCAGATCCTGCTGACCCTGTCGAACGACACGTTCTCGCCCGAGGTGCGAGGCCCGGTGCTCGGCAGTGGTCTGGCCGACATCCAGTTCGCCCCCGACGGAAGCGGCTACCTGATCCTGCGCAACGACCCGGCCATCGGCGCCCAGTTCGTCGGCTTCGACGCCACCGGGTTGACGGGTGTGACGCGGACCCTGCCGCAACCGGTGGGCACCCGTTACCCCGTGTTTCCGCAGCAGTACATGGTGTTCGGGCCCGACGGCACCGGTTACGTCGCGAGCAACGCGCCCGACGACCTCGGCGTGTACGCGTTCACCACGACCGGGGTGACCAAGGTGCTCGACCTCGACGATGGCACGCGTCCCACGGACATCCCCGTCGTCGGCGCCGACGGCACCGTCTACGTCACGACGGTCAGTGCCGACGGCTTCACCACCGTGCACACCATCGCGCCATCTGTCTAACCGAGTCCGGCGAGCACCTTGTCCAGCGTGACGGGCAGGGTGCGCACCCGGACACCGCACGCGTGGTGGACCGCATTGACGACGGCCGCGGCCGAGCCGACGATGCCGATCTCTCCGGCTCCTCGCGAGCCCATCGGATTCGCATGCGGGTCAGGTTCATCGAGCCAGATCGCATCGACATCGTTGACGTCCGCGTGCGCGCTGAAGTGGTAGGTCGCGAGGTCTTGGGTGACGACGTGCCCGAAGCGCGGGTCGCGCACGCTCTCCTCGTGCAGCGCCATCGACAGCCCCATGGTCATCCCGCCGATCAACTGCGAGCGCAGGGTACGAGGGTTGATGGCGCGACCGATGTCGAAGACGCCGAGCATGCGGGGGACTCGGATCTCGCCGGTGTCGGCGTTGACGTGCGCTTCGACGAAGTGCGCACCGAAGGACTGCAGGGTCATCGTGTCGGCGTTCGGATTCTCGGGCGCCTCGGCGACGGCGGACGCGCCGATCGCCGGTGGGTCGCCGTGATCGCGGCGGAAGTCCTGCGCCGCAGCGACAATGGCGCGGCCCCAGGAGTTGATGCCGGACGAGCCGCCTGCGACCGACGCGTCGGGTAGTGCGCTGTCGCCGATCTGCAGCTCCACCGCGTCGACGCCGCATCCCAACGCGTCCGCGGCGATCTGGGTCAGGGTCGTCCACGTTCCGGTGCCGATGTCGGCGGCCCCGATCTGCACGAGGTAATGACCCTCGCGGTCGTAGGTGATACGCGCGGTGTTGCCCGGCATCTGCATCGCCGGATAGGTCGCCGACGCGACGCCGACACCGCGGTACCAGTCGCGCTCGCGGTGCCGGGCCGCGGCACGGTCCCACGACGACCAGCCGAAGCGGTCGGCGCCCAACTGTAGGCACTGCAGCAGCTTTCGGCTCGACCACGGATTGCCGGTCTCCGGATCGACGTGCGGGTCATTGCGGATGCGCAGCTCGATCGGATCGATACCGCACGCGGCCGCGAGTTCGTCCATGGCGACTTCGGCCGCGTAGGTGCCGGGACACTCGCCCGGCGCGCGCATCCAGAACGGCACCGGCACGTCCAGGGCGGCCAACCGGTGCGAGGTCCGACGATTCGGTGCGGCGTACATCTTCCGCGATGTCACCGCCGTCTGTTCGGCGAATTCCTTGACCGCTGAGGTCTGTTCGACGACCTCGTGGCTGAGCGCGGTCAGCCTACCGTCGGCGTCGGCGCCCAAGCGCACGCGCTGTATGGTCGGCGTGCGGTAGCCGACGAGTGCGAACATCTGCTGACGTGTCAGCGCCAGCTTCACCGGACGCCCTCCGGCGCGCTGAGCCGCCAGCAGCACCAACGTGTTGTGGGCGTGCGGTGCGCCTTTGGAGCCGAACCCGCCGCCGACATACGGCGCGATGACCCGTAGCTGGTCGACCTCCAATCCGAAGATCGGTGCGAGCGTCTTACGCACCACGTGCACGCCCTGCGTGGAGTCGTAGAGCGTCACCTGGGGTTCACCGTCTCCGGCGGTCCACTGTGCGATGCAGGCGTGAGGCTCCATCGGATTGTTGTGCTCGATGGGGGTTTCGTAGATCTGATCGACGGTGCACGCCGCTGTAGCCATCGCGGCATCCACGTCCCCGTCATCGGAGTCTGGCGGATAGGACGGGTTCACCGACTCCGGGGTGTAGAGGCCGGGATGGTCGACTCTCAGCTGCGCATCATGCGGTGCAGCGGCATACTCGGTCACCACGAGAGCGGCTGCTTCCCTGGCGATTTCGGCTGACTCGGCGACTACGCCGCCGATGATCTGACCTCGAAAATGGACCTGGGCGTCCTGCAGGATCGCCAGTTCGCCATCCGAGGTGTCGGCGAGCGCCGGCGCATCGAACACCGTGAGCACGTCGAGCACACCGTCGACGGCCCGCGCGGCGCCGGCATCCATCGCGGTGACGCGCCCCCGCGCGATGGTGGCCTGGATGGGGTGCAGATAGGCGGGACCCTCTATGTGGTGCTCGAACGCATACGGCGCGGTACCGGTGACCTTCGCGGGCCCATCCCGCCGTGCGACAGGCGCTCCGATGGACTGCGGGTTCAGCAGAGAAGTCATCGTCGACCCCGTTCGGTGAGCGCACGAAGCTGGGCGATCATGGTGCGGCGCGCGAGGGAGACTTTGAACTCGTTGCCGGGCAACGGTTCTGCGGCGTCGAGCTCGGCGTCGACAGCGGCTGTGAAGGTCTCCTCGGAGGCCGATGCGCCGATCAGTCGGTCTTCGACGGCCCGCGCGCGCCAGGGTTTGTGGGCTACCCCGCCGAGCGCGATACGCGCGGTCGCTATCCGGTCACCGTCGAAACTCAGTTCCGCGGCGACCGACACCAACGCGAATGCGTACGAGGCGCGGTCGCGGACCTTGCGGTAGTCCGACACAGCGCCGACGGGCGGCGCCGGTATCTCGACCGCGGTGATTAGTTCGCCCCGATCGAGCACCGTGTCGCGATGGGGCTCGGTACCCGGCAGTCGGTGGAAGTCCGTGGCGGGGAGATGGCGCGAGCCCTCGGCGCTCTCGACGACAACGAGAGCGTCCAGCGCGCTCATCGCCACGGCCATGTCCGAGGGATGGGTGGCGACGCATTCCGGCGACCCGCCGAGAATGGCGTGGTAGCGGACATAACCCCCGATGGCGGAGCAACCGGTACCGGGCTCCCGCTTGTTGCACGGCGTGGTGACGTCCTGGAAGTATACGCAGCGAGTGCGCTGCAACAGGTTTCCCGCGGTGGTGGCCGCGTTGCGCAGCTGCCCGGACGCCGCCGAGAGCATGGCCCGCGCCAGCATCGGGTAGCGCGAGCGGATCAGTGGATGCGCGGCCAGGTCGCTGTTGCGCACGTTTGCGCCGATGCGAACGCCGCCCTCGTCCGTGTGCGTGACGTCGTCCAGCGCGAGGTGGCTGACGTCGACGAGCAGATCCGGTTCGGCCACACCGAGTTTCATGTGGTCGACCAGGTTGGTGCCACCGGCCAGGTATGCGGCGCCAGGGTGGGCGGTCAGCGTGGCGACGGCGTCGGCGGGGCTGGTGGCGCGGTGGTAGGCGAACGGTTTCACGGCCGGGCGGCCTTCGCGATCGCGGCGAGGATGTTGGGATAGGCCGCACAGCGACACAGGTTGCCGCTCATCCGCTCCCGGATCTCGTCGGCAGTCAGCTCGGGGGCGCCGTCGAGGTCCTCGGTGACGAAGCTGGGCGCCCCCGATTTTGCCTCGTCCAACATGCCCACGGCCGAACAGATTTGGCCAGGCGTGCAGTAGCCGCATTGGAAGGCGTCCTCGTCCTGGAATGCCTGCGCCACCGGGTGGAGGTCACCGTCGGCGCCCAAACCTGCCGCTGTCGTGACGTGTGCGCCGTTGGCGGCGACGGCGAAGGTCAGACAACTGGTGACCCGTCTGCCGTCCGCGAGGACAGTGCACGAACCGCACTGCCCGTGATCGCAGCCCTTCTTCGGGGCGGTCACCCCGAGGTGCTCGCGGAGTGCGTCGAGCAGAGTGACCCGGTTGTCGAGCGTCAGCTCGTGGGTGCGGCCATCGACGTGCAATGTCACCGCGGAGCAGGTGTGGTCCACTGCCGGCGATTACCCGGGGTGATCCACCCCAAACGCTAGCTCGCGGCGCGGATCGGCGTGGCCAACACCGCCGCGATACCGGTGGTCAGCGGCACCGACAGCGCCAAGGCGATACCGCCGACCGCCGAGCGGGCGATCTCGATCGCCACGCTCTCACTGGTCAGCACGTCGCCCAGCGACCGGTTGGCGACGCTGAACAGCAGCAGAAGCGGCAACGCACTACCTGCGTAGGCCAGCACCAGCGTGTAGACGGTGCTCGCGATGTGGTCGCGGCCCACCCGCATCGCACCGACGAACACGCCCCGCCGGCTCGCTGACTCGACCCCGGCCAGCTCGAAGACCGCTGAGGCCTGCGTGATGGTGACGTCGTTCAGTACGCCCAGAGAGCCGATGATGAAGCCCGCCAACAGCAATCCGGTGATCGACACATTGCCCAGGTAGGCGGCGACCTCGTTGTTCTGGTCCTCCGACAATCCGGTCAGGTGGGCGACTTCGATTGCGCCCCAGGACAGTAACGCGGCGAGCAGCAGCGAGGTCAGCGTGCCCAGCAGCGCCGCGCTGGTCCGCAGGCTGACCCCGTGCGCGAGATAGATGACCGCGAACAGGATCGCCGCTGAGGCCACCACCGCGACCGGAATCGCGGGCGCGCCGTCACGCAAGGCCGGCAGCAGGAACACCACGAGCACACCGAAAGCGATCACGATGCCGACCAGCGCGCGCAGCCCACGCCACCCCGCGACTGCGACGATCACCACGGCGAACACCGCGGCCAGCGCCGTCAGCGCCCACGTCCGCTCGTAGTCGAAGAACGCGTAGCTCGTGGTCCCGGCGTCGTCGACCTGCCTGCTGACGCGGATGTGGTCGCCGACGGCCAGATGGGGTTGCCCGGGGCCGCCGCTGAACTCGAGCAGCGTCGTCGCGCCCTGGTTCGGGCCGGAGTCGATGTCGACCAGAGTCTGCACGCACTCGGCACCCTCCCCGGGCGCCGGGATCGGGTCCGCGGTGAGCACAGCACCGGCCGACGGGCTGCCACAGGTCGCGGTCGTGCTGGACACGACATGGCCCGCCTCGGTGGTGACGGCGCCGCCGGCACTGTTCTGGAACGGCAGCGGGATGTCAGCTTTCTGGCTGCTGGGCCACAGCAGCACCAACCCGATCACGACCGCAACCCCGCAGAGCGCGAGCAGGACGACGACGACCTTGGCCGCCAGCGGCCCCAATGGCGACGGGCCGCCCAGCGAGTGCGAATGGGAATGCGAGTGCGCCACGTCGACAGAGTAGGCGGTGGAGCTGGCGGGCTACTGCCGATAGCTGACCAGGAAGTTACCCAGGCGCTCGATGGCGTTGGACAGATCGCGCGCCCAGGGCAGCGTCACGATTCTGAGGTGATCCGGTGTGGGCCAATTGAATCCGGTGCCCTGCACGACGAGGATCTTCTCCTGCAGCAGCAGGTCGAGCACCAATTGCTCGTCGTCGTGGATCTCGTAGACCTCAGGGTCCAGCCGCGGGAAGGCGTACAACGCACCCTGGGGTTTCACGCACGAGACACCGGGGATCTGATTGAGCTTGTTCCACGCCACGTCACGCTGCTCGAGCAGTCTGCCCCCGGGCAGCACGAGGTCGTCGATGCTCTGATGGCCACCGAGCGCCACCTGAATCGCGTGCTGGGCAGGCACATTCGGGCACAGCCGCATGTTCGCCAGGAGGCTGATGCCCTCGATGAAGCTGCCGGCGTTCTCCTTCGGGCCGGTGATGACCAACCACCCCGACCGGTAGCCGGCGACCCGGTAGGCCTTCGACAACCCGTTGAACGTCAGCGTCAACACGTCGGGAGCCACCGAGGCCATCGAGATGTGCTTGGCGTCGTCGTAGAGGATCTTGTCGTAGATCTCGTCGGAGAGCAGCAGTAGTTGATGCTTACGCGCCAGGTCGGCGATCTGCTCGAGCGTCTCGCGGCTGTACACGACGCCGGTCGGATTGTTCGGGTTGATGACGACGATCGCCTTGGTGCGGTCGGTGATCTTCGACTCGAGGTCGGCGACGTCAGGGTTCCAGCCCTGCGTCTCGTCGCACAGGTAGTGCACCGGTGTGCCGCCGGCCAGCGACGTGCACGCGGTCCACAGCGGGTAGTCGGGCGCGGGGATCAGCACCTGGTCGCCATTGTCGAGCAGCGCCTGCAGCACCATCTGGATGAGCTCGGAGGCACCGTTGCCGAGGAACACGTCGTCGATGTCGAACCGCGGGAAGCCCTCGACCAACTCGTAGCGGGTGAACACCGCGCGCCGGGCGCTGACGATGCCCTTGGAGTCCGAGTAGCCCTGTGCGTAGGGCAGAGCCTGGATGATGTCGCGCATGATGACGTCGGGGGCCTCGAAGCCGAACGGCGCGGGGTTTCCGATGTTGAGCTTGAGGATGCGGTGGCCCTCGGATTCCAGGCGCGCAGCGTGCTCGTGTACCGGTCCGCGGATCTCGTAGAGGACGTCCTGCAGCTTGCTGGACTGCTGGAACTCGCGAGGGCGCGCGTGCTGGCCACTCCCGGTGTGCCACGACGCCTGATGCGTACTCATGGGCACGATCTTCCCACGTCGTGTCCAGGAGTTTTCCCAGCCGCCCGCCGTCCGGCCAGCTCAGGTCAGTCCTCTTTGCCCTTGTTGCCGGGTTTTCCTGGCGCGCCGTCAGCGCCCGCCGAGCCCGACCCTCCGTCAACGCCGGCCTTGCCCGGTGCGCCGGCCTTGCCGTCGTTGCCGTCGGCGCCGCGCGACCCGGCCGTACCGTCGGCGCCGTCAGCCCCGGACTTGCCCGACTCGCCGTCGTCCCCGGCCTGACCTACGGCGCCCTTACGTCCGAACAGACCGCCGCGCCCGCTCTCACCGGCGTCGCCCCCGCGACCGCCGGCCGCTCCCTGACCGCCGGCGCCTCCCTTACCCGCCGCGCCGCCCTCGCCACCATCACCGCCGAATCCCGCAAAGCCACCGGCGCCAGCGGCTCCGCCCTTGCCGCCGACCCCGCCTACGCCCCGGGTCCCGCCGAAGCCGCCGGTTCCGCCGCTGCCACCGGTCGCGGGTCCGACGACGGTCGACGCGTCGCCGCCGTCGCCACCGTTACCGCCATTTCCCCCGTTGGCGCCGTTGCCGCCTTGCCCGCCGTCTCCGCCGGTACCCCCGGTTCCGCCGTCGCCACCGTCACCGCCGACACCGCCATTCCCGCCGTCGCCGCCGGAACCGCCGACACCACCGTTGCCCCCGTCGCCGCCGATCCCACCGTTACCTGCTGCGCCGCCTCGGCCGAAGAACCAGCTGCCGTGTCCGCCGTTGCCGCCGGCACCGGCTGCGGTGCCGGCCGTTCCCCGACCGCCTGCGGTGCCGTCGGCTCCATCTCCACCGGGTGTGCCCGCTTGTCCGTTCGAGCCCGCGCCGCCGACGGGTCCTGGCGCGCCGTCGAGTCCTGGCTGGCCCGGCGCACCTGCTCCGCCGTCTCCGCCAGCGCCGCCACTTCCGCCGTTCGCGTAGCCGTACCCGACCGACGCGTCGCCGCCCCTACCCCCGTTGCCGCCGTTACCGCCGGTGGTGCCGTTGCCTCCGAATCCGCCGTTTCCGCCCGTCTGGCTGGCGCCCACCGCGCCCACGTCATCCGCGCCGCGACCCCCGTTGCCGCCCGGATTGCCGTCGGTGCCGTTACCGCCGTTCTCGCTGCCCTCGATCCTCAAGCCATTGAAGCCGTCTTTGCCCGGCGTCCCGATCGGGTTCACACCGTTGGCCCCGTTGGCTCCGTCAGCTCCCTTGCCGCCGTCGGGACCGTCTTGCCCATCCGCTCCGTCGTCGCCGCGGGCTCCGTCACCACCGTCGAGCCCGGAAGCGCCTGTGCTGCCGACGATTCCGTTGCCACCGTTGCCGCCGACTCCGCCGTTGCCCAGCAGGATGCCGGCATGCCCGCCGTTGCCGCCAACCGCCCCGGCGCCGCCGTTACCGCCTGCGCCACCATTGCCGAGCAGAAGTCCGCCGCGGCCGCCGTTACCGCCGACGACTCCGGTAGCGAGTCCGTCACCGCCGCGACCGCCGTTTCCCCACAAGCCGGCAGCTCCGCCGACACCCCCGTTGGCGCCGTCCCCGCCATTGCCGATCAGGAGACCGCCCCGGCCGCCGTTGCAGGCGTCGCCGGTGCAGTCGGCCGCGGCGTCAGCCCCGTTGCCGATGAAGAAGGCGAACACGCCCTCGAGGACGTCGACGACCGGCCCGGGCGACGGCGCGTTCCCGGGGGTCCGTGTGCGGTTGCTCGGTTCACGGTCGGATCGGTAGGGCAGCAGCAGCTGAGCCAGCGGTGTAGCCGAGTCCGACGACTCAGGCGCTCGACCGCGCGTCCACGGGAACACCGCGGACTCGCCGACAGGCCCGGGAACGAACACCGGAGCGACCGCGGTGGCGGGTACCGGGCCTGGTCCGCCGGCGTACAGCTCGGCGGGTACGGCGTGCGGTGGCGCACTCTCCGGCGCGATAGGCACCGTCAGCGCCGCCGGAGCGGTGGCGAGCGAGACAGAACGGGGTTCCGGCTCCCGCAGAATCATCACCTGCGAGCCTGCGACCACCACTCCCGTCACCGCGAGTGGAACGACAGCAAAGCGCAAACCACGCCGAATTGATGCATCATCGTGTGCAGACAACGCGTCCCCGATCAGTCATCGACGGCTGATGGCCATCATGTGCGCCTAACGAACCACAACATGGACACGGGTCGCGTCGTCCGATTTGATGATCTTCTGGCGAAGTCGAGTCGGTGGGGGAGGTGGGTGATGGTCTCGACGGCCACGTTCTCGCATCTGGTGTCACAGATCTACGCGGCAGCGGTGACTCCCTCGACGTGGGATGCGGCGATCTGCGAGCTCCACGCCGCCCTGGTCCCGTCGACGACCGGCACCGGGACCGTCCGCTCGACCGCCCTCGCATTCACCGACGGAACGCAGCGCACGGTCGTCGGGCAGCTGCTGCCAGACGCAGAGAGGCCGTATCGCGAGTACTACGGGCGCATCGACCACGTCCTCCACGCCGTCGAGCAGGGTGCCGTCGGTGTCGTGCGCACCGGAGACGAGCTCGTGACCGCCCGTCGGGCAACCGAATTCCACAACGACTGGATTCGCCCCAACGACATCGAGGCCGGGCTGTTCGTGCGGTTGACTCGCGGCAGTCTGACGGCGAGCCTCATCGTCGCCGGGTCGCGGCGCAGACATCCCTTCGCGACGGGCGAACGACGCCGATTCGTGACTGCCCTCGTTCCGCATCTGCAGCAAGCCATCGCCACGCAGCGGCACATCGCCGGCTTGTCCGAGCGTGCCGCCCACCTCGCCGGCGCAGTCGACAGTCTCCCGCACGGCGTCGTCGTCGTATCCGCGGATCGTCTTGTTGTCGAGGCGAATTCGGTGGCGCAGGAGATTCTCGCCCAGCGCGACGGACTGGCCGTCACCGCCGGTTCACTCGAGGCGTCGACGAATCGCCTGCGCGGCAGATTGACGATGCTGATCGACCAGGCGTTGGCGCCTGGGCTGCGGAGTGGCGGATCGCTCACGTGCGAGCGACCTTCGGGTCGCGCCAGCTATGTCGTGCACGTGGTGCCCGTCGATGCGGCAGTCGCCGGCGTCGGTGGCCGACCCGCGGCGATGGTGTTGATCATCGATCCTGCGCGTGAAACACGACCGGCCGCAGAGGTTTTGCGACAGCTCTTCGGAATGTCCCCGGCGGAGGCAACCGTCGCGTGCCTTGCTCTGCACGGTCTCGGCGTTCCAGCGATCAGCGAACAGCTGAACCTCTCATCGAGCACGATCCGCACGCATCTGCGCGCGATTTTCACCAAGACCGGCACACATCGTCAGGCCGAGCTGGTGCGCCTTCTGTCGACCGTCATCCCCGGGTGAGCTAGGCGTACTGCGCGCCGCGATTGGTGTATTCCGCCCACGTGCGCTGAAAGTCCGCAGGAGACAACGTCGTTTCCCGGTGTGTGTCGACATCGCGGAACAGTTCCGGTGCCAGCAGTTCGAGCGCAGCCGACTGGTCCCAGAAGAGTGACCGCCCGCCGTATCCGGAGTTCTCCCAGGTGTCGATGGCCCAGGAATTCGGGTGGTTCAGCATGATCTGCTTCAGGGTGTTCGGCAGACCCGTCGGCCCCAGCGACCGCGCCATGTCCAGCGTGGGACCGTAGACCGTGCCGACACAACCGGCACGGTTTGGCGTCAGATCGCAGTCGCTGCGCGGCACGTCGACGAAGCTGTAGTTTAGTCCGGGCAGCTGATCGTGGAAAACCGTTGCGCACGAGGGTCTGTCGTAGCTGCAGTTGAAGGACTCCACAGCCTCGAGGTCGCTGTCGGCGTTCACCGGACGGCCTGAGATCACGACGCGACCGAGCTTCGAGCGGATCGCCGGCCCGTAGTCCACGAACGACGTGAAGGCGCCGAGGAGCAAGACGTCGACCCGCTGACAGCTCGCGACGGCGTCAACGATCTGCTGCACGTAGTCGTCCTGACGAGGCGTGGGTGGCAGCGCGGCCGGCAGGAAATCGTTGAGCCGATTCATCAACTTGCGGAACACGAGCACGAAATCCCCGAAGCTCGAGGCGATGTCGGATTCGCTTCGATGGATGCCCGCGCCGACGATCACAGGGATCGCGCGCTGGCCCGGCTCTGCCAGCAGCCGGCTGGTGGCCGCGGCACCCAGCTCCGGGGTGGTGAACCCCTCAGTGGTGACGACGGCTGCGACATGGCGGTTACCGACGACCATCGGCATGGACATCATGTCGTCGATATCGAGGTCGGTGTCGATCACCACGCAGCCGTCCTGCGCTGCGCGGGCGTGCGCGGGCGCGTACAGGGCTGAAAACGCCAAAGCCGCCGTCGCGAGAACGACGGCGGCCAGACTCAGTGTCTGACGAACGTGGGCCCTGTGTACGGGATCTGACGGAATTCCGTGCACACGGCCCACGTTCGTGGAGTTACTTTCGGCCGGGGCGGCGCGCACCCTTGGCGATGCCGAGACCCTTCACCGGCGGCTCATCGCCGACGACGCGGGCCTCACCGTTGCCGCTCCCGTTGCTCGACGGAGCGGTGGGCTCCGGCTCGGCCGCAGCAGGCTCTGGCTCGGCTGCGGGCTCGGGCTCGGGCTCGGGCTTCGGCGCCGCAGGAGCCGCGGCCGCAGGCGCCTTCTTCGCACCCGGACGGCGGGCGCCCGCGGCGATACCCAGGCCCTTGACCTCAGGTTCCGGCTTGGCCTCCAGACCACGGTCGGAATCCGCGGTGTCCGCGGGCTCGGTGCCCGCTTCAGCCGCGTCCGGTTCGGCGTTGGCAGGCTGCACGACCGTCGCCGCGCCCTCGTTCGGAGCCGCCTTCGGCGCTGCGGCGGCCTTCTTCGCGCCGGGACGACGGGCGCCGGACGCGATGCCCAACCCCTTGACCTCGGGCTCCGGTGTCGCCGGAGCCTCGGCCGGCTTCTCGGCGGCGGGAGCAGAGGCGGCGGGAGCAGAGGCAGCGGGTGCGGCCTTCTTCGCGCCGGGTCGCTTCGCCCCGCCCGCGATGCCCAGGCCCTTGACCGGGGCTGCCGCCTCGGGCTCGGCCTTGGCCGGGGCCTCGGCAGGCGCAGCCGACGCAGCGGCCGGGGCAGCCTTCTTGGCTCCCGGACGTTTGGCGCCGCCGGCGAGGCCGAGGCCCTTCGCTGGAGCCGCGACAGCAGCCTTCGCCTCGGCGGGCGCGGTCTCGGTCTTCGCTTCGGCAGGTGCGGGTGCCTCGGGCGCCTTCTCCTCGACGACCTCGGCCGGCGCGGACGCCTCGACACGGGCCGCGCGCTCCTCGGCTTCCTTGGCCGCGGTGCCCTTCTCGGGCAGCGTGACACCGGACTTGTCGAGCGAGCCGAGCAGCAGCTGGGCGACGTCGAGGACCTCGGGCGTCTTCTCCAGGCTGCGCGTGGACGTGACGTCGTCGACGCCGTCGGTCATCATCACGCGGCAGAACGGGCAACCCGTCGCGATCGCCGATGCGCCGGTGTCGACGGCCTCCTCGGAGCGCTCCACGTTCACGCGCTTGCCGATGTGCTCTTCCATCCACATGCGGGCGCCGCCGGCGCCGCAGCACAGGCCCCGTTCGGCGTGACGCGGCATCTCGGTCAGCGTGGCGCCGGACGCGCCGATCAGCTCACGGGGCGCCGAGTACTCCTTGTTGTGGCGGCCCAAGTAGCAGGGGTCGTGGTAGGTGATGTCCATCCCGCCATCGGCGGGTTTGACCGGCACCAGCTTCTTGTCCCGCACGAGGCGGTTCAGCAGCTGCGTGTGGTGCACCACCGTGAAGTTGCCGCCGACCTGCGGGTATTCGCGGCCCAGCGTGTTGAAGCAGTGCGGGCAGGTCACGACGATCTTGCGGTCCACCCGCTCGACGCCTTCGAACAGGTCGTTGAGGGTCTCGACGTTCTGCGCTGCCAGCTGCTGGAACAGGAACTCGTTGCCGGAGCGGCGGGCCGAGTCGCCGTTGCAGGTCTCGCCCTCGCCCAGCACCAGGTACTTGACTCCCGCGGTGGCGAGCAGTTCTGCGACGGCCTTGGTGGTCTTCTTGGCGCGGTCCTCGTACGCGCCGGCGCAGCCGACCCAGAACAGGTACTCGTACCCGGCGAACGACTCGACGTCCTTGCCGAACACCGGGACGTCGAAGTCGACCTCGTCGATCCAGTTGGTGCGGTCCTTGGCGTTCTGGCCCCAGGGGTTGCCCTTGTTCTCCAGGTTCTTGAAGAGGCCGCTGAGCTCGGCGGGGAATTCGGACTCCATCATCACCTGGTAGCGGCGCATGTCGACGATGTGGTCGATGTGCTCGATGTCGACCGGGCACTGCTCGACGCAGGCGCCGCAGGTGGTGCAGGACCACAACACGTCGGGATCGATCACGCCGCCCTGTTCAAGGGTGCCGACCAGCGGGCGCGTTGCCTGCAGCGGCGAGTCGGCGGGGATGCGCTCGAAGCCCGACTCCGGGACGTGCTCGTGGGAGTGCTTCTCGCTCTCCTTCTCACCGCGGACTTCCTCGCCCAGGCCGCCTTCCGGCGTGTTCTGCAGCGGCGATTCCTTGCCGTCGAGGAAGTACGGCGCCTTGGCGAACATGTGGTCGCGCAGGTTCATGATCACGAGCTTGGGCGACAGCGGTTTGCCGGTGTTCCACGCAGGACACTGCGACTGACAACGCCCGCACTCGGTGCAGGTCGTCATGTCGAGGTAGCCCTTCCACGTGAAGTCCTCGATCTTGCCGCGGCCCAGCACCGCGTCCTCGGCGGGATCTTCGAAGTCGACGAGCTCACCCTTGGACTCGACGGGCAGCAGCGGGCCCAGGCCGTTGGGCATCCGCTTGAACGTGACGTTGATCGGGGCCAAGCCGATGTGCAGGTGCTTGGAGTGCAGCACGATCAGCAGGAACACCAGCATGATCGCGATGTGGCCCAGCAGGGCGAGTGTCTCGATCCATTCGTTGGCGGGCTCACCCAGCGGATGCAGAATCCAGCCCATGAACTGGGAGAAGAACGCGCCGTTGCCGTAGGGCAGTGCGCCGGTGTTGGCGCCGGCGCCGCGGACCAGCGCGTAGGTCCAGATGACGTTGAAGATCATGAACAGGATCAGCCAGGCGCCGCCGGTGTGTGAGCCGTAGAACCGGGAGTCGCGGCCGTGCTTCTTGGGCTCGCGAACGATGCGGATGATCGAGAACGTGATGATGCCCAGGAGCACGGCAAGGGCGAAGAAGTCCTGCAGGAAGCCGAGCACATCCCACCGGCCGATGATCGGGATGTGGAAGTCGTGGTCGACCAGCTGGCCGAAGGCCTCCAGGTAGACGGTGGCGAGGACGAAGAAGCCCCACATCGTGAAGAAGTGCGCGATGCCGGCCGTGTTCCAGCGCAGCAGTCGGGTCTGGCCGAAGACCTCTTCGATCTGGGTGGTGATGCGCTTGCCCAGATCGTCTTTGCGATTGTTGGCCTCGCTCATCGGCTGGCCCGACCGGATCAGCTTGGTCAGCCACAGCACGCGTTTGACCGCCAGGAGCCCGACGACGACGATCATCAGCGCCCCGACGATGATCCTGATCAGCATCTGGGTATCCACGCGCATCCTCCGGTTCTGGTTACCAGCGGGTAACTTAGACCACGTTACTGACAAGTAACTTAGCTCGCTGCCAGCTCATAGTCGCATCACGCGAGGAATCGGCGCTACGAAGGTCGCCCTAACTACCGGTTGGTCAGGTCGCCGGAGCCAGCATCACGCGGAGCATCGACAGCATTTCCGACCGCGATTCCGCGCCGAGGCGACGCCGGATCCGGGCGACGTGATGCTCGACGGTCTTGGCGGAAATGAACAACTGCGCCCCGATATCGCGGTAGGGCAGGCCCTGCAGGAGCAACTCGGCGACCTCGCGTTCGCGCTCGGACAGCGAGGCAGCCGGCCGGGCCCGCGCAGCCGTCGGGGCGGCCGGTGGCGCGGAGACGGCGTCGATGGGTGCCTCGGGCGCCGCGACCGCCTGCTTGAGATCGCGGGCGAGCTGCAGCATGGCCTGCGACACCCGCGGATCGGTCGTCTGCAGGGCGGCCTGGCCCGCCAGTCGCGTGGCATCGGAGGTGTGGCCCACATGGGCGAGGCCGCGCGCCGCCGCGGCCACCTCGTCGGCGTCGACGGCGTTGGCGAGCACCCGCAACCACGTCCGCCCGGCCGTGGCCAGCGCTTTCGCCAGGGCCGACTGCGCCGCGGCGGCTGTCAACGCCTGGCCGTGCGGCGCGACGTCGTCGGGGGAGTTGGCCAGGATGCCCGCGTGCACGCCGGCCCAGTGCAGCGGAACCGACCACAGCACCGGATTCCCGAGTCCGGCCAGCACCTCGAACGCCTGGTCCACCGCGTGCCGGAGCCGGTCGACCTGTCGCATCCGGGCGGCTGCCACCCACAATTCGCCGAGCGGCAGCAGCGTGAACAGATCCGGAGCGCACTCCGCGAGCACTTCCATCGCTGCGAACCAGTGTTGCTGCATCGCGCCGGTATCGCCGCCGCGCCGGGCGATCGCGGTCTGTAACGCCGCCGCCCATAGCGCGTCACGCCGATGCAGCCGATGGCCGGACACCGCGGCGACGGCGGTCCCGGCTGCCTGCAGGTGGCCGTCCTGCATCAGCGTCCAGCCGTGCAGCAGCCTGTGCCGGTACGTGAGGAAGATCGCATCCGACGGGTCGCCCGTGCTGCCGGACCCCTCCCGCACGGCTCGTCCGATCACCGACCGGGCGCGCACCGGATCGCCGCCGTGCAGTGCGGCCAGGGTCACCAGCGCGGCCGGGGTGTCGGGGGTGACCACGGAGGGGCTCGCGTCGGACCCGATCGCCTGGCTGAGGCGGGTGAGGGCGACGGGATACGGCGCGTCGAGCGTCAAGACCAGCCCTTCGGTGACAGCCCGGGCTGCCCGTGCCACCGAGGTGGGCGGCCCGGACAGGGGTACATCGGTGCCGGCACGGGCTGCGGCCACGTCCCCGGCGGCCATGGCGCAGATCGTCGCGGCGGCGCCGACGATGGCGTCGTAGGCCTCGGGTGTCGGTCCGAGCCAAGTGAACAGGTCCCGTGCCTGGGCCGAATTCCCGTCGTGCAGGGCGACACTCGCCGCGATGCGCACCGCGGAAGCCCGGTCGGCGGCATCGGGCGACGTCAGCATCTCGTCGGCCAGACGCGCCGCCGTCGTGCAATCTCCTGTCAGCGCGAGAGCGTCGGCGACGTGCGCGCCGGGCACCGAGTCGCTCGCTCGCGCCGCCGCCCGATACAGGCGCGCCGCCCGCGCAGGCGCCGCGGTGTCCGCTCCGGCCAGCTCGGTCAACGCGGCGCCCAGTCGCTCGTCGCGCAGCCCGTGCTCGGCCAGCCGTAGCGCCAGCTCGGGCGTCAACGTCGACGTCGCCACCTGCGACGTCAGCACCGCCACTTCGACCTCGTGATGGTGTGCGGCGCCGACGATCGACGCGACGGCGTCGTGGACGTCGCGCGCGAAGCCGGGAGGATGTGACGGGTCGAGGAGCCCGCTGGCGCGAGCACGGTCGACCGCGGCTCGCGCGTCGCCCGGTGCGATGGCCAAGCCGGCGGCGATGTCGTCGGGCCCCAGCCCGGAGGCCAGCGACGAGATGAGCAGCGTGTCCAGCAGGGGTTCGTCGAGGCGTCGGAGGCGCTCGATCAGCGCAAATCGCGCGGCCTGGCGCACCGCCGGGGTGCCTTCGCCGATCGCGGCGAGCGCGGGCCGCAGCACGAACGGCAGGCCGGCCGTGGCCCCGACGAGCATCCGCACCAGGTCCGGCGCAGCCGCTTCACCCAGTGCCGCGGCGGTGACACGCCCCACGTCGATCGGTGTCAGTGGCCCGAGCGCGACCGGAAGGTTCTCGCGTTCGAGGGCGGTGAACAGGTGTCGGAGGGGCTCGTGATGAGCGAGCGGTTGGGCCCCGATGACCACCGTCGCGCCCGGATCGGCGACCAACGCGGTCAGTTTCTCGAGGTCGTCGGCTCCGAGCAGCTCCGCGTCGTCGACCAGCACCGCGGCGCCCTCGCTGTCGCCGGGCCGTGGAGGCCGGGAGAGCACCGGACGGCCGGCAGCTCGCAGAAGCTGACGCAGCGCCGCCAGCACGACCGACTTACCGGTCCCGATGCCGCCCATGACCAGCAGCTTCGTGGCGGCGTGCGGGTCACGCTCGACCGCGCCGAACGCCTCGCGCGCCGCCGGCGGCAGATCGGTGGATCGAGGCCCCGGGCCGGTCAAGAGTCAGGCGCCGGCGTCCGGGACGACCGTCGTGACGACCGGCGGAGCCTCCGTCGTGGGTGGCGCGACCGTCGTCGTGGGAGGAGGCGCCGTCGTGGTCGGCGGCGGGGTCGTCGTCGGACGGGTCGTCGTGGTGCGCGTCGTCGTCGTGGTCGGCGCCGTGGTGGTCGTCGTGGTGGTGCTCGTCGTCGTGGTGGTGGTCGGTGCCGTCGTCGTGGTCGACGACGGGGCCGTGGTGTCGGTGGTCGACGGCGGCGGAGGCGGCGGAGGCTGGCTCACCGTCGTGGTCGCGACACCGTCGGGGCCGATCGTCACCGTGGTCACCGGCGGGGGAAGCTCCACGGGTGAGGACGCCGCGGGCGGTGTCGCGGTCTCGGTGACCGTGCCCGGGTCTCCGTCAGAGCTGGTCAGCGTGACGGCCAGCCCGCCTGCCGCCAGCAGCGCAGCGGCAGCAGCGATGCCGAACAGCACGGGCGGGCGTTTGTACCAGGCCAACGGCGCGGGCTCGTCGTGCCCGTCGTCGTCGGGGGAGAACGCCACCGATGGCCGGGCCTGGTCGGGGGAAGCCGCCACGTAATCCGCGCCGGTGTAGGGGACCGGTTCGCTTCCCAGATCGTCGTCCTGAGACCACGCCAGCGCACGGAAGGTCGCCGAGGCGGCCCCGTCGTCGGCGGCCTGGCCGGCGGCCAGACCTGCTGCGCCCGCGGCCCACGCCGCCGGTGCCATCGCGGTCGGTTCACCGGCTGCGGGCGCCAGGCCGGTCGCGGCCTGGGCGTCGAGACTCTGGTTGGCCACCAGCGCAGCACCCGCGGCGACGTTGAGGGCCGACTCGGGGGTGGTGATCACCGGCGCGCGTAGACGTTCCGAAAGTCGTTGTGTGACAGCGGGTATGGCGGCTCCACCACCGACCGTCGCAATGGCCGCGACGTTGGCCGTTGGGACCGCGGCCCGCTGCAGAGCATCGTCGATGACGCCGAGGAGACCACCGAGGGGTTCGGCGATCAGCTGCTCGAGCTCGGGCCGGGTGACCCGGATGTCCGACCGGACGCCGGGCAGCTCGGCGGGCACCACCGTCGCGGTCTGCTCGGAGAGCCGCTCCTTGGCCTGGCGGCATTCGTCGCGCAGCCGGGCCAGCGAGCCGACCGCGGCCGTGCCCGCCGGGTCCGCGTCGTTGGCGTCGGCGATGCCGGACAGGACGTGGTCGAGGAGGAGCTGGTCGACCGCATCGCCGGAGAAGTCCGGATACCGCACCGTCTGGCCGACGAGATCCAGGTTCGCCCCCGCGTCGGCGAGCGTGACGCTGGTCCCGCTGCCGCCCAGGTCCACCAGCACGACGACGCCGTGATCGGGCAGGCCCGGCGCTGCCTGCAGCGCGGCCAGTGCCGCGGAGGCGTCGGGAATGAGGGCGGCGGGAACGCCGTCGGGTGCGAGGATCGGACGGGATCGCAATGCGCCCCGCAAGGCGCCGAGTGTTCCGGGCCCCCAGTGGGCGGGCACGGCGATCGCGACCGGAGAGCCGCCGTCGACCAAGCGCGCCATCGCGGCCAGCGCCTCGGCGAGCACCACCTCCGCGCGGTGCGCCGATCCATCGGCAGCCACCAGTGGGACCGGATCGCCGACACGGTCGACGAATCCGCTCAACACCAGTCCCGGCTGAGCAGCGTTGGTCGGGATTCCGACCTCCGGCGCGCGATCGGGATACACGGTCAGGATCGACCGGCGCGTCTCCGGTGGCCGGCCGACGCGCGCGGCCACCAGGTTCGTCATCCCGATCGACAACCCCAGTGGTTCGGTCATGCGGTGGTGTCCCTCCTCGGCCCCGTCCGGTCGGTCCGGGACGGGCCGCACACCACCTTAACGGTGCGAGGCGGCCCAGCCGGGAAGGCGCCCCTAGTGTCGGCCGAGCCCCTAACGGGCTATCCCCTAACGGCCCCAACTGCAACGTGGGCCGAGCACCGATCCGTGGACGGTGCCGCGCCGATAGCATCGGAACACACAGACTGCCGAAGTGATGTCGAGGGGAAGGTCGGGACGTGGCGAACTCACTGGTCGATTTCGTGGTGTCGCTCGTTCGCGATCCGGCTGCAGCGGCCGCGTACGCCGCCGATCCGGCGCAGGCGCTCGCTGACGCCCACCTCACCGACGTGACCAGCGTCGACGTGCAGAATCTCCTCCCGGTCGTCGCGGAATCGCTCTCGACGGCTGCACCCGTGCACAGCTTCGACGCTTTCAGTGTCGACCCTGGAATCGACGCCGGAATCCACACGGTATCCAACGTCTGGTCCAGCGGAGCCGCCACGGCAGCGTTCGACGCCTTCGACGATCACGTGCCCACGACATCCGTGATCGACACCGATCACTCCGTGCCCGCCATCGTCGATCACCTCGACGTACCCCTGGACCTGCCGTCGACCGTCGACACCCCGCTCGAGGTTCCGTCGGTGCAGCTAGACGACCTGGGGGCAGAGCACCTGGGGCTCGCCGAGCCGGTGGTCGGAGAGCAGCTGGGCCACGTGCTCGACGCCCCGGGCGGCGAGGTCCACCCGATCGACCACCTGCCCGACCTCGATCTCTTCCACTGAGGCCGCCGCCCGAAAGCCCGCGCAGACCAGTCTGCGCGGGCTTTCCTGTGTCTTGAGCTGGTCGAATGGGAAGTTCCCCCCGATCCCCCGAAAACCCCCTAATCCCCTAACCGGGGTCGTCTCGAATCCCGTATGGGGGATATGCAGTGGCGGGACTCATCCCCGTTTCCGGGCCGCTGCGCAGTCCATAACGTGGTCTCCAGATCGCCGGGAGCCCCGGTGAAGCCACACAGCAGAAAGGCACTTCCATGACGACCCTGATCGACTTCATCCTCGACCTGTTCCGCAGCCCCGCATCGGCCGCCTCGTTCGTCGTCGACCCCGACGGTGCCCTGCGCGACGCCGGCCTGCCGAACGTCACGGCCTCGCAGCTCGCCTCGGTGGCGGCCACCGCCGCACCGGCCGGCTACGCACTCGGCGGCGGCGACCCGATCGTCGGCCTCCAGCGCGCCGTGGCCGACCACCACCAGCTGGCCTCCAACTTCGCCAGCCCGTTCTCGCCCCAGACCTCCTGGGCCCCGCAGAACACCTTCGCCCCCGAGACGAACACCGACCTGGCCAGCCACAACAACATCCCCGTCGCCAGCCCGGTCCAGGACGCCGGCGCGAACGCCCAGAACGGCGCCTTCAACCTCGGATTCGGCGACATCACCCTCGGTGACAAGAGCACCAACACCGCCACCAACGGCGGCGTCGTGGTCGACGGCGACAACAAGGGCGACATCGTCAGCGGTGACGGCGCCGTCCTCGGCAACAACAACGACGTCAACAACGGCGACATCCTGGCCGGGTCGGGCTCACACGTCGCGGTGGGCCGCGGCAACGAGATCGAGGACAACAGCCAGCACGCGGGCGGTGACGTGGTCTCCGGCAACTCCGGCGCCGTGATCAAGGACAACGACCTGTCCGGCGGCAACGGCGGCGGCTCGCACGGCGGCGGCAGCCTGCTCGGCATCGGCAGCGGCAACTCCGCGGGTGGCGACGGCGGCAACGCCGGCTCGATCATCGTCTCCGACAGCCACGCCAACAGCGGCACGCAGACGACCATCGGTGGTGACTCCGGAAGCCACAACTCGGTGGACTCGTCCACCAACACCTCGGTGAACACCGAGACCTCGCACGACACGTCGATCGAGGACCACTCCACGAGCTACGAGTCGAACATCGGCTCGGGCAACGAGACCGCGATCGGCTCGGGCAACCACACCGACACGTCGCTGTTCTCAGGCAACGACGCCGGGCTCTCGTCGCACACCGACATCGCCTCCCACAACCCCGATATCGCCTCCCACAACGACGTGGCTTCGCACAACGCGGTCGCCCCGCTCGACGCGTTCTGATCCACCCACCCGCTGGCGGGGACCGCACCGGTCCCCGCCAGCTCGGCGTTTACCGTTGACACCCGGAAGTGCCGCCGACGAGAGGGGGCCGTCATGACCCAGCCGACCCGCGTGCTGATCGAGCTGCTCGACCACACGACATCGATCGCCGAGACCCGCCAGCGCGGTGACCTCGCCGCCCGGCTCGCCCGGGCCAAGGCGCGCGTGGAGGATCCGCAGATCCGGGTCGTGATCGCCGGCCAGCTCAAGCAGGGCAAGAGTCACCTCCTGAACTCGCTGCTCAACATGCCGGTCGCCCGTGTGGGCGACGACGAATCGACGGTCCTGCCCACAGTGGTGTCCTACGGCGAGCCCGCGTCCGCCCGCCTCGTGATCGCCCGCCCGGACGGCGACGAGCCGGAACTGGTCGAGATCCCGGTCTCCGAGTTGGGCACCGACCTGCGCCGGGCCCCGGCGGCCCGCGGCCGGGAGGTGCTGCGCATCGAGGTGACCGCGCCGAGCCCGCTTCTCAAAGGTGGCCTGGCCTTCGTCGACACCCCCGGGGTGGGCGGGCACGGCCAACCGCACCTGTCGGCGACGCTGGGCCTGCTGCCCGACGCCGACGCGATGCTGCTGGTCAGCGACACCAGCGCCGAGTTCACCGAACCGGAGATGACGTTCCTGCGGCAAGCGCTCGAGGTGTGCCCCGTCGCGGCGATCGTGGCGACCAAGACGGATCTGTACCCACACTGGCGGCAGGTGGTCGACGCCAACGCCGCCCACCTGCGCCGGGCCGGCGTCACCACGCCGATGATCCCCGCGTCGTCGGTGCTGCGCAGCCACGCCGTCCAGCTCAACGACAAGGACCTCAACGAGGAGTCCAACTTCCCGGCGATCGTGAAGTTCCTCTCCGACGAGGTGCTCGGCCGGCAGAAGGACCGGGTCCGCGACCACGCGCTCGGCGATATCCGCGCCGCCGCAGAACATTTGATGCTCGCGGCGCAGGCGGAACTCGCCGCGCTCAACGACCCGCACACCCGCGAGAAGCTGACCGCCGACCTGGAGGCCCGCAAGCAGGAGGCCCAGGACGCACTGCAGCAGACCGCGCTGTGGCAGCAGGTGCTCTCCGACGGGATCGCCGACCTGACCGCCGACGTGGATCACGATCTGCGACAACGGTTTCGAACCATCACCTTCCACACCGAGGCGGTGATCGACGCCGGCGATCCGACTCTGCAGTGGGCCGAGATCGGTGCCGAACTCGAAGACGCGGTGGCCACCGCGGTCGGCGACAACTTCGTCTGGGCCTACCGGCGTGCCGAGGCGCTGGCTGCCGAAGTGGCCCGCACGTTCTCCGAGGCCGGGCTCGACGCCGTCCGCATGCCCGCCCTGGACCCGCGCGCCATGGGCGCGGAGTTCGCCGAGTTCTCCTCTCTGTCGCACCTCGAGGCGAAGCCCATCAAGTTCGGCCACAAGGTCGTCACCGGCATGCGCGGCTCCTACGGCGGCGTGCTGATGTTCGGCATGCTGACCTCGTTCGCCGGGCTGGGCATGTTCAACCCGCTGTCGCTGGGCGCCGGCTTCGTGCTGGGCCGCAAGGCCTACAAGGAGGACATGGAGAACCGGATGCTGCGGGTGCGCAACGAGGCCAAGAGCAACGTGCGCCGGTTCGTCGACGACGTCGCGTTCGTCGTCGGCAAGGAGTCCCGCGACCGGCTCAAGGCGATCCAGCGTCAGCTGCGCGACCACTACCGCGACATCGCCAACCAGACCAGCCGCTCGCTCAACGAGTCGCTGCAGGCGACGCTGGCCGCGGCCAAGGTTGCCGAGACCGAACACGCCGGCCGGGTCAGGGAACTCGAACGGCAGCTCAACATCCTGCGCCAGGTCGTCGAGCACGCCGACAAACTCGCCGCCGAAGGGTCACTAAGCTCGAGGAGCTAGACAGTCGGGCGAGCAGGACGGGACGGCACTGAGCACCAGCGACCGCGTGCGGGCGATCCTCGGCGGCACCATCGCCGCCTACCGCGCCGACCCTGCCTACCGTGAGCATCACGCGCTGCATCACGAGCTCGCTCGCGTCGGCCACCGGCTCAACCAGCCGATGCGCATCGCGCTGGCCGGCACCCTCAAAGCCGGCAAATCCACGCTGGTCAACGCCCTCGTCGGGGACACCATCGCGCCCACCGACGCGACCGAGGCCACCCGCATCGTCACGTGGTTCCGGCACGGGCCCACCCCGCGGGTGAGCGCCAACCACCGCGACGGCCACCGGTCCAACGTGCCGATCACGCGTGACCCGACCGATCGCGGTCTGACCTTCGACCTGGCCCGGCTCGACCCGGAGGACGTCGTCGACCTCGACGTCGAGTGGCCGGCGGCCGAACTGGTCGACGCGACGATCATCGACACCCCCGGCACGTCATCGCTGTCGCGCGACGTGTCCGCCCGCACGCTGCGGCTGCTCGTCCCCGCCGACGGGATACCGCGGGTCGACGCGGTCGTGTTCCTGCTGCGCACCCTCAACGCCGCCGACATCGCGCTGCTCCAGCAGATCGGTGACCTGGTCGGAGGCTCGGCCGGGGCCCTCGGCGTCATCGGGGTCGCGTCCCGGGCCGACGAGATCGGGGCCGGCCGCATCGACGCGATGATGTCCGCCCGCGACGTCGCCCAGCGGTTCACCGCCGAGATGGACCGCACCGGGATCTGCCAGGCCGTGGTGCCGGTGTCGGGCCTGCTCGCGCTGACCGCGCGGACGCTGCGGCAGAGCGAGTTCGTCGCGCTGGAGAAACTGGCCGGGGTCGAGGGCGCAGAGCTGGCGAAGGCGATGCTGTCGGTCGACCGGTTCGTCCGCGAGGACAGCACGCTGCCCGTTGATGCCGCCACCCGCGCCGCGCTGCTCGACCGCTTCGGCATGTTCGGTATCCGGATCTCGATCGCGGTGCTGCGCGCCGGGGTCAGCGACTCGGTGGCCCTGGCCGACGAGCTGCTGGAGCGCAGCGGGCTGGTCGCGCTGCGCGAGGTGATCGACCAGCAGTTCGCCCAGCGCTCGGAGCTGCTGAAGGCGCACACGGCGCTGTTGACGCTGCGGGAGATCGTGACCCGCAACCCGATCCCCGCGACGCCGCACATCCTCGCCGACATCGAGCCGCTCCTGGCCGACACGCACGCCTTCGAGGAGCTGCGGTTGCTCAGTGCGCTGCGATCCCGCCCGACGACACTGAACCCCGACGAGATGGCCTCGCTGCGACGGCTGATCGGCGGCTCGGGCGCGGACGCCGCAAGCCGCTTGGGCCTGACGCCCGAGACGGCCGACGACGGTCCCCGGGCCGCGTTCGCCGCGGCGCAACGCTGGCGTCGCCGCGCCGAGCACCCGCTCAACGATCCGTTCACCACGCGTGCCTGCCGGGCCGCGGTGCGCAGCGCGGAGGCGCTGGTCGCCGGGTATTCCTGAGACCGCTTCGGGGCTTAACGTTTCGGCCCCGCCGAGCGATGGACAGGTATGCGTTCTTCTGTGGGGATTTCGCTGGGTTCGGCGATCCTCGTCGCGGTGGCCGACGGACGGCCGATCGTCCGGCCCACGGCGGTGACGGTCCGACCCGGCGTGACGGTGACCGGTTTCCTCGACCGTGTCGGTGACCCGGTGCCCATGCTGGCCGCCGACGGTTCCGCGCACCACCCCGACCGCCTGGCTGCCGCCGCGATCGAGGCCGCCACCCGGCGGGCAGCTCCTCGGCAGCGCCCGCAGGTCGGCGCCGTCGCGGTGCCCGGGCACTGGACCGCCGGGGCGGTCGCCGCGCTGAGCGCCGCCGCCCCACACCTGCGTGTCGTGCCCGACACGACCGCCGCTCTGACCGCGGTCGCGGCCGGTGCCGGCCTGCCCACGCGAGGCGCGGTGCTGCTGTGCGACCTCGGCGCGGGCGGCACGAACATCACGCTCGCCGACGCCGGTGCCGGGTTCGCGCCGATCGGGCCGACCGTGCGCAGCGACGACTTCTCCGGCGACCTCATCGACCAGGCGGTGCTGCGCCACGTGCTCGCCGACCTGGAGGTCGACCCGGCCGGTACCGCTGCTGTGGCCTCGCTGCACGACCTGCGCGTCGAGAGCCGGGCCGCCAAGGAGCGGCTCTCTCAGGTGACGGCGACCGCGCTGGCCGGTGCCCGCGGCCCCGTCCGCATCACGCGCGGCGAACTCGAAGCGCTGATCGCCGAGCCGCTCGACCGCCTGATCGCGACGATCGTCGACATCGTGCACCGCGCCCGCATCGTCCCGGTCGCCGTCGTCACCGTCGGCGGCGGAGCACGCATTCCGCTGGTGACACAACGGTTGTCCGAGGCGTTGCGCTGCCCGGTGCGCACCACTGCCCACCCGCAGATCGCTGCGGCCGCCGGCGCTGAATTGCTGGCTCTGCGCGGTGTCGAGCAGCAGGCCGCCACCGTTGCGGTGCCGGCCGCCGCCACCATGCTCGCGCCGGCCGTGCCCGCGCTGGCCTGGTCGGCCGAGGAGGACGACGCTGCCGAGACCGAATTCGCCATGCCCGCTGCGGACACCGGGGCGGCGCGACCTGTCGTGCAGTTCAGTCACGAGGGCGCGGAGGAGAGCCCGGCGAAGAAGCGGGTGGGCGCACCGGTGTGGCTCGCCTGTGCGGCGTGCGCCGCGGCGATCGCGACGGCGGCGGTGATGCTGACCACGCAGATCGCCCGCAGCGACGAGACCACATCGGCGTCGGGCATCAGCACGCCCGTCGCCATGCACGCGCTGGAACCGTCCGCGGCACCCCCGGCGGCGGCACCGCCGGCCGACACCGTCACCCAGACTGTCGAGGCGGCCGCACCGGCCCAGCAGCCCGTTGTCGTCCAAGCCGCCCCCGCGCCGGCGGCTCCGCAGGGTCAGGTGGTCGCCAAGGAAGCCGCGCCCGCGCCGGTTCCCGCTGCGCCCGCCCCGGTTCCCGCCGCGCCCGCGCCCGCCCCGGCTCCCGCTGCGCCCGTATGGCCGCGAATACCGTTGCCGCAGTTCACATTCCCAGCACCGACCCCGAAGGCGAGCCCCGCGCCGTCGTCGGTGCCGTCGTCAACTCCAGAACCGACCCCGACCCCGACCCCGACTCAGACGTCGACGCAGGCGCCGGAGCCGTCGACCCCGGCCCCTTCCAGCGAGGCGCCCTCCAGCGAGGCGCCCGTGACGACTACGGCGTCGCAGGCGGCGGAGCCGACGACTGCGTCACCGTCTGTGTCTGAGTCTCCGTCTGCGTGACGGTGCTCGTACTGGTACTCGTGCTCACCGACGTCGAGGGCGTCGTCGTTGCCGTGGTGGTCGTCGGCGGGGTGGTTTCGGTGGTCGTCGGCGTCGTTGTGGTCGTCGGCGCGGTGGTCTCGGTGGAGGTCGCGGTGGTCTCGTCCGCAGTCGAACTCGGCGCGACAGCCGGCGCGGAACTCGACGTCAGCGGGGTCAGCGACGTGTTGGTCGGCTCCGACGGGGCGTCCCCGGTGATGGCTTTGGCCAGCCCGTAGATGATCAGCGCGACGATGACGGCGCCGAGCGCACCGAACCCGACCAGCGCGGCGGGCTTGCGGTACCAGGGTGTCGGCTGAGCGTATTCAGCCTGGTAGTCGTCCTGATAGCCGGTCTGGCCGTAGTTGCTGAGCTGGGTCGCATCGTCGTCGGAGTAGTAGTTGTCGTCGTCACCGGATCCGTATCGCGCCACGGATCCCGATAGTAGGCTCTCGCCGCTACGTCCCCGGGTACAGCGTGCGTGTCACGTTGGTCCTCGGCCGTTTGCGCGTCGTCGTGGTGTCGCCGTCGTCGTCCTCGTCGCGGGTACGTGAGGTGCGGGGTGGCCGGGATGTGCTCGACGTATCGGAATCCGTGGTGGTCGGCGGCGTGGATTCCGGGTTGATGTCGGTGGTCATCGGTGGGCTGGTGCTGGTGATCGTCCCCGTGGTGGTCGGCGTCGACGACGCCGGCGCGGAGTTCGACGAGAACGTCGGGTCGACGTAGTTCAGCGGTGCCTGGGCGGGCTCGGTGAACTGCCGGCCGAGCCACAGTCCCCCCGCGACCAGCGCCGCGATGACCGCCAATCCCACGATGCTGACGCCGAGCAGCGTCGAGGTGCGGTTGTGCCACGGAACGTCCGACGGATCGCGATTCGCGCCCTCGTCTCGATCCGGCCTGGTCACGGCCACCGATAGTAACCGCGGGCCGCCGTGATCCGCTGGGTCAGCCGAACTGGGGGATGACGGACTCGGCGAAGAAGTCGACGTGCTCGAGGTCGGACATGTCGAGGAGCTGCAGGTACACGCGCTGAACGCCGGCCTCGACGAAGGGGCCGAGCTTGTCGACGATCTCGTCAGGGGAGCCCACGGTGGGGGAGTTACTGCGCAGTTCGTCGACCTCGCGGCCGATGGCAGCGGCCCGCCGGGCCACCTCGTCGTCGTCGCGGCCTGCGCACACCACGAACGCTGCGGAGTACACGATCGAATCCGCCGGGCGCCCCTCCGCCTCGACCGCATCGGCCACGCGCGCGAACTGGGTGGTCACCGTGTCGAGCGGCGAGAACGGGATGTTGAACTCGGCCGCGAAGCGTGCCGCCAACGCCGGTGTCCGCTTGGCGCCGCCGCCTCCGATGATGATCGGCGGATGGGGTGACTGCACCGGCTTGGGCAGAGCGGGTGAGTCCGTGATGCTGTAGTGCGTGCCGCTGTAGTCGAAGGTCTGGCCGGCCTCGGTGGTCCACAGACCGGTGATGATTTCGAGCTGCTCGGTCAGCCGGTCGAACCGCTCGCCCAGCGGTGGGAACGGGATCGCGTACGCCTTGTGTTCGGCCTCGAACCATCCCGCTCCGATGCCGAAATCGACGCGCCCACCGCTCATTTCGTCGACCTGGGCGACCGAGATGGCCAGCGGTCCCGGGTGGCGGAACGTCGCCGAGGTGACCATCGTGCCGAGCCGGATCGATGTCGTCTCGCGGGCCAGCCCCGCGAGCGTCACCCAGGAGTCGGTGGGGCCGGGCAGCCCGTCGCCGCTCATCGCGACGTAGTGGTCGGATCGGAAGAAGGCGGAGTAGCCGGCGTTCTCGGCAGCCTGAGCGACGGCGAGTTGATCGGCGTACGAGGCGCCCTGCTGGGGTTCGACGAAGATGCGGAAGTCCACGATTCTCTCCTCTGTCACAGACCGCCGCGGGCGGCCTTCACGGTGGCCACCAGCTCCGGCGGCCCGTCGAACTCGACCTGGGCCTCGTCGCGGCCGGTGATGAACAGCAGAAGCTCACCCGGCTCCCCGATGACCGTCAACGTGGGGCCGCGCCCCGCCGTGGCGAGCCGGTCGCCCTGCGTCGTCTTCAGGACCACGTTCGCGGGGGAGCGGCGCAGCGTCATCCGCGCCATCATCGCGACGGGTCGTCGCAGCGCGGAGACCGTCTGATCGTCGAGGGGACGCGGCTCCCAGCCCGGGTGCGCCCGGCGGACGTCTTCGTGGTGGATGAACATCTCGGCGACGTTGGCGATCGGGTCCAGCAGCTTGAACGGGGAGTAGAGCGGGGGACCTTCCGCCACCTGGTCGACCAGCGCATCCCAGTCCGTCGCCGCGGACACCTGCTTCTGCACCCGGTCGGTGTATCCGGCGAGAGCGGGGATGAGGATGCCCGGCGCGGCGTCGAGACGGCGTTCCCGCACCACCAGATGGGCGGCCAGTTCCCGGGCGTCCCACCCGTCGCAGAGCGTCGGGGAGTCCGGTGACAACGTGCGGAACGTGGACACCAAGGCGGCGCGTTCTCGCTGGGCGACGGTCATGGGTGCAGCCTAACCGTCGCTCTGATCAGGTAGCCGCCAACCGCGATCACCAGGCAGTTTCACCGCGGATTCCGGCCCCCACGAACCCTTTTCGTAGGGCTGCACCTTCGGGGGATTGTCCAACAGGGGTTGGCACACCTGCCACAGCCGGTCGACCTCGTCGGAGCGGGCGAACAGTGTCTGATCGCCCCGGATGACATCGAGCAGAAGGCGTTCATAGGCGGCGAGCGAGTCGTCCGCGTGGTCAGACGGGGTGAGCTCGAGTCGCGAGCTGAGCCGCTCGGTGGCGAGCTCAGGACCCGGGCGCTTGACGTTGACGTCCAGCGTCGCGACGGGAGTGTCGGTGAGATCGAGTGCGAGCTCGTCAGGTTCGGGACGTTCCCCAGGAAACGGCGACGGTGGCGTTCGAAATGTCAGGGTGACGGTTCTGCGCTTGTCCGCCAACGCCTTTCCGGTACGCAGATAGAACGGCACACCGCGCCACCGATCGTTGTCGACGTAGGCTTCCGCGGCGACGAACGTCTCCACCTGTGAATCGTCGTCGACGTCCTCCTCGCCGCGGTATCCGTCGAATTGGCCGAACACGACCCGCTGCGGATCCAGCGGGCGCATCGCGTCGAACACGGCGGCCTTGGCCTCGCGGAGATCTCGGGCCTCCAGTGTGGCGGGCGGTTCCATCGCGACGAAGCCGAGCACCTGGCACAGATGCGTGGACACCATGTCGCGCAGGCACCCGGTGGCCTCGTAGAAGCTGCCCCTGCCCTCCAACCCGAGTGTCTCGGGGACGTCGATCTGCACGGACTCGACATGTGTTGCGTTCCAAGCGGGTTCGAGTAGGCCGTTGGCGAAGCGCAGCGCCAGGATGTTCTGCACGGCCTCCTTGCCGAGGAAGTGATCGATCCGATAGATGTGGTCCTCGTCGGCCACCGACGTGATGGTCTCCTGCAGCGCTCGCGAGCTCTGCAGGTCGATGCCGAACGGCTTCTCGACCACCAGACGCGCACCGTCGGCGAGACCTTCGCGGCCCAGCATCGCGATCATGGACTCCATCGCCGTCGGCGGCACCGACAGGTAGATCAGCGTCGTCGCATCCGGCCCCAGTTTCTCCCGTGCCTGCCGCACTGTGTCGGCCAACTCGGACCCGTCGTCGGCACTGGATGACTGGAAATCCAAGCGTTGCAACAACTTCTGGACGACGTCGTCATCCAGATCGTCCACGGACTCGGCCAGCGCGTCGCGTATGGAGTCGCGGAACTCGTCGACGCTGTCCGGTGCGGTGCGTCCCGATCCGATGACCGCGTAGTCGTCGGGCAGCCGCCCCGCCGCGGCCAACCGGTAGAGGCTCGGGAACAGCATGCGGCGGGCCAGGTCACCGCGGGCGCCGAAGAGCACCAGCACGACGGGATCGGGTGAGGTCATCCCAGCGCTGTTCCCGGCGCACCGGGCGAGTCAAACCCTAGAAGCTCTGGACGCCCTCGGTGCTGATCGTCATGCCGTGCCCGGTGCCGTCGTTGGTGAACGTGGTGCCGTCCTCGGTGGCGTCGATCGTCCAGCCGAGTGCGGAGTAGGTGCTGTAGTCCAGGGTGACGGCGGGAATGGCGCCGAGATTGCCCAGCACCCAGCTGACCCGGCCGTCGGCGGTCAGGCGCACGCCGTTGGCCGGCTCGCCCTCGACCTCGGGCGCATCGGTGAACGCCGACTCGCAGCCGACCTCCTGCTCGTCGAGCTGGCAGCGGGTCTTGCCGGACTTGGTCTGGATGAACACGTAGCCGTTCTGCGGGCTGAGTACCTCGCCCGATGGCGCGCGAGTGGTCGTCGACGGCGGCGCAGGTGGGGGCGTGCTCGGCGGCGGCGTGGAGCGGCTGGGCCGGGGGGTGGGGAAGTTCGGCTCGATGCCGGTGTCGGGGCTGCGGGTGGCGGTGCCATCGATCGAGGACTGGCAGCCGCTGAGCGCGGCGACGGCCAACATGCCTGCCGCCACGAGCCGCGTGTTCACCTGCCCCAGGGTACGCAGCATGTGACCTGTGTGACGGGAGTGACTCGCGGACGCGCGCAGCCTTCGCGAAAGTGCCCTGGCGGTAGCGCAAGGCGCCTCGGGACGACGCTGAGTGCACTTTCGCGACGGCGTGCGCCCGGTGAGAAGCCATGGTCGTGAATCGCGTGCGATCGCAGCCGTGAGTGCGCCCGTGATGGCAGGGCTTCCGCGAAAGTGCCCTGTCGGTAGCGCAACGCGCCCCGGGACGACGCTGAGTGCACCTTCGCGACGACCCCGGGGAACAAATCCCGCAACCGCCCCGTTGACCACTTCGACAGTTGAGTGACACAGACTCAAGTTCTGCTTGACAGGCCCCGCCTCCAGAGAGCAGTCTTGAGCCCGGTGCACTCAGTACACACGTTTCGTCTAATCAGGAGGCAGTAACTATGGCTCGTGCGGTCGGCATCGACCTCGGGACCACCAACTCCGTCGTCGCAGTTCTGGAGGGTGGCGACCCCGTCGTCGTCGCGAACTCCGAGGGCTCCCGCACCACCCCGTCGGTCGTGGCGTTCGCGCGCAACGGCGAGGTGCTGGTCGGTCAGCCCGCCAAGAACCAAGCGGTGACCAACGTCGACCGGACCATCCGTTCGGTCAAGCGCCACATGGGCTCCGACTGGAGCGTGGAGATCGACGGCAAGAACTACACCGCGCAGGAGATCAGCGCCCGCGTGCTGATGAAGCTCAAGCGCGACGCCGAGTCCTACCTGGGCGAGGACATCGCCGACGCGGTGATCACCGTGCCCGCGTACTTCAACGACGCTCAGCGCCAAGCCACCAAGGAAGCCGGCCAGATCGCCGGCCTCAACGTGCTCCGCATCGTCAACGAGCCGACCGCGGCCGCGCTGGCCTACGGCCTGGACAAGGGCGAGAAGGAGCAGACCATCCTGGTGTTCGACCTCGGCGGCGGCACGTTCGACGTGTCCCTGCTCGAGATCGGCGAGGGTGTCGTCGAGGTCCGCGCGACCTCCGGTGACAACCACCTCGGTGGCGACGACTGGGACGACCGGATCGTCGAATGGCTCGTCGACAAGTTCAAGAGCTCCGCGGGCATCGACCTGACGAAGGACAAGATGGCCATGCAGCGGCTGCGCGAAGCGGCCGAGAAGGCGAAGATCGAACTCAGCTCGAGTCAGTCCACCTCGATCAACCTGCCCTACATCACCGTCGACGCGGATAAGAACCCGCTGTTCCTCGACGAGCAGCTCACGCGCGCCGAGTTCCAGCGCATCACGCAGGATCTGTTGGACCGCACCCGCAAGCCGTTCCAGCAGGTGATCAAGGATGCCGGCATCGCCGTCGGCGACATCGATCACGTCGTGCTGGTCGGCGGTTCGACCCGCATGCCCGCGGTGTCCGAACTCGTCAAGGAGATGACCGGTGGCCGGGAGCCCAACAAGGGCGTCAACCCCGACGAGGTCGTCGCCGTGGGCGCCGCGCTGCAGGCCGGCGTGCTCAAGGGCGAGGTCAAGGACGTGCTGCTGCTCGATGTCACCCCGCTGAGCCTCGGTATCGAGACCAAGGGTGGCGTGATGACCAAGCTCATCGAGCGCAACACCACGATCCCGACCAAGCGGTCGGAGACGTTCACCACGGCCGACGACAATCAGCCCTCGGTGCAGATCCAGGTGTTCCAGGGTGAGCGCGAGATCGCCTCGCACAACAAGCTGCTCGGCTCCTTCGAGCTGACCGGTATCCCGCCGGCCCCGCGCGGCGTGCCCCAGATCGAGGTCACGTTCGACATCGACGCCAACGGCATCGTGCACGTCACGGCCAAGGACAAGGGCACCGGCAAGGAGAACACGATCAAGATCCAGGAAGGCTCTGGCCTTTCCAAGGAAGAGATCGACCGGATGATCAAGGACGCCGAGGCGCACGCCGACGAGGACCGCAAGCGTCGCGAAGAGGCCGACGTCCGCAACCAGGCCGAGTCGCTGGTCTACCAGACGGAGAAGTTCGTCAAGGAGCAGCGCGAGGCCGAAGGTGGGTCGAAGGTCTCCGAGGACACGCTGACCAAGGTCGACGGTGCGATCGCCGAGGCGAAGTCCGCGCTGGCCGGCACCGACATCTCGGCGATCAAGTCCGCGATGGAGAAGCTGGGGACCGAGAGCCAGGCCCTGGGCCAGGCGATCTACGAGGCCACTCAGGCCGAGCAGGGCTCCGCGGGCGGCGACGCCCCGGGTGGCTCGAGCTCGAGCTCCAATGACGACGTCGTCGACGCCGAGGTCGTTGAGGACGATCAGGAGCGCAAGTGAGTGACGAGCAGGAACCGATCACCGTCACCGACAAGCGCCGGATAGATCCGGAGACCGGCCAGGTGCGCGACGCACCTGAGCCGGCCTCCGGCCCGGCCGGGGAGGTGCCGACCGTGTCGGAGGAGTCGCAGGGCCAGGCGGCCGAACTGCTCGCCGACTTACAGCGGGTGCAGGCCGATTTCGCGAACTATCGCAAGCGGTCGTTGCGCGATCAGCAGGTGGCCACCGAGCGGGCCAAGGCTCACGTGGTGACCCAGCTGCTGCCCGTGCTCGACGATTTCGAGCGTGCCCGCGCACACGGCGATCTCGACTCCGGGCCGCTCAAAGCCGTTGCGGACAAGCTGGTTTCGACCCTCGAAGGGTTGGGGCTCAAGCCGTTCGGCGAAGAGGGTGACGCCTTCGACCCGTCGCTGCACGAGGCTGTGCAACACGAGGGCGACGGCACCCATCCGGTGGTCGGGACGGTCATGCGGCGCGGTTACACCGTCGGTGATCACGTGGTCCGCCACGCGATGGTCGGCGTCGTCGACACCGTGCCTGACTCGGGGCCGGACTCGGCACCCGACGCGGCCGGATCGGCGAATGCCGACCAAGAGCCGCAAAACCCATCAGAATCATAGGAATTGACCACCGCGACAAGCGTGAGGAGGTGACGCGGTATGGCCCAGCGTGAGTGGGTTGAGAAGGACTTCTACAAGGAGCTCGGCGTCGCCTCCGACGCCGCCCAGGACGAGATCAAGCGGGCTGCCCGCAAGATTCTCGCCGAGAACCACCCCGATAGGAATCCCGGCAATGCCGCGGCCGAGGAGCGGTACAAGGCCGCCTCGGAGGCCAAGGAAGTGTTGACCGATCCCGCCAAACGCAAGGAGTACGACGAGACCCGTCGACTCTTCGCGGGCGGCGGGTTCGGCCGGGGTCGCTACAGCGGCGGTGGTGGCGGATACGGCGGGTTCGGCGGAGGCGACGGTCAGGACTTCAACCTCAACGACCTGTTCGACGCCGCCGGCCAGACCGGCGGTGCGAACATCGGTGACCTGTTCGGTGGGCTGTTCGGTCGCGGTGCACAGCAGCCGCGGCCGAGCCGCCCCCGGCGGGGCAACGACCTCGAGACCGAGACCGAGCTGAGTTTCCTCGAGGCGACCAAGGGCGTGGCGATGCCGTTGCGGCTCACCAGCCCTGCCCCGTGCACGAACTGCCACGGCAGCGGTGCCCGCCCGGGCACCAGCCCGAAGGTCTGCCCGAACTGCAACGGCGCCGGCGTGGTCAGCCGCAACCAGGGTGCCTTCGGATTCTCCGAGCCGTGCACGGAATGCCGTGGCAGCGGGTCGATCATCGAGCACCCCTGTGAGGAGTGCAAAGGTACCGGCGTGACTACCCGCACCCGCACGATCAACGTGCGGATTCCACCGGGAGTCGAAGACGGACAACGCATCCGGCTCGCCGGACAGGGTGAGGCCGGGTTACGCGGCGCCCCGTCGGGTGACCTCTACGTCACCGTGCACGTGCGCCCCGACAAGGTGTTCGGGCGCAATGGCGACGATCTGACGGTCACCGTGCCCGTCGCCTTCCACGAGTTGGCTTTGGGTACAACGTTGTCCGTGCCGACGCTGGAAGGCAAGGTCGGGGTTCGGGTGCCCAAGGGGACGTCGGACGGACGCATCCTGCGGGTGCGTGGCCGCGGTGTGCCCAAGCGCTCCGGCGGCAACGGCGACCTACTGGTCACCGTCAAGGTGGCGGTGCCGTCGAACCTCGAAGGTGAGGCCGCCGAAGCGTTGGAGGCCTACGCCCAAGCCGAGCGCGCCAGCGGCTTCGATCCGCGGGCGGGATGGGCCGGTGTCCAGTGAGCCCCGGGCGCAAAGACCAGAATGACCAGGCCAGGACGTTCCTGATCTCGGTCGCCGCCGAGCTGGCCGGAATGCATGCGCAGACGCTGCGTACTTACGACCGGCTCGGCCTGGTCAGCCCCGAACGCACATCCGGTGGGGGACGGCGCTATTCGCAACGCGACGTCGACCTCTTGCGTGAAGTTCAGCGGCTGTCGCAGGACGAGGGCGTCAACCTCGCCGGTATCAAGCGCATCATCGAGCTGACCAATCAGGTCGAGGCGCTGCAGGCGCGCCTGCGTGAGCTCACGGCCGAGGTCGAGCACCTCCGGGCTCAACCTCGGCCCAAGAGCACGGCGCTGGTCGTCTGGCAGCCGCGCAACCAGCGCTGAGCGTGGGGGTCAACCCCCACGCCGTCGCGGGGGTGATCCTGGTTGATCTCCGCAGCCGCCGAGGGCCACGATGGACTGTGTGTCCACGCCCTGGCATCCGCTGACACGCATTGCCTTCCGCTTCTGCGTCGTCTACTTCGGCCTCTTCTGCCTGCTGTTCGCGCAGATCCTCTTCGTCTACGTCGGCGTCCTCGCCCGGTGGTTGCCGTCTGAGGCGGTGATCTGGCAGATGACGCTGATAGAACCGGCGTTGACGTGGGTCGGGCAGCACGTGTTCGGCGTCGACGCGGTGCTGCATCGAGATTCGGGAAGCGGCGATCAGGCCGTCATCTGGGTGATGCTGTTCGTCCTCCTGGCGATCTCGGTTCCGGCCACCGTGGTGTGGTCGATCGTGGACCGCCGCCGAGAGAGCTACCCGCGTCTGTACGCGTGGTTCTCGGTGTTCGTCCGGCTGTGTCTGGGCGGGCAGCTGCTGTTCTACGGCATCGCGAAGGTGATCCCGACCCAGATGCCCGCGCCGCCGTTGGCCGCGCTGCTGCAGCCGTTCGGTGAGCTGACGCCAGCCTCCGTGCTGTGGCTACAGGTCGGCACCTCACTGCCTTACGAAATCGCCCTGGGCACAGTCGAGCTGGTTGCCGGGCTACTGCTGTTCTGGAACCGGACGGCCACGCTGGGCGCACTCGTCGCGGCAATGGCGATGGCCCAGGTTTTCCTGCTCAACCTCAGCTATGACGTCCCCGTGAAGATCCTGTCCTCACACCTGCTGCTGCTGAGCCTGTTCCTGCTCGCACCGCAGGCCCGCAGACTGGCCGACCTCCTGGTGTTCCAGCGGCCCACCGACCCCGCGATCCCGCCTCCGCTGTTCGTTGACGCCCGCAAGAATCGGATCGCTGCCACCGTCGTAGCTGTGCTGGGGGTGTGGGCGCTTGCCGGATGCGTGGTCGGGGGCGTGGCGGCCTGGCGCGACTACGGGGGAGGGCGAGAAAAGCCCGAGCTGTACGGGATCTGGGAGGTCACCCGCCCAGAAGCCGCTGAGAGTGATTGGCGCCGTGTGGTTTTCGATCACCCCGGCGTGCTCACCTATCAGCGCGCGGACGGTGTGCTGCGCGACGAGGCGGTCACGGTCGGTCCTGACGGGACGATGAGCGCCGAGAACCTGCAGCTGCGCCCCCTGCGACAGGGCCCGGATCGACTTCAGCTGGCCGGCCGAATCGACGGCCGCCCCGCCACCCTGACGTTGCATCTGATCGATCCGGAGTCTTTTCCGTTGCGCAGCACCGAGTTCCGTTGGGTGCAGGACTACCCGCGATTCGCCGGGCAGATCAACTGACGACGACGCGGAACACCGCCGAGACCGATTCTCCCGGCGCCACCTCGCGGTACCCGCCACGGCGCAACGCATCGGTCGGCGCGGCCATCGGCTCGAAGCACACCACGTCGTCCTCGCCGGGTGCGAACACCTGCGCGGCGGTGTAGCCCTCGTCGTAGAGCACCTCGATGCGGCGGCCGCCGCCGGAGAGCGCGAACACCGAGCCCGGCTCCACCTCGTCGAAGCCCTCGTCGATGAACCTGTCGCCCAACAACTCCGAGGCGGCCGGCCGCGGTTCCACACGGCCGGTCGGAATGCCCCAGGCGTTGACCGGCTGATACCGCATCGCCGGCGTCTCGATCAGCCACTGAGCTCGCGGCACCCCGGGCAACTGCAGGTAGGGGTGGAAGCCGAAACACAGCGGCACCCGCGAACCCGTCGTCGCGGTCACCGTCGTCGTCACGGTCAACGTGCGGTCACGCAGCGTCACGTCGAGCGTGAGCAGGTGCGGGAACGGGAACGTGGTCAGCAGCGCCGGGCGCGCCGCGAAATCCAGTTCGGCCGTCAGCTGCGACTCCAGCGCCGTCGTCACGGTCCAGTCGGGGTAGGCCGCCAACGTGCCGTGGATCGGCACCCCGTGCTCGTCGGTGCGGACCCCACCCGTGCCCGGCGTCAACGTGACCACGGCGCCGTCGACCCCGTAGCCCATGCTGCTCAACCGGTTGGCCCATGGATAGAGGATCGGGATGCCCATGGTCTTGTGGTTGGACACATAGGCCTGCAGCCCCCGCCGCTGGCCCAGGAATTCCACACCGTCGTCGTTCAGTGAGCTGGCCACCATTCCCGCGCCCGGAACGTAGGTGGCGGTCAGCGCCGAGGACGGATCACGCAAAGTCACGGTTTCGAACGTGTCCATGGCCACCGATACTGCCACGTGCGGTCAGCTCGCCAGAGGATCGTGGCGAATTCGGTGCGCAGGCGCGCCTTTCGCGATCAGCGCCGCCTTCGTGGCCGCAACCATCTCCGGTCGGCCGCACACGAGGATCTGGCGATCGCCCCAGCTGCCGTAGCGGGTCACCACCTCGGGCAGCCGCCCGGTCTGACGGACGTGCAGGCCCCGCGGCGGCGTCACGTCGGGGTACTGCGCCGCCCACGGCGGATCGAAGTCGAACTCCGACACCGGCGTCACCGACAGCCACGGATTGGTCGCCGCGATCTCCCACAGCGTGCGCAGATCGTAGAGCTCACAGGGGTGCTTGGCGCCGAAGAACAGGTGCACGCGCGGGTTCTCCCCGAACCGGGTCAGGTCCATGATCAGGGCGCGCAGCGGCGCCAGACCGGTGCTGCCGGCGACCATCAGGACGTCGCCGTCGTCGCGGTCGACCTCCAGCGCGCCGTGGGGGTTGGACACCCGCCAGCGGTCACCGGGGCGCGCCTCGCCGACGATGGCCCTGCTGACCATGCCGCCCGGAACCGACCGCACATGGAACTCGACGTACCCGGCTGGGTCGGCCGGGATCGACGGGCTCAGGTAGCGCCACCGCCGCGGCCACTGGGGGATCTGCACGGGCACGTACTGGCCGGGGTGGTAGCCGAGCGCGCGGTCCATCTTGAGCCGGATCACCGAGACGTCGCGGGCCGGCCGCAGGTGTTCGAGCACCGTGCCGTCGCAGAACGGGGGACTGGTCTCCGCGTCGGCGGCACCACTCATCACACCCACCATCAGCGACACCACGTCGGTGACCGCTTCGGAGAGGCGTCGATCCCACCGGTCGGCCAGGTGGCTGCGCAGCGTCGCCAGCAGCGCGGGCTGCAGCGTCTCGTAGTGCGCGGACGTCACGCCGTACTTGCGGTGATCTCGCCCGAGCTGTGCCAGGAACGCCACGGGCTCCTCGGCCCGCTGGGCGATCAGCTCGTCGCACAGCCAGGTCAGCGCGTGTCCGAACACCTTGCGCTGGGTGGCCATCTCCGGGGGGAACAGGTCACGCGCCGACAGGTCGGCGGCAAACCAGCGGGTGTAGAAGTCGCCGACGAGCACATCGTCGTCGGTGTCGAACGCACCCCGCAGGATGTGCATCGACTCGCGATCTTCCAGGCCCACGCCGCACGATCCTAGGTCACCGGCGGCGGGGTCACCTATAGGCCGTGAATGCCCTTGTAGAGCACCAGGATTCCGATGACGACGAAGATACCGGCGATCAGCGCCGCGTGCTGGCGCTCCAGCCACGCCCGGATCCGGGCCAGCGTCGGGTCGAGCCGCTGCCCGGACACCGCGTAGGCCAGCACGGGCAACAGCACCGTGGACCCGGCGACCAGCACGTACCAGGCGACCGCCGCGTACACCGTCGGGACGCCGATGCCTGCCGACCCGATCGCCAAACCGGCTGCGGCGCAAAGAAACAGCACCTTGGGGTTGACGACGGTCAGGGTCAGCGCGGTCGCCGCGGCCTTGGGTGGGGTCAGGGAACTCATCCGGGTCATCCAGCCCGGCATGTGCTCCGACTTGGCCCGGTTGATCCAGCGGTACACGCCGAGCGCGATCAGCGCCGCCCCGACGACGATGCGCAGCCATGACGCCCAGCCCGGCGGTTTGGTGCCGATGCCGCCGATCAGGTTGGACAGCTCGAGGAACACCGAGGTCAGCGCCGCGAGGCCGACGATCCAGCCGACCAGGAAGGCCAGCCCCGTGGGCCGAGGGTGCGGGGTCTGCAGCACCAGCACCCCAGGGATGATGGTCACCGGGGACAGCGCGACGACGAGGCCAAGCGGGATGAGCTCGGTCAGAACGGATCCCCACGACACCGGCAAAACCTAGCAAAGCCCCGCCGGTATCGTCGTCTAATGACTCAGCCCGGTCCGCGTCCGGCGACAGCGGTGACGGTCTTCCACGCCGACGGTGACGACGCGGAGTTTGCCCGGTGGGCGGGCGAGCTGCTGGCCTCGGCGCGCGACGCGGACGGGTACCGGTCGGGACGGGTCTCCGACGTCGTGGACCCGACCTCGGATCGTGCTGTGGCCGTGACGTTTTCCGGCGACACGACACTGCACCGATGGCTGGACAGCCCTGGTCGCGCGGAGGTGCTGCGCGACGGGCGCGCTCGGGGATTCTGGACCGCGACCACCGACCTGGTCACCTCGGCCGAGAACCTCGACGCGTCGGGCATCAGCGTATTCGGGCATGTCGTATCCGCGGGCCGCGACGACGAATTCCGGGCCACCCAGGCCCGGCTGTCGTCCGCGGCGGCTGCGTTACCGGGCTACCTGGGCACTGTCTTGGTGGCGGGCGAGCGGGACGGCGAGTGGACCTCGGTCGTGCGGTTCCGCACGGGCACGCAGCTGGCGCAGTGGCTCGCCTCCGCCGAGCGCGGCGCCGCCCTGGACCGGATGCGCGGCACCCTGAGCAGAGACTTCAGCACCGGCACCACGCCGTTCGGCACCACGGTGCGGGTGCAGGACGGGCGGACGCTGATGACGCCGAACTGGAAGTCGGCGATGCTGGTCCTCGCCGTGCTCTACCCGACGGTGATGCTGCTGTCCCGCTTCCTCGGGCCTGTGGTCGATCACGCGGGTGCGCCGCCGTGGCTGGGCCTGTGGATCAGCCAGATCGTCAGCATCGTCGCCATGCAGTGGTGGCTCATGCCCGCGGCGTCGCGCCCGCTGCGCCGGTGGCTGGACCCGGTCGACGGTTCCGGTGCCGGCGTGAGCGCGACCGGGGTGGCGGTGATTGTCGCGGTCTACGTGGTGACGTTGACGGTGTTCGCGACGGTGCACGAGCTCCAGTTCTGGGATTACGCGTCGTGACGATGAGTCCCGGCGGTGGTGAGAGTCAGCAGGGTATGGCTTTCACCCACCTTCTCGCTGTTCTGCCCGTCACCGATGTCGAGGCCAGCCGCCCGTGGTTCACCGCGCTGTTCGGCAGGCCCGAGGACAACAACCCGATGCCCAGCCTGATCGAGTGGCAGGTGCTGCCCGGGGCGTGGCTGCAAGTGTTCTGCGACGAGAACCGCGCCGGATCGGGGCTGTTCAACCTTGCCGTCGAGGACCTCGATGCCACGATCGCCGGCCTGCGGGAGCGGGGGCTCGAGCCCGGTGAGCTCGTCGAGGCGAACAAGGGTGTGCGGTTGTGCGCGCTCACCGATCCGGACGGGAACACGATCACCGTGATCGGCGGATTCCGCGCGAACTATTGACCCTGGCGTTGGGCTGGCGCTCACCCTCGCGTCATCTGCCGGTGCCACAGTGACCCCATGTCGGTCGGAGCGCAGTCGCGCCCCGGGCTGCGCCGGCTCGTCCCGCCCACGCTGATCGGCTTCTGTCTGATCAACTCGTTCACCTTCGGGATCGACCTGATGCTGCTGATCGGGCTGCACAGTGGACTCCGCGTTCCGTACCCGCTGGCGGTCACAGTGGCGTACGCGTGCGCGTTCGGACTCAGCTATGCGCTCAACCGCCGCCTGAACTTTCGCTCGCACGCCCCGGTCGGTCCGGAGCTGAGCGTCTACGTCGCTGTGGTGGTGCTCAACTACCTGGTCTTCATCCTGGCGCTGTCGACACTTCTGACCGGGCTGGGCCTCGACTACCGGCTCGCCCGGCTGACGGTGGGCGGATGCGAGGCCGTGTTCATGTACTGCGCGCTGCGGTGGGTGGTGTTCCGGTCGCGTCGGCAGGTCCGCTAGGCGCCGTCGAACCGGTTCTGTCCGAGGCTGTCGACGAAAGCCGGCCCGCGCGAGTCGAATTCACGCAGATACTCCGCCGACCACGACCCGAACGGGTGGTGGGCCAGGTACTCGTTGCGGAACCGGTCGTCCTCGGACACCTCGGTGGTGCAGAACGCGGGTATCGCGAGATCGACGACGGGGCCGTCGCGTTCGACCTCGGCCACCAGCAGCGGGGGCGTTGGCGCCCAGGAAGCGGTCGATCACCCACCCGTCCTCACCGAGCCAGACCGACGAGCGGATCTTGACCACGACGTGGTCGGCGCGCGCGACGATCTGGCCCGCCACCAACGGATCGAGCTCGCGCTCGGCCTCGTAGCGGGTTCCGCCGGCGGCCGGCCCTTTGGCGGTCATGGTGCCCATGGCCTCGTCACCCAGGGCGGTCACCAACTGTGCCGGCGTCGCTTCGAGGTCTGCGGGGGCCGGTCCCTGCAGGCGGACCCGCACCGCGTAACCGTCGGAGACGAACAGGTACGCCTGCGCGATGAGCAGCGGGGTGGGGTCGGACGCGGCGACGGCCGGCATGTCGCGAACGAAGAATTTCCGTTCGAACTCGAAGTCGCCGTTGTCGGACATGCCTTGACGGTAAACCCACCCACAGGCCAGGCCGGGGACTTGAGGCCTCTGGTGTGGCGGCAGGAAAAAAGTTAAAGTTGAGCGGAACAGACTCAAGGTTGTTCGCGTTGATTCTGTCGACAAGCAATTTTCGGGCCACCCGTGTGGCCCAACGGACCTGAAAAGGAGTGTCGTGGACTCGTTCAACCCGACGACCAAGACCCAGGCGGCCCTGACGTCGGCGCTGCAGGCGGCAACGGCCGCGGGCAACCCGCAGATCACGCCCGCTCATTTGTTGATGGCGCTGCTGACTCAGAACGACGGCATCGCCGCCCCGCTGCTGGAGGCTGTCGGCGTCGATCCCGCGACCGTCCGCGCCGAGACGCAGCGTCTGCTCGACCGGCTGCCCAGCGCGTCCGGATCCGCGTCGCAGCCGCAGCTCGCCCCGCAAGCCGTCTCGGCGATCACCAATGCCCAGCATCTCGCCACCGAGATGGACGACGAATACGTCTCCACCGAGCACCTGCTCGTCGGCCTGGCTGGAGGCGACAGCGACGTCGCCAAGCTGCTGTCCGGACACGGCGCATCGCCCCAGACTCTGCGTGAGGCGTTCACGAAGGTCCGCGGCAGTGCCCGCGTCACCAATCCCGACCCCGAGGGCAGCTACCAGGCACTCGAGAAGTACTCGACCGACCTGACCGCGCGCGCCCGTGAGGGCAAGCTCGATCCGGTCATCGGTCGTGACACCGAGATCCGTCGCGTCGTGCAGGTGCTCTCCCGTCGCACCAAGAACAACCCGGTGCTGATCGGCGAACCCGGCGTCGGCAAGACCGCGATCGTCGAGGGTCTGGCCCAGCGCGTGGTCGCCGGTGATGTGCCGGAGTCGTTGCGGGACAAGACCGTCATCTCGCTCGACCTGGGCTCGATGGTCGCCGGTGCGAAGTACCGCGGTGAATTCGAGGAGCGCCTCAAGGCCGTCCTCGACGACATCAAAAACTCGGCCGGGCAGATCATCACGTTCATCGACGAGCTGCACACCATCGTCGGCGCCGGTGCGACCGGCGAGTCCGCGATGGACGCCGGCAACATGATCAAGCCGATGCTCGCCCGCGGCGAGCTGCGGCTGGTCGGCGCAACCACGCTCGACGAGTACCGCAAGTACATCGAGAAGGACGCCGCCCTCGAGCGGCGCTTCCAGCAGGTGCTGGTCGGCGAACCGTCCGTCGAGGACACCGTCGGCATCCTGCGCGGGCTCAAGGAGCGCTACGAGGTGCACCACGGCGTGCGGATCACCGACTCCGCGCTGGTGGCCGCCGCGTCGCTGTCCGACCGGTACATAACCTCCCGGTTCCTGCCCGACAAGGCCATCGACCTCGTCGACGAGGCCGCGTCCCGGCTGCGCATGGAGATCGACTCCCGGCCCGTCGAAATCGACGAGGTCGAGCGCCTGGTCCGTCGCCTCGAGATCGAGGAGATGGCGCTGGCGAAGGAAGAGGACGCCGCCTCGAAGGAGCGGCTGGAGAAGCTGCGTGCCGAACTCGCCGACTACAAAGAGAAGCTCTCCGAGCTCACCACCCGGTGGCAGAACGAGAAGAGCGCCATCGACGTCGTCCGCGAGCTCAAGGAACAGCTCGAGGAGCTGCGCGGTGCGGCCGACCGGGCCGAACGCGACGGCGATCTGGCCAAGGCCGCCGAGCTGCGGTACGGCCGCATCCCGGAGGTCGAGAAGAGGCTCGACGCGGCCGTTCCTCAGGCGGAAGCCCGCGAGGACGTGATGCTCAAGGAGGAGGTCGGGCCCGACGACATCGCTGACGTGGTGTCGGCCTGGACCGGAATCCCGGCCGGCCGGATGCTCGAAGGCGAGACCGCCAAGCTTCTGCGCATGGAGGAGGAGCTGGGCAAGCGCGTCATCGGGCAGCGCAAGGCCGTGGCCGCCGTGTCCGACGCGGTGCGCCGGTCGCGTGCCGGAGTCGCCGACCCGAACCGTCCGACGGGCTCGTTCATGTTCCTGGGCCCGACGGGTGTCGGTAAGACCGAGCTCGCAAAAGCGTTGGCGGAGTTCCTGTTCGACGACGAGCGGGCGATGATCCGCATCGACATGAGCGAGTACGGCGAGAAGCACTCGGTGGCTCGGCTCGTCGGCGCGCCTCCCGGCTACGTCGGCTACGACCAAGGCGGTCAGCTGACCGAGGCGGTGCGCCGCCGCCCCTACTCGGTGATCCTGTTCGACGAGATCGAGAAGGCCCACCCGGACGTGTTCGACGTGCTGCTGCAGGTGCTCGACGAGGGCCGGCTGACCGACGGCCAGGGCCGCACGGTCGACTTCCGCAACACCATCCTCATCCTGACGTCCAACCTGGGCGCCGGCGGAACCGAGGAGATGGTGATGGCGGCGGTGCGCTCGGCCTTCAAGCCCGAGTTCATCAACCGGCTCGACGACGTGATCATCTTCGACGGGCTCAACCCCGAGGAGTTGGTCTCCATCGTCGACATCCAGCTACAGCAGCTGGCCAAGCGGTTGGCGCAGCGGCGGCTCACGCTCGAGGTGTCGCTGCCGGCCAAGAAGTGGCTCGCCGATCGCGGCTTCGACCCGCTCTACGGCGCGCGTCCGCTGCGGCGGCTCGTGCAGCAGGCCATCGGCGACCAGCTGGCCAAGCAGCTGCTCGCGGGAGAGGTGCACGACGGCGACATCGTGCCCGTCAACGTGAGCGCGGACGGCGACCGGCTCGTGCTGGGCTAGTTGTAACTCGCCGAGACTGCGGTCAGATCACATTTCGCGAGAGAATTGCGATCTGGCCGCAGTTTCGCGCCGTCAGAACGCGGTGCTCGGTACGTCCGTCTCGTCGCTGAGCAGCGCCTCGACGATCCGCGCGGCCACCGCGTCGGGGTCCAACCCCTGCGGCAGCCGCGGCGGGTCCCCGGCGATCGCCCGGTCCGCGAGCCCGGTCTCGGTGTGGGGCGGCCGCACGTCGACGACACGGACTTTGCGCCGACGCGCCTCGCTGCGCACCGCGGTGAACAGCGCGGCCGTCGCCGCTTTGACCGCCGAGTACACCGCCATGTTCGGCAGCGGCTTCTCCGCCACGACCGCGCTGATGCCGAGGATCACCCCACCGGGTTCCAGCACCGGCAGCGCGGCCCGCATCACCCGCAGCGGAGCGAGGAAGTCGACCAGGACGAGGTCGTCGACGGTGTCGTCGTCGACCTCGGTAAACGGCCCGAACGCCACCGCACCGGCCGCGATGACGACGCCGTCGAGCCGGCCGTGCTGCTCGCGGGCCGCCTCGACGACGGTCCGTCCGGCGTCGGGCTCGCGCAGGTCGGCGGTGACCACGTGCGCGTCGCCGACCTCGGCGAGCGCGTCGGCGTCGCGGCCCGTCACCGTCAACGCCGCCCCCTGGTCGGCCAGCCGACGCGCGATCCGCGATCCGAGCGCCCCGCTGGCCCCGACGACGAGGTAGGACCTGCCGGTCAGATCGGTCATCGGGCCAGTATGCGTGGCCTGCGCCGACGATCGATCCCGGAGAAGGTGACCGGGTTGTGACCCATTCGGATTCGGACCGGACCCCCGGAAGCGGATACTCTGGTCGCAATGGTTCCGCTCTGGTTCACGCTGTCCGCACTCTGTTTCGTGGGTGCGGCAGTTCTGCTGTACGTCGACCACGACCGCCGCCGCGGTCTGGGCCGGCGCCGCAAGTCGTGGGCGAAGTCGCACGGCTTCGACTACGAACCCGAATCGACCGACATCGTGGCGCGCTGGAAGCGTGGCGTGATGTCCACCGTGGGCGATGTCGCGGCCAAGAACGTCGTCCTCGGCCAGATCCGCGGCGAGGCGGTGTTCATCTTCGACCTCGAGGATGTCGCCACCGTCATCGCGCTGCACCGCAAGGTCGGCACCAACGTCGTCGTCGACATGCGGCTCAAGGGCATCAAGGAACCGCGCGAGAGCGACATCTGGCTGCTGGGCGCCATTGGCCCCCGCATGGTCTACTCCACCAACCTCGACGCCGCCCGGCGGGCCTGCGACCGTCGCATGGTGACGTTCGCCCACACCGCGCCCGACTGCGCCGAGATCATGTGGAACGAGCAGAACTGGACGCTGATCAGCATGCCGGTGACCAGTACCCGCGCCCAGTGGGACGAGGGCCTGCGCACCGTGCGGCAGTTCAACGACCTGCTGCGCGTGCTGCCGCCGGTGCCGTCGGCCGCGGCCGGTCAGCCCGTCGCACGGCGTAGCGGGTCCCCGAGCCGGCCGCTGACCCCGACCCCGCCGCGCCCTGAGCCGCAGCGCCGCCCCGCGCCGCCGGTGCCCCCCGGGCCGCCCGGGCAGCGCAACGGCCGGCAGTCGCCGAACTATCAGCGGTAGCTATCCTCTGGGGCATGCCCCGCCCCGTCGCCCTGATCACCGGGCCGACCTCCGGAATCGGTGAGGGTTTCGCGCGCCGCTACGCCGCCGACGGCTACGACCTGGTTCTTGTCGCCCGCGACACCGCCCGGCTCGACCGGCTGGCCGACGAGCTTCGGCAGCGGCACGGCACCGGAGTCGAGACCATCACCGCCGACCTGTCGTCGGCTGCCGACCGCGACACGGTCGCCGAGCGCCTGCGCGCCGGGGTCCGGGTACTGGTCAACAACGCCGGTTTCGGTACCGCCGGCGAGTTCTGGTCGGCCCCCTACGAGAAGCTGCAGGCGCAGCTCGACGTCAACGTCACCGCCGTCATGGCCCTCACCCACGCCGCGCTGCCGGCGATGATCGCCGCAGGCACCGGCACGGTGCTGAACGTGGCCAGCGTCGCCGGTCTGCTGCCCGGCAGGGGTTCGACGTACTCGGCGTCCAAGGCGTGGGTGGTGTCGTTCTCCGAAGGCCTCGCCAACGGTCTGGGCGGTACGGGTGTCGGTGTGCACGCACTCTGCCCGGGATTCGTGCGCACCGAGTTCCACGCCCGCGCCGGCATCGACATGGCCGGCACCGCGTCCTTCCTCTGGCTGGAGGTCGACGACGTGGTGGCCGAGACGATGTCCGACATGGCCAAAGGGAAGGTCGTCATCATCCCCGGCCTGCAGTACAAGGCGCTGACCACCGGCGGCCGCATGGTGCCGCGCAGCCTGGTGCGTGTGCTGACCCGAACCGTGGGCAAGGGCCGTGGCCGGACCTGAGATGCCGTGCGGCTGATCGCGCTCCTGGTGGTCCTGGTGCTGACCGCCACCTCGTGTTCGAGTGACGACGACCGCCCCGACGTGTATTCGGCGCTGACCGCGACGATCGGCGAATCGCTGGCCGTGCTCGGCTGGAACATGTCGGTGACGGACCTGCGTTTCGACGCCGACTACGTGCTCGTCGACATCGACGCGGCTCCGTCGCAGCAGGGTGCACCCCACGCCGCACCGCGCGATGTCCGCTTCGGCCTCTACGGAGCGCTCGACCATCCCGTGGAAGCCAATGCGATCGGCGGCTGCGAGGATGTGACAACGCTTGCGCTGCAACCGGTTTCGGCAGAGTCTCCGGACCGGATGACAGGCACCGTGTGCATCGGGCCGTTCCGAGACCAGAGCCAGGTGCGCGGGGTGTACGCGTATTCCCCGCGCGACCGCATCGCCGGGTCGACCGTTGCCTATCCCGTCGCGTTTCCCGTCGGGCTCCCGGAGGTCAACGCCAACGACACCGGATTGGACCTCACGGCCACCAGCCTGGACGCCTTCCGCGCTGACGGCACCGCCCTGAACCCGACCGCGCTGGGCGATCCGAATGCCTTCAGCGGCAAGGGATACATGCTGATCGGGCTCGACATATCCGGCCTGGCCGCCCGATACCGTGACGACGCCGCCGCCCGCGGCGGGCCGCTGATGGTGGTCGCCGCTCCGACGGTGCAGGGCCGAGGCCTGAGCCACGCCTGCGACGTCTACGGCGCGTCGGTGCTGGTCCTTCCGGAGGCGTCGCGCGACGGGGTGAACGTGCGGGCGTCGCTGTGCACCCAGGGGGAGATCAACCAGGCGCTGCTGTACGCCACGGTGTCGGTGATCGGCACCCACGCGGCGTTGTGGACGCGATGACCGAGCCGGTCGTGCCGCCCGGACCCACCGAGTGGGGCGAGGGGCCGGGCGTCGGCCCGTGGTCCGGCCCTCTGCCCGACGATCCCCGGTACGACCCGAACCTGTTGCGCGAGGGCGACACTCGCAACGTCGTCGACGCGTACCGGTACTGGACGCGGGAGGCGATCGTCGCCGACATCGACGCCCGCAGGAACCCCCTCCACATTGCCATCGAGAACTTCGGCAACGACGCCAACATCGGCGCCGTGGTGCGCACTGCGAACGCGTTCGCCGTGCACACCGTGCACATCGTCGGCCGGCGGCGCTGGAATCGCCGCGGCGCCATGGTGACCGACCGCTACCAGCGCCTGCGCCACCACGACAGCACGGCCACACTGCTCGACGCCGCGGCGCAAGACGGGTTGACGCCGGTGGCCGTCGACAACGTGCCGGGTGCGGTGCGCATCGAGGAGGTGACGCTGCCGCGGGCGGCCTTGCTGATCTTCGGCCAGGAGGGGCCCGGCATCACCGATGACGCGAAAACCGGTGCGGCGCTGACTGTCTCAATCGCGCAGTTCGGCTCCACACGGAGCATCAACGCGGCGGTCGCTGCCGGCATCGCGATGCACACCTGGGTCCGCCAGCACGCCGACCTCGGCCGGGCCTGGTGATTTCAGCAGGATCCACACGGCGACAGCCGAGGAGAGCAGCAGCAGCGCGCCCACCCCGGAGGCCACCGACAACCCGTGCGTGAACGCGGTGCGTGCCGCATCGAGCAGGCTCTCGGCCTGCGCGGGAGGTAGCGTCTGCGCCGCGTGGACCGCTTGCGCCAGCGAGTCCCGGGCCTGGTCCGCGGTCGCCGACGGGATGGCGGCAGGCACGACGACGGTGCGATAGACCGCGGTCACGATCGAACCCAGCACGGCGATACCCAGCGCCATGCCCAACTCGTAGGCCGTCTCCGAGACTGCCGCGGCCGCACCGGCCCGTTCCTTCGGCACGCTGGCCAGGATGACGTCGCTGGCCACCGTGAACGCCAGCCCGAGCCCGACGCCGACGACGAAGAGCGCCAGTCCCAGTGGCAGATACGGCGCGACCGGAGTGAACACCAGCAGGGAGACCATCAGCCCGGCCATCGCGATGCCGACCATCGCCAGGCCGGCCGACAACACCGCGCGGTGCGAGACGTAGCGCACCAGCACGCCTGCGAGCACACCGAACACGGTGGCCGTCAGCGCGCCGGGCAGCTCGGCCAGGCCGGCTTTGAGCGGGCTGTACTCGTGCACCAGCTGGAAGTACTGCGACAGGAAGAACAGCAGACCCGACAGTCCGAGCACGGCCAGCAGGTTGCCCGCGACGACGCCGGAGAACCGCGGGTTGGCGAAGAGCCGGACGTCGATCAACGGGTGCGGCAACCGCAGCTGCCGGCGCACGAAGGTGACGAGTGCCGCAATACCGAGGACGCCCGCCACGACGACGTCGCCGCCGATGCCGTGCACCAGGCCGGTGAACCCTTCCTTGATCGCGTAGACGACGGCGAGCATGCCGACCATCGACAGACCCACGCTGGGCAGGTCCCACGGGCCGGGCTGAGGGTCGCGGTGCTCGGGCAGCAGGAGCAGGCCGCCGACGACGAGCACGACCATCACCGGCAGGTTGATCAGGAACACCGATCCCCACCAGAAGTGTTCCAGCAGAACGCCGCCCACCACGGGGCCGAGCGCGGCGCCGGCCGAGAACGCCGCGGCCCAGATGCCGACCGCGATGCTGCGCTCGCGCTGCTCGGTGAAGATTCCACGAATCAGTGCCAGGGTCGCGGGGGCCAGCGTCGCGCCGGCCACGCCCAACAGTGCGCGGGTGCCGATCAGCATCGGAGCGCTCGTCGAGTAGGCGGTGATCACCGAGATGACCGCGAATGCCGTTGCACCGCAGAGCATGAGCCTCTTGTGGCCGATGCGGTCACCGAGGCTGCCCATGCTGATCAGCAGCGCGGCCAGCACGAAGGAGTAGATGTCGCCGATCCAGAGGACCTGGGTGCCGGTGGCGTCGAGGTCGGCGGTGAAGAACGGGGTGGCGAGCGAGAGCACGGTGCCGTCGATGCCGATCAGCAGGACGGCAAGGGTCAGGACGCCGAGTGCGAGCCAGCGGCGAGTCATGAGGTACGTACTCCGTTCAAGAGAAGGTCGAGGATCAGTCGGGTGCCGTCGCGGGCGGCGACGCGACCGGCGCGGATGGACCAGTCGGTCGCGGCGACCAGGCTGTAGAAGGATTCGGTCAGCCAGGCAGCGGGGAGATCGGGCCGGAACAGTCCGTCGCGCTGCCCACGCAGGAAGAGCTCGCTGATCGTGCCGTCGATCTCGCCCCACACCTCGATGCAGGCGGTCACGTCGTCCTGGCTCTGGCTGTACAGCAGCGCGAGGTAGGGGGCGATCGGCTCGCACGCCGTCACGAGCCGGCGCAGCGCCTCGTCGGCGGGTCCCTCGTGCAGGCGGACGGCGGCCAGCACCGCAGTCATTTCGGTGATAGCGAGCTGCTCGAGTGCCGACACCAGCGCGGCGCGGCCGGAGAAGTGCCTGTGCAGCGTGGCGCGGCTGACGCCGACCGCCGTGGCGATCTCGTCCTGTGTCGCGTTCGGCCGCCGGCCGAGGTAGTCGGCGGCGGCGCGCAGCAGATCTTCGCGCGTCGTCATGAGACGACTGTAGCTCATATGAGACATATTTGTCTCATGCTTTTTTGGCGGGCTGTGAGGCAGGATCGACCCATGGATCAGATGTGGGCCAACCGCGCGGCCAGCGCCGAGGCTGCGGTCACCCAGCGCCACCTCCGCAAGCTCTGGGGGCTGCCCGGCACCCAGCTCGGCGTGGTGGCGTGGCCGGCGACCGGTGGGCAGCGCCGCTTCGGCACCTGGCACTACTGGTGGCAGGCCCATCTGATCGACAACCTCGTCGACGCGCAGGTCCGCGACCCGCAGCCCGAGCGGCTGACCCGCATCGCCCGCCAAATCCGCAGCCACCGGCTGCGCAACATCGGCCGGTGGACCAACGACTACTACGACGACATGGCCTGGCTGGCGCTGTCGCTCGAGCGCGCCGGCCGGCTCGCGGACGTCGCCCGGCCCAAGGCGCTGGACACGCTGGCCGACCAGTTCGTGACCGCGTGGGTGCCCGAGGATGGCGGCGGCATCCCGTGGCGCAAACAGGACCAGTTCTTCAACGCCCCCGCCAACGGGCCCGCCGGAATCTTCCTGGCCCGTTTCGAGGGTCGGCTCCGCCGCGCCCAGCAGATGGCCGACTGGATCGACGAGACGCTGATCGACCCCGAGACGCACCTCGTCTTCGACGGCATCAAAGGCGGGTCGATGGTGCGCGCCCAGTACACGTACTGCCAGGGCGTGGTGCTGGGCCTCGAGACCGAGCTCGCCACCCGCACCCAGGACCCGCGGCACGCCGAACGCGTGCACCGGCTTGTCGCCGCGGTCGCCGAGCACATGGCGCCCGACGGCGTGCTCAAGGCGGCGGGCGGTGGCGACGGCGGGCTGTTCCACGGCATCCTCGCGCGCTACCTCGCGCTGGCGGCGACCGCGCTGCCCGGCGACTCAGCCGAGGACGAGGCGGCCCGCGCCACCGCACGATCGCTGGTCGTGTCCTCAGCAGAGGCGGCCTGGGACAACCGGGCGACGGTCGAGGATCTGCCGCTGTTCAGCGCGTTCTGGGAGCGCGAAGCGCAGCTGCCGACGGCCACCTCCGGTGACGCGCAGTTCGTCGAAGGCGCGGTGAACTCCTCAGAGATCCCGGAGCGCGATCTCTCGGTGCAGCTGGCAGGGTGGATGCTGATGGAAGCAGCCCACACCGTCGCCAGTCAGCCGTGACCGAACCGGCCACCCAGCCGCGCGGATTCCCGCTGCGGCCCTCCCGCCTGAGTCGCGGGAGCGCCACCAACCGGACGACCGACAACACCGCCGCTGCACTTCTGCTGATCGCGACCGTCATTGCGATCCTGTGGGCGAACTCGCCGTGGGCTGACGCCTATGCGGCGCTGCTGCACACCGAGGTCGGCCTGACCGTCGGCTCGTTCCACGCCGAGATGTCGGTACAGCACCTGGTCAACGACGCTCTGATGACGTTCTTCTTCTTCATCGTCGGCCTCGAGGTGACGCGGGAGTTCACCATCGGCGAGCTGACCGACCGGTCCCGCGCCGCGGTCCCCGTCGTCGCCGCGATCGCCGGCCTCGTACTCCCCGCCGTCGTGTTCCTCGCGCTCAACCCGTCGGGCGAGAACGCGCAGGCGTGGGGTGTGGTGATCTCGACCGACACCGCGTTCCTCGTCGGGGCGTTGGCGATCATCAAGCCGGTGTTCCCCGCCCGGGTCCGGCTGTTCCTGCTGACCCTGGCGGTGGTGGACGACGTGGGCGCGCTCGGGGTGATCGCGCTGTTCTACTCCGACGAGATTCAGTGGGTTCCGCTGTTGGTGGCCGCGGTGCTGCTGGCCGCGCTGGCCGCTGTCCGCTACCTGCCGAAAGCGCACGGACCGGCCTACGCGGTGCTCGGCCTGGCGTTGTGGATCGCGCTGTACATGGGCGGCGTGCATCCGACCCTGGCCGGTGTCGCCGTCGCGCTGCTGATCCCTGTGTTCACCCCGGAGCGCCAACCGGTCGAGCGTGCCGTCGAGCAGATCCGCGCGTTCCGGCAGTCGCCGAATTCGCGCTACGCCCGCGCGGCCAGTCGCTCACTCCAGGAGTCGATCTCGATCAACGAGCGGCTGCAGACGGCGGTCGGGCCGGTGGTGTCGTTCGGGATTCTGCCGCTGTTCGCGCTGGTCAATGCCGGAGTCAAGCTCGACGCGGCGAGCGTGGGTGCCGCGCTGCGGTCACCGCTGACGTGGGGCATCGTGGCCGGCCTGGTGATCGGCAAGTTCATCGGCATCACCGGGGCGACGTGGTTCATGCGCCGCACCGGGCTCGGCGTGCTCGCGCCGGGGCTGACGCTGCGACGGGTGATGGGTGGGGCGGCCCTGTCGGGCATCGGCTTCACGATCTCGTTGTTCATTGTCGACATCGCGATCGAGGACCCGGGCCGTCAGGACCAGGCGCGCATCGGCGTGCTGGCCGCGTCGGTGCTGGCGTTCGTGTTCGGCTGGGCGATCTTCCGGATCACCGACTGGCTGAGCCCGCCCGAACCCGTCGGCCTGCACCTGCTGCGGCCCGTCGATCCGGACCGGGACCATGCGCGTGGACGGCCCGACGCGCCGCTGACGCTGGTCGAGTACGGCGACTTCGAGTGCCCGTTCTGCAGCCGTGCGACCGGCGCCATCGACGAGGTCCGCAAGCACTTCGGCGACGAGCTGCTGTACGTGTGGCGGCACTTCCCGCTGGAGCGGGCGCATCCGCGGGCGTTCGACGCGGCGCGGGCCAGCGAGGCGGCGGCGCTGCAGGGCCGGTTCTGGGAGATGTCGCGGCAGCTGTTCGCGCATCAGGACGATCTCGACTGGGCTGACATCTACCGCTACGCCGTTGCCGCGGGCTGCGACATCGAGAAGTTCGACCACGACGTGCGGCTGCACTCGTCGAAGGTGCTGCACCGGGTGACCGACGACGCCGAAGACGCCGAGGCGATGGACCTGAACGCGACGCCGACGCTCTTCGTCAACGGAGTCCGGCACAAAGGGCCGTGGGACGCCGCGAGCCTCATCCGCGCGCTGGAGCAGCGCTGATCCCGAACGCGACCAGCGCCGCAGCGATCCCGGTCAACGCGAGCCCTGCAATCGTGACCGCATCCCGGAACTCCGTGGTCTGACTTGCGGTCCAATGCGCGGCGGTGATCGTGCCGGTGAACATCGCGGCCAGGATCGTCCCGCTGACCGCGATGCCGACTCCAGACGTCACTTCGCTGGACGTGTCCACCAGCGCCGTGCCGATCGTCGTCCGATTCTCGGGCAGCCCGCGCAACACGTTGAGCGCGGCGACGACCCCGACCACCCGCAGGCCCGCCGCGACGAGCACGAGTGCCGTGGCGACCCACGGATAACCGAACCGACCCAGCACCGCATAGACCGCGAGCCCGACGACGACAGCCGACGCGCTGAGCCACGCGGCGCGTTCCGGCCCCACGCGCTTCACGAACGGGTTGACGACGAAGCTGCCTGCGATGAGCACCGCGACCTGCGGCAGCATCCCGATCGCGGCGAGCGCCGGCGGCCACCCCCAGTCGAGCTGCAGCTGGAGCGTCACCAGGTAGCCGAGGCCCGCGATCGCCAGCCCCGCAGCGGCCTTGAACGCCAGCCCACTCGACACCAGCGGGTGCGCAACGAGCTGCAGGGAGATCAGCGGGAAGCGCGCGGTCCGCTCCCTGATGACGAACGCCACGCACGCCGCCAGCGCCAGCGCCGCCGTCACCCAGGGCAGCCACGCACGAACGCCGTCCTCGACGAACAGCGTCGGCGCGACCAGCGCGCACGCGATCGCGGCCGTGCCCAGAACGCCACCCGCGACGTCCACCGGATCGCGATGCAGATCCTCGAGACGGTCGGCGGCGATGCCGAAACGCACGCCGGCGATCGCGAGCAGCGCGATCGGCACATTGACCAGCAGCAGCACCTGCCAGGGTGCGACCTCGACGACGAACCCGCCGACCGTCGGGCCGATCGCGAGACCGACCAGGCCCACGGTCGAGATCAGCGTGATCGCACGCAGGCGGAGTGTGTCGTCGTCGAACAGCCGGAAGGCCAGCGCCATCGACCCCGGCGTCGTCATCGCCGCCGCGACACCGGTCAGCACGCGCACGGCGATCAGCTGCTCGGCCGTCGTCACGAACGCGGTTGCCAGGCTCGCCGCGGCCAGCAGGACGAGGCCCAGGAGCATGACGCGGCGCCGCCCGACACGGTCGGCGACGGCCCCGAACGCCAGCATCAGCGCGCCGAACACGACGGCGTAGGCGCCCGTCACCCACTGCAGTGCGGTGGTCGATGCGTGCAGGTCCCGGCCGATCGTGGGCAGGGCGACGTTCAGGATCGAGTTGTCGAGCATCTCGAACAGGAACACGGCCGACAGGCCCAGGAGCGCGGGCCAGGCTTGGGTGAGTGAGCGAGGAGAGACAATGCTCGAAGCGGTCATGGCACTAAGTTAAGTGACTAAATTTAGTGAGTCAACACAGCGAGGTGGTATGCCCAGAACATCGGAGCGCGGCGGACCGATGACCCGCCGGAAGATCTCGGATGTCGCGACCCGGATGTTCCTTGATCGCGGCTTCGACGAGGTGACGGTCGCGCAGGTCGCCAAAGAGGCCGGAGTCTCGAGCGTCACGGTGTTCAAGCACTTCCCGCGCAAGGAGGATCTGCTCTTCGACCGCGTCGACGACGCCGTCGAGATCCTGCGCGCGGCAGTGCGGGACCGTGGGGCGGGCAGCGCCGTGCTGGCGTCGCTGGGTGACGCGGCGTTCCGCCTCGTCGACGAGCGGCATGCGCTGTCGGGCGTCAAGGACGGGTCGATCCCGTTCTATCGGACGGTCGCAGGATCGCCGGTGCTGATCGCTCGGCTGCGCGAGATCGCCGCCGAACTCGTGCAGGCGCTTCGTGATGCGCTCGATGACGACCCAGAATTCACGGCCGACCCGGGACTGTTCGCCACCCTCGTCATCGCCGGATACTCCACCGTCCTGACCGGCACCGCGCAGCGCGTCGTCGCCGAGGGGTCACCGGACCCCGTCGTCGAGGATCATCGGCACCGACTGGGCCTGCTCTTCGATGCGTTGCAGAACGGGCTCGCCGGTTAGGCCTGCTCTTCGGCGTCCATCGGAGGCGTCGGGATGCCAGCCGCCTTGGCTGCTTTGCGGCGCTTGTACCACTCCCAGAGCATCGGGGTGATCGACGCGACCGCGATCAGGATGAAGATCGGCTCGAGCAGCTTCTGCACCACCTCGAACTGGCCGAGGCCGTAGCCCATCAGCACCAGCCCGACACCCCACACCACCGCCCCGAGCACGTTGAACGCGGTGAACAGGCCGTAGTTCATCTTCGCCGCGCCCGCGGTGATCGGCGCGAGCGTGCGCACGATCGGCACGAACCGGGCGATCACGATCGCGAACGGTCCGCGCTGCTCGAAGAACAGGTGTGCTTCGTCGAGGTAGCGCTGCTTGAGGATGCGCGCATTGGGCTTGAACATCGCGGTGCCCAGGCTGCGGCCGATCCAGTATCCGACTTGGCCGCCGAGGACGGCCGCGACGGGAATGAACACCAGCAGCTGCCAGAGGTGGAAGTTCGCGTCGACCGTCGCGGCTTCGGCTGCTGTGCCCGCCGCCAGCATGCCCGCCACGAACAGCAGGGTGTCGCCCGGCAGGATCGGGAACAGCACCCCGGATTCGACGAAGACGACGACCAGGATGCCGATCAGCGCCCAGGTGCCGAAGTACCCGATGAGTTTGATCGGGTCCAGAAAGTCGGGCATCAGCGCGAGATTGTCGACGACCACGGCTATGAGGGTACCGGCGGCTTAGGCTGAGTCATGCCCACGCATAAGGCAGTACAGGTTCCCGAAGCCAACGCCGCGCTGACCGTCGTCGACGTCGACACGCCGTCGCCGTCGGCGGGTCACGTCCGGCTCGACGTCGCCGCCTGCGGCGTCTGCGGCACCGACCGCGAGTTCTACGCCGGGCACTTTCCGGGACTGCAGTGGCCGCTGACGCTGGGCCACGAGATCGCCGGCACCATCGCCGAGCTGGGAGACGGGGTCGAGGACTTCACCGCCGGTGACCGGGTCGCGGTCGGCTGGTTCGGCGGCAACTGCAACCGCTGCATCCCGTGTCGGCAGGGCCACTTCATGCAGTGCGTGCGCATGGAGGTGCCGAGCTGGCACTACCCGGGCGGGTACGCAGAATCGGTGAACGTGCCGGCCACCGCGCTGGCTCGCATCCCGGACGGGTTGTCGTTCGTCGAGGCGGCACCGATGGGCTGCGCCGGAGTGACGACGTTCAACGGGCTGCGGCAGACGCGCGCCAAGGCCGGCGACGTCGTCGCGATCCTCGGCGTCGGCGGCCTCGGCCACCTCGGCGTGCAGTTCGCCCGGGCGATGGGCTTCGAAACGGTCGCGATCGCCCGCGGCACCGGCAAGGCCGAGGAGGCCACCCGACTCGGTGCTCACCACTACATCGACTCCACCGCCCAGGACGTCGCGGCCGAGCTGCAGAAGCTGGGCGGGGCCGCGGTGGTCCTGGCGACGGCGAACAACGCCGAGGCGATGGCGGCGACGGTGGGTGGCCTGCGGCCCGAAGGCGAGCTGGTCGCCGTCGGCGTCACGCCCGAGAACCTGCCGATCAGCCCGCTCGACCTGATCAACTCCGGGCTGTCGGTGACCGGTCACCCGTCGGGCACCTCCCGCGACGTCGAGGAGACCCTGCACTTCGCCGTGCTCAGCGGCGTGCGGGCGATGATCCAGGAACGGCCGTTGGCCGAGGCTGCCGAGGCGTTCCAGATGATGGATTCGGGCAAGGCCCGCTATCGCATGGTTCTGACCGTGTGAGCTTTCACCACACCTGAGATACTCCAACCACCCCAGCCGAGAGGAACAGTCATGCCCATCGCAACGCCCGAGGTCTACGCCGAGATGCTCGGCCGGGCCAAGGAGCACTCCTTCGCATTCCCCGCGATCAACTGCGTCGGGTCGGAGAGCATCAACGCCGCGATCAAGGGCTTCGCCGACGCCGGCTCCGACGGCATCATCCAGTTCTCGACGGGTGGCACGGAGTTCGCGTCCGGGCTCGGGGTGAAGGACATGGTCACCGGCGCGGTCGCGCTGGCCGAGTTCGCGCACGTGGTCGCGGCCAAGTACGACATCACCGTCGCGCTGCACACCGACCACTGCCCCAAGGACAAGCTCGACGGCCTGGTCCGGCCGCTGCTCGCGATCTCCGCCGAGCGCGTCGCCAAGGGACAGAACCCGCTGTTCCAGTCGCACATGTGGGATGGCTCCGCAGTGCCGATCGACGAGAACCTCTCGATCGCGCAGGAGCTGCTCAAGCACGCCGCCGCCGCCAAGATCATCCTCGAGATCGAGATCGGCGTGGTCGGCGGCGAAGAGGACGGCGTCGAGGCCGAGATCAACGACAAGCTCTACACCTCGCCCGAGGATTTCGAGAAGACCATCGACGCGCTCGGCGCCGGTGAGCACGGCAAGTACCTGCTGGCCGCCACGTTCGGCAACGTGCACGGCGTCTACAAGCCGGGCAACGTCGTCCTCAAGCCGGAAGTGCTGGCCGAAGGTCAGAAGGTCGCGGCCGCCAAGTTGGGCTTGCCCGAGGGTTCCAAGCCGTTCGACTTCGTGTTCCACGGCGGATCGGGCTCGCTGAAGTCCGAGATCGAGGACTCACTGAAGTACGGCGTGGTGAAGATGAACGTCGACACCGACACCCAGTACGCGTTCACCCGGCCGATCGTCGGGCACATGTTCAGCAATTACGACGGCGTGCTGAAGGTCGACGGCGAGGTCGGCAACAAGAAGGTCTACGACCCGCGGAGCTACTTCAAGAAGGCCGAGGCGTCGATGAGCGAGCGCGTGGTCGAGGCCTGCAACGACCTGCACAGCGCGGGCCGCAGCGTGAGCGCTTAGCGCCTAGCTGCTCGGGGCCTGGCAGATCTTCCACTGCTCGTCGGTGAACTCCAGGTCGAAGCTGCGCGTGGAGCGGGTCTGCGGCGCGTAGGCCATGAACGTGGTCACGTTCGCTTCGGCGTGCTCACCGTTGACGACGACCTGGTCGACGCTGGCGACGACGGGGTACTGCTTTGCTGCGGCGACACGGGCGTGGGTCTGCTCCCACGCCTTGTCGTTGTAGGCGACGTAGCTGTCGCGGGTGCTGCCGCAGGTGATGCTGCGCAGCGCCGCCAGGTCGCCGTTCTGCACAGCGACGTCGAAGTCGGAGATGGTGGACCGGACCTGGTCTTCTTGTGAGGCGGCGGGCGACGACCCGCGGGTCAGCAGGATGGTGCCGAGGATCGCGACGGCCGCGAGCGCGGCGATCACCAGCACGATCGCGATGACCCAGCCCCAGCTGCGCTTCTTCGTGGGCGGTTTCGGGGCGTCGTCGCGGGCCGGAATCTTTTGTGGCGCAACGTTTTGCGCGGTGAAGGCCTCCGTCTCGGCGGTGCCGCCGGTGCCGAAGATCTCGGTGGCCGGCTCCTGCGGCCGGTTGATGATCTGCGTGGACCCCGCGTCGAATCCCGACGGTGCGGTGAAGCGTCGCTCACCCTCCGGCGGGTCGGTGGGCTGGGCGCCGGGATCGGCCGGCGCGAACACCTCGGTGGCGGGCTCGTCCTGGGGGTGGGTGGGATCGTCCGGCTGATCCGGGCCAGTGGGGTTCGACATCGGTGCTGCGGTCCTCCTGACGGCTACGGGCGAAGCTTATCCATCCACGGTGACGACTCGGTAACCCCGCACGGCACAATGGGGGGCATGACTCGGATGGGCGATCTCCTCGGACCGGAACCTGTACTGCTGCCTGGCGATCCCGAGGCCGAAGCCGAGCTTGACGCCTCGGAGAACCCGGCGATCGTCGCCGCCGCGCACCCGTCGGCGTCGGTGGCATGGGCGGCGCTGGCCGAGGATGCGCTCGACAACGATCAGGCGGTGACCGCCTACGCCTACGCGCGCACCGGCTATCACCGCGGCCTGGATCAGTTGCGCCGCAACGGCTGGAAGGGTTTCGGTCCGGTGCCTTACGCCCACGAACCCAACCGCGGCTTCCTGCGCTGCGTGGCGGCGCTGGCCCGCGCGGCCGACGCGATCGGTGAGGAGCCGGAGTTCCAGCGCTGCCTCGACCTGCTCGACGACTGCGATCCGGCGGCGCGCGGCGAGCTCGGCCTCGCCTAGAGCCACAGCGCGGCGATCGTCTCCGACGCCGCCCGCTCGACGGTCTGCACATCGGGTCGCAGCCGGGCGGCGGCCTCCCGTTGATCCCGCGGCCCGGCCTGCGCGGCGTCGAGGACGTCGAGCATGTCCAGCGTCGTCCGCTGAAGATCTCGCCGCGCGGTGCGCGCCTGAAGGCTGGCGGTGTCGCTCGCCGCGACGAACTGCTCGGCGAGCGTGAGCGCTGCCCGCGTGGCTGCCAGCGCGTCCGGGAGCCGCTGGATTTCCTGCCGGCGGGCGAGTGCCAGATAGACCGCCAGCCCGATCGCGCAGCCGATCATCGTGTCGATGCCGCGGGTCAGCAGCAGGTGTCCGACCTGCCCGGGCTCTAGCGGGTGGCTCGCCGTGCCGATGGTGAGCGCGGTGGCGGTGATGAACACCGAGGCCAGCAGGTAGTTGCGGACCACGAGCATCTCGATGGCGAAGTTCAGCAGCGCCAGCACCGCGGCCAGCAGCCAGCCCTGCGGATGGATCACGATGATCGCGGCGGCCAGGGCCAGGCCGATCCACGTGCCGAGCAGGCGCTCGGCGCCGCGGCGCAGCGCATGCCACAGCGGTGCGCCCTGGTGCAGGATCAGCACCGCCGCGGCCATCGCCCAGTAGGCCCGGTCGACGCCGAGTCCGACGGCGGCGAACCCGGCCAGCGGCACCCCGATCGCGACCCGGATCATCACTCGCCGCGTCTGCGAGCCGGTGCGCAGTGCTGACCGCAGAAGGTGGCGCGCGGGTGCCGGCGCGGGCGGGCGCTGAGCCGGGTCGCGGTAGGCGACCGCGTCGGGATCGGCTTCGAGTCGTCCGACCGCACGTGCCAGGTCGGCGGAGTCGGGATCGGCGCGGGCGAACAGGACGTGCACCGCGTGGTTCGCCGCCCGCAGGCGATGCAGCCGAGGGCTCACCGACGCGGTCGGCTGCTGGTCGATCAGCGCCGTCCACGCCTGGTGCAGCGCATGCGCCGCGCGATGCCGGGTGGCCTCCTCGTCCGGTCCGCCGATGGCGTCGAGATAGTCGGCGACGCTGTCGGCCGCTGTCTGCACCACGGCCCGCTCCGGGCGCCGGAACCCCGTCACCGCGCCGACCATCTGGACCGTCCAGGCCACCGCGCCGCCGGCCAGGACGAGTCCACCGATCTGCCAGGGGCTCAGCCGGGACGCCGAGACGCCGATCCCCGCGGCGCAGGCGACGACGAACACGTAGGCACCCGGCGGCCCGACCCTCAACGCGCTGCACATCCACACCGCGATGACCGCGACGGCGGAGACGGTCAGCACTCCGACCCACGCGACGTCGGAAGCCCAGGAGCCGGCGGCGACCGCCACTGCCAGCGCGATCGCCACCAGGGCGAGTTGGACGGCGCGGCTCAGGTAGGGGCGGCCGACTCCGAACCGCGACGTGAACGCGCCGAGGGTGGCGATCAATCCGGCGCCGAGATTGCCGGCGGCCACGCCGAGGAGGACGGGGATGGCGGTGCTGACCGCAGCGCGCAGCGCGACGGGCAGCCGTGGCGGGGCTACCGGTTCTGGCTTTCGCACTCGCAGTCGGCGGCCGAATCCGGCGGCTCGACCTGCACGGTCGCGTGGTCGAGCCCGCGCGCGGTCAGCACGGCGCGCGCGTCGTCGAGGACCCGGGCGGAGTCGCGCCCGCTGGTCAGGTGTGCGGTCACCATGTCCTTGCCGGGCACCAGCGTCCACACGTGCAGATCGTGCACCTCGGTGACGCCCTCCACCGCACAGAGCGCGGAGCGCAGTTCGTCGACGTCGATGTGGCTGGGCGAGGACTCCGACAGGATGCGCAGCGCGGCGCGGGCCAGCGCGATCGCCCGGGGCAGCACCCACAGTGCGACGAGTACCGCGACGACGACGTCGGCGTAGGGCCACCGCGTGGTGACGGTGACGATGCCGGCGATGAGGACCCCGATGCTGCCGACGGTGTCGGCGACGACCTCCATGTAGGCGCCCTTGACCGCCAGGCTGGTCTCGGATTGTGAGCGCAACAGCAGCACCACGGCGGCGTTGGCGAGCAGGCCGGCCAGTGCGACGACGATCATCGGCACCCCGGGCACGTCCGGCGCACCGCCGAGGCGTTCGAACGCCTCGTAGAGGATGAACCCTGCGACGCCGATCAGCAGCACGGCGTTGGCGACCGCGGTGAACACCTCGGCGCGGTGCCAGCCGTACGTGCGGGCGGCCGAGGTGCTGCCGCGGCGGGCCAGGAGCACCGCGGTCAGGCCCATGAACATCGCGACCAGGTCGGTGAGCATGTGGCCGGCGTCGGCCAGCAGGGCGATCGAGTTGATGGCGAGCGCGGTGCCCAGTTCGATCACGAAGAACACGGTCAGGATCGCCGCGGCGATCACCATCCGGGAGACGCGGGCGTCTTTCCCATGGCTGTGGTCATGTCCCGCGCCCATGCCGGCGAATATATGCGTACTAACGCATATATGGCAAGGCTGCTACTGCCAGGCCGACCAGAATCGCGTCAGTTCGCCACCGACAGCCGACAGATACGCAGGCACCCCGGACAGCTCGAACAGGGTGTAGACCGCCGAGAAGAACCACTGGTTCACCCCGGGGGCGAACAGCAGGAGCACCAGCAGCAGAAATCCCCACTGCTTGGCCGGCGCCACCGCACGCTGGGTCTGCGGGCTCAGGTGCGGCTCGAGTGCGCCGTACCCGTCGAGCCCGGGGATCGGCAGGATGTTGAGCAGGAACGCGGTGATCTGCAGGAACCCCAGGAACGCGACGCCGGCCCAGAACACCGAGTGCCCCGGGTCGTAGAACAGCCGGGTCGCGGTCAGCAGCAACACAGCACAGACGACGTTCGCCGCCGGGCCGGCGAGGCTGATCAGCGTCCGCTGCCACTTGCCCATCCAGCCGGTCTGCAGATACACCGCGCCACCGGGCAGCCCGATGCCGCCGAGCGCGATGAACAGCACCGGCAGCCCGAGCGACAGCAGCGGGTGGGAGTACTTGAGTGGGTTGAGCGTCAGGTAGCCGCGCGCCTCGACGTCGCGATCACCGAAGCGCCACGCCGAGTAGGCGTGCCCGAACTCGTGCAGACACAGCGAGATCAGCCAGCCGAAGATCACGAACACGAATACACCGAGATAAGCCATCGGGCCCACCTCGGCTGCCGACAGCCACGCCGCGACCCCGCCGGCAGCCGTCGCGGCGATCAAGACGAGGAACAGGGGGCTCGGCCGTACCGACTGGCGCAGCGGGCCCCCGCCTCTGATGACGCTCACGAACCCACGCTACCTGCGGCCGACGCGCAACCAGCCCTGCGTGTGACGGTAGAACGTAGAGCGCCGCACCGGCCGCGCCCCGGCCACGCCGTCGCGCAGCACCAGCGCGCCGGAGGTGCCCAGCTGCGCCGCACGGCCGGCCACCCAGCGCCGCGGCCGCCACCGACCGGTCTGCACCGCGGCGCGTAACCCGGGCAGCACCCCGATCGGCTCCACACGAACTCCCGCCACCTCGCCGTCGAACAGCACGGTGTCGTCGACGACGGCCTCACCGTGCAGGGTGCGCTGACCCTCGGGCGGCTTCCACAGCGCGGCGCCGACGAGGACGGCGCCGGTCTCGTCCCTGATCAGCGGTACCCGGGTGGCCGGGGCGTGCAGGGACCGGCGGGCACCGAGCACCCGGCGGACGTGGGCGACCTCGACGTCGAGACGGTCGGCGCGCAGTAGTGCCTTCAACGCGGCGGCGAGATCGGCATCCGGGCCGACGACCACGACGCGGCGCCAGGCCCCGATTCCGTCCAGATCGGTGCGCGGGAGGTCGCGCAGCGGACGCGGCAGCCGGGCATCGCCGAGGTTGCACACCGCGACAGAGGGGGGTGCAGCGCGCGATCGGATAAGGTAGCTCACCGGCTGCACACACTATGCACAGCATTCGAGCGGAAGAGGCGCGGCATGCCGGCAATCGTCCTCATCGGCGCCCAGTGGGGCGACGAGGGCAAAGGTAAGGCCACCGACCTGCTCGGTGGGCGGGTTCAGTGGGTGGTGCGCTACCAGGGCGGCAACAACGCCGGCCACACGGTGGTGCTTCCGACGGGGGAGAACTTCGCCCTGCACCTCATTCCGTCGGGCATTCTGACGCCCGGCGTGACCAACGTGATCGGCAACGGCGTCGTCGTCGACCCGGGCGTGCTCCTGACTGAGCTGCGGGGCCTCGAAGACCGCGGCGTGGACACCGGGCGACTGCTCCTGTCGGCCGATGCGCATCTGCTGATGCCGTATCACGTGGCGATCGACAAGGTCGTGGAGCGCTACGCGGGCAGTAAGAAGATCGGCACCACCGGCCGCGGCATCGGTCCCTGCTACCAGGACAAGATCGCGCGGCAGGGTATCCGGGTCGCCGACGTTCTCGACCCTGACTTGCTGGCCGAAAAGATCGAGGGCGCACTGGAATTCAAGAACCAGGTGCTCGTCAAGATCTACAACCGCAAGGCGCTCGACGCGGGCGAGGTGGTCGACAACCTGCTGGCCCAGGCCGAGGGTTTCCGGCATCGCATCGCCGACACCCGGCTGCAGCTCAACACCGCGCTCGACCAGGGTGAGACGGTGCTGCTCGAAGGGTCGCAGGGCACGCTGCTCGACGTCGACCACGGCACGTATCCCTTTGTCACGTCGTCGAATCCGACGTCCGGCGGCGCGGCCGTCGGCTCCGGGATCGGACCCACCCGCATCACGACGGTGCTGGGCATCCTCAAGGCGTACACGACACGCGTGGGCTCAGGCCCGTTCCCGACCGAGCTGTTCGACGAGTACGGCGAGTACCTGGCCAAGACCGGCGGGGAGATCGGCGTGACGACCGGCCGGCGGCGTCGCTGCGGCTGGTTCGACGCCGTCATCGCCCGGTACGCCACCCGCGTCAACGGCATCACCGACTACTTCCTGACCAAGCTCGACGTGCTCTCCAGCCTGCAGACCGTGCCGATCTGCGTCGGCTACACCGTCGACGGGAAGCGCACCGACGAGATGCCGATGACCCAGAGCGACATCGCCCGCGCCGAACCGATCTACGAGGAACTGCCCGGCTGGTGGGAGGACATCTCCGGCGCGCGCGAGTTCGACGACCTGCCCGCCAAGGCGCGGGACTACGTGCTGCGCCTGGAGGACCTCGCCGGGGCCCACGTGTCGTGCATCGGCGTGGGGCCGGGCCGCGACCAGACCATCGTGCGCCGCGACGTGCTGGCGTGACCGACTCGACCCGGGGCGGATTTCCGGATCTCCAACCGATCACCCCGCCCCCCGGGTTCGGCAGGTTCCTGGCGGCCATGCGCCGCGCCCAGGACCTCGCGGTGTCGGCCGCTCCGGACGACGCGACGTGGGACGAGGCCGCCGATCAGGTGGAACGACTTGTCGACCTGCTGACGCCCTTCGAGGCCGACGAGGGGGTGGGCCCCGCGAGCCGGGCGCCGTCGCTGCCGGGCATGGGTAGCTTGCTGATGCCGCCCTTTCGCGTCGTCGAGTTCACTGACGCTGGCGTCGAACTGCAGGTAGAGTTCAGCCGGTTCTCGGTGGGCGGGAACCACGCCGTCCACGGTGGGGTGTTGCCGCTGCTGTTCGACAGCGTCTTCGGAATGGTGATCCACGCGACCGGGCGCCCTATCAGCCGGACCGCGTTCCTGCACGTGGACTACCGCAACGTGACGCCGATCGACACGGTGCTGACCGCCAGGGGCTGGTTGCGCGAGGCGCAGGACCGCAAGGCGTTCGTCAACGCCGAGCTGCGCAGCCCGGACGGCACCCTGCTCGCCGAGGCGAACGGACTGATGGTCCGGCTGCTCCCCGGGCAGCCGTAGCGCTGCTCACAGGGGGGCGATGGACAAGGGTTTACGCGAGTACCTGCAGATCTGGTGGCAGCAGCCGTTCGACTTCGAGTGGACGAAGCGGCATCTGCGCTCTCGCGGAGTGCTCCGTCTCCACGCGATGTTCATCGGCGTGTTCTCGCTCGTGTACGGGCTGATCGCGCTGTTGACGGTGATGTGGGGAGCGCACGACGGCGGCGCGGTCAACGGCAGGCCGATCGTGCTCATCGTGGCGGCCAGTTCCGCGGTACTGGGTGTGCTCTGGATCTTCGGCCCGTTCCCGTCGGAGACCCAGTCGAGACTGTTCGCGGTGTACGCCGACCTGGCGGTGCTGACGGTGATCGCGTGCTACCAGGACGCGTTCACCGCGATGCCCGGCCTGGCACTGCTCGCGACGAACGGGATCTACGTCGTGGTCGTGCACGGGCCTCGCGCGCTGGCACTGCATCTGGCGTTCACCGTCGCGGCGTTCGCGGTGCTCTACGGGATCGCTCTGGCGCAGGACACCCAGGCCACCAGTGTCATCACGGTGCGGCTGCTGGTGTTGCTGCCGACCGTGCTCGGGGTTCCGGTGATCGTGCAGTCGTACCTGCTGGCGTTGCGGATGGGGGCGGTCGACTCGCTGCACGATCCTCTGACCCGGCTGCTGAACCGGCGGGGACTCGACGACGAGATCGTCGGCCTGGTCCCTGTCGGGGGCGCCCACCTGGGGGTGCTGGCCGTCGACATCGACAAGTTCAAGGCGATCAACGACGGCCACGGCCATGACGCCGGGGATCAGGTTCTGGTGTCGGTGGCCAACGGTATCCGCGACGCCGTGGCGGCCGCCGGGGTGCAGTCGCTGATCGCGCGCACCGGCGGTGAGGAATTCGCGGTGGTGCTCGATGCCCCTCCGGCCGTGGTGCGTTCGGTTGCCGTGCAGCTGCACGACGCGGTGGCCCGCTGCGACGCCGCGGTGGTACCGACGGTCAGCGTCGGCGTGGCGACGGCGTGGACCAGCGACCGCAACGCCTCCGCCACCGTGCGCTCCCTGCTCGAGCAGGCCGACGGCGCGATGTACCGGGCGAAAAGCGTGGGCGGCAACCAGACCGTGGTGGTGGGCGCGTGACGGAGCCCGCGGCGCGCCAGCTGCGCAGCCTCACCACCCCTCGCGCCGCGGCGTTGGCCGGGGTGGTGTTCGCGCTGCTGTTCTCCGTGGTGCTGGTGGCGCTGCGGCTGCCGGAGCCGACGACCAGCACCCGGTTGCGGATCGTGGTCGTGCTGACGCCCTTCGCCGGCATCGCGTTCCTGTGGTTCATCGGCGTGGTCCGCGACAGCCTGGGCCTGGTGGAGGACCGGTTCTTCACGACTGTGTTCCTCGGCAGCGGGCTGCTGTTCCTGGCGATGGTGTTCGCCGGGACCGCCGTCACGGCCGGTCTGCTGGCAGGCCGGAGGGCCGGCATCGAGGCCGACCCCGAGGTGCTGGCGTTCGCCCACGGGTTGCTGCTCGCGTTGACCAACACCTACGCGCTGCGGATGGCCGCCGTGTTCATGATGTCGCTGGCCACCATCTGGCTGCGGACCCGCCTGATGCCGCGGTGGCTCGTGGTGACGACGTACCTGGTCGCCGTCAGCGTGCTCGTCGCCGGTGACGTCAGCCCGTGGATGACGCTGACCTTCCCCGCCTGGGTGCTGGGGGTCAGCCTGCTGATGTTGCGTCGTGCTGCAGCTCCAACGCGGCTGCCGGACAGAGGTTGACGGCCTGACGCGCCCGCTCCTCGGCGTCACCGTTCACCTCGTCGGTGAGCACCACGACCACGCCGTCGTCGTCCTGGTCGAACACGTCGGCGGCCACCATCACGCAGTTGCCCGCCTGGATGCAGACCTCGCGGTCGGCGCTGACCCGGCTCACCAGCGCACCCCCAGCGACGCCACGCCGTAGATGAAGTGGAAAGAGCGGAACGCGATGTCGTCCATGTCTTCGGTGAGCGTCAGCGTGGGGAATCGACGGAGCAACGCCGGGAACGCGATCTGCATCTCCATCCGCGCCAGCGGCGCACCGAGACAGTGGTGCACGCCGTGGCCGAACGCCAGATGCCCCGGCGCCCCTCGGCTGATATCGAGCGTTTCCGGCTCGGAGATGACGTGGGGATCGCGGTTGGCGGCGGGCAGCGAGGCGAACACCAGCCGGCCGGCCGGGATGTGCACCCCGGCGAGCTCCACGTCGGTGGTGGTGATGCGCGGGATCGAGGTGTGCACGATCGACAGGTAGCGCAGAAGTTCCTCGATTGCCGGGCCCACCGCCGCGGGATCGTCGCGCACAGCGGCCATCTGCTCGGGATGGCTCAGCAGCGCCACCGTGCCGAGCGCCAGCATGTTCGAGGTGGTCTCGTGCCCGGCCAGCAGCAGCAGCCCCGCGATGCCGATCAGCTCGTCGTCGGTGAGTTCGGCGCCGTGCTCACGCACCAGCATGCCGAGGATGTCCTCGCCCGGCGCGGCGCGGGCCCGGTCGACGAGCGATCCCATGTAGGCGCGGCCCTCCTGCTGCAGCTCCAGGCGTTCCGGGATCGGGATGGACAGGTCGAGCTGGCGGGCGCTGCGGCGCTGGAAGTCGTCGCGATCGGCATAGGGCACGCCGAGCAGCTCGCAGATCACCAGCGAGGGAACCGGCAGCGTGACGTGCTCGACGAGGTCGGCTGGGGAGCCGGCGGCTTCGAGCGCGTCGAGCTGCGCGTCGACGATCTCGACGATGCGGGGCGCTAGCCGCTGGATCCGCCGGATCGTGAACTCCGGGGTCAGCATGCGTCGAAGTCGTTGGTGCTCAGGGGGATCGAGGCCCAGCAGGTTACCGGCGCGGTTGCGCGCGGCATCCTCCTCGTCGATCGGGGGAGCGCCGGCGACGACGAATCCGGGCGGCCTGCCGTTGGAGAACCGCGCATGATCGCTGAGCACGGTCTTGACGTCCTCGTGGCGGGTCACCAGGAACACCTGCATGCCAAAGGCATTGGTGACGCTGGCGACGCCGACGCCGTCGCGGATCTGTGCCAGCATCGGCGTCGGATCGAGGCCGTCGCGGCGCATGTGCAGCGGCGGCAGCCCGGCGTCCGGTTCGGTGCGGGTGTCGGCCTGACTCATGTCTCGACGCTACCTGAACGTTAGCCCAGCTACCTTTCCGCGCGCAGCGCCGGCCACCAGATCTTCGGGCCGATGAGCGTGAACAGCGCCGGAATGACGACGGTGCGCACGACGAACGTGTCCAGCAAGATGCCCAACCCGACGATGATGCCGACCTGCGTCAGCGCGATCAGCGGCAGCACGCCCAGCACGCAGAACACCGCTGCCAGCACGATTCCCGCGCTGGTGATCACCGCTCCGGTCGCCGAGACGGCGCGGACGATGCCGTCGCGGGTGCCGTGTTCGGGCGTCTCCTCGCGTGCCCGGGTGACCAGGAAGATCGTGTAGTCGACGCCGAGGGCGACGAGGAACAGCAACGCGAACAGCGGCACACTGTTGTCCAGTGCGGGGAAGCCGAACACGTGCACGCTGGCCCAGCCGCCGAGGCCGAGCGCCGCCAGTGCACTGAGCACGGTGACCGCGACCAGGATCACCGGCGCCAGCGCCGAGCGCAGCAGCACGAACAGCACCAGCAGTACGACCGCGAGGATCGCGGGCACCACGAGGGTGCGGTCGCGTCCGGCGGCGCCCGCCGCGTCCCGGGCCTTGGCGTCGGAGCCGCCGACGAGGCTGTCGGGATCGGCGCCGTGCACAGCGGAACGCAGCGCGTCGACCGTGTCGAACGCCTCGTCGGAGGCGGGTTCTGCGGCCAGCACCACCGACCATTGGCTCAGGCCCCGCGGGGAGGTGCCGGCCGGGGTGGCGGAGACGACGCCCGGGGTGGCGGTGATCGCCTGCTGGACCTGGGCGGCGCGATCGGTCGAGGCGATGACGAGCGTGGGATCGGTGACGCCGCTGGGGAAGTGCTCGGCCAGGGTCTCGAAACCACTCACCGATTCGGCTTGCACGCGGAACTGTTCGGTCTGCGACAACCCGATCGGCATGCTCAGCAGACCGGTGCACAGTAGCCCCAGCACCCCGATCGCGACGACGGATACCGCGGCGGGCTTGCGCGCCACCCCGTCGGCGACGCGATGCCACGCGCCGCCCTCGGTCAGAGCTGTTGCCCCTGTGCGGGGAATGAAGGGCCAGAACAGCTTCCGCCCGAAAAGATCGAGGAACGGCGGCAACACCAGCAGGACGAACACGGCGGCGACGACGAGGCCGGACGCGGCCTGGACCCCGAGGCTGCGGGTGCTGGGGGAGGAGGCGAGCAGCAGGGTCAGCAGCGCCAGCACCACGGTCGCGTTGCTCGCGATGATCGCGGGCCCGGCCCTGCGCACCGCCGTGGTGAGCGCGGTATGGTGAGATTCGTTGCTGCCCAGCTCTTCTCGATAGCGGGAGATGAGCAGCAACGCGTAGTTGGTGCCCGCACCGAACACGAGCACGCTGGTGATGCCCGCCGTCGACCCGTCGGGGGACATGCCGAGTCCTTCGGCGACGGCCGTGCCCACCACGCCGCCGACCCGGTCGGCGAACGCGATCACCAGCAGCGGTACGAGCCACAGCACCGGTGAGCGGTAGGTGATGATCAGCAGCAGGGCCACCACCGCCGCGGTGACGGCGAGCAGCGTGACGTTGGCGCCGGAGAACGAATCGGCGATGTCGGCACCGAATGCGGGCCCGCCGGTGACCTGTGCGCGCAGCTGCGGGTCCAGGCCGTCGGTGGCCGCGGTGCGGAGTTTGGTGACCTCGTCGCCGAGCGCGAACCCGGACAGGTTTGCCGCCAGCGGGACGACGGTGATCGCGGCCTCGCCGTCCTGGGAGATCTGCACCGGTGGGCCTCCCGGACCGTTGTCGGCCGCGGCCAGCATGCGCTCCCGCGCCGCGTCGGCGGCCGCCCGGTCTGCCGGGGTGAGTGCGGCGCCGTCGGTGCGGGTGAGGACCAGCAGCACCGGAGCCTGATCGCCGCCGGGGAAGTCGGCGCGCAGCGCATCGGCGCGCGTCGACTCGGCGCTGGCCGGTACCGGCACCGGGGACTGCTCCGCGGAGGAGCCACCGCTGCTCAACCCGAGGAAGGCGCCGGAGGTGACGATGATCGCCAGTGCGATCACCCACGACAGTCGTCTGCTCATGCCGACAAATATTTCAGATACTTAACCGTTAATCAAATGAACAACCTGTACGATGTCGACATGGCCGACGAGGACCGCGCAGAGCTGGAAGAGCTCATCGCCGCCGACGTCCGCGCACTCACCGCACAGTCCGACCAGATCGGTCATGCCTTTGCCGCCCATCACGGGTTGTCGGACAACGATTTTCGGGCCCTGCTGCATGTGATGGTGGCCGAGACCACCGGCGAGCCGCTGGCCGCGGGCGGCTTGCGTGCGCGGATGGGGATGTCCGGCGCGGCGATCACCTATCTGGTCGAGCGGATGATCGCCTCGGGCCACGTCCTGCGCGAACCCGATCCCGACGACCGGCGCAAGGTGAAGCTGCGGGTGGCCGAACACGGCATGGACGTGGCCCGCGAATTTTTCACTCCGCTCGCCGACCATCTCACCGGCGCGCTGACCGACGTGCCCGACGCCGATCTGCGGGCCGCCCACCGAGTGTTCGGCGCCATCGTCGAGGCGATGAGCGGGTTTCACGCCGATCTGCACGTCACCTCCGAGTGAGGGTTCTGGCAGGCTGGATGCTCGATGAGTGAGACGACTGCGGCCGAGATGACATCGGTGCTGCTCCTGCGGGGTGGCGAGCACACGCATGACCTGGCGCTGGCCTTCGAGCGGCTGGGCGCGCGGGTGACGGTGTCCGACGACATGGCCGCGATGACGGATGCGGACGCGTTGACCGCGCTGATCGATGCGACCGGGCCCCGAGTGGTCGTCGCCGATGCCGACGGGGTGGCCACCGACGCGCTGCTCGCCGCCGCCGACCGCGACGACGTCGAGGTGGTGCCGACCCCGCGCGCATTGCGGCTGTCGGTGGACGGGGAAGCACTGCGCCGGCTCGCCGCCGACGAGCTCGGATTGCCCACGGCGCCGTTCTGGTTCGCCGGCTCGGTCGCCGAACTCACCGCGGTCGCCCAGCACGCCGGATTCCCGCTGCTGGTCAAGCCGGTGACCGCCGCGCCCGGCGAGGGCGAATCGGTCGTGCTGCGGGCCGACGACATCGAGCCGGCGTGGCGCAGCGCCGTCGCGGGCGGACAGCTGAGCCTGCAGCGCGTGCTGGCCGAGACCGTCGTGGAGATCGACGTCGCGGTGACACTGCTGACCGTGCGCACCACCGGGCCGTCGGGGCCGGTCGTCAGCTTCTGCGAACCCATCGGCCACCACCGCGAGTCCGCCGAGACATTGGAATCGTGGCAACCGCAGCACCTTTCGGCTGCCGCGTTGGACGCGGCCAAGTCGATCGCGGCGCGGATCGTCAACTCCCTCGGCGGTCGCGGCGTGTTCGCGGTCGAGCTGCTGGTGCGCGGCGACGAGGTGTACTTCAGCGATGTCGCTCCCCGGCCGCAGGACAGCGCACTGGTGACGCTCCGTTCGCAGCGCTTGTCGGCCGTCGAGCTGCATGCCCGGGCGATCCTCGGGCTTCCCGTCGACACGATCATGATCTCGCCGGCGGCGATGGAGATCTCTTCTGACGGGCACGACGTCGCCGACATGCCGTGGCGCGCCGCGCTGGGCGCAGCGCTCGAGGTCGCGGAGAGCGACGTGCGGTTGTTCCCGTCGCAGCGCTGGCTGGCGACCGCGACCGCGCCCGATCCGATCGTCGCCCGCGACCGCGCCCGCCGCGTCGCGTCGGCGCTGCGCAGGCTGACGTGACCGAGCCCGACGAGTCGACCGGCAGGTCGGCCGCGCCGTTCCTGGGCGCACTGGCCATCTTTGTCGCCATCGTGATCACAATCTGGCTGTTCAACCTGTTCTCCGGCGGCGAGCTCACCGACGAGCAGCAGATCGGCCGCGCGGCCGCCGGCCAGAACGACGCTCTGCAGCGTGACTCCTATGCCGATTTCCGCAGCTTCACGTGCGCCGCGCAGGTCGGGACCGAGTCGGACATCCTTGCCAGGCAACGCGATTCGAAGGCCAAGCAGGGTGAACGATTCCTCGACGGAGTGACGAGCGTCAAGGTCGACGGGGATCGCGCCACAGCGTCGGTCACCTATCACTTCGCCAATGCGCCGGACGCCAAGCAGACCTCGGACATCCCGTTCGCGCGGGAAGACGGGGCGTGGAAGGTCTGTTCGACCGGCCCCAGCTAGCTGTGCGACACTCACGACCGTGAGTTATGCCGGAGACATTTCGCCGGAGGAGGCCTGGAAGCTCCTGAGCGAGAACCCCGATGCCGTGCTGGTCGACTGCCGCACCGATGCCGAATGGCGCTTCGTGGGGGTACCGGATCTGTCGTCGCTTCAGCGCGACACCGTCTACATCGAGTGGAACCGCACCGACGGTTCCCGCAACGACGGGTTCGTCGACGATCTGCTGGCCGCCGGCATCACCCCCGGGGAGCGTCCGGTGGTTTTCCTGTGCCGATCCGGCAATCGCTCGATCGGTGCCGCCGAGGCGGCGACCGGGGCGGGCATCGAGCCGTCGTACAACGTCCTGGACGGCTTCGAGGGCAATCTGGACGAGCACGGTCATCGCGGCGGCACCGGCTGGAAGGCCGTCGGCCTGCCGTGGAGGCAGTCATGACCGAATCGGTCCGCACCCCCGGCCGAGCTGCCCGAGGGCGTCAGCCAGGCCACCGTCGGCGTGCGCGGTGGCCTGCTGCGGTCCGGGTTCGAGGAGACCGCGGAGGCGCTGTACTTGACGTCGGGATACGTCTACGAGTCGGCAGCCGACGCGGAGAAGGCGTTCACGGGCGAGATCGACCGCTACGTGTACTCCCGCTACGGCAACCCGACGATCTCGATGTTCGAGGAGCGGCTGCGACTGCTCGAAGGTGCGCCGGCCTGTTTCGCGACGGCCACGGGTATGTCGGCGGTGTTCACCGCGCTGGGCGCGCTGCTGGGTGCCGGCGACCGACTGGTGGCCGCGCGCAGCCTGTTCGGTTCCTGCTTCGTGGTCTGCAGTGAGATCCTGCCCCGCTGGGGAGTGGAGACGGTCTTCGTCGACGGCGACGACCTGTCGCAGTGGGAGGAGGCACTGTCGGTTCCCACGCAGGCGGTGTTCTTCGAGACCCCGTCCAACCCGATGCAGTCGCTGGTCGACATCGCCGCGGTGTGCGACCTCGCCCATGCTGCAGGCGCACAGGTGGTGTTGGACAACGTCTTTGCCACCCCGATCCTGCAGCAGGGTTTCCCGCTAGGCGTCGACGTGGTGATCTACTCGGGCACCAAGCACATCGACGGGCAGGGCCGCGTGCTCGGCGGCGCGATCTTGGGCAGCAAGGACTACATCGACGGTCCGGTGCAGAAGCTGATGCGCCACACCGGACCTGCGCTGAGCCCGTTCAACGCGTGGACGCTGCTCAAGGGTCTGGAGACACTGGCTTTACGTGTGCAGCACCAGAATTCGTCGGCGCACCGCATCGCCGAGTTCCTGGAATCCCATCCGTCGGTGAGTTGGGTGAAGTACCCACTCCTGGAGTCGCACCCGCAGTACGACCTCGCCAAGCGGCAGATGACCGGCGGCGGCACAGTCGTCACCTTCGAACTCGCCGGCGGCACGAAGGAACGCGCTTTCGAGGTGCTCGACAAGCTGCGGATCGTCGACATCTCGAACAACCTCGGCGATTCCAAGTCGTTGATCACGCATCCGGCAACCACCACCCACCGTGCCATGGGCCCGGAGGGTCGTGCGGCGATCGGGCTGGGCGACGGTGTCGTCCGCATCTCGGTGGGACTGGAGGGTACCGAGGATCTCATCGGCGACCTCGACCAGGCGCTGTCCTAGGTGTCACGCCGCTCCGAGCAGAAGAAGGCCCGCCGCAAGAAGCGGCAGGGCGCGCGCGAGGAGGGCTGGATCCCGGCCCGCGTGCTCGAGCAGCTCGAAATCGCTTCTGATCTGGAGGATTTCGACGCTCGACTGAGCGAGCGCGGTTGGGAGTTCTCCGAGGACGTCGATGACGAGACCGGTGCGGCCTGGTACTGGGTGCCGTCGGAGGCCGACGTTCGCGACGAGGACGAGGTCGTCAACGTGACGGTCGCGTTGCTGACGCCTGAGGACGACGGCGAGATCGTGCATGTGGTGTTCGTCGGGACCGCCGACGACTACCAGTTCGGTGTCGAGGAATTCTTCACCCACCTCGACGCCATCGAGGCCTATCGACTCGGCGATCCGATTCCGGAGTTCGCCTGACGGGCGATCGCCGCGGTGACGGCCGCCGGGGCATCCAGCGGCACGAAGGTCGAGGCGCCGGGCACGTCGATCACGGTCGAGTGGGGGAACAGCGCTGCCAGACGACGGCCCAAAGACGGTGTGAAGCAACGGTCGTCGGCGCCCCACACCACGGTCACGGGCTTGGTGAAACGGTGCAGGCGGGGTGCGACCGCGGTCAGGTCGGTGCGCCCGATCCCGCGCGCCAGCGCTGCGAAGTCACCGGCGATACGTCGATCGGTGCGGGCGGGGGCGAGCCATGACGCCGTCAGCGCGGGATCGAGCTTCTTCGCGAGCAGACCGAAGCCCACGGGAGAGTGACGCAGCGCCGTGATGCCCATGGGTGCCATCAACGCGCTGACGGTGGCCCGGGTCCGCATCGCGGCGAACACCGCGTTGAACGGAAACGGTGGAAACGTGTCGAAGGCATCGCAATTGGTGAGAACGAGCCGGCCGATCCGGTCGGGGTGCGCGTCGATCAGGAATTGGCAGATGCCGCCGCCGGTGTCGTTGCCGACGAGGATCACGTCGTGCAGATCCAGTTCGACGAGGAACTGGTGCACCATCTCGGCCACGCCCTCGGGCGTGAGCGCGGCGCGGTCCCGCACCGGGATGCGGTGTGCGCCCAGCGGGAGATCCGGTTGTAGGCAACGGAATCTGCGTGCGGCGAGGTCGGCGGCGACGGTGTCCCATAGCCGCGAGTCGACGAGGGCGCCGTGCACGAACACCACCGGCGGATAGGCGGAGTCCGTGGGGCCCGACTCGCGGTACTCGATGGTGGCGGCTGACAGCTCTACGGTGGGCATCCCGGTTATCCTTTGCGTCGACACTTACGAACACTGAGTACGAAAGCTACGTGCAGCCTGTATGGAAGTCAACCCCCGGCCCCGCCGTACGCAAGCCGAGCGCACCGCGGCGACCCGCGCGAAGCTGGTGGCCGCATCGCGAGAGCTGTTCGCTGTCAACGGTTTTGCCGACGTGCCGACGCAGGAGATCGTTGCGGCGGCTGGGGTGACGCGCGGCGCGCTCTACCACCAATTCGCCGACAAGACGGAGCTGTTCGCGGCGGTGTACGAGGACGTGGAAGCCGAGCTGGTCGCTCGGATCGCCGCCCGGATCGCCGAGGCCGAGCCGGCCGATCACCTCGCGGCGATGCGTACGGGGGCGCGGCTGTTCCTCGATGTGTGTTCCGCGCCTGATGTGCAGCGGATCGTGCTGATCGATGCGCCTGCAGTGCTCGGCTGGCAGCGGTGGCGCGAGGTGGGGATGCGCTACGGCCTCGGTGTGGTCGAGGCGATGTTGGCGCAGGCGATGGCCGACGGTGCGATCCCCCAGCAGCCGGTACGGCCGACGGCGCATGTGCTGCTGGGCGCGCTCGACGAGGCGGCGCTGTTCATCGCCAGGGCGGCAGATCAGGCCGCGGCGAAGAGCGACATGTACGCGGTCTGCGACCGTCTGATCAACGGCATCGCAGCGAACTCGATAGCCAGTAACGATTGATCTTGAAGCTACCGCGACGATCAGCTGAATATTGTCGCTAGCGTCGTTTCAAATCCTCTTAACTGGGAATTTGCTCGGTCAAGGTGTTCCTGTGGAGACGTGCAGCGAATTCATATCAAAGCCTTGACCACGGTGTGAGCAAAGTCATACATTCCAGCTGTCAGCGCTCTCAGCTGATTGTCAGGGTCCGCGTTCGCGGGGCTCCAACGGGGGAAAGGCCTCTCTATGTCCGAACATCACTCTCAGCGCCTACTCCGGCACTATCTGACCGCGGGGATCGGAAGTGCTGCTGTCGTCGGGGTGGGTCTGCTGACCACCGGCCTCGATGCGGCTGATTCGGCGCCGCCGAAGCGCGAGATCGCTGTGCAGTTGGCGTCGACGGACGCGGACTGGTGGTGGTTGTACGGGCGGCATGACGCGGCCGACGCTCCGTCGGGTGCGGCCATCGATTCCGCCCGGATTGCTCTGCAGGCCGCAAATGCCAACGGCTTCAACCTTTTCCGGCCGTTCGGTGACGGCGGCTGGCTGATCGGCAACGGGCTCGACGCACAGGAGGGCTGCGAAGGCAGGGCCTGCAACGGCGGCAATGCAGGCCTGTTGTTCGGGACCGGCGGCGACGGCCTCAACGGCGGCGACGGCGGCAAGGGTGGCCTGTACTTCGGCGTCGGCGGAGTCGGGGGCGAAGGTGTGGCGGGCGGTGTCGGTGGACGCGGTGGCGACGGCGGCTTCTTCTTCGGCGTCGGCGGTGCTGGCGGCCAGGGCGGCACCGGCGCGGATGGCACCGATCCCGGTGAGGACGGTCAGGCCGGCGGTAAGGGTGGTGCCGGGGGACGTGGCGGCTTCCTGGGCCGGGGAGGCACCGGCGGCAAGGGGGGGTACCGGCGGCGACGGCTTCAGTGATCCACTCTCGACCTTGCCCCCGGGCGACGGCGGTGCGGGCGGTGACGCCGGTGAGGGAGGCGCCGGGGGTCTGTTCGGGCAGAAGGGCTCCGACGGCAACGGCGGTGACGGCGGCAAAGGCGGTGACGGCACCACCGGAGTCGACGGTCCGGGCAATCAGGGCGGCAGTGGCGGCGACGGCGGCGACGGCGTCGTCGGCGGTACCGGTGGCGAAGGCGGCCTGGGTGGCCTCGGTGACGAGGGCTTCGGCGGCGGCCAAGGCGGCGACGGCGGTGACGGCGGCTCCGGTGTGACCGGCGGGACCGGCGGCCAGGGCGGCACCGGAGGCACCGGATCTGCCGGCAACACAGGCGGTACCGGCGGCCTGGGTGGTCAGGGCGGCGAGGGAACGGACGTCGGCGGCGACGGCGGTGCCGGCGGCCTGGGTGGCTTCGGTGGTCAGGACCTCGACGACAACGCCGACGGCGGGGACGGCGGCCAGGGCGGTCAGGGCGGCGACGGCGGCGTGGGTCCGAGTGGTGGCGTCGGCGGTGCGGGAGGCGGCGGCGGCACCGGTGGCAACGGCGGCGAGGACGGCACCGGTGGTGACGGCGGCGACGGCGGGCCCGGTGGTCTCGGTGGCGACAGCAGCCTCGACGAAGGCGGTCAGGGCGGCGACGGTGGTGACGGCGGCCTGGGCGGTGACTCTCTCGAGGGCGGCACCGGCGGAACCGGCGGTACGGGTGGCAACGGCGGCACAGGCGGCTTCGGCGGCAGTGGTGACGAGGGCGATCCGGGTGACACCGGCGACACCGGAAGCGGCAACACCGGCAACGACGGCGGAGCCGGCGGTGCGGGCGGAACCGGCGGCGCAGGGGGTGCCGGGGCCAGTGACTCCGGTGCCGACGACTGACCGGGTCGGCTGAGACGTCAGACGTCGGCGCACATCCCAGGGGTGTGCGCCGACGCTCTGACTGTCAGCCCTTCTTCTCGGCGCCTTCGACGACGCCCAGAGCGGACTGCGCGCGCTGCTCGTAGCCGGCCCGCTTGGTGGTGTCGAATTCCAGGAAGACGTTGTCCAGACCGAGCTTTCGGTTCATCCAGCGGCGTCCTCGGGGTCCGAGCATCTGCGCGGCCTGTGCGGTGAACCTCAAGGCCGGTGGCACCGACACGTGCGTCTTCGGCTTGTTCAACGTCTTGACGATGGCTGCGGCAATGTCCTCGGGCTCAACGGGTTTGATGGACATCTCCTTGGTGCCGGAGATCAGCTCGGTGTTCGTGAACGGCGGCATCACCACGGACACGTGTACACCGTGCGGTGCGACTTCGTCGGCCAGGGCAGCGGAGAGGCCGACCACGCCGAACTTGGCGCCCACGTAGACCACCTGACCGGGCACGGGGATGACGCCGGACAGCGACGCGATGTTGATGATGTGGCCGCGGCGGCGCGCGATCATGTCGGGCAGGGCCAATTGGCAGCCGGCGATCACGCCGTAGAGGTTCACCTCGATCGACGAGCGGATCGACTGCTCGGACTGCTCGAGGAACGGCCCGATCGGCATGACACCGGCGTTGTTGATCAGCACGTCGATGTGGCCGCCGCCGTCGGTCCGGGCCTTGTCCAGGAAGGTCGCGAACGATTCGCGGTCGGTGACGTCGAGCGGGTAGCCCGACGCCGGGCCGAGATTGGAGAGCTTGGCGACCGACGACTCCTGAAGGGCGACGTCGCGATCGCCGATGACTACTCGTGCGCCGTGCTTGAGGAGCGCTTCGGCGGTGGCGTAGCCGATGCCCCGCGCGGCACCGGTGATGGCGATGGTTCGTCCGCGGATGTTGTCCATGCGGCCGAACTTTACACGTGTCAAGTTTGACGGGGAAGGGGGTTTGTCCACAGGCGCCGATTCATCCCCAGCCTGGACTTTTGGTGCGGCGGACCCCCCAGTTGCGCGGGTAGTGTCGTACATATGTTCGAATTGGCGCGGGTGGGTGAGGCGGATCTGGTCGATGTGGTGACCAGTTCGGTGGCCGCTGCTGCGCGCGCCGAGGCGATCTCGTTGGCGGCGATCGCTGAACTGTGGCGGCGTCGGCGCTGCCCGGAGCGGGAGCGGTGGGTGTGTGCGGACTGGGACGCCACGGCGGCGGAGATCGGTGCTGCGCTGTCGATCAGCTCGGGACGGGCGTCGGTGCTGATGGACCTGGCGGTGGCGCTGCGTGATCGCTTCCCTGGTCTGGGGGCGCTGCTGGCCGATGGGCGGGTGTCGCTGGATGTGGTGCGCACGGTGGTGTCCCGCACCGCGCTCGTGGTCGATCCCGCCACGTTGGCGCGGCTCGACGGGCACTTCGTCGACGCCGCCACACGCTGGGGCGTGTTGTCGCAGAAGAAGCTCGAGGCCGCCATCGATGTGTGGATCGAGACCTATGACCCCGATGCGGTGCGGCGGGTGCGCGATCGGTCGCGGGATCGCTCGTTCACCATCGGCGACCGTCACGACACCGCCGGCATCACCACCGTGTATGGGCAGTTGGCCGCCTCGGATGCGGCGCTGCTGGCAACGCGGTTGGCGATGCTGATCGCCTCGGTGTGTGAGTTCGACCCACGCACCCTGGATCAGAAACGCGCCGACTCGATCGGCGCGATGGCCGCCGGTGCCACAGCCTTATCCTGCCGCTGCGGCCGCCCCGACTGTGCGGCCGCAGCAGTCGATGACGGCCGCGCGTCCAGCATCACGATCACCGTGATCGCCGATCAGGCCGCCCTCGACGCCGAACCCGACCCACAACTACACGGCGAACCACCCCAACCCGCCTACAGGCCGCGGGCCGCGCGCAATAGCGCTCCGCCCGCTGACGCCGAGTGTGTCGAGAAGGCAACCACCGCTGGGCAATCAGACGCGGCAGATAGTGCGGAGACCACCCCACCGCTGGAGCCCACCCGGCCGGCAGCGACAGGCAGGCGCCGCGCGGCGCTGATCGTGGGCCCCGGCGGCGGGATCGTGCCCACACCCCTGCTGGCCGAGTTGATCGCCCACGGCGCGACCGTCCGCTTCGTCGGCGATACCGACTGCCTGGCGACCAACGGCTACCGACCCTCAGCAGCGCTCGACCGGTTCGTGCGCTCGCGGGATCTGACGTGCCGCTTCCCCGGCTGCGACCGTCCCGCCACCCACGCCGACATCGACCACACCGTGCCCTACCCGATCGGGGCCACCCATCCGGCGAACACCAAATGCTATTGCCGCCAACACCATTTACTGAAAACCTTCTGGGAGGGCTGGGTCGAACGCCAAACCCCAGACGGGCGGTTACACCTGACCAGCCCGACCGGCCACGACTACACCACCGCGCCGCTGTCGGCGCTGCTGTTCCCATCGTGGAACACCCGCACCGGACCACCACCAGCCACTACCCACACCACGCAGCGACCCACCCCGGGCCGCCACCTCATGATGCCCACCCGCTCCCGCAGCCGCACCCAGAACCGCGCCGCCTACATCCGCAGAGAACGCGAACTCAATCATCGCGAAAGAGCTCAAGAAACCAAAAACGGACCACCCCAATATAACTGGGAGCCCTACTTCACCCCACCCGCCGGTGGCGACCCACCACCGTTCTGATCGACCAGCACGTCATCGGAACGACCGGCCCGTAACCGTGACCACTGTGCGGCGGGCCGTCCGTCCACGCGGGTGTTCGACCCGTCGACCTCCCATCCCTGTGGCCAGCCTGCCGGGGAATCCTCCCAGGGCTCCTGTCGTCCGAACACGGTCAGATCCATCAGCGCCAGGCTGTAGTCCATTACCTCGACGCCGCGGCGGGTTGTCCAATACGTCTCGAACACCCGATCACCCTGTCGCACATAGCAAACGATGTGCATCATCCCGACCTGTCGGCCGGCCAGAAGGTGGTCCAGCGAGGGCGGCAGCGCTGAATACCAGGGCACCTGCCAACCCATGAACTCCCGATACCGAGCACTCTCCGCGTACGGGCCCTGGCAGAACACCGCGTAGGTGATGTCGCGCGAGTGGAGGTAGGACAGCTCAGCCACCTGCGTCGTCACCCACGTGCAGCCTTCGCACTGTTCGGCTGCCGGATGCCCCTCGTGCCACATGAAGTAGTACGCGATCAGCTGTCGCCGCCCCTCGAAGGCGTCGAGCAACGTCAGCGGACCCTCCGGTCCCGTGAGCGTGAGATCGGCCGCAACCTCTACCATCGGCAGTCGTCGCCGCGCGGCAGCTATCGAATCACCCTCCCGCACATGGGCTTTCTCCCGCATGCGGAGCCGATCGATCTCGGCGGAGAAACTCTCCCGGTCGGTCACCGGGGGCAAGGCGCCGTCACCCACCCGCACAGCAGCTCCGTCGGTCACCCGAGTCGTACAGATCGTGGTGCCGCCACCACTGATAGGGCGGCGACTGCGGATACCCCGGCGGCGAATCCTCCCAGGTCTCCTGCCGCCCCAGCGCCGTGATGTCCAGAAGGTTCCACGTGCCGACGAACGCCTCGTCTCCGCGGTTGTTGACGAAGTACGTCCGGAACACCTCGTCGGTGTCCGGGTGCCGGATGAATGCGTTCGTGCCATGCCATTCGTCGACGTCGAAGTCGACATCGAAGAAGCCGTCCTCGCTGTCGATCATGGTGAACCACGGCATGTTCCACCCCATGCGGTTTTTGATCCGCGCAATGTCGGCCTGCGGACCACGGGAGACGTAGACGAATGTGGTGTCGCGGGCATGCAGGTGCGACAGATTCGGAACGTGGTCGGCCATCAGCGAGCACCCCACGCAGCCATGGTCCGGCCATCTGCTGACGCCGGGGTCCATGAACGCCCGGTAGACGATCAACTGGCGCCGCCCGTCGAACAGGTCCCGCAGCGTGACCGGACCATCGGGACCCTCGAACCGATACTGCTTCGACACCCTGGTCCAGGGCATCCGTCGACGCATCGCCGCCAGCTCGTCGCGCGCCCGGGTGAACTCCTTCTCCTGAATCAGCATCTCCGCCAACGCGTTCTGCCACTCGCTCGCCGACACCGTGTGAGGCTCCATCGTCACGCCGCCCTCCTGACATTCAACAGATAAGTTGAATGTCAGCACACCACCAGTCGCGGCTATAGTCAACAAGATGGTTGAAGATCTTCTCGACCGCGCGTACGCCGCGCTCGCCGATCCGACACGACGGCGGCTCCTCGAAGCCCTCCGAGAAGGCGACGCCCGCATCACCGACCTGGCCGCACCGCTGCCGATGAGCTTCGCCGGCGTGTCCCGCCACGTCGCCGTCCTCGAGGCGGCCGGCCTCGTTCGTCGTGAGATCCGGGGCCGCGAACACTGGCTCTCGCTGCACCCGGCCGGCCTCTCCCCGGCACAGCAGTGGATCGACGCACAGACCGCGTTCTGGTCGGCGCGCGCCGACGCCCTCGCCCAGCGGCTCCGCACCAAGACCCGATGACCCAACCAGTGGTGCGTGTCCGCCGCGTGATGCCCGCACGTCCCGACGTCGTCTTCGGCGAGTGGCTCGACCCCGACGCGCTGATGGACTGGATGTGCCCCCGACCCTCGCGCTGCGTCGCCGTCACCGTCGAGCCGCATGTCGGCGGCCGCGTGCGTTTCGACGTCGACGACCCGGGACGTTCGGTCTTGATCTCCGGTCAGTTCCTCGTCGTCGACCGCCCGCGGCACTTGCGATTCACCTGGAGCCATTCGGGATGGGACGACCCGACGGTCGCCAGCATCGTCGACGTCACCTTCGAACCCCACGGTGACCGCGAGACCGTGATGACGATCGAGCACACCCTGCTGCCCGCCGAAGCTGTCGACGACCACGACCACGGCTGGGCCGTCACCGCCGACCAGCTCCAGGCTCGGCTCGCCCGACGGGCGAACTGCTGAAAGTTTCGCTCACAGTGAGTAAATGGGCGCTCGAGGAAATGCACGAGCCTGCCCTGCGTTAGACAGGAAGGTGATGCCCGTGTCGACCCTCGGTGAGTTGCGCTTCGTCGCTGTCCATCAGGACGATCCACTCGCCACGCCCTTGATCGAGGAGCTCGCCGTGGAGTACGCCGATCGCTACGGAGGTGTGCGGGAGAACGTGCACGCCTGGCTGCGGCGCTACCCCGCGGCCGAGTTCGAGCCTCCCGACGGCGAGCTCGTGATCGGTCTGCTCGACGGCGAGCCCGTCAGCGGCGGCGCCTTCCGCCGCTTCGACGCCTCCACGGCCGAGCTCAAGCGCATCTGGACCGACAGCCGATACCGGCGTCGTGGATACGGCCAGTCCACCGTGACCCGGCTGGAGGAAGAGATCGCCTCCCGCGGCTACCGACGCGTCTATCTCACCACCGGCGACCGTCAGCCCGAAGCCGAGGCGCTCTACGTCTCGCTGGGGTACACGCGGCTCGCCGAACCGTTACCGGCGGAGGGTGAGGTCTATCCGGTCGCCTTCGTCAAGGAGCTGCCGTGACCGAGGACCTCCATCTCGGTGTCGCGTTGAACGGCCACGGCTGGCATATCGCGCGACCGGTCACCGACGGCCGGTACTGGAGCGACGTGGTGGCGACGGCCGAGCGGGGACTGCTCGACTTCGTGACGTTCGACGACGCGCTCGCCAGCGGCCCCGACGCCGTACTGATCGCATCCCGCGTGGCCCCGACCACCCGGCACATCGGCCTTGTCCCGGTGGCCGGCACCACCCACACCGAACCGTTCCACGTCTCCACAGCCATCGCCACGTTGGATTTCGTCTCCTGCGGCCGGGCCGGCTGGCAGCCGCGGGTCAGTAGAAGTAGCAGCGAGGCAGCGCTTTTCGGCCGTCGTGGTCCCGGCGCGTTCGGTGATCTCCTCGCCGAGGCCGCCGACGCTGTCGAGGTGGTGCGTCGACTCTGGGACAGCTGGGAGGACGACGCGGTGATCCGTGACGTGGACACCGGGCGCTTCATCGACCGCGACAAGCTGCACTACATCGACTTCGTCGGACCACATTTCAGCGTCAAGGGGCCGTCGATCACCCCCCGCCCGCCGCAAGGCCAACCCGTCGTCGCCGCGCTGGCCCACGAGCCCGAGGTGTACGCCTTCGCCGCCCGGTCCGCGGACCTCGTCTTCGTGACACCGAAGGACACGAACGCTGTTGTTGGCATCCTGGAGGAGGTCGCGCGGGCGGGCGGCGGACATCTGAAGGTGTGGGCTGATCTCTACGTCACCTTCGACGGCCTGGTCGACGCAGCGTCGGATGCTGCAGTGTTCGACGGCGACCCGGTTGCGCTCGCGGACCGGATCGCCGAGTGGCACCGACTCGGGCTCCACGGCGTGCGGTTGCGACCCGCCCTGCACCACAGAGACCTGCCGGCCATCGTTGACGAGGTCGTCCCGATTCTGCAGCAGCGCAACGTCTTCCGTACCGGTTACCGCAGCGACGAGAAGCTTCGCGATCGCCTCGGCCTGGGCGCGGCCGTCAACCGCTACAGCAGTGTGAGCGTGTCATGACCGTCCCGCTGTCCGTGCTCGACCTGTCCCCGGTGCCCGAAGGCGCCAGCCCGGCAGCCGCGCTGGCCAACACCGTCGACCTGGCCCGTCATGCGGAAGCCCTCGGCTACCGGCGCTTCTGGGTCGCCGAACACCACTTCGCGGCCGTCGCGGGCTCTGCTCCCGCCGTGCTCATCGGCCAGATCGCCGCAGCGACAACGAATATCCGCGTCGGCGCGGCCGCGGTGCAGCTCGGACAGACCACCGCTGTCGCCGTCGTCGAGGCGTTCGGAACCCTCGATGCATTTCATCCGAATCGCATCGACCTCGGGGTGGGCCGCTCCGGGCAGCGTCGCCGCGACGCGCTGAACGGGTCCGCCCCACAACGTCAGACAGTCGGCGCGCGTGAGGTGGACGGTGTCGTGGTGCCGGCACCGTTCGACGTCGCCGCACTGATGCGTAATCCCCGGCTGCAGGCCAGGATGTCAGCGCTGCAGCAACCGGGCGCCGTCGCTCCTGACTTCGACGATCAGGTGGCCGACGTTCTCGCGATGCTCGACGGACGGTTCTGCGTGAACGGTGTCGAGGCACATCCGGTCCCCGGTGAGCATGCTGCGTTGACCCCGTGGATCTTCGGCAGCAGCGCGGGGGAGAGCGCCCGGGTGGCCGCCGCGCATGGGCTGCCCTTCGTGGCGAGCTACCACATCACTCCGTCGACCGCGCTGGACGCGGTCGAGGCCTACCGGGCCGCGTTCGTCGCCTCCGAGTACTGCGCCGCACCGTACGTGGTGGTGTCGGCCGACGTCGTCGTCGCCGACGATGACGCGACCGCATCGAAACTGGCTGCCAGTTATGGGCATTGGGTGTACTCGATCCGCACCGGCGAGGGCGCCATCCCCTATCCCGACCCGGAGAAGGTGGAGCCGCTCACCGACGCGCAGCGGGACCTCGTGCAGGACCGGCTCGACACCCAGTTCGTCGGCAGCCCCGACACCGTGGCAGACCGGCTGACCGCCCTGCACCGCGCGACCGGTGCCGACGAGCTCGTGGTCACCTCGATGGCGCACCGCCACGCCGACCGCCTGCGCTCCTACGAACTCCTCGCGCAACGATGGGGTATCTCGGCGTGACCGGCAAGCCGCGCAAGCAGATTCACCTCGGTGCCCACTTTCCCGGAGTGAACAACACCACGGTGTGGTCAGATCCCCGATCGGGCAGCCAGGTGGAGTTCGACTCGTTCGTCCACCTCGCCACCACCGCCGAACGAGGCCTGTTCGACTTCTTCTTCCTCGCCGAGGGGTTGCGGCTGCGTGAGCACCGCGGGCGCATTCACGACCTCGACGTGGTCGGCCGCCCCGATACGCTGAACGTGCTCGCCGCGCTCGCCGCCGTCACCGAGCGGCTGGGGCTGGCCGGCACCATCAACACCACCTTCAACGAACCCTTCGATGTGGCACGCAAATTCGCCACACTGGACCATCTCTCCGGGGGTCGTGCCGCCTGGAACCTGGTCACGTCCTCCGACGCGTTCACCGGCGCGAACTTCCGGCGCGGCGGGTTCCTCGACCATGCCGACCGGTACCGGCGGGCTGAGGAATTCCTCGCCGTCGCCCGCCAGTTCTGGGACGGCCATCCCGCCCCGGTGGAGCATCACGGGCCACAGTTCACCGTCCGCGGAGTCGCACCCGTGACCGTTGCCCCACAACGCCATCCGGTGATCTTCCAGGCCGGTGACTCCGACGAGGGACGGGCCTTCGGCGCCCGGCATGCCGACGCGCTGTTCACGCTGCACGGCGAGATCCACGCAGGCCGACGGTACTACGCCGACGTGAAGGCGAAAGCCGTTGCGGCGGGACGTGACCCCGACGCGGTCAAGGTGTTCCCTGCGACGACGTTCGTGCTGGGCGACACGGCGGCCGACGCGGCGGAGCGAGCCCACCACATCAGACGGCAACAGGTCAGCGGACCCACAGCGATCGTGATGCTCGAACAGGTGTGGCAGCGTGACCTCTCCGCATACGACCCCGACGGACCGTTGCCCGACGTGGACCCCCTCGACGACCCGACGGTGTCGCAGGGCAGGGTCCGCCATGGCGACCCCAAGGCCGTCGCCGAGAAATGGCGGGAGCGTGCCGAGGCCGAGAACCTGAGCATCCGGGAGCTGGTCATCGCGGTCACCTCCCGCCAACAATTCGTCGGTACGCCCGCGCAGGTGGCCGACGAGATGGACCTGCACGTGCAGACCGACGCGTGTGACGGCTTCATCCTGGTGCCACACCTGACACCGCACGGCCTCGACGACTTCGTCGACCGGGTCGTGCCCCTGCTCCAGGAGCGCGGCAGCTTCCGTACCGGCTACACCGGCGACACCCTCCGCGACCATCTCGCGCTATAGGCTTGCCCTCGTGTCGCAGGCGACCGTCGGCTGGTTGATGCTGGCCGCTGCTGCGCTGACGTTCGTCTTCGGCGGACTCTCCCGAGTCTTCGTCGGGCGCCGTCGGCACACCGCGGGTGTCCAGCGGATGGTGCACGTGTTCCGACGCACCGGCATCGCCCGGGTGCTGTTCGGCCGCTTCGACGACGACGTGCTCAACGACGACGAACTCGACACGATGATCCTGATGCCGTCGATCGTGCTCGCCTGCGGGCTGACGCTGACCGCGATCTTCCTGCTGGGCTACGACACTCTGGTCTAAGTGCCGGCCAGAGCCGTCCGGGCTGCCTCCGCCACCGGACCCCGCCACACCGGACCGTGCCCGGGCAGCAACACCTCGGACTGCACTCCCGCCAACACGTCAAGGCTGCGCCGGCACGCCTGTTCGTCGTGGTTGAACAGCGACGGCAGCAGCTGCGGGCCTGGGGCCCGACGCCACCGGGTGATCGGTGACCAGCGCGTCGCCGCTGACCAGCACGCCGTCCACCAGATAAGAGCAGTGCCCGCCGGTGTGTCCGGGTGTCGCGATCACCTGCGGGGCGCCGGGCAGGCCGGCCGCCACCTCCTCGGTGAGCGGTTGGGCCGTCGGGATGCCCTCGTGGGTCAAGCCGCCGTTGCGGACGAGCGCCACCGTCCACCGCAGGAACTTCGGCTGCCAGGCGCGGGTGAGAACGTCGCGCGGCGACGCCTGCTCGAGGTACTCCCGCCGGACGTGCCCCACCTCTGCGCCGTGGCAGTACACCGGAGTGCCGTGCTCCCGGGCGAACCAGATCGCCGAGCCCAAGTGATCGACATGGGCGTGCGTCAGCAGGATCGCCTGCACGTCGGACGGTCCGAAACCCAGGCCGGACAGGGATGCCAGGACGTCGTCGCGGTCACCGGGATAGCCCGCGTCGATCAGGATCACCCCACCACCCGAGGAGGCGTCACCGGCCACCAGCGTCCAGTTCACGAGATCGGTCGTTGCGATGTGCACGCGGTCGGTGACGGCCGCGACAGCCAGGGTCATGTCGCGAGTGTAGAAACATATGTATGGCTGAACTGAAACTGGGCTACAAGGCGTCTGCGGAGCAGTTCGCGCCCCGTGAACTCGTCGAACTCGCGGTGCTGGCCGAGGAACACGGCATGGACAGCGCCACCGTCAGCGACCACTTTCAGCCATGGCGCCACGAAGGCGGGCACGCCCCGTTCTCGCTGGCCTGGATGACCGCCGTCGGCGAGCGCACCCAGCGGATCGTGCTCGGCACGTCGGTGCTCACCCCGACGTTCCGCTACAACCCGGCCGTCATCGCCCAGGCCTTCGCCACGATGGGCTGCCTCTACCCCGACCGGATCTTCCTCGGCGTCGGCACCGGCGAGGCACTGAACGAGATCGCCACCGGCTACGAGGGGGAGTGGCCCGAGTTCAAGGAGCGCTACGCCCGGCTGCGGGAGTCGGTGCGACTGATGCGCGAACTGTGGCTCGGCGACCGGGTCGACTTCGACGGCGAGTACTACAAGACCAAGGGCGCCTCGATCTACGACGTGCCCGAGGGCGGTATCCCGATCTACATCGCCGCCGGCGGACCGCAGGTGGCCAAGTACGCGGGCCGCGCTGGTGACGGCTTCATCTGCACCTCGGGCAAGGGCGAGGAGCTCTACAAGGACAAGCTGATCCCCGCGATGCGCGAGGGTGCCGAGGCCGCGGGCAAGAATCCCGACGACGTCGACCGCATGATCGAGATCAAGATCTCCTACGACACCGATCCCGAACTGGCGCTGGAGAACACCCGCTTCTGGGCGCCGCTGTCGCTGACCGCGGAGCAGAAGCACTCGATCGACGATCCGATGGAGATGGAGAAGGCTGCCGACGAGCTGCCGATCGAGCAGGTCGCCAAGCGCTGGATCGTCGCCTCCGATCCCGACGAGGCCGTGGAGAAGGTGAAGGACTACGTCGGGTGGGGCCTCAACCATCTGGTGTTCCACGCCCCCGGACACGACCAGAAGCGCTTCCTGGAGCTGTTCCAGCGGGATCTCGAACCGCGGTTGCGCCGCCTGGGATGATCCGCGTCCTCGCGACGGTGCTCGGCCTGCTCGGCCTCGTCGTCGCCGCGGCCGGTATGGCCGCCCGCTATCTTCCGCTGTCCAACCAGCCGCTGCTGATCGTCGCTGCGGCGGCGCCCTACCTGCTGCTCGCGGCCCCTGTCGCCGCGGTGCTGCTCCTGCTCGGTCGGCGCTGGCTGTTGGTCATCCTGGCCGTCGCGCTGACCGCGGCGGCCGTGGTGGTGTACCTGCCCCGCTACCAGGCGCCGACGACGCCCGAGCGCCACGACGTCGACGTCCGCGTGCTCACCACGAATCTGGCCATGGGGCAGGTGGATCCGCGGGCGTTCGTCACGCTCGCGAGCGAACGGGCCGACATCGTCGCGGTGCAGGAGATGACGCAGCAGGCGGCCGCCGGGCTGTCGAGCGCGGGCATGGACGTCGCCTTCCCCTACCGGGTGATCGCGCCCGCCCAGTTGGCCTCCGGCATCGGGGTATGGAGCCGCTACCCGATCGTGAATTCCGGTCGCATCGACGGATACTCACTCCCGATGATCGGTACCCGCGTGCGCATCCCCGGCGTGGTCGTCGACGCGACCGTGCTGTCGGTGCATCTGGCCGCGCCGTGGCCGCAGGACATCAGCCATTGGCGCGGCGACATCGCGCGGCTGCCCGACACGCTGGCCGAGATCGGCCGCACGGCCGGGGCCGGCGCGGTGATCGTCGGCGGTGACTTCAACGCGACCGCCGACATGGCGCCGTTCCGGGCCTTGCTCACCGGCGGGTACGCCAACGCTGTCGGCGGGGGCGGGTTGCTGCGCACGTACCCGCAGAATCGTGTAATGCCGGCACTTCTCGGCATCGACCACATCCTCACCAAGAACGCCGACGCGACGTCGGTGTCGACGGTGGACGTGGCGGGCACCGATCACCTGGGCTTGGTGGCCACCGTGAGCGTGCCGGTGGACATGACGTCGAGCTGACTCGGCGACATGACCGGCCGGCCGGTGGTCCGGTACACCCGGAACATCTCGTCGGAGGTGGGTCCGTCGGTGGTGTAGCCGAGCGCTGCGATTCCGGCGCCGTCACCCCAGAGTGACGGGTAGCGACGATTCAGCGCGTCCGGCACGTTGCGTTGTGGATTGGTGGCGACGATGTAGCGAATCCCGAAGTCCCACGGGCGATTCAGCGCTGCGGTGAAGTCGTAGTCACTGGTGATCACGAACTGCTTCGGATGCTCCGACGACAGCCAGACGCCCCAGGTGAGGAACGTGTCCATCAACACCGAACCCTCCGGCAGATCCAAGCTGTCGAACCACTGCGCCAGGCGTCGCTCGCTGAGCAGGCGGCGGCGGGCCGGATCTTCGCCCGGGGGATGGGCTTCGGGGTCGATCAGCGAAGGGAAGCCGGCCTCGAGCTGGCCGTAGGCGATGTCCTGGTCGACGATCAACGGCGTGGTGACCGGGATGGCCACCGCCACCGAGGCCGCTACCAGCGCGGCGGCCACCGCCCGCACCGCTGTCTGCTTCTGCCAGCAGGCCAGGCCGACGCAGATCACCAGCGGGATCGCCAGCAGATAGAACCGGAACCAGCCGAAGGTCAGCGAATTATGCTGTGCCACTGCGGCAAAGGTGAGAGTTGCACCGAACACGACGACGGGCACCAGCGGTACGGCGCGCCTGCGGGCCACCGCGGCCACCACGGCCACCGCGACGGCGATCCCAATCAGGGGCTGCATGCCCAACAGGCGGGATGCGACCACCGACCACTGCGCGCCCGCGTCGGCCGTACCGCGGGCGAGCCGGCCCGCGACCTGGCTCGCGTTCCCGTACTGGGAGGACATCGTCGCGAAGAACTCGTCGTTGATGATCCAGCCCGTGATCGCCCACGCGAAAAAGGCTGTCACGACGGGGAATGCGACGATCACCACGTCGGCCGCGGTGGCCGACCACCGGATCTCGCGGGCGGATCGCCGCCACGTGATCACCGCGACCAGCGTCACCGCCGCCGCGGCGGCCGGGATCACCTCGTAGCGCGCGAGATAGCCGACACCCAACGCCATTCCGGCCCAACCCAGATCGCCCACCCAGTGGCTCGTGCACCAGCGCATCAGGTAGCGCACGCACCACAGCAGGCAGAACATCTGCGCGGCCTCGCTCAACCCCGAGGCGCCGTAGATCACGATCATCGGATGCAGCGCGAATCCGGCGACGGCGACGCGCCGCAGGAGCGTGGACACCCCGACGTCGAACGCGATCCGCCGGACCATCAGGGCCGCGCCGGACATGAACAGCGCGCTCTGAACCACCCCGGCAAGGCCTGCATGTTTCAGCACCGACAGGCCGGGCCACTGGCTCATCCACACCAGCGGCAGCTCCACCAGGCTGGGCAGGGGATTCCACACGAAGCCGATCGCCGACAGGTGCGGGTGCCGGGACTGCAGCGCGAAGCCGGCGTTCGCCACCCGGTTCGGGGCGTCCGGTTCGAAGATGTTGTACCGCAACACCAGAACCGATCCGACGACCACGTAGAGGAGGCAGAGCGTGCCGAACAGCGCGACGCCGGGCCACCGGCGCGACGGGTTCACGCGCGGCGGCGGCGGATCAGCACAGTCGCGGCGGCGGCCACGGCAGCGGCACCGACAGCGGCGATGCTCGCCCAGGCCCACCACTGCCATCCGACTCCCGGCGCGGGCTGATGGGGCATCGAATCCCCTTCGTTGACCGAGAGCGTCACCGTGTCACCGGCGATCCCGGTGGCCACGACGTCACCGGTGAGCGATCCCCACCGGTTCGGCAGATCCCGCACGTGATCGAGGGTCGCGTCGACCAGGGTCCAGTCACCGGTGCCGGTGACCGCGACCACTGCGCGACCGCGGTCGGTGAACGCCTGGACCATGCCCAGCGGAGCGTGCAGATCCACCGACGTACTGGCGGCGGAGGTGTCGGCGCTGCCGACGTCCACGGTGTCGGTGGCACCGGGCAGCAGCGGCGGATGCATCCCGGCGTCGGCGAGCTCGCGCCCGCCGCTGACCACGAGTGCGCTCGATCCCGAGGACGCGGCGTCGGAGAGTTGAGTGATCCTAGGCCGCAGCGTGATCTGTGTCTGCTGGGCGATCAGGTTCAGCGCGGCAGCGGCGTAGCGCAGGTGCTGCGGGCTGTCGATCGCGACGTCGAAGTTCGGGGTGAAGGCCATTGGCAGAGCGGGGAAGCCGCCGCGGTTGCCTGCGCCCGGCTTCACCGTCACCGTGGACTGCGGATCGATCGAGAACGTGACGCGATCGTTGAGCGGCGGGCAGTCCTGGCGGGGGATGTAGCGCAACTCCATGGCGAGGCCGACGTTGCTGGTGATCGCCTCGGCGGGGATGTCGCCGGTGATGTCGAGGGTTCCGGAGCCGTCGAGGCTGTGGGTGGCGAGCACGGTGTCACCCGAGCGCACCAGCACCGATCCCTCCCCGCCGACGACGGGGGTGTAGTGGGCCTTCAGGTGCACCGCGGCGCCGTTGATCTCGCCGACGCCAAACGCGGCGACGTCGAAACCGGTGTAGAGCGTGGTGGTTCCGGCCACCGAGGTCTGCGCCGCGATGCCGAGCTGGCCGAACGTCTTCACAGTCGAGGACACGTCGGAGGCTTCCCGGCTCGAGACGAGCATCGCCGAGTTGCTTTGCGCCAGGCCGATCCGACGGTCGGTGAACAGGCCGACCTGGGTGGTGAGCTGCTCGCCGGTGCCGGTGATCGCGAGGACGGCCGCCGGTGTGCCCGGGTTCTCGACCGTGATGCCCGGGCGTCCGCCGTCGCGGATGTCGATCACCCGGGTGGTGCCGGACAGTGACTGCAGCGAAACGACACCGGGCTCTTCTCCGGTGGTCACGTCGATGCGGACCGGCATGGGGCGGTAGAGCCGGGTGAGCTTGGCGACCAGATCGAGCGCGGCCTGCTGGGCGGCGGGTGAGGGCTCGCGGTCGACGCGGATCACCACGTGGTCGAGGAAGCCCGGGAGAAAGCCCGCGACGCTGGTGGGATCCGGCGCGGGTCCGGAGAACGTGGTGGCCAGGCGGCTCAGCGTGACCGCGGGCGGTTGCGTGCACATCGTCGCCGCGGGGCCGGAGTCGCGGACGACGAAATTCAGCCTGGCCCGCCCGTCGACCACCTGGGCGGCCGAGGTGTCGACGGTGAACGGAACGCTGATCGCGCCTGCCGGCAGCGGGATGACGCCGAGCACGACACCGCGGCCGTCGAGCACGTCGACGCGCCCGTCGGTCACGTTGACGATGGAGCCCACTTCACCGGTGAGGACGGTCGGGATCACCCCGGTGGGTACCGGAACCGACGTGTCCGCAGGCAGATTCGCGCCGACGATGTCCATCCGGTCGGAGAGCCCGAGTTGTGCCCAGCCGATCGCCGGGGTCACCGACGGTCCGGCCACCGCTTCCACGTACGGGTCGGCAGCAGCGGGTGTCACGGCGGGCAGGACCGCGAGAGCGGCCGTCACCGCCAGCGCCGTGGCGAGGCGGGGGAGCGCAAGCTTCATCGATCGGAACCTTCCAAGGGGGTGGAGTGGGGCTGGCTGAGTCCGTGCACCGTCTTCTCCCAGAAGGACGGCCGAAATATCAATTGGTAGATCGCTTTCAGCGCTGCGATGGACTGCAGCACCCAGTAGAGCGGGGTCAGCAGGGCTGCCCAGGCGAGATGCGGTTTGCCGAGCGCCCGCGTCACGATGACGCCGGAGTAGACCGACAGCGGGGAACCGATGAGGAACAGCGTCAGGCACACGTAGTAGGTGAGCGGCGGGAACAACACCTCGATGAACGGCGGCCGGCCCAGCACCCAGACCAGCAGCGCGAACCAGAACAGTATGTTGACTGCACTGGTGATCGGAACGCCTCCGGTCATGTTGATCAGGCGCAGAGTGGCTTTGGTGCCGATCGTGCGGTGCAGTCCGATGGGGTCACGCAGGGCCACGAGCATCGTCTGCAGGTATCCCTTGTACCAGCGGGACCGCTGGCGAATCCAGTTGACGACGTCGGAGTTGGCCTCTTCCAACGTGATCGAGTCCAGGATCAGCGTCCGGTAGCCGTGCCTGGCGAGCCGCACACCGAGATCGGCGTCCTCGGTGACGTTGAACTCGTCCCAGCCGCCGATCTCCCGCCAGACCGAGGCGCGCATGTGGTTCGACGTCCCACCGAGGGGCACCACGCACCGGGCCTGCTCGACCGCGGGCAGCACCACGCCGAACCACTGGTCGTATTCGAGGGAGAAGAACCGGGTGAGCAGGTTCTGCCGTTCGTTGAAGTAGCCCAGCCGTGCCTGCAGGCACCCGATGTCGGCCGGCAGTTGCCGGAAAGCCGCTGCCGCGCGGCGTAATTGCAGTGGATCGGGAACGTCTTCAGCGTCGTAGATCGTGAGCAGCTCGCCCCGCAGGTCCGGCAGCGACATGCCGTAGTTGCAGGCCTTGGGTTTGGTCTTGGGCAGGCTGTGCGGGACGATGACCACCCGCACCGAGGTCAGATCCGCGCCCAGAAGTGCTGTCTGCGTGGCGATGTCGTCTTCTTCGACCAGCAGCAGGATCTCGAGCCGATCGGCCGGGTAGTCGAGCTTGCCGACCCCGTTGATCAGGTTGGTCACGATCGAGGGTTCGTCGTAGACCGGCAGCAGGACGGTGTAGACGGGCAGCTCGTCGTCGGGGATCGCCAGCGCTTCGTCGGCATCGATGCGGATCAGTGCGGAGGCGTGCAGTCCGCGAAGGAGGAGCAGGTTCCGGTCCAGGCTGGAGACCAGGTACAGCAGCGCCACGAGTGCGGTCACGGCCGGCAGCACGATATGCGGCCAGCAGATGATCGCGGCCACGGCAGGTACCACGGCCAGGCCGGCGCGGGTCAGCGTGCGCGGGCCCAGCAGCGTGCGCGCCGACAGATGCGCGGCCAGGCGTTCAGACATGTGCGGCAGCGTTCACCTGATCGACGACGGCGCGGGCGCGCCCGAGGACCAGCTCGTCGATCTGCCCGGTGTCGTCGGGCTGCTGGCGCGCCAGCCACATCAGCGGACGCACCGACGCGGCGGGAAGGGACAGGGGTGCGGGAGCCGGGGGAGGGATCGTGCCGGTCAGTGACTGGCTCACGATCACGGTGATCCGCTGGTACACGGCTCCGCTGGCCCAGGTCCAGGTCACCGCGTACCAGGGCGCCTCGGCGCCGGTGGTGACGGCGTCGGCGTTGCTGTGCAGCAGTCGCGCGCCGGCGGGCAGGGGGTCAGCCGCGGGGCGGTAGTCCAAGGGGCGGGCCGACGGATACCAGACCGCGTCGGCGACGTCGCTCAGCGCGCCGGCGTCGGGCGTGGTCATCACGTCGACGGCTGCGGCGGGCAGCCCGTCGACCGGGAGCATCGAGAACCGCTGCAGCGTGCTGCCCGGGCCGAGGTAGCGCGTGATGAACGGGTAGTCGCGGGGCGCCCCCCAGGCCGTCCGCCCGATCCAGGCGGGATCCGCTGACGCGGCGGCGGCGCGCGCCGGTGTGGCCGGCACGCTCAGCAGTGGCAGCGCCGCGGCCAGGAGCGCCAGGATCGCCATGGCCGGCGCGGACCGCGTGGGCAGGGGAAACGCCTGCGGTGCAGAAGTCCCCCGTGACCACACGACCAGCATCGTCGAGACGGGGAGCACGCCGGCGACCAGGATCGCCGCGACCGGTTCGCCCTGCGGCGCCACGCAGGCGACCAGTAGTCCGACGGACAGGCAGGTCAGGGTCGCGGCGGTTCGTAGGCGCCGCGGTGTCCCCGGTGTCCCGAGTGCGACCCCGATCGCACCGATCCCGGCGGAGACGGCCACCGCCGCGCGGTCGCCGCCGCCCAGTTCCGCGGTCACCAGCAGGAAGGGCAGGGGGGTCGTGACGGCCAGCGCGAACGCCCAGAGGGCCCACATCCGTACCACGTGGCGGACTCCGAACAGCACGGTCAGCACACACGCAAACCAGATCACGCCACTGAGTGCGGGCAGGCGCCACAACCCGGCGAGCGTGGGTAGCCGATCGGAGAGGACCCCGATCCCCGTGACGCCGGCGACGCCGAGGAGGACTGCGACGATCCAGTCCGACTCGGCGTCGCCGACGCCACAGGGCGGGGTGCGGTGACCGGCGGCGACGACGGTCAGCAGAACGGGGACAGCGAGCAGGTACGTGCAGCGCGATCCGCCCGGCAGATCGTGGAGTAACCCGAGGTAGAGGGGCGCCCAGCCGCCTGCGGCGAGCGCGGTGGCGGCGAGCATGCGGACCACGAACGGGTTCAGTCTGGCGGTCTCGGTAGCCGCCTCTGCCGTGCCGGGCAGCGCCCTGAGCGCTGTCGTGCTCCGCAGGTCCAGAACGGACATGAGACCCCCAGGTGATGCTGCGCTGTCGAAAAAACTCCGGACCGTGCAATTTCAGCGATGACATTCAAAAAGCTAATTAACGTCTCTGTCAGCACGTTGTACGCAGTGAATCACGTTCAGCAAACTTCGACAACTTACCGTCGAGTAAATTCGCGCCCGGCGGTTCCGTAATGTCCGCCGCTGGCCATCCACGGTGGGATCGGGCAGGCTTTCGATGTGCCTGACGCTTCTCGGACAGCAAGAGCGATCTACGTCGCCTCACCTGAAGGGGACACCGGAAAATCGACCATCGCGCTGGGCATCCTGCACCGGCTCGCGGCGACCGTCGCCCGCGTCGGGGTCTTCCGGCCGATCACCCGCATCAGCGAGGGGCGCGACTACATCCTCGAGCTGCTGTTGACCCACACCACGGCCGGTCTTCCCTACGAGGAATGCGTCGGGGTGAGCTATCAGCAGCTGCACGACGATCCCGACGGCGCGCTCTCCGACATCGTCGACCGGTTCCACCACGTCGCCGACCGCTGCGACGCCGTGCTGATCGTCGGCAGCGACTACACCGATGTCGCCACTCCCAGCGAACTCTCGACCAACGCACGCATCGCGGCCAACCTCGGCGCCCCTGTCGTACTCGCGGTCAAGGGGCTCGGCAGAACCCCCGAACAGGTCGCCCAGGTCGTCGGGCTGTGCATCGACGAGATCGCTGCGCAGCACGCGCACACCGCGGCCGTGGTGGTCAACCGGTGCGACCCTGCGCAGCTCGGCCAGGTCTCCGAGGCGCTCGCCGAGGTGGCGCCGCCGAGTTACGTGCTGCCCGAGGAGCCCCTGCTGGTGGCGCCCTCGGTGGCAGAACTGCTGACGGCCGTCGAGGGTTCGATGGTCCAGGGTGACCATGCGCTGCTGGTTCGCGAGGCCGAAGACGTTCTGGTCGCGGGCATGACCGCCGAGCACGTGCTGGAACGGCTGACCGAGGGGGTCGCGGTGATCACCCCGGGTGACCGCTCCGACGTGGTGCTCGCCGTACTCAGTGCCCATGCCGCAGAGGGCTTTCCGTCGCTGTCCTGCGTCATCCTCAACGGCGGCCTGCCGCTCCACCCTGCCATCGACGCACTGGTGAGCGGGCTGGGGCTGCGGGTGCCGATCCTGCAGACACGGTTCGGTACGTTCGAGACCGCCAGCCGCGTCGCGGCGACCCGCGGCCGCGTGACCACCGAATCGCCCCGCAAGGTCGACACGGCGCTGGCCCTGATGGACACCTACGTCGACACCGCAGACCTGTTGGCCCGCTTGACCATTCCGATTCCGTCGGTGGTCACTCCGCAGATGTTCACCCACCAGCTGCTCGACCAGGCCCGCCGTGACCGGCGGCGCATCGTGCTGCCGGAGGGGGACGACGACCGCATCCTTCAGGCCGCGGGACGACTGCTCAAGCGCAATGTCGCCGACCTGACCATCCTCGGTGACGAGCAGCAGGTGCGGGCGCGGGCGGCCGAGCTGGGCGTGGATTTGTCCGCCGCCGACATCCTCGATCCCCAGCGCAGCGAGCTGTGTGACCGGTTCGCCGAGCAGTACGCCGAGATGCGCAAGCACAAGGGCGTGACAGTCGAGCGGGCCCGCGAAACCATGCACGACGTCTCGTATTTCGGCACGATGCTGGTGCACAACGAGATGGTCGACGGCATGGTCTCCGGGGCCCGGCACACGACCGCGCACACGGTGCGTCCGGCGTTCGAGATCATCAAGACGATGCCCGATGTGTCGACGGTGTCGAGCATCTTCTTCATGTGTCTGGCCGACGAGGTGCTCGCCTACGGAGACTGCGCGATCGTGCCCGACCCCACCGACGAGCAACTCGCCGACATCGCGTTGTCGTCGGCGCGCACCGCCGCGCAGTTCGGTATCGAACCGCGGGTGGCGATGCTGTCCTATTCCACCGGCACCTCCGGCAGCGGTGCCGATGTCGAGAAGGTCAGGAAGGCAACCGAATTGGTCCGCACGCGCGATCCCGAGCTGCTGGTGGAGGGGCCGATCCAGTACGACGCGGCGGTCGAACCGTCCGTCGCGGCCACCAAGATGCCTGACTCCGCGGTCGCCGGTCGGGCGACCGTGCTGATCTTCCCCGACCTCAACACCGGCAACAACACCTACAAGGCCGTGCAGCGCAGCGCCGGCGCGATCGCGATCGGCCCGGTGCTGCAGGGGTTGAACAAACCCGTCAACGATCTGTCGCGCGGCGCGCTGGTCGAGGACATCGTCAACACGGTCGCGATCACCGCCATCCAGGCGCAGGGGATCACCCGATGACCGATACCGTTCTGGTCCTCAACTCCGGCTCGTCATCGGTGAAGTACTCTGTCGTGCAACCGGATTCCGGGCTGACGGTGGCCGACGGGATCGTCGAGCGCATCGGCGACGACGCGAAGGTGCCCGATCACCGTGCCGCGCTCGACGTGGCCTTCGAGGCGCTCGCGGAGGACGGTCATCACCTCGACGAGCTCGGTCTGGTGGCAGTCGGGCACCGCGTGGTGCACGGCGGCCCCGAACTGTACCGGCCCACCGTCATCGACGACAGCACGATCGAACGCCTGCAACGCCTGTCAGCACTTGCGCCGCTGCACAATCCGCCCGCACTGCTCGGCATCGAGGTCGCCCGCGCGGCCCTGCCCGACCTGCCCCACATCGCAGTGTTCGACACCGCGTTCTTCCACGACCTGCCCCCCGAGGCGGCCACCTACGCGATCGACAGCGAGGTCGCCCAGCAGTGGCACATCCGCCGCTACGGTTTCCACGGCACCTCGCACCAGTACGTCAGCGAGCAGGCCGCCTCCTACCTCGACGTCCCGCTGTCCTCGCTACGGCAGATCGTGCTGCACCTGGGCAACGGCGCCTCGGCGTCGGCGATCGTCGGCGGCCGGCCGGTCGAGACGTCGATGGGGCTGACCCCGATGGAGGGGTTGGTGATGGGCACCCGCTCGGGCGACATCGACGCGGGCATCGTGATGTACCTGTGGCGGGAAGCCGGGATGTCGGTCGAGGACATCGAGACCATGCTGAACCGGCGCTCCGGCGTTCGTGGGCTCGGCGGCGAGATCGACTTCCGTGAATTGCACCGGCGCATCGACGGCGGCGACGCCGCCGCACGGCTGGCCTACGACGTCTACATCCACCGCTTGCGCAAGTACATCGGCGCCTACCTGGCGGTGCTGGGTTCCGCCGACGTCATCACCTTCACCGCAGGGGTGGGGGAGAACGACGCACTGGTGCGCCGCGACGCACTCTCAGGGCTCACCGCGTTCGGCATCGAGGTGGACGAGCACCTGAACGCGAGTCCGTCCCGCGCGGCGCGACGGATTTCGGCGACAGGGGCGGCGACGACGGTGCTAGTGATCCCGACCGACGAGGAGCTTGCGATTGCTCGGGCGTGTGCGGATGTACTTGGCGGAGCCGGCGGCGACGGGTAGCTCCCGGTCCGGATCGCAGATGCGCAGCAGCCGCAGCACGTGCGACCCCGCCAGCAGCGACCACCGCACGCCCGCCCGGCTGCACAGCACGTCGATGTGGGTCAGCGCGGCGAACCCTGATGCGGCGAAGAACTCCACGGTCTGCAGATCGAGAATCAGCTTGCGCGACTGGCCGAGCCGCTTCTCGATGTAGTGGGCCAGCGCGGTGGCGTTGGCGGCGTCGATCTCGCCGTGGATGGTGACGAGCACGGTGTGCGGCGGCAGATGGCAGGCCGAGAAGGTCGCGCGGTGCTGTTCCTCGCGCAGATCGAAGGCCGTCGGGTCAGGACGGAACACGCGCTGGGTGCTCATCGCCGTGTGCTCATGGAGGTCTCCCTGGGCGAGGATGCCGGGATGGGGGGAAAGCTGCCCTAGGTCTCAAAGCGTGGCGCCGACGTTACTACGAATTTCGTAGGTTGACCATAATTTTTCGTCGATCGGTCGAGGTGGTCCAGCCGCCAGATTAAAGGTATAGACGCTATGGCAACGGATTTCGTCGTCAGAAGGTCGACATGGGCCGCACGCTGTTGGCAAGGTCGACCAGCGCATAGCGGTGCGCCTGTGTCGGTGCTACCCGGGCGAGACTGCGCAGTGACGCCTCGACCCCGAGCTGCAGGCCGTGCTCGGTGAACGGGAACCCGAGGATGTGGTTGGTGCTCGCGGTGTGGTCGGCCAGCCAGTCCATCGCGGTGCCCAGCACCAGGGCGCGAATCTGCAGCACCCGGGGCTCGGTGTCGGGCAGCGCCTCGACCCGGCGGGCCGCATCGCGGATCTGCTGCTCGGTGATCTCCCCTGCGGACCGACCGGACAGCAGCGTCACCGCACTCGTGAGCCGGGCGGTCGTGAAATGCCGTGACGTGGCGGGCACTTCGTCGAGGGTGCGCACCGCGGCCTCGCGTTGACCGGCCGCGGATTGAGCCCGCGCGAGACCGAAGCCGGCGGAGATCACGCCGTTGTCAGTGCCCCACACGGTCTTGTAGAACTTCTGCTCGTCGGCGCTCCCGGCGAGCTCCGCGGTCGCCGCGAGTGCCAGCTTCGGGGCCAGCTCACCGGGCAGTGTGTCCAGCACCTCGCTGAAATACTCTGTCGCCGAATCATGATCGGCGGTCAGCAGCGCTGCGACGGCGCGGAACCAGACCAGCCGCCACCGCCAGCCCACCCGTTCGGCGAGCTCGTCGAGCTTGCGGGTGGCCTTGGCGACGTCGCCGAGGTCGAGCAGCGCGCGAACCTCCATCAGGGGCAGCTCGATCGACTCCGACAGGTCGATCCCCTCGGAATCCAGCGCACCGTGCCTCGCTGCCCGCAACGAATCCAGTGTCTGCACAGGCTGACTCAGTACCGTCGCGCTCAGGATCGTCGCGCCGACATCGGTCGGATCGACCAACGGCACCTGCAGAGCCCGCACGATCTCCTGGGCGGTCAGCTTCTCCGAATGCACCTGGCCGTCGAGATAGACGTCGGTGTGGGCGACCAGCAGATCCACGCCGAACGTCGACCGGGACCGGCTGAACGTGGTGGACAGGCCGGGCCGCGGCAGCCCCGTGTCCTGTGCCACCACTTCGCGCAGCACGCCCATCAGCTGGCTCGACATCTCCTCGGCACTGGCGAACCGGCGCCTCGGGTCGGGATCGATGGCACGGCGAAGTAACCGGCCGAACGAGTCGTACTCGGTGAGCACCGGGTCGTCCTCGGGCAACCCGTCGGCGTATCTGCCCTTGCGGGTGCGCATCCGCAGCGTCAGCGCCGCCAGCGTGCGGCCCACCGTGTAGATGTCGGTGGCCACGGTCGGCCCGGTGCGCACGATCTCGGGAGCCTGGTAACCCGGTGTGCCGTAGAGGTATCCGAACGAATTGATGCGTGACACCGCACCGAGGTCGATCAATTTCAGCTGGTCCTCGGTGACCATGATGTTCTCGGGCTTGAGGTCGTTGTAGACCAGACCGATGGAGTGCAGATAGCCCAGCGCGGGCAGGATCTCGAGCATGAAGCCGATCGCCTCGGCCACCGGCAACCGGGTCTTCTCACTGGGCTTGAGATGGGTGGCCTGCTTGAGGGAGGTGCCGCCGACGTACTCCATCACGATGTAGCCGACCGGGTTGCCGTGCTTGTCCTCGTGCTCGACGAAGTTGTAGATCTTCACGATGCCGGGATGGGTGACCTGGGCCAGGAATTGGCGTTCGGCCATCGCGATGGCCTGGGCCTCGGCGTCGCCGGAATGCACCAGACCCTTGAGCACCACCGGCCGGTCGTTGACGTTCTTGTCGAACGCCAGGTACACCCAGCCCAGGCCGCCGTGCGCGATGCAGCCCTTGATCTCGTACTGGTCGGCGACGATGTCGCCGGCCGCCAACTGGGGCAGGAACGAGTACGCGCTGCCGCAGTGCGGGCACCAGCCCTCCGAGAGCGCCTTGCCGTCCGTCGACGAGCGGCCCACCGGGCGGCCGCAGTTCCAGCAGAACCGCTTCGACTCGGCGACCACAGGGTCGGTCATCAACGCGGTCAACGGATCTCGCGCCGGCACCCGCGGGATCTCGACCAGACCGCCGCCCAGGCGCCGCGTGGGCGAGAGCGCGCGCGTCATCGTCGTCGCCTGATCCTGCGGCTCGGTGTCGCCGGTGTGGAACCCGGAATGGAACGACGTGTCGTCATCATCGTCGTCGTCGTCGAAGTTGGGCCGGAACACCGCCTGTGTGGCCATCGGCCGCACCGTCGAGATGGAGTCCTCGCTCAGCTCGGCCAGATCGGCGAACGAGGCGGGCTGGGTGCCGGGATCGTCCCCGGTGTCGGGTTCGGTCATCAGTCCGAATACCTCGCCACCGGCGGGGAGGGCGCGGGGCCCAGCACCGTCAACCACTTGCGGTACAACGTGTTCCACGTGCCGTCGCGGCGGATGCGCTCCAGGGTCCCGTTGACGAACCGGACCAGGCCGGGGTTGTCGAGATTCACCCCGATGCCGTAGGGCTCCTGGTTCATCGACGGTCCGACGATGTGCAGGTACGGATCCTGGGACACCAGCCCGGCCAGGATCGAGTTGTCGGTGCTGACCGCATCGACCTGGCGCTGCTGCAGTGCCACCAGGCAGTCGGCCCATGTCACCACGCCGACGATGATCGGCGGCGGCGCGATCTCCTGGATGCGCTGCAACGATGTCGTGCCCTTGGCCACGCACACCCGCTTACCGGACAGGTCGGCCGCCCGGCGGATCGTCGAGTCGCGGGGAGCCAGGATCCGCTGGTCGGCGGTCAGGTACGCGGTCGAGAAGTTGACGAGCTTCTTGCGTTCGCACGTGATCGTCATGGTCTTGACCACCACGTCGACCTCGTTGTTGCGCAGCGCCGCGATCCGGTCGGCCGAGGACAGGATGCGGTACTCCACCTGCGAGGGGGTGCCGAAGATGTCGCGGGCGATCTCCCCGGCGATGTCGACGTCGAAGCCGGTGATCTCACCGGTGATGGGGTCGCGGAAGCTGAACAGGTTGCTGCCGATGTCCAGGCCGACGATCAGCCGGCCGCGTGCCTTGATGTTGGCCACCGCGGCCTCGGCCTCGGCCTCGGTGTCGAAGGGCCGCAGGCTCGCGGTGCGATCGCACTGGTCATCCGGCAGCGACGGCGGCTGGGCGGGACCGGGCGGCAGCTCGGCCATCCCGGACGGGGACGGCGGCGCGAGCGTGACCGTCGGCGTCGGCACCACCGGCGCGCTCTGCCCGCACCCTGCGAGGAGCAGCGCGGCCGTCAGCATCGCAAGTCTCTTCACGCGATCACCTGTACTCGCTCAGTCGCGGCCAGATGCCCAGCGCCACCGCGATCGCCGCCATCACCGACAGCACCGCGGCGCCGACCGTGGCGCCGGAGAGCACCCGGCGCGCGTTGACGATCTCGTTGCGCAGCTGGGCCCGGCTCTGCTCGATGCCGTTGGTCAGGGCCTCGTCGAGTTTGTCGAACGCCGGTGTCGCATCGTCCTCGCCGACGCCGAGGGCGACCTGCGTGGCGGCCTGGTAGTTGCCGACCGCGATGTAGGCGGTGATCCGGTCGTCGGCGGCGCGCCACCGGTTCAGCAGCGCGTCGGCGTCGGCCAGGTTGGTCTTGTCGATCGAGTTGTCGGTGCCCAGATAGCGGGCCAATTGCTCCTGCATCTGATCGATGCGCTGGTAGTAGGACTGCTTGCGCACGTTCTCGTCGCCGCGCCGGATCAACGACAGGGTTTCGTCGGCGCGCGCCTGCTGGGCGGTGATCGCGAGCGTGGTGACGGTCTTGAGGGACTCGGCCGCGGTCTCCTTGGCGCTGCGGCTGTCCGAGGTCGAGATGATCAGCGCGGTCCCCACCCAGATCAGCATGATCAGAACTGCCATGCCGCCCGCGACGAAGCCGATGTTCACGCGGCGCCGGGTGCGTTTGGCCAGCCACCGGTTGGCGAACGCGCCGAACAGCAGCGTGCCGACGACGATCAGGATGACCGGGCCGGGAATGCGGGTCGACGCGGTGGTCTCGGCGTCGACGCGCGCGGAGGTCTGTTCGTAGAGCCGCTGGGCGTCGGGCAGGATCTGCTGCTGCATCAGCGAGGACGCCTCGGACAGGTACGAGGAGCCGACCGGGTTGCCGGCCCGGTTGTTGGTGCGGGCGGTCTCGACCAGACCCGTGTAGACGGCGAGGCGGGCGTTGATGCGGCCGAGCAACTGCACCAGCGGTTCGTCGGTGAGCCCGCTGGACGCCCGCGCGACCGCGACCGCGGCGTCGGTGATGGCCTGTTCGTAGCGTTGTCGCACGGCTCGCGGCTCGGCCCCGGCGATGAACGCGGTGGCGGCGGCGGCGTCGGCGACCGAGAGCGTGGTGTAGAGCTGGCCGGCGGCGAAGGCCAGCGGCTCGGTCCGGTTCAGCACTGTGGTCAGCGCTTGCTGACGGTCGTTGATCGTGGTCGACGTGGCGAAGGCACTGGCGATGACGAGCGTGGCCAGGATCAGCCCGATGGTCAGGATGCGACCCGGCGTCGTCCACAGGAACCACCACCGCGGGTGGGCCGTGACCGTCGGTGACCGCGACGCAAGAGGCTCGGTCGACGGGTGCGCCAACTCGACTGTCACGTGTGCGCGGACCTCATCCCGGTCTCGATCTCAACGGCGGTCATGCAACTCTATCGGTGCAAAATCTCTGAGGGAATTCTAAGAGATTCGTGGCCGACGCGTGCGGATTCGCGGTCGCGACTCGCGCTCGATCCGATGTCGTTCCCTAAGCTGGACGGGTGCGTGGTGACGGTGACGGGTGGGTGGTATCGGCCGGCGGGACCGCCTACTGGGGTAGGCACGGCGCCGCCGGTCTGCTCCTGCGGGCCCCGTTGTCGGACGGGTCGCTCGCGGTGCTGCTGCAGCATCGGGCGCCGTGGAGTCACCAGGGTGGGACGTGGGGGCTGCCGGGAGGCGCCCGCGACAGCCACGAGACCGCCGAGCAGGCCGCGATGCGCGAGGCCCATGAAGAAGCCGGGCTGCCCGCCGAGCAGGTGGTGGTCCGCACGACAGTGGTGACGGCCGAGGTGTCCGGCTGGTCCTACACGACTGTGATCGCCGACGCCGAGGCGGTGCTCGAGACCGTGCCGAACCGGGAGAGCGCCGAGCTGCGCTGGGTGGCCGAGGACGAGGTGGCCGACCTGCCGCTGCACCCGGGGTTCGCGGCCAGCTGGGACCGGCTGCGTGAGGTCGCGGCCACCATCCCGCCGCTCGTCAACCCGTAGCGCGCCCCGCCGCTTTGAGTGCCGCCTTGAGCTGTGCCGCTGCGGCCCGCGGATCGTCGGCGGCGGTGATGGCCCGGACGACGACGATGCGGCGCGCCCCGGCCTCGAGGACCTCCGGCAGCCGGTCGGCGTCGATGCCGCCGATCGCGAACCACGGCTTGGCGGGATTCAGCGCGGCAGTCGCCCGGACAAGATCCAGGCCGGGCGCGGGCCGACCGGGTTTGGTCGGTGTCGGCCAGCACGGCCCGACACAGAAATAGTCGACGGGCTCGTCGATCGCCGCGGTCACCTGGTCGATGTCGTGGGTGGAGCGCCCGAGCGTGCCGGAGAAGATGCGGCGGGCCACCGGCAGCGGCAGGTCATCCTGCCCGAGGTGCAGCACGTCGGCGCGCGCCGCGTACGCGATGTCGGCGCGGTCGTTGACCGCGACCAGCGCGTGATGGCGGCGCGCGGCGTCGGCGAGCACCTCCAGCGCGGCCAGCTCGTCGCGGGCCTCCAGTGGACCGAACTGCCGTTCTCCCGGCGAGCCCTTGTCGCGCAGTTGGATGATGTCGACCCCGCCGGCCAGTGCGGCGTCGGCGAATTCCGCGAGATCGCCGCGTTCCCGGCGGGCGTCGGTGCACAGGTACAGGTGGGCGTCACGCACACTGCGAACCGTAGCGTCCCCGCGACGTAGGCTGGGAGGCGACAACACCGTCCACACGGGAGTCCCGGGTACGGGGACTGAGAGTGAGCCAGCCGGCTCTGACCGTCGCACCTGATCCGGGTCATGCCGGCGAAGGGAGTAGCAGCAGTGAACCCCCATCCGCAGCGGCTCGCCGTCATCGGCGGCGGCGTCATCGGCCTGGCGATCGCCCGCCGGGCCGCCCAGGACGGCTGGCGGGTGCGGGTGCACCGGTCCGGTACTCCCGGCGCTTCCTGGGTGGCCGGCGGCATGCTCGCCCCGCACAGCGAGGGGTGGCCCGGTGAGGAACGTCTGCTGCAGATCGGGCTGGCCTCACTCGCGCTCTGGCGCGACGGCTTCCTCGACGGACTGCCGCCCGAGGTGGTCACCGCCCGGGAGTCCCTCGTCGTCGCGGTGGACCGCGGCGACGCCGCCGACCTGCGAACCGTGGGGGACTGGCTGTCGGCCCAGGGGCATCCCGTCACGCCGACCACCGCTGCCCGCGACATCGAACCCCTTCTGGCGCAGACGATTCGGCACGGCTTCATCGCCGAGACCGAACTCGCAGTGGACAACCGTGCGGTCGTCGACGGGTTGGCCGCGCACTGCGAGCGGTTGGGTGTCGAGTGGGCGCCGCCGGTCACCGCGCTGACCGAGGTGAGTGACGCCGACACGGTCGTGATCGCCAACGGCATCGACGCGCCGTCGCTGTGGCCGGGCCTGCCGATCCGGCCGGTCAAGGGCGAGGTGCTACGGCTGCGCTGGCGCCGCGGGTGCCTGCCGATCCCGACGCGGGTGGTGCGGGCCCGCGTGCACGGACGGCAGGTCTACCTGGTGCCGCGCGCCGACGGCGTGGTGGTGGGCGCGACCCAGTACGAGCACGGCCGCGACACCGCGCCGACGGTGACGGGCGTGCGGGAGCTGCTCGACGACGCGTGCGAGGTGATGCCGGCGCTGGGGGAGTACGAGCTGGCCGAAAGTGCCGCGGGCCTGCGCCCGATGACCGAGGACAACGTGCCGCTGGTGGGCAGGCTCGACGAGCGGACTCTGGTGGCCGCCGGTCACGGCCGGTCGGGTTTCCTGCTCGCGCCGTGGACGGCCGAGACCATCGCCGCCGAACTACGGGTACTGGAAGGAGCGACGCCGTGAAGCTGACGGTCAACGACAAGGCCGTGGAGGTCGACGGCCAGGTCACGGTCGCCGCGCTGCTGGACCGGCTCGGCTACCCGGAGAAGGGCATCGCCGTGGCGGTCGACTGGGCGGTGATCCCCCGGTCGCAGTGGGATGTCGAGCTGACCGACGGAGCGAAGATCGACGTGGTGACGGCGGTGCAGGGTGGCTGACGTGGTCGAGCGTACGACGGGGACGCTGAGCATCGCGGGCCGCGAGTTCGGGTCGCGGTTGATCCTGGGCACCGGCGGGGCGGCGAATCTCGCCGTGCTCGAGGAAGCCCTGGTGGCGTCGGAGACCGAACTGACCACCGTGGCGATGCGACGGGTGGACGCCGACGGCGGTACGGGGGTGCTCGACCTGCTGACCCGGTTGGGCATCACACCGTTGCCCAACACCGCGGGGTGCCGCGGTGCCGCGGAGGCGGTGATGACCGCGCAGCTGGCCCGCGAGGCGCTGCAGACCGACTGGGTCAAGCTCGAGGTGATCGCCGACGAGCGGACGCTGCTGCCCGATGCCATCGAATTGGTGAGGGCCGCCGAGCAATTGGTCGACGACGGCTTCGTGGTGCTGCCCTACACCAACGACGATCCGGTGCTGGCGCGCCGGCTGGAGGACACCGGGTGCGCAGCGGTCATGCCGCTGGGGTCGCCGATCGGTACGGGGCTCGGCATCTCCAACCCGCACCACATCGAGATGATCGTCGACCGAGCGTCGGTGCCGGTGATCCTCGATGCGGGCATCGGGACGGCCAGCGATGCTGCGCTGGCGATGGAATTGGGTTGTGACGCCGTGCTGTTGGCGACGGCGGTCACCCGGGCCGCTGACCCGGCGGCGATGGCCGCGGCGATGTCGGCGGCGGTGCGGGCCGGCTACCTGGCACGCCGCGCCGGCCGCATCCCGAAGCGCTTCTGGGCCCAGGCCTCCAGCCCGGCCCTATGAGTAGGTATGTGGCGCTGGGTAGTTCGATGGCTGCCGGGCCCGGTATCCAGCCACGGGTGCCGGGAACTCCGCGCGCTGCCGGCCGATCGGCCCGCAACTACGCACACCTGGTCGCCGAAGACCGCGGGTTCGACCTCGTCGACGTCACCTACTCCGGGGCGACCACGGACCACATCCTGACCGATTCCCAGCGTGGCGCCCCTCCCCAGATCGAGGCGCTCGACGGCACCGAAGCGCTCGTCACGATCACGATCGGCGGCAACGACGTGGGCTACGTGCCGATGCTGTTCGCCGCCGGCCTGCCCGCGGCGACCCGCGCGATCCCGCTGCTGGGTGGCCGACTCCGGGATCTGCTGGACCCGGCCGAGCGGTACCTGGCGCTCGACGCGGTCAGTGCCGCCCTGGTGGAGGTGGGGCAGGCGGTCCGCCGGCGCGCACCCCGGGCGACGGTGCTGTTCGTGGACTACCTGACCCTGCTGCCGCCCGCCGGCGTCCCCGCCCCACCGCTGAGCGATCACGATGTCGCACTGGGCCGCCACCTCGCCGGTGAGCTCGAACGGTTGACCGCCGAGGCAGCCGAGGCCACCGGCTGCGGGCTGGTTGCGGCCGGTGCGGCCAGCCGCGAGCATCACGCGTGGTCATCCGATCCGTGGACCACCCGATTCGGCTGGCCCGTTCCGCGGCGGGCGGCACCGCTGCACCCGAACGCCGCGGGCATGCGTGCCGTGGCAGACCTGGTGATCACCGCGCTCTGATCGACAGGTTGTCGAATCTCTCAACACACTGTTGACCAGGTCGACATGATGTTGATAGCTTTACAACATGACCGAATTTGTCGACGTCGTCATCGTCGGAGCCGGGATCTCCGGCATCAGCGCCGCATGGCATCTGCAGGAACACTGCCCGGGCAAGAACTACCTCATCCTCGAGCGGCGTCAGCAGCTCGGCGGCACCTGGGACCTGTTCAAGTACCCCGGAATCCGGTCGGATTCCGACATGTACACCCTCGGCTTCCACTTCAAGCCGTGGGCGACCGACCAGATGATCGCCGACGGCCCCTCGATCTGGAAGTACCTCGACGAAGCCGCCACCGAGAACGGCATCGCCGAGCACATCCGCTACGGCCAGCGGGTCGTGGCCGCCAACTGGTCCGACGAACACAGCCGGTGGGAGCTGACGATCGAGCGCGACGGCGAGACCGTCGAGCTACATACCGGATTTCTGTGGGCCTGCAGCGGCTACTACAACTACGACCAGGGCTTCTCCCCGGACTTCGCCGGCGCCGAGAACTTCGGTGGCACCGTCGTGCACCCGCAGCACTGGCCGCAGGACCTCGACTACCAGGGCAAGAACATCGTCGTGGTCGGCAGCGGGGCCACCGCGATCACCCTGATCCCCGCGCTCGTCGACAGCGGCGCAGGCCACGTGACGATGCTGCAGCGCACCCCGACCTACATCGGTTCCCTGCCCGACAAGGACCCCTTCGCCAAGCGCGCCTACCGGTTGATGCCGGAGAAGGCCGCCTACACCGCGGTGCGCTGGAAGGCGATCCTGCAGGCGACAGCGCAGTACCAGCTCGCGCGCACCCTGCCCAACGTCTTCCGGAAAGCGTTGCGCACCATGGCCGAACGGCGCCTGCCCGACGGTTTCGACTACGACAAGCACTTCGCCCCCGACTACAAGCCGTGGGATCAGCGCGTGTGCCTGGCCCCCAACGGTGATCTGTTCAAGACGATCCGCAAGGGCAAGGCTGACGTCGTCACCGACGTCATCGACCACTTCACCGAAGACGGCATCGCGCTGAAGTCGGGTCAGCAGCTCGAGGCCGACATCATCATCACCGCAACGGGTTTGAACGTGCAGTTCTTCGGTGGCGCCGAGGTGCTTCGCAACGGCGAACCGCAGGACCTGTCGAAATCGGTGGCCTACAAGGGCCTGATGCTCTCGGGTCTGCCGAACGTGGCGTTCACCTTCGGCTACACCAACGCGTCGTGGACGCTCAAGGCCGACCTCACCTCGGAGTACGTCAGCCGGTTGCTGCACTACATGGACAGCCGCGGGTACGACACCGTGGTGCCGCGCGATCCCGCCCCGGACGTCGAGGAGCTCCCGTTCGTCGATCTGACGTCGGGCTACATCAAGCGGGCCCTCGATCGCCTGCCGAAGTCGGGATCGAAGGCGCCGTGGCGCCTCAAGCAGAACTACCTCGTGGACCTGCGCGTCATCCGCAACGGCAAGATCGACGACGGCACGCTCGAATTCAGCAAGCAGCGGGCGCTGGCCAGCGCCTGAGTATCTCGGCGTAAGTTCCCAGATGTGACCGACGCGCAGCCGCTGACCTTCGATCTCGATCATCTGAAGGTCAGCGCGCTGGCGTGGGGTCCCACCGACGGGCGGCTCGCGTTGTGTTTGCACGGTTTTCCCGACAGTGCGTGGGGCTGGCAGAAGTTCGCGCGGCTGCTCGCCGCGCGGGGCATGCGGGTGGTCGCGCCGTTCTCCCGCGGGTACGCGCCCACCGGCCCCGCCCCCGACGGTGACTACCACATCGGGGCGCTGATGCACGACGCACTGGCGGTCCATCGCGCGCTCGGAGCGCCCGACGACGCGGTGGTGATCGGCCACGACTGGGGCGCGTTCACCGCGGCCGCGCTCGCGGCACACCCCGAGTCGCCGTTCGCCGCGCACATCACGATGGCAGTCGCGCCGATTGGAGCGGTGAACCGGGCCCGCGGCGATGCCGCCCGACAGCTACGGCAATTGCCCCGCCAGCTACGCAACAGCTGGTACATCCTGTTCTTCCAGCTGCCCCGCATGCCCGAGCGTCTGCTGCCGCGCGTCATCCGCCGGCTCTGGCGGGACTGGGGCCCGGCCGGTTTCGACACCGGCGCCGAGCTCGACGCGGCGTTGGCCGCGCTCCCGAGCGCGGCACACCATCGCGCGGCACTCGGCTACTACCGCGCGCTCGTCCGCCCGGGCAGACCGCAACAGCGCTACGCCGACCTGCACCGGTGGCGCTTCGAGCTGCCGCGCGTTCCGATCCTGCACCTGCAGGGCGTGCAGGATGGCGCGATGCTGGTCGACTACGCCGAAGCGGTGCGCGACGTGCTGCCTGCCGGGAGCACGGTCACCGCGCTCCCGTCGGCCGGGCACTTCCTCCAGATCGAGGAGCCGCAGCTGGCCGCCGACGCGGTACTGGAGTATCTGGGCGCGCGCTAACGTGGTGCGGGTGACCCACACCCGACTGCGGCTGGCGATCCTGCTCGCCGTCGCACTCCTGGTCGGCGGCGGATGCAGCCGCGACAGCCGACCCGCCCCCGCTCCCTCGCCGTCGCCGTCGGTCGACGCCGGCGCGGCCGCGCAGTTCGCCGATGCCCTCGCGAAGAAAGTCACCGTCGACGCGACGATGGCGCATCTCACGGCGCTGCAGGACATCGCCAACGCCAACGGCGGGAACCGGGCACTGGGCACGGCTGGCTACGGCGCGAGCGTCGACTATGTGGCAAAGGCGCTGCGCGACAAGGGCTTCGACGTCGAGACGCCGGAGTTCGAGGTGCGGCTGCCGTGGGCGGACGCGCCGAAGCTCACGGTTGCCGGAGGAGACGTCACCGCAAGACCTCTCGAGTACACGGCCGGCGCGCCCGGGGCAGGGGTGACCGGACCGATCGTCGCGGCCCGCGTCGAGGACACCCCTGGCTGCACCGCCGAGGATTACGACGGGTTGCCCACCCAGGGTGCCGTGGTGGTCGTCGACCGCGGCTCCTGTCCGTTCGGCGAGAAGCAGACCGCCGCTGCGGCCCGCGGAGCCGTCGCGCTGATCGTGGTCAACAACGCCGACGGGGACATGACGGGTGGGACGCTCGGTGAGGACACCGATGTGAAGATTCCGGCCATCAGCGTCGCCAAGGCCGAGGGCCCACGGCTGCGCGAGGCAGCCGGCGATCCGGCCACCATCAGAATGAACGCCGGGGTGCGGACCGAGAAGACCCGCAACGTGATCGCGCAGACCAAGACCGGTTCCGCCGCCAACGTCGTGATGGTCGGCGCGCACCTGGACAGCGTGCCCGAGGGTCCTGGAATCAACGACAACGGTTCGGGAACTGCAGCCGTCCTGGAAACTGCTCTGCAGCTGGGTAGTTCACCACAGGTCGCCAACGCGGTCCGGTTCGCGTTCTGGGGTGCCGAGGAACTCGGGCTCCTGGGCTCCTACAACTACGTCAATTCGCTGAATGTCGACCAGCTGAAGGACATCTCGCTCTACCTCAACTTCGACATGCTGGGCTCGCCCAATCCGGGCTATTTCACCTACGACGGCAATCAGTCCACCGCACCGGGTAACGGGCCGGTCCCGCGGGTGCCGGAGGGATCGGCGGGGATCGAGCGCGCCCTCATGGGCTACCTGGACCGTGCCGGAAAGCAGCCCCAGGACACGTCGTTTGACGGTCGGTCCGACTACGACGCGTTCACCCGCGCCGGAGTGCCGTCCGGCGGGCTGTTCTCCGGCGCTGAAGAGAAGATGACCGCCGACCAGGCGAAGCTCTGGGGTGGGCAGGCAGATCAGCCGTTCGACCCGAACTACCACAAGGCGTCCGACACCCTCGACCACATCGACCGCACGGCGATGGGAATCAACGGCAGCGGAGTCGGCTGGGCCGTCGGGTACTACGCACAGGATCAGAGCGGCCGCAACGGAATCCCGGTGCGCGACGACCGTACGCGCCACATCCTGCGCGAGTCATGACGGGCTCGGCCAAGCCGGCCATGGCGGCGCTGGCCGCGGTGACCGTCCTCCTGGTGGCGTGCTCGTCGCAGGCTGCAGCGCCGCCTACCGACCTGGCCGACGACCTGGCTCAGCGGGTCACCGCCGACGGCGTGTACCGCCACCTGGTCGAGTTGCAGAAGATCGCCGACGGGAACGACGGAAACCGTGCCGACGGCACGCCGGGCTACCAGGCGAGCATCGACTACGTCGCGAAGACGTTGCGTGACAAGGGCTTCGACGTGCAAACTCCGGAGTTCCAGCGGCTCTCCGGCTCCAGTGGAGGCAAACCGGCGCTGACCGTCGGCCGGCGCACGTTCCGCGTCGACCAGGCGTCACTTCTGCTCACCACCGCGCCGGGTGGGCTCGAAGCGGAGACCTTGCGGCCCCGCACGTCCGCCGGCTGCGCCGCGTCCGACTACACCGGGGGCGCCATCAAGGGCGCGATCGCGGTGGTCGACGACAGCGGATGCTCGGTCGTCGCGAAACACGATGCGGCCGCCGCCGCGGGTGCGGTCGGTGTCCTCGTCGTCAGCCAGGCCACGCCGAGTCGACCGGTCGGGGCACCTGCCGGTCTGTTCACTCCCGGCTACTACCAACGCATGTCGATTCCCGTCGGTGTCATCGACCCGACAGCAGATGCGGTACTGCGGCGCACCGATGCCCCCGTCACCCTGGTGCTCGACAACAAGCCCGTGATGACGACGTCGCGCAGCGTCATCGCCCAGACCTCGTCGGGCAATGCCGACAACGTCGTGGTGGTCGGCGCGCACCTCGACAGTGCGGGCGGCGGGCCGGGCATCGACGACAACGGATCCGGCGTCGGTGCGGTCCTGGAGACCGCGCTGCAGATGGGTCCGACTCCGAACGCGGACAACGCCGTTCGCTTCACCTTCTGGGGTGGCGGCGAGGTGTCCGCCGACGGATCGGCGGCCTACCTGCGTGCGCTGAATCCCGACGAGCTGGCCGACATCGCGCTCTATCTGGATCTCGACGTCATCGGGTCGCCGAACGCAGGGTACTTCACGCTCGACGGTGATCAGTCCGCACAGACCGGCGCCGGCGTTCGTCGCCTGCCGGACGGATCGGCGGGCATCGAGCGCACCGTGGCCGCGCGACTCTACGAGCAGGGTGTGCGGCCAGCCGACATGCCGCTGACGAGCGGCACCGACTACGCCCCGTTCGTCACTGCCGGAGTGCCGGTCGGGGGTGTGACCACGGGGACGTCGCTGGCCAAATCCGAGGTGCAGGCGCGCATCTGGGGCGGACGCGCCGGCGCCGCGTTCGATCCCAACTATCACCGCCGCGGCGACACCATCGACAACGTCGACCGACAGGCGCTGGGCGTGATGGCATCATCCGCTGCGGCTGCGGTCGGCAGCTACGCGCAGTCGATCGAGGGTGTCAACGGGGTGCCGGCGCGGGATCAGCGGAATCGGCGTACGCCCTAGCCACCCGCGTGACGAACTGGTAGACGCCGTCCTCGTCGGGTGCGAGCGGGCCGGGGCGAGCGTGCGGTGAACTCAGTCCGCGTTGAACCGACTCACACGCCGCCCAGTCCTGCCTGTTGGTCAGATCCCAGAAGTCGACGGCGTAGGAGGGATCGAAGTCGGGCTGTGCTGCAACGTCTTTCGGGAAAGCCCAGGTGCACTCCACATGTGTGCGGTCGGCCGCCAGCGGCGTCATCAGATGGGTCATCACGTAGTCGGGATGCAGACTGATCAGCAGGTTCGGATAGGCGACGACGTACATGACGGTCCGCTGCTCCTGCTCCGAGAGACCAGCGATAGTGACCCCGCCGCTCTTGCCGTCGAGCGACATCGTCTCCGCGCCGTCCACGATCGACATCCAGCCCCCCATCCACGAGCCGTCCCGCTCGAGGTTCTCGCCGCTGGTGGGGGGACTGATGCGGGACAGTTCGGGGTGGATGCTCTGGCAGTGGTAGCACTCCTGGTAGTTCTCCGCGATGACCTTCCAGTTGGTCGCGAGCTCATAGGAGTGCCGAGCGACGACGGTGAGTTCTTCGGGACGGTAGGGGGCGATGACGTCCTCCCACCCCGTGACGTGCTCGGCGAAATCACCGCCGGCTCCGCTGCGGTCGACGAACAGCCAGCCGTGCCAGTCGACCAGGCGCAGTTCGGCGAGACCGAAATCGCTCGCATCGAAGCCGTCGGCATCGGTGAAACCCGGTGCCTTGCGCAGGCTTCCGTCCAACCGGTAGGACCAGGCGTGATAGGGGCAGACGATGCTGCGGGCCTTTCTGGTTGCTCCGCCAGACGGATCGCAGACCAGCAGCTCGTGGCCGCGGTGCCTGCACGTGTTGGCGAACGCGCGGATCTCACCGTCCTCGCCACGCACCAGGAGCACCCCGGAGGCGCCGCTGCCCAGCGCCTTCTGCGCCCCGACCGCCGTCAGGTCGTCGGCGCGGCCGACGCACGTCCATCCCGAAAAGATCTGGCGCTGTTCCCAATCGAACACCGCAGGTTCGACGTAAGCCTCCCGCGGCAGCATCCGGGACTGGCCGAACGGTGCGAGCGCGGCCGCCACACCGTCGGCGGGAACGGGTGCCGGATCCAGCTGTTTGAACATACAGTCAGTCTAGTCGGAGGAGCGGTGTCGGTCCATACTTCATAGCTCTCCGGCGAAGGCGCCGATACCGCGATCGGCGGTCGTGCCGTCGTTTCTCGTCATCCGGCGGAACACCAGGTAGCCGATGGTGACGGCCGCGAGAGCGGTGAACAGCAGCAGGGTGGCCAGCGCGTTCAACGCCGGCGTCGGCGCGCCCCGCGCGGTGTTGTAGATCTTCACCGACACGGGCTCGGACGAGGCGCCACCGGACAGATAGCGCACCATCACGAAATCGTCGATGACATCGGCGAACACGAGCACGGTGCTGGCGAAGATCGCCGGCATCAGCATCGGCATGATCACGCGGCGCAGCGCGCCCAGCGGCGAAGCCCCCAGATCCATGGCGGCTTCCTCGTAGTGCGGTCCGATCGTCGCCAGCCGTGCCCGGACCAGAACCGCGGGGTAGGAGATCTGGAATGTCACCAACCCGATCACCTGGGCGGTCGTGCCGAGTGAGATGGGCAACGCCACGGTGGTGATGACGAACAGCAGCGACACGGCCAGCAGGACCTCGGGCAGCACGAAGGCCAGCAGCATCAGGAAATTCGCGCCTGCGGGCAGTCGGCCGCGCCACCGGTCGATCCCGAGCGCGAACAGCACCCCGAGCGGCACCGTGATGAGGGTGGTCAGCACGCCCAGCTTCAGCGTCTGCAGCAGCGCGTCGTGCAACGTGGCGTCGTGCCACACCGACAGGGTCTGATCGCCCCAGTACCAGCGGAACGAGAAGCCCTGCCACACGGTGCGAGACCGGCCGGCATTGAACGAGAACGCCACCGCGATGAGGACCGGAAGCAGCGACCACAGCAGGTATCCGACCGTGACGGAGATCAGGACGCGCGGCGGTCGCCAGGGGTCGTGCCACCAAGTGACCGGAGAGCGCCGAGAGGTGATGGTCATGACGCCACGTCGTCTCGTCTGCCGGTGACCCGGATGTAGTAGAGCATCGGGATCAGCGCCACGAGGAACACCAGCAGCACGAACGCGCCGGCCTGTCCGGTCTGGCCCGGTGTGAGCACGCTGTCGTTGATGAGATTGCCGACCATCGCGGTCTTCGGAGATGCCGAGAGCATGTCGCTGGTGAAGTAGTCGCCCAGCATCGGCAGGCACGTCAGCAGGACGGCCGCGACGATCGTCGGCCGGCTCAGCGGCAGGGTGACCCGCCAGAACGAGGACACGCGATCGGCGCCCAGATCGCGGGATGCTTCGAGGACGGGCTGGGGCAGCCGGTCCAGACCGGCGAAGAGCGGCAGGATCATGTAGGGCACGTAGCCGTACACCAGGCCGAGGACCACGACGGCGGGCTGCCCGGTGAGCCAGTCGATGTCTGGGTTGAACACCCCGCCGAGGCCGATGATCCGGTTGACCAGGCCGTCGTCCTGTAACAGGTTGACCCAGGCGAACATTCGCATCATGTAGCTGATCCAGAACGGGGCGATCAGCAGCGTCAGGAGCAGACCCTTGCGCCTGCCCGACAACCGCGCGACGTAGTAGGCCACCGGGAAGGCGATGAGCAGACACAGGGCGCTGGCGGTCAGCACGTAGACCCCGGTGCGCAGCAGCGCGGGTCCGAACACGCCGTCCGCGCCGGCGATGTGGGACAGCACGTAGGTGAACTGCGTCGGGTCCCACTGGACCGGATTCCAGATCGGCACCGCGGTACGGAAGATGGGGTCGAGCCTGCCGAACACGATGCACAGCACCACGTACATCGGGGCGACGAAGAACAGGAGGAGCCAGACCACCCCGGGCGCGGCCAGTGCGGGCCAGATCCCGCGGGACCGCATGGGCCTGGTGAACATGCCGATGAGCCTACGACCCGCCGGCTTTGAAGGTGCGCCAGATGTTCTGCCAGGCAGCGTCGTTGGCGGGGTCCAGCTCGAGAATCCGGTAGCCGGCGTCGAACCACTCGGGTTTGACGATCGCGGTGGCGAGGTTCTGGGGGATGAAGCCGTCGGCCACGAGCTGGTCGGGCTTGATCGAATTCTGCGGCGGCTGATAGCCGATGGCCTGGAAGTTCTGCATGGCGACGGCGGGATCGAGCATGTGGTCGAGGAAGAGGTGTGCCAGCACCGGGTTCTTCCCGCCCTTGAGGGTGACGAGCATGTCGTTGTCGACCATGCCCTTGCCGTCGGCGGGGAACCAGTACCGCAGGATCTCGGGGCCGGTGCCCTCGGGGAGATAGGACTGCGCGTTGATGATGTCGCCGGACCACATCTGCGCCAGGCCCAGTTGCCCCGCGGGCAGATCGTTGTAACCGGTGATCGTGACTTTCGGCGAGGTGGCCGACACCATCTGGCCGAGTTGATCGCCGACCATCTTCAGATCGGTCTGCGACGAGGTGTTGACGTCGGTGATTCCGTTGCGCAGCAACACCATCGCCATGGTGGTGTGCCAGTCGTCGAGCACCGCGGTCTTGCCCTTGTACGTCGCGTCCCAGAACACGTCGTAGGGGTTGCCGAGGGCGCCGATGTCCGCAGGCACCTGATCGGTGCGCCAGCCGATGCCCGTGGTGTAGATCGTGTACGGCACGCTGTAGCGCCACTGCTGGTCGTACCAGGGGTTGGTGAAGCTCGGCCAGACGTTGCTGATGTTCGGGATGTAGGAATGGTTCAGCGGCCGCAGGAGACCGCCGTTGACCAGCCTGCTGATCTCGGTGTAGTTCGCGTTGTAGATGTCGAAGTCCACGCCGCTGCGGAGCTTGGTCAGTGCTTCGCCGCCGTCGTTGAACGTCGAGATCTCTACCTTCACACCGTATTTCTTCTCGAACGACGCGACGGCGTCAGGGCTGACGTAATCGGCGTACGTGTAGAGCTTGAGCGTCCCCTTCTCCGGCGTCATACCGTCGGCGATGGGTGCGTTGTCGGCCGGGATGTCCCACAGCACAGGGTTGTTCGGCGACGCCAGTTTCAGCGTGGGGGTGGCGCCTGATCCACCGGACCCGCCACCGCCGCACGCGGCGAGGACCGCACCGAGCGCGGGCGCTCCTGCGGCCAGAAGCGCTGCGCGCGTCAGGAACTGACGCCGGGTCGTGGGCTCTGGCATCGGGCCTCCCGATTGATTTCGCGTCTTGTCGCTGGTAGGACTCTCGCATAGACTGAATGCTCAGTCAACCGATAGACCGGAGGTTCGCGGTGGCTGCAACGGTGACGTCTCGTCCCCATCCCGTCGGTGCCCTCGACTCCCTCATCGCCGATCAGGAAGAGATCTTCCTGCGGCGCCAACCGCGCAGTGCCGAACTCATCGAGATCGCGGGTGCACACCTGGCCGGCGGCGCGACGTCCAACTGGCAGATCGCCGAGCCGCAGGCGGTGTGGATGAGCCACGGACTGGGGTCCAAGGTCTACGACGTCGACGGTAACGAGTACGTCGACATGCACGGCGGATACGGCGCAGCGATCGCCGGGCACGCCCATCCGGCGATCGTGGCCGCGGTCAGCGACCGCGTGCGGCGCGGTACCCACTTCGCGCAGCCGACCGAGGACGCGATCTGGATCGCCGCCGAGCTGGCCCGCCGTTTCGGCCTGCCGCTGTGGCGCTACGCCAACTCCGGCACCGAGGCCACGATGGACGCCGTGCACCTCGCGCGCTCGGTGACCGGACGTGACCTGATCATCAAGGTGGAGGGCTGCTATCACGGCCATCACGATTCGGTGCAGGTCTCGGTGCTTCCAGAAGCCGACGAGGTCGGTCCGCGGGATGCGCCGACCCCGGTTCCAGGGAACACCGGAATACCCAGTGCCATCAGGGATCTGGTGGTCGTCGTGCCGTTCAACGACGCCGACGCGGTGGCCAGGGCGCTGGCCGCGCATCCCGGCAGGATCGCCGCGATGATCGTCGAACCGGTGATGATGAACGCCGGCATCATCCCGCCCGACGAGGGTTACCTCGCGGCGGTGCGACAGCTGATGCACGCCGCGGGTGCTCTACTCATCTACGACGAGGTGAAGACAGGTTTCACCACCGGGCCGGGCGGGATCACCGCCCGCAGCGGTGTCGTCCCGGACCTCGTCTGCCTGGCCAAGGCGCTCGGCGGCGGGATCTCTGTCGCCGCGATCGGCGGTAGCGAGGCGGTGATGTCGGCGATCGCCGACGGCCGCTACGAGCAGGTCGGTACGTTCAACGGCAACCCGCTGGCGATGGCTGCCACCCGCGCGACACTCGCCGAGGTGCTCACGACACGCAGCTACGCCCACCTGGAGTCGCTGTCGGTGCGACTGCGTGGCGCGCTCGAGGCCGTGATCGCCGAGCGCGAATTCGACTGGCACGTCGTGGCTGTCGGCGCCAAGGGGTGCGTGACGTTCCGTGGCGAGCGGGTCAGAGAGTTCCGCGACTTCCTCCACATCGACGCCCGGCTGGGCCACCTGCACTGGCTGATGCAGCACAACGGTGGCGTGTTCCTCCCGCCATGGGGGAAAGTGGAGCAATGGCTGTTGTCGGTTCAGCACACGGTCGACGATGTCGACAGGTTCGCTCGCAACTTCGCTGCGTTCGCGACTGCGGTCGCGGGATCTCGCTGACGGTGCGGGTCTGATGGCCGGCGGCGCGATCCGGCTCGAGGCGCTCACCAAGTCGTTCGTCGGCGTGCCGGCCGTAAACGGTATCGATCTCGACATCCCTGCCGGGCAGTTCTTTTCCCTGCTGGGGCCCTCGGGTTGCGGGAAGACGACGACGCTGCGCATGATCGCGGGTTTCGAGCGGCCGGATTCGGGGCGTATCGAGCTCGACGGACGCGACGTCGCGGGGGACCCGCCCCACCGCCGTCCGGTCAACACGGTGTTCCAGACCTATGCGCTGTTCCCGTTCATGTCCGTGTGGGACAACGTCGCGTTCGGCCTGAAGTACCAGAAGGTCTCCCGCGATGAGACACGGCGGCGCGTCGACGAGGCGTTGAGCCTGGTCCAGATGGACACCTACGCGCGGCGCAAGCCTGCCCAATTGTCCGGCGGGCAGCAGCAGCGCGTGGCACTGGCCCGGGCGCTGGTGCTGCGGCCACGGGTGCTGCTCCTCGACGAACCCCTCGGAGCGTTGGACGCCAAACTGCGCAAGCAGCTGCAGCTGGAACTGCGTGCCCTGCAGCGCGAGATCGGCATCACGTTCGTCTACGTCACCCACGACCAAGAAGAAGCGCTCACCATGAGCGACCAGATCGCGGTGCTGGCCGAGGGCAGGATCGAACAGGTCGGCCCACCGCAGGAGATCTACTCCGCGCCGGCGACGACGTTCGTCGCGGGATTCCTCGGCGCCGCCAACATCTTCGACGCCGACATCGTCGACGTCACGGGTAGCGCGGTCACCTGTCGTGCTCTCGGAACGCAGCTGACGGCCGTACTGAATGCGGAGGTGACCGGTAGTCCCGAGATCGGTGAGGCCGCCGTCGTGATCCGGCCGGAGCGAATCACTCTGCAGGACAATCGGAATACCGACTCCGGGTCGAATGCGATCGCCGGGACCGTCACCCACGTGGTCTACCTGGGAAACTGCACCCACGTCCATGTCGACGTCGGTGCGCAACACGCTCTCGTCGTCGAGGTGCCCAACCGCAGCGGCCCGGACTCCGTGGCGTACCGCCCGGGATCACAGGTCGTCTGTGTGTGCACCCATGACGCCGTGCGAGTTCTGCAGCGCAGCACGGCAACTGTCGTCGATCCGGTGACCGCGCTCAGTTCCGTGTAGCAGCCGACTTCGGCAGGTTGAGCTCGCGCTCGGCGAAGCGCATCGCGATGTCGTAGGCCACGTCGGAGTCGACCTCGGGATCCTCCAGCGCCACTTGGATCGACAGCCCGTCGAGCAACGCGGCGAACTCGAGGGCGAACATGCGTGGGTCCACGTTGGCCTGATCGGCGCCCGATCGCACCGCGTCGACGATCATCGACCGCCACCGCGCGTCCAGTTCGACCCGACCCGCCTTGATCTCGTTGTGCCGGAACGCTTGCGCCCACAGGTCGAACCACAGGCCCCACGCGCCCGGGATCTCGTCGTCGCCGCGCGGAATGCACGTCCACCGGATCAGCAGGGAGAGGCGGTCCTGCAGCGACGGCACTTCGGCGAGCATCTTCTCGGCCGCCTCGTAGAACGACTCCTCGGAGTAGCGCAGGGCGTCGACGAGCAACCGGTCCCGGGTGCCGAAGTAGTAGATCACCAGTGCCGAGCTGACCCCGGCGCGCTTGGCCACGTCGGCGATGCGGGTGTCGCCGAAACCCCGTTCACAGATCAGCTCCGCTGCGGCACGCAGCATTTCGATCCGGCGTCCCTCGTTCTGCTCGGTTGCCGGTGCGGGCTCTGCCATCGTGGCGCTCCTCCCATCGTGGGGCTGCGCTGCCCCTTGTTTGTAGCCTAACATCTGGTTAGATTGAACAGTCAGTCAGGACCGTTCGGGAGAGGCCTTCGATGTCCAAAAATTACGACGCCCTGGTGATCGGCGGCGGCCACAACGGTCTGGTGTCAGCCGCGTACCTCGCTCGATCCGGTGCTCGCACGCTGGTTCTCGAGTCTCGCGGTTCACTCGGCGGCGCGGCCACCACGGAAGCGCCCTGGGAGGATGCCCCGCATCTGCGGGTGACCCGGCTGTCCTATGTCATGAGCCTGATGCCCCCGACGATCGTGCGGGAACTCGAGCTGGAGCGGCACGGCTACAAGGTCCACCCGATGGGCCCCTACTACCAAGCGTTTCCCGAGGGCGGATCGCTGACGATCTACGAGGACGACCCGGCGCGCACCTACGAGCAGTTGGCGAAGTGGTCGAAGAAGGACGCCGACACCTGGCCGAAGTGGAATGCCTGGCTCGAGGGCATTGCCGACGTGATGGGGCCACTGCTCACCCAGGTCCCGCCCACGATCGGTTCGCACAAGCCCGCGGACCTGATCGAGCTCGCCAAGCTGGCGTGGAGCCAGCGCGGCATCTCGGTACGCACCACCGCGGATGTGACCCGGCTGCTGACGATGAGCATTGCCGACCTGCTCGACGACTGGTTCGAGTCCCCTCAGATCAAGGGCGCTCTCGCGGTCAACGGCGTGATCGGAACGTGGGCGGGCCCTTACGAGCCGGGGACGGCGTATGTGATGGCGCACCATTCGATCGGTGACGTCGGGGACGGGCAGCTCGGCAGTTGGGGGTACCCGGAGGGCGGCATGGGTGGGGTGTCGGAAGCGATCGCGTCGTCGGCGCGCAGCTTCGGCGCCGAGATCCGCACCCGTGCGCGGGTGGCCCGACTGCTGGTGCGCGGCGGTGAGGTGCGCGGCGCCGTGCTCGAGAGCGGCGAAGAGATCACCGCGCCGCTGGTGATCACCACGCTGCATCCGAAAACCGCCTTCCTCGAGCACATTCCGCGTACTGAGCTGCCGGAGGATTTCGTCACCGATATCGAGCGATTCAAGACGCGAAGCGGCGTGGTGAAGATCAACCTGGCCCTCGGTGAGCTGCCCAACTTCACGGCGAACCCGAGCGACGGCCTGGCCGAACATCACACGGGTTCGGTGGAGATGGCGCCGACGATGGAGTACATCGAGGCGGCGTTCCAGGATGCCCGCGCCGGCCGGCCGGCCCTGATGCCGTTCAGCGACGGGGTGATTCCCACGACGCTGGACTCCACGCTGAATCCCGATGGCACACACATCATGTCGCTGTTCACGCAGTGGGTGCCCGCTGCCTGGGCGGACGCGCCGCACACCGAGGAGCTCGATGCCTACGCCGACCGGTTGATCGATCTGTACGACCAGGTGGCCCCGGGCTTCAAGGCTTCGATCCTGCATCGCGACATCGTCGGACCGCACGAGATGGAGCTGGAGTACGGCCTGCTGGGCGGCAACATCTTCCACGGCGAGCTCTCGCTGGAGCAGCTGTTCCACATGCGGCCCGCGCCCGGTTACGCCGACTACCGCACACCGATCTCAGGGCTGTACAACGGCAGCTCCGGCACGCACGCCGGTGGCGGGGTGTGTGGGATCCCCGGGTGGCAGGCAGCGCGAGCGGCGTTGGCGGACGGGAAGAAGAAGCGCTTCCGGCGTGCGCGATGAGCGAGCGCGCCGCGGCTGTCGCCACCATGCTGGGCGCGCGGTCGATCGCGGTGGTGGGTGCGAGCCCGCGCCCGGACACCTTCGGCGCGCGCATGGTGATCGAGGCGTCGCGGGGTCGAGCGCGTGTGCACCTGGTGAACCCGCGATACGACCGGATCGGTGATCGACCCTGCGCGCCATCCCTGGCTGACCTCGACGAGCCCGTCGACCTCGTGCTGCTCGGTGTGCCCGACGCCGCACTTCTGTCGCAGTTGCGTGCCGCCGCGGACGCCGGCGCGCGGTCGGCCGTCCTGTTCGGTGCCGCGCACGGCCTGCGTGACGACGTGCGTGAGGTGGCGGCGACGGCAGGAATGGCGTTGTGCGGGGCGGGTTGTATGGGTTTCGTGAACGTCGCCGAGGGCGTGCGGGCGCTGGGTTATCTGGAGCCCGACCCGCTGCCGGCCGGGTGCGTCAGCCTCGTCACTCATTCGGGGTCGGCGTTCTCGACGCTGTTGCGTGCAAACCGCGGATTCGGGCTTCGGCTTGCGGTGTCGTCGGGGCAGGAGCTGGTCACCGACACCGCCGACTACATCGACTACGCGCTGAATGACGGGGGTACCGAGGTCATCGCATTGCTGATGGAGACGCCGCGGGCGGTGCCACGGTTGCGTGCCGCGCTGCTGCGTGCGGCCGCAGCCGGAGTGCCCGTGATCATCCTGACGATCGGCGGGTCGGCAGGGGGACGGGCGATGGTGGCCGCGCATTCGGGCGCGCTCGCCGGCGACAGCGCCGGCTGGCGGGCCTTCTGTGCGTCGACCGGCGCCGTGCACGTCACCGACATGGCCGAATTCGTCGACACCATCGAGATGTTCGCGACCGGGCGACGGGGTCGCGGCGGTGCGGTTGCGACCGTGCATGACTCGGGCGCCGAGCGTGCGCTCACCGTCGATCTCGCCGACGAGCTCGGGGTGGGCTTCGCCCCGCTGGCTCCTGCGACCGTGGCCGCGATCGCCGAGCTCCTCGACGACGGCCTGCACCCGACGAATCCCCTCGACGTCTGGGGTACCGGCGCCGACACCCGGAACCTCTTCGGTGCGTGCCTGCGGGCGATGACCGACGATCCCGGTGTCGCGGTGACCGCCCTGGCGGTGGATCTGGTCACCGAGTTCGACGGAGACACCGACTACGCCGATGCCGTGGTCGATGTGGCCAAGCAGACCGACGCACCGCTGGCAGTACTCGCCTCAGTACCGTCGGCGATCGACCGGACGACGGCGCAACGGTTGCGGGACAACGGTGTCGCAGTGCTGGAGGGGCTGCGCAGTGGCCTGGCGGCGATGGGACACCTTGCGGCCTGGCCCGCACCCATCGACACCTCCTCGGCTGCGGGCCCGGGCCCGACGACGGTCACGGGATTCGACATGCTGGCCCACTACGGGATATCGGTGGTGCCGACACAGGTGGCGCACGACCTGGCCACCGCGTGTACGGCGGCAGCAGAGATCGGCTATCCGGTGGCCGTGAAAACGACCGCGGCACAGCACAAGAGCGACGTCGGCGGAGTGCTCCTCGACATCGGCGACGCAGACGAACTGGGCGATGCCTATCGGGCTCTCGCGCCGCTGGGCCCTGCGGTGACGATCTCGGCGATGGCGCCCGGTGGCATCGAGGTGTCGGTGGGGTACGTGTGCGATCCCGCCTTTGGTCCGCTGGTCGTGGTCGCGGCGGGCGGCACCCTGGTCGAGCTGCTCGGCGACAGGGCAGTCGCATGCCCCCCGTTATCCCGAGCGCGCGCGCGAGACATGCTGTCCACGTTGCGTATTCGATCGCTACTCGATGGCTGGCGCGGAGGTCCCGCGGCCCATGTCGACGCGTTGGTCGACGTGATCGTCGCCTTCGGTCAGATGGCGCTCGACCTCGCGGACAGCTACGCCGCGGTGGAGGCGAACCCGGTGATCGTCTCACCGGCCGGAGCCGTCGCCGTGGACGTGCTCACCATTCAGAAAAGCACGTAGACCTTGCGGAGGGTCTCGTGAATGACCCAGGTCCCGGCCCATCCGACAGGGAACACGGCGATGTCTCCGGCGCTGAGGTCCTGCGGCTGGCCGCCGTCGGGCGTCACTGTCATCCGGCCCGACAGCACGTAGATCACCTCGTTCTCGTCCTGGCGCCAGAACGAGGGGCCTGGGCTGCACTGCCAGATGCCCGCCGACTGCGTGCCGTCGGCCCAGACTTCGAGCCCGTGCACCGCCATGGGTTCGCCGGTCGCCTCGTCCAGGGGGCCCCAGTCCTCGAGGTCGGCGGAGTCGGCTCCGGGCAGCAGTGAGGTGAGAATGGCGTTCGTCATCGGGTCAAGGCCTCCGTGGTCTCCGGGAAGGGTAACGAAATTGGTTCGGGTGCAACACGACTACGGCCATCGGCGTCGAAGCGGTCCAGCCCGAGGTCGGTCAGGTCGAGCCAGTCGCAGCGCCCGGATCTGACGATATCGGCCGCCACCTGGGCTACCGCGGGACCCCACATCATGCCGTGGCCGGCTGCACTGGCCACGACCGTTCCCTCGATCGGGCCGTCGTCGGTGAGCAACGGCCCGAGGATCGGGAGATGATCGGGGGTGTAGTCGATGGTGGCCGCCCAGGTGCGGCGCAGACCGAGGCCGGCCACCGCGGGTAGCAGCGTCTCGATGCGCGCGAGCGCGGTGTGGTAGTAGGCGTTGTCGAAATTCGTTGCCTCACCGGGTGCTTCGTCGGGATTGCTCATTCCCCACAGCAGCCCCCCCGCTTCGCCGGGGCGCCAGTAGATGCCGGAGGTGACGTCGAACACCATCGGCAGTTCACTGACGTCGAGGTCGCGCAACCGCTCGGTGACAACCGCCTGGTGCCGTGTGCCGCCCGCGGGAACACGCCCTCCGGCGCGGGCCCCGACCTCGGCCAGTTGCGGGCCACCGGTCAACACCACCCGCTCGGCGTCGATCGGACCGTCCGAGGTGTCCACGCCGACCACTCGGCCGCCGGCCGTGCGAAGTCCCGTGAACGCGCAGTGTTCCCGCACGTCGACCCCGGAGGTCGCGAGCGCGGCGGTGTAGGCCAGCACGTTGCGGGGCGCGTCGATGTAACCGTCGCCCGGGGCGTAGGACGCACCGCGAGTGACACCTGGTGCGAGTCCTGTGCTGCGGGAGTCGATGTCGTCGCTGGAGAGCCACTCGACGTCGAGTCCGAGGGAGCGCTGCAGCGCGATCCGATCGTGGGCAGCCGCGACGTCGGCGTCGCTGAAGCACGGCATCAGGTAGCCCTGCCGGACGAAACCGCAGTCCAGCGGGAATCGCTCACCGCTCTCGGAGTAGAACTGCTGGCTCCGCAGCCCGAGTCGGATCGCGGTCTCGGTGCCGCCCTGCGCGCGCACCATCCCCGCGGCGCGGCTGCTCGCGCCGTCGCCGAGGGTCCGTGACTCGACCAACATCACGTTGGCCCCGCGGTTTTCGGCCAGCAGCACCGCGGTCCACGCTCCCACGGTTCCGCCACCCACCACCACGACATCGGCGCTACGGACGCTGGTCATACCGAGGAACGCTGGCATAGACTGAACGCTCAGTCAAGAGGAGAGGCGGGCCGGATGTACGGGTTGACCGACGAGGATCTGCGTATCCGCGATACGGCCCGCGAGTTCGTGGAATCGCTGATACCGCGTGAAGTGGAGGCTGAACTGGCCGGCGGCGTGCTACCGAAGGAGGTGACCGCGGAGCACCACGCCCGCGCCATGTCCCTCGGCCTGTTCGCGACCAACATGCCCGCCTCGATCGGCGGGGGAGGGTGTACCGCTCTGCAGCAGATCCTGGTTCAGGAACAGTGCGGTCGCGTGACCAACGGCCTGGGCTGGGTGATGGCCACGCCTCCGCAGTGGTGGCCCGAGGTGGCGACCGACCACCAGCTCGAGCGGTGGCTGCTGCCGACGGTCCGCGGCGAGAAGCACGAGGCCTACGCGATCACGGAAGAATTCGCCGGTTCCGACACGTCTGCGCTGCAGACCACGGCGCGCCGGGACGGCGACGAGTACGTCATCGACGGCGTCAAATGGCATGTCACGTCGTACAACCTGGCCGACTACGTCTTCGTGGAAGCTGTGCTGTCGGACGGCCCACATGCCGGCGACCACGTCCTGCTCGTCGTCGACATCCCGTGGCCGGGTATGGAAGTCGTTCGCTCACCGCACTATTCGCACAACATCGCCGACGAGCATCCGATCGTCGCGTTTCGCGACGTGCGGGTGCCGGTGGAGAACCTCGTGGGCACCGAGGGCGGCCCGATGACGTTCACGCAGGACTGGTTCCGATTCGAGCGCATGATGGTGGCCGCTCGATGCGTGGGTGCTGCGCAGCGGTTGCTCGACGAGGTCACCGCCTTCGCCCGGGAGCGGACGGTCGGGGGCAGGCCGCTCGGTGAGCATCAGCTCGTCGCGGGAATGCTCGCCGATTGCGCGACCGAGCTGTTCGCGGCGCGCACGATGCTCTACGAGGTGGCTCGCGCGATCGACGCCGGCCACGACCGCAAGACGCTGCACGGGCAGGCGTCGATGACGAAGTTGTTCTGCTCGGAGATGGCCGGGCGGGTGGCCGACCGTGCGGTGCAGATCTTCGGGGGGCGTGGTTACATGCGTGAGAACGTGGCCGAGCGACTGTTCCGTGAGCTACGGGTCGAGCGAATCTGGGAGGGCGCCAGCGAAATTCAGCGGATCATCGTGGCGCGTCAACTGATGAACCGGGGTCCGGCCGCGTTGCTCGATCCCCTCTGAGGCCGAGTAGCCGCATGCCGTGGTAGACGATCAGCGCGGCGATCGAGCCCAGCGCGATCCCGGTGAACTGCAGACCGCCCACGGTCCAGGTGAAGTCGGCGATACCGATGATCAGCGGGATGGCCGCGGTCATCTGATTGACCGGCAGCGAGAAGTCCACGTGGTTGGTCAGCCAGATCCGGACGCCGAGAATGCCGACCAGGCCGTAGAGCACCACGGTCGCGCCGCCGAGCACGCCGGCGGGAACGGCGGAGATCGCGGCTCCGACCTTGGGGCACAACGAGAGCAGGATCGCGACGCCCGCGGCGACCCAGTACGGCGCGGTCGAGTAGACGCGGGTCGCGGCCATCACGCCGATGTTCTCGGCGTAGGTCGTGGTGGCCGAGCCGCCGCCGAAGCCGGCGAGCGTGGTGGCCACGCCATCGGCGGCCAGTGCCCGGCCCATCAGCGGGTCCATGTCGCGTTGCGTCATCTGTCCCACCGACTTGACGTGCCCGATGTTCTCGGCGATCAACGCGACCACGGCGGGCAGGAACAGCGGGAGCACCGACAGCGAGAACGTCGGAGTCTGGAACTGCGGCAACCCGATCCAGGGTGCGGCCGCGATGCCCGAGGTGTCGATCTGGCCGAGGATCAGCGCCAGCACGTATCCCACCGCGACCGCGAGGAAGATCGCCAACCGGCCGATCATGCCGCGGAAGAACGCGAGCACCGCGACCAGCAGCACCAGCGTCACGACCCCGAGCACCGGGCCCTTCTCGAAGTTCTGCTTGGCCACCGGCGCCAGGTTCAGCCCGATCAGCGCGACGATCGCCCCCGTGACGACGGGGGGCAGCGTCAGGTCGATCCACCGGGTGCCCGCGACGTGCACGACGGCGCCGACGATCATCAGCAGCACACCGACGGCGATGATGCCGCCGAGCGCGCTGCCTGCGCCGTCGGACGCCACCGCCGCGGTGATCGGCGCGATCACCGAGAAACTCGACCCCAGGTAGCTGGGCAGGCGATTGCCGGTGATCAGCAGGAACAGCACCGTGCCGACACCGGAGAACAGCAGCGTGGTGGCCGGCGGAAAGCCGGTCAGGACCGGCACCAGGAACGTCGCCCCGAACATCGCGACGACGTGCTGCGCGCCCAGCCCGACGGTGCGGGGCCAGCTCAGCCGCTCGTCTGGCGCGACGACCAAGGTCGGGTCAGCTCGGGAATCGACACGCTTCCAGGCCAGAGGCATTCACGAGACTCTAGTGAATGTGGCTGCCTCCGTTGATGTCAACGGTCGTGCCAGTGAGGTAGCTCGCATCGTCGCCGGACAGGAACGTGATCACCGCGGCGATCTCCTCGGTGGTGGCGGTGCGGCCGACGGGGATGTCGGCGGCCAGCTTGGCCTCCTGCTCGTCGGTCGAGCCGACCCGGATGTTGGTGTCGACTGCACCGGGGGTTACTGCGTTGACGGTGACGCCGGTGGCGGCGATCTCCCGGGCGAGCGCTTTGGTGAAACCGAGGATCGCGGCCTTGGCCGACGAGTAGGGCACCTTGCCGAACACGCCGCCGCCGCGCTGCGCGGACACAGAGGACATGTTCACGATGCGGCCCCACCCCTGCTCGATCATGCCGGGCAGAAAGGCCTTGGTGACCAGGTAGGTGCCCGTCGCATTGACCGCCATCACCGTGTTCCAGAGCTCGAGGGTGGTGTCGAGGAACGGTACGGGTGAGGTGACGCCGGCGATGTTGGCCAGCGCGCCGACCGGCGGGAGGTTGCCCGACGCCACCTCGGCGGCGACGGACTGCTGGGCGGCGTCCACCGATTCCTCGGAGGTGACGTCGATCGCGCAGCCGAACGCGGGCACCGTGTACTGGTTGCCGATCTCGGCGGCCACCTTGGCCGACTTCTCGCCGTCGAGGTCGAGGATGACGACGGCCCAGCCTTCGCGCGCGTAGCGCTGGGCGACGGTCATGCCGATGCCACGGTCGGAGGTGGCGCCGGTGATCACTGCGGTTTTCATGGGTGTCTCCTAGATCAGTTCGGAAATCAAATGCGCGGCAGTTGCCGTCGCTGCGGGTCGGTCGTCATGGGTGATGTCGCGGGTTTCCAGCTCCAGCGAGAAGTGGCCGTGGTACCCGGCGTCTGCCAAAGCCTTGAGGCCGCCGGCGAAATCGACGGCCCCGTTGCCGACGGAGAGATTGATGTTGCCGGGCACGGCGTCGCGGATGTGGACGTGCGCGATGCGGGGACCAAAGCGGGCGACGAAGTCCAGCGGGTCGCCGCCGGAGGCAACGATGTGGCTGAAGTCCATGACGATGCCGACTCCAGCGCCGAAGCGGCTGGTAAGGGCTTGGGCGCGGGTGATGTCGCAGCAGAGTCGGTGGAAGTGCAGCGACTCGGTCCACAGTTCGACCCGGGACGCTGCGGCGACGTGCGCGGCGGTGATGAGTTCGTCGGCCACCCGGTCGAGGTCGTCGTCGAGGGACACCAGGGGAGTGTGGGAGAGCGCGCCGCACGGCAGTACGAGCGCGCGGGCCCCGGTGGCGGCGGCGAGCGCGACGAGCATGTCCAGATGCCGCCGGCGTGCGGCGGCCTCATCTGCGGACAGCTCAGCGTTCAGATCGCCGATGTCGCCGTTGATCGAGCGGACGTGAAGGCCCGAGGCGGTGGCGGTCGCCGCTACCTGCCGCACCGCCGTCTCGTCGAGGACGTAGGGCACGTGGTCGCAGACACCGGGCAGGGCGCCGAGGTCGATCTCGGAAAAGCCCAGGCCGGCAATAGTCGCGACGGCTTCGTCGAGTGGTTGGTGCCGAAAGCTGATGGTCGAGCAGCCAAGGCGGGAGTGCACTTCGGTCATGTCACCTCCTGTGATAGCGGCCACAATAGTTGAGTTGACTGTCAACAGTCAACTACCGACAAGAAGATTGTGTCGACTGTTGACAATGGATGTGCGCGGGCTCACACTGAGTGACGCAGCGCACTGTTGACCGTCGACAGTGACGCGGATCTTTGAAAGGATGGCCATCATGAGCGATGACGCTCTGACGATGCGGGGTCCGGTGCACGGCACGAAGGACGCCAAACGGGTCGCGATCGGTTCCGGGGTCGGTGCCGTCATCGAGACCTACGACTTCATCGGGTTCGGCACCGCGGCGGCGCTCTACTTCGGCACCGCGTTCTTCCCGAACTCCAGCCCCGTCGCCGGCACACTGGCCGCATTCGCGACTCTCGGCGTCGGCTTCGCGGCACGCCCGCTCGGCGGCATCATCGGTGGCCACCTCGGCGACAAGGTCGGACGCAAGCCGGTGCTCGTCGCCTCGCTGATCGTCATGGGGCTGGCCACCTTCGCGATCGGCCTGCTGCCTACCTACGCCATGGCCGGTGTGGCTGCGCCGATCCTGCTGGTGACCGTCCGCATCATCCAGGGTCTGGCCTTCGGTGCCGAGTGGGGCGGCGCGATCCTGATGAGCTACGAGCACGCACCGTGGAAGCAGAAGGGCCGGTACACCGGCATCGTGCAGGCCGGCTTCCCGGTCGGGCTGCTGCTCGCGAACCTCGTGTTCCTGGTCAGCGTGCACCTCGGCGGCGACTGGGCCTGGCGGGTGCCGTTCCTGGCAAGCATCGTGCTCGTGGTCGTCGGTCTGATCATCCGCGCCAAGGTGCCCGAGTCCCCGGTGTTCGAGAACGTCAAGGACAAAGGCGACATCGTCAAGGCGCCGATCGTCGAGGTGGTCAAGCGCGACTGGCGGAACATCCTGCGCGGCATCGGTCTTCGCATCGCCGAGACCGCCGGCTACGCCGTCTCGATCACCTACATGATCAGCTACCTCAAGAGCGCCCAGCTGGCCACCAAGACCGAGACCCTGGTCGCGCTGTGCGTCGCCTCGTTCCTCGGCATCTTCGCCACGATGGCGTGGGCGCGGTTGACCGACAAGATCGGCAGGCGGCCCGTCTACATCGGCGTGTGCGCCTTCGCCATCCCCTTCGGCGTGCTGATGTTCCTCCTGGTCAACACCGGCCTACTGGTGCTGATCGTCGCGACCTTCGTCATCGCTTACGGCGTGTGCCAGAACGCCCTCGCCGGCGCCCAAGGTGCCTGGTTCCCCGAACTCTTCACCGCGAACACCCGCGCCTCGGGAGCCTCACTGGCCTACCAGATCTCGGCGATGGTCTCCGGATTCACCCCGTTCATCACCACGCTTCTCTACGAGGGCTTCGGCTGGGTCGGACCGGCCGTGCTGTTCTCGGTCTACGCCGCGATCGGGCTCTGGGCCGCCCTGATGACCCGCGAGACATGGGGTCCGGCCGAGCGCAAGGCTGCCGACGTCGCCGCTGGCCAGCAGCCCGCGATGGCCGCCTGATGCGCGCGCAACGGGTACGTGAGGCGGCCTACCGGATGCGTCACCACGTCCTGAACATGGGGGAGGCGCAGGGGCAGGGCTACGTCGGCCAGGCCCTTGGGGCTGCCGACATGTTCGCCGCCGTCTACGCCGACCAGCTCACCTACCGCGCCGACGATCCGCACTGGGAGGGCCGCGACCGGTTCCTGCTCTCGACCGGTCACTACGCGATCGGCCTGTACGCCGCACTCGCCGAAGCCGGCATCATCGACGTCGACGAACTCGACAGCTACGGATCCGACGACTCGCGGCTGCCGATGTCCGGAATGGCAAGCTACACACCGGGAATGGAGATCTCAGGGGGATCGCTCGGCCACGGCCTCACTGTGGCGGTTGGGATGGCGCTGGGGCTCCGCCACCAGGGGTCGACGGCACGGGTGATCAACTTCCTGTCCGACGGTGAGCTCGACGAAGGGTCGACCTGGGAGGCTGCGATCGGCGCCTCGCATCACGCGCTCGGAAACCTGATCGCGATGGTGGACATCAACGCGCTGCAGGCCGACGGCCCCACCATCGGGGTCCTGCGCACCGAACCCGTCATCGACAAATGGGCGGCGTGCGGCTGGAACGTGCAGCGGGTCGACGGCAACGACGTCGACGCGCTGCTGGACGCCTTCGACCGCATCTCAGATGCTGACACCGACCGGCCGTCGGTCATCCTGTGCGACACCAAGATCGGCCGAGGGGTGCCGATGCTGGAGCAGCGGGAGAAGGCGCACTTCATGCGTATCGACGCCGACGAGTGGCAGATCTGCCGCGATCAACTGACCGAAGGCTACCGAGGAGTGCCGGCATGACCTCTGCAACCAAACTCAAGACCTCGGCGATGATCGCATCGTTCGCCGACCCCGGGCAGAAGACCACGCCCGCGCCGTTCGGGCATGCCCTCGTCGAGGCCGCCCAACGCGACGAGCGCATCGTCGGGCTGACCGCCGATCTCGGCAAGTACACCGACATGCACATCTTCGCCCAGGCGTTCCCCGACCGCTTCTTCCAGATGGGTATGGCCGAGCAGCTGCTGTTCGGCGCCGCTGCGGGCATGGCGGAGACGGGGCTGGTGCCGTTCGCGTCGACCTACGCGGTGTTCGCCGCGCGGCGTGCCTACGACTTCATCTGCCTCGACATCGCCGAGCCCAACCTCAACGTCAACGTGGTCGGCGGATTGCCAGGTCTGACAACGGGTTACGGTCCGTCGCACCAGGCCACCGAGGACATCGCGATCTTCAGAGGCATGCCGAACCTGACGATCGTGGACCCGTGCGATTCGGTCGACATCGCCCAGGCCGTCCCGCAGCTCGCCGAGCACCCGGGCCCGACGTACCTGCGGCTGCTGCGCGGGAACGTGCCCACCGTGCTGGACGAGTACGACTACCGTTTCGAGCTCGGGAAGGCGAAGGTGCTGCGCGACGGAGCCGACGTCGTGTTGATCTCGTCGGGGTTGATGACCATGCGCGCGCTCCAGGCGGCCGAGGAGCTGGCCGGCCACAACGTCGACGTCGCCGTGGTGCACAGCCCGACGATCAAACCGTTCGACGCGGATACCGTTGCCGCGCAGATTGATTCGGACCGGTTGGTGTTGACATGTGAGAACCACACCGTGGTCGGCGGCCTCTTCGAGACCGTCGCCGCGATGGCGGCCCGGCGCGGCCTGGGTGCCAGGATCACGCCGATCGGACTGCCGGACGAGTTCCTCGACGCGGGGGCGCTGCCCACTCTGCACGATCGCTACGGCCTGTCGACGGCGCGGATCGTCGCGACGGTCCTCGAGCGACTGTAGGATTCAGTGTCGACAGCCAAATGTTGACAATCAGGGAGTCCGTCATGTCGGTCGACGCCACGTCGCTGCTGCGGTTGGAGAAGACTTCCCTGCGTCAGCAGGCGCTCACCGCGCTGCGGCGCGCCATCACCACGGGGCAGCTCACTCCCGGCACCCACCTGGTGGAGACCGAGCTGTCGGAGGCGCTGCAGATCAGCCGCGGCACGCTGCGCGAGGCGATGCGCCAACTCCAGCAGGAGGGCCTCATCTCGGCGGGCGCACGGGGCCGGCTGTCGGTGCGCCACCTCGACGCCAAGGAGATCGCCGACATCTTCGATGTCCGCGCCGCACTCGAATCGCTGGCCGCCACATTGCTGGCCGGCCGTGACGACCGCGCCGACGCCGGGGCGGCGCTGCGTAAGGCCGTCGACGACATGGACCGGTGGTCGGCGTCGAATCTGGAGGATCGCATCGAGGCCGATCTGCGCTTCCACCGCACCATGTGCCAGCTCACCGGCAACGAGACACTGGTGCACTCCTGGTCGTCGCTGGAGGGCAGCATCCGGATGTCGATCATGTTCGCCGGGGTCGACCGTGCCCTGAAGAACATGGACGTCCATCGCCATCTGGCGATCGTCGAGGCCATCGAAGCGGGCGATGCCGGCGCGGCCGCCGCGACCGTGCGCGAGCACATGGCCGGTGCGGCCCAGACGTTGGTGGGTTCGTAGGGCCGACCACCCGGCCGGCGTGCGAACGGCACCCGTAAAGGCCCCGAATACGGGTCTTCGACCCCGTCGGAAGGTCGACAAGGGCCGCCTCGAAAGAATGCCGTAAAGGACCGCCGGGGCGGCGTCAAAAAGTCGTAAAGACGCTGGCCCTTGGAGCCAGGCAGGCACAAGGTGTGGAAGGCCTGTGAAATCCGCAGGCCTGCACTCGTGTGGGAGTAACCCCGTGTCTGGTCCCGTGTCCGTAGTCATCTTCGTCGCTCTGACGGTGGCGGTCTTCGCCGTCCTCGGCCTGGTGCAGAAGCTGGTCGAGAAGTTATGAGCTACGAGAACATCGTCGGCCTGGTGCTGTCGATCCTGGTCGCGCTTTTCTTGTTCGCCGCCCTACTCTTTCCCGAGAGGTTCTAGTGAGCAGTACCACCGCGGGGATCCTCTTCCTTGTCTCGCTCGTCGTCGCGTTGGTGGCCGTCCATGTGCCGCTGGGCGATTACATGTACCGCGTCTACTCGTCCGAGAAGCACCTCGGCGGGGAGCGCGTGATCTACCGGCTGATCGGTGCCGATCCGAAGGCTGAGCAGACCTGGGGCGCCTACGCCCGCAGCGTGCTCGCCTTCTCGGCGGTCAGCGTCCTGTTCCTGTTCACTTTGCAACTGGTGCAGGGAAAACTGCCGCTGCACCTGAACGACCCGGCCACCTCCATGACGCCCGCGCTGGCCTGGAACACCGCGGTCAGCTTCGTCACCAACACCAACTGGCAGGCCTACTCCGGAGAGTCGACACAGGGTCACCTGGTGCAGATGGCGGGACTGGCGGTGCAGAACTTCGTCTCCGCAGCCGTCGGCATGGCCGTGGCCATGGCATTCGTGCGCGGGCTCGCTCGACGCAACACCAGCGAACTCGGCAACTTCTGGGTCGACCTGGTGCGTGGCAGCATCCGAATCCTGTTGCCGCTGTCCATCATCGGTGCGATCATCCTGATCGCCGGCGGCGTGATCCAGAACTTCGCGCTCCACGATCAGGTCGTGAACACCCTCACCGGCGCCCAGCAGACCATCCCCGGCGGGCCGGTCGCGAGCCAGGAGGTCATCAAGGAACTCGGCACCAATGGCGGTGGCTTCTACAACGTCAACTCCGCCCATCCGTTCGAGAATCCGACGACGTGGACCAACTGGATCCAGATCTTCCTCATCCTCGTGATCGCGTTCTCGCTGCCCCGCACGTTCGGCCGCATGGTCGGCAGCCGCAAGCAGGGGTATGCGATCGTCGCCGTGATGGGCGTCATCGCCACGATCAGTGTCAGCCTGACGATGCTGTTCCAGCTGCAGGCCCACGGCACCGTGCCGACCGCGGTCGGCTCGGCGATGGAAGGCGTGGAACAGCGTTTCGGAGTGGCGGATTCGGCGGTCTTCGCCGCGTCCACCACACTCACGTCGACCGGTGCCGTGAACTCCTTCCACGACTCCTACACCAGCCTCGGCGGCATGATGACGATGTTCAACATGCAATTGGGCGAGGTCGCCCCCGGTGGTGTCGGCTCCGGCCTGTACGGCATGTTGATCCTCGCGGTCATCACCGTGTTCGTCGCGGGACTGATGGTCGGCCGCACTCCCGAGTACCTCGGGAAGAAGATCACTCCGCGTGAGATCAAGCTGGCGGCGACCTATTTCCTGATCACGCCGTTGATCGTGCTGACCGGAACCGCCGTCGCGATGGCACTGCCCGGACAGCGGGCCGGGATGCTGAACAGCGGTCCCCACGGACTGTCGGAAGTCCTGTACGCCTTCACGTCTGCGGGCAACAACAACGGCTCGGCTTTCGCGGGGATCACCGTCAACACCGAGTGGTACAATACCGCGCTCGGTCTGGCGATGGCCTTCGGCCGCTTCCTACCGATCATCTTCGCGCTCGCTCTCGCCGGTTCGCTTGCCCGGCAGGGCAAGACACCGGAGTCGATCGGGACGTTGCCCACCCACCGGCCACAGTTCGTCGGCATGGTCGCCGGCGTGACACTGATCCTGGTCGCTCTGACCTTTCTGCCCATGCTCGCGCTCGGGCCCCTCGCTGAAGGAATCCACTGATGTCTGTCACCACCATCGAGGCCGCGCAGACGAAGCGCTCCTCGTCGTCGCCCCAGGGAAAGATCCAGGGAGGGCTCCTGGACCCGGCGATGATCCGGAAGTCCCTGCCCAGTGCGTTGGCCAAACTCGACCCTCGCACCCTGTGGCGCAACCCGGTCATGTTCATCGTCGAGTTGGGCGCGGTCTGGAGCACGTTCCTGGTCATCGTCGATCCGACGTGGTTCGGCGTGCTCATTGTCGTGTGGCTCTGGCTCACAGTCGTTTTCGCGAACCTGGCCGAAGCCGTCGCGGAGGGCCGCGGGAAGGCGCAGGCGGAATCGCTGCGCAAGACGAAGACCTCGACGATGGCCCGCAGGCTGGTGGACTGGCAGCCGGGACAGCGCGGGCGTGAGGAGGAGATCGCCGCTCCGCTGCTGCAGCAGGGCGACGCCGTGGTCGTCGAGGCCGGCCAGGTGATCCCCGGTGATGGCGACGTCGTGGAAGGCATTGCCTCGGTGGACGAATCGGCCATCACCGGCGAATCCGCGCCGGTGATCCGCGAGTCCGGCGGCGACAGGTCGGCCGTCACCGGCGGCACCACGGTGCTGTCGGACCGCATCGTCGTCCGCATCATGCAGAAGCCGGGCGAGAGTTTCATCGACCGGATGATCGCGCTCGTCGAGGGCGCCAACCGACAGAAGACTCCCAACGAGATCGCGCTGAACATCTTGCTGGCCTCGTTGACGATCATCTTCGTGTTCGCCGTCGCGACGCTGCAGCCGCTGGCGATCTATTCGAAGGCGAACAACCCGGGCGTTCCGGACAGCGTGGCGCTGGGCGGAAGTGGCGTGACCGGCATCGTGATGGTCTCGCTTCTCGTGTGCCTCATCCCGACCACGATCGGTGCGCTGCTGTCGGCCATCGGTATCGCCGGAATGGATCGCCTCGTGCAGCGCAACGTGTTGGCCATGTCTGGCCGCGCCGTCGAGGCCGCCGGCGACGTCAACACCCTGCTGCTGGACAAGACCGGCACCATCACACTGGGCAACCGGCAGGCGGGGGCGTTCGTACCGGTCGACGGCGTCAGCGACGATCAGCTCGCCGACGCGGCGCAACTGTCCAGCCTGGCCGACGAGACCCCCGAGGGCCGCTCGATCGTCGTGTTCGCCAAACAGCAGTACGGTCTGCGCGCGCGTACTCCGGGAGAACTCGCACACGCGACCTGGATCGAATTCTCTGCCACCACAAGGATGTCGGGCGTCGACCTGACAGACGAGGCCGGTGACCACCAGCTCCGCAAGGGCGCTGCCAGTTCGGTCGCCGACTGGGTGCGCACCCAGGGCGGCGAGGTACCCACCCAGCTCGGTGACATCGTCGACGGCATCTCCGCCGCCGGCGGCACACCGCTGGTCGTCGGTGAGGTGCGCGGCAGTGCCGCACGGGTTCTCGGGGTCATCCACCTCAAAGACGTTGTCAAAGAGGGCATGCGCGAGCGCTTCGACGAGATGCGCCGCATGGGTATCCGCACCGTGATGATCACGGGTGACAATCCGTTGACCGCCAAGGCGATCGCCGACGAAGCAGGGGTCGACGACTTCCTGGCTGAAGCCACGCCGGAAGACAAGATGGCGTTGATCAAGAAGGAGCAGGCCGGCGGGAAGCTGGTCGCGATGACGGGCGACGGCACCAACGACGCGCCCGCCCTGGCGCAGGCCGACGTCGGTGTCGCGATGAACAGCGGCACGTCGGCGGCCAAAGAAGCCGGCAACATGGTCGATCTCGACTCCGACCCGACCAAGCTGATCGAGATCGTGGAGATCGGCAAGCAGCTGCTCATCACGCGCGGCGCGTTGACGACGTTCAGCATCGCCAACGACATCGCGAAGTACTTCGCGATCATCCCGGCGCTGTTCGTGGGCCTGTTCCCCGGGCTCGATCTGCTGAACATCATGCGGTTGCACAGCCCGCAGTCGGCGATCCTCTCGGCGGTCGTCTTCAACGCCCTGGTGATCGTGGCCCTCATCCCGCTCGCTCTGCGCGGTGTCCGGTACACGCCGAGCAGTGCGTCGAAGCTGTTGAGCCGCAACCTCTCCCTCTACGGAATCGGTGGGATCGTGGCGCCGTTCATCGGCATCAAGATGATCGATCTCGTCGTCCAACTCTTCCCAGGAATGTGACCATGACCATCTCGAATCTCGTTCGGCAGCACTGGGCTGCGCTGCGCGCCCTGCTCGTCTTCACCGTGATCCTCGGCATCGCCTATCCGCTGCTGATCTGGCTGCTGGCGCAGATCCCCGGACTCTCGGACAAGGCGGACGGCTCGATCATCGAGGCCAACGGAAAGCCCGTCGGCAGCAGCCTCATCGGGCAATCGTTCACCGACTCCGACGGAAACGCGCTGCCGCAGTACTTCCAGAGCCGTGCTTCGGCGGCCGGGGACGGCTACGACCCCATGGCCACCAGCGCCAGCAACCTGGGCCCGGAGAGCATCGTGGACACCCCCGACAAACCCAGCCTCCTCACCACGGTGTGCACACGCAGCAAGGCGATCGGCGACCTCGAGGGCGTCGACGGATCGCGGTCGTTCTGCACCAGCGGCGGCGTGGGTGCGGTGCTGTCGGTGTTCGGCCCGCGCGATCTGAGCGGCAAAGTCGTCGACCCGACCCGGGTGGTCAGCGTCAACGAACCGTTTGACAGCGTCGCGGCGCCGTTCCTGACCACCTACGAGGGCGTCCGCGTGGAATGCGCCAAGTCGGGCGAGGACTATAGCGGCGGCCAGATCGTGCCGATCCGCGGAAGCGCGCCGGCCGACCCGGCGGTGCCCGCCGACGCCGTCACCGCCAGCGGCAGCGGGCTCGATCCGCACATCTCACCGGCCTACGCCGACCTGCAGGTCGGGCGCGTCGCCCGGGCGCGCGGAGTGTCCCCGCAGCAGATCGAGGCCGTCGTCGCCGACCACACCTCCTCGCGGACACTCGGGTTCTTGGGTGAGCCCCGGGTCAACGTGCTGGAATTGAACCTCGCCCTCGACGAGCAGTACCCCGCCAGGAGCTGATGCCAGCGTGCCGGACACCGCCACCCCAGCCGGCCACAAGCCGAGACGCGGAGAGCTGCGTATCTATCTGGGCGCAGCTCCCGGCGTCGGCAAGACCTACGCGATGCTCGGGGAGGCCCACCGGCGTATCGAGCGGGGCACCGATCTGGTCGCCGGTGTGGTCGAGACCCACGGCCGCAAGAAGACCGCCGAGCTGTTCGAGGGCATCGAGGTCATCCCGCCGCGCTGCATCTCCTACCGCGGCAGTGACTTCCCCGAGCTCGACGTACCGGCGATCCTCGAGCGCAAGCCGCAGGTGGTGCTCGTCGACGAGTTGGCCCACACCAACACACCGGGAAGCAAGAACGCCAAACGCTGGCAGGACGTCGAAGAGCTCCGCGACGCCGGCATCACCGTGGTCACCACCGTGAACGTCCAGCACTTGGAGAGCCTCAACGACGTCGTCACCCAGATCACCGGCATCGAGCAGCAGGAGAAAGTGCCCGACGAAGTCGTCCGGGCCGCCGATCAGATCGAACTGGTCGACATCACACCGGAAGCGCTGCGGCGCAGGCTCTCTCACGGCAACGTCTACGCACCGGAACGCATCGACGCTGCATTGAGCAACTACTTCCGGCGCGGCAACCTCACCGCGCTGCGGGAGTTGGCGCTGCTGTGGCTGGCCGATCAGGTCGATGCGGCGCTGGCAAAGTACCGCGAGGAAAACGACATCACGGCGACCTGGGAGGCGCGCGAGCGTGTCGTCGTCGCCGTCACCGGCGGCCCCGAGTCGGAGACCCTCGTCCGCCGTGCCTCCCGCATCGCGTCGAAGTCCAGCGCAGAGCTCATGGTCGTGCACGTGGTGCGCGGTGACGGACTCTCCGGAGTGTCCGCCTCGCACATGGGCAAGGTCCGTGAACTGGTGACCAGCCTCGGCGCGACGCTGCACACCGTGGTCGGGGACGACGTTCCTGCGGCCCTCCTCGACTTCGCCCGCGAGATGAACGCCACCCAGTTGGTGCTGGGCACCTCGCGGCGTTCGCGCTGGGCGCGCATCTTCGACGAGGGCATCGGCGCGACCGTGGTCCAGGACTCGGAGAAGATCGACGTCCACATGGTGACCCACCCGCAGGCCGCGCAGGGATTCCGGTGGGCATCGCTGTCGCCACGGAGCCGCCATGTGACGTCGTGGCTGGCCGCTGTGATCGTGCCGTCGGCGATCTGCGCGTTGATCGTCGGGTTCCTCGACACGTTCCTGGACGTCAACGGTGAAAGCGCACTGTTCTTCATCGGCGTGCTCGTCGTGGCGCTGCTGGGCGGCGTCGCAGCGGCTGCGCTATCGGCGGCCTTGTCGGGCCTCCTGCTGAACTACTTCCTCGTCGAACCGCGCTACACCTTCACGATCGCCCAGCCCGACAGCGCCGTCACCGTCGTCGTTCTCCTCATGGTCGCTGTCGCCGTCGCCGCACTGGTGGACAGTTCGGTCAACCGCAGCCGCGAGGCTCGGCGCGCCTCCCAGGAGGCAGAACTGCTCGCCCTGTTCGCCGGGTCGGTGCTGCGGGGTGCCGATCTCGACACCCTCCTCGAGAAGGTGCGGGAAACCTATTCGCAGCGTGCCGTCAGCCTCCTGCGACGGGGCGACGACGACGTCGAGGCGATCGTCGGCTGCGTGGGCACCGATCCGTGCGTCGACGTCGACACGGCGGACACCGCGATCGAAGTGGGCGACGACGAGTTCTGGCTGCTGCTCGCGGGCAAGAAACTGCAAGCCCGCGACCGCAGGGTGCTGACCGCGGTCGCCAAGCAGGCCGCCGGCCTGGTACGTCAGCGAGAGCTCACCGAAGAGGCCGGTGAAGCCGAGAGCATCGCGCGCGCGGACGAGCTGCGACGCTCCCTGCTCTCGGCCGTCAGTCACGATCTGCGCACCCCACTGGCCGGCGCCAAGGCAGCCGTGTCGAGTCTGCGTAGCACCGACATCGCGTTCTCGCCCACGGACACAGCGGAACTGCTCGCCACCATCGAGGAGTCGATCGATCAACTCACTGCGCTCGTCGGGAACCTGCTCGATTCGTCGAGGCTCGCGGCAGGCGTGGTCCGGCCGCAGCTGAGCCACGTGTATCTGGAGGAAACAGTGCAGCGCGCATTGGTCGGCATCAGCCGAGGGGTCACCGGTTACGGCCGTGCCGAACAGGTCGACCGCGTGAAAGTCGATGTGGGACACCAGGTCGTCATGGCCGACGGCGGCCTGCTCGAACGCGTGCTGGCCAACCTTATCGACAACGCGCTGCGCTACGCACCCGAGCGGCCAGTCCGTGTGACCGCGGGCCGGGTGGGCGACCGTGTGCTGATCGCCGTCGCCGACGAGGGGCCGGGAATAGCCCGCGGAAGCGAGGAGCAGATCTTCGAGGCGTTCCAGCGGCTTGGCGATCAGGACAACAGCAGCGGTGTCGGTCTCGGACTGTCCGTCGCCCGCGGCTTCGTCGAAGCGATGGGTGGTTCGATCTCCGTCGGTGACACCCCCGGTGGGGGTCTCACCGTCGAGATCGACCTCGCGGCTCCGCAGGAGGGGCAGCGATGACGCGCGTTCTCGTCATCGACGACGAACCCCAGATCCTGCGCGCGTTGCGGATCAACCTGTCTGTCCGCGGCTATGACGTGAAGGTCGCCGCGACCGGTTCCGAGGCGCTACGCCTGGCCGCCGACTTCCGGCCGGACGTCGTGGTGCTCGATCTCGGGCTTCCGGACATGAGCGGCATCGACGTGCTCGCCGGTCTGCGTGGCTGGCTGACCGCACCCGTGCTGGTCCTGTCGGCGCGCACCGACGCCACGGACAAGGTGGCCGCACTCGATGCCGGCGCCGACGACTACGTCACCAAGCCGTTCGGCATGGACGAGTTCCTCGCCCGGCTGCGGGCCGCTGTCCGCCGATCGTCGGTGGCAGGCCCCAGCAGCGAGCCCGTGATCGAAACATCGTCGTTCACAGTCGATCTGGGGAAGAAGGAAGTCACCAAGAACGGTGCGCTGGTCCACCTCACGCCGACCGAGTGGGGGATTCTCGAGATCCTGGTCCGCAACAGCGGGAAGCTGGTCACCCGTGAGCAATTGCTGACCGAGGTGTGGGGTCCGGCGTACGCGAAGTCGTCGCACTACCTGCGGGTGTACCTGGCTCAGCTGCGTCGCAAACTCGAAGACGATCCGTCCAGCCCGATGCACCTGCTCACCGAAGCTGGGATGGGCCACCGGTTTCGGCCCTGACCCGCTGCACCGCATACGTTGCCATGCCGACAGCCACCACCATGGCCCCTGCGGTAACGGAGCTCAGCGGCAATGTGAAAGCCAGAGTGAGGCAACCGATCAGGCCGATTGCGGGCACCACGCGGCGGCCCAACGTGAACGCCGACGCATTCGCGATCGCGTAGTAGAGCAGGACCCCGAAGCTCGAGAAACCGATCGCGCCGCGCACGTCGACCAGTGCGGTGACGACCGCGACGACGGCGCCGACCGCCAGTTCGGCGCGATGCGGTGTGCTGTGGCGCGGATGCACCGCGGCCAGCGCGTGCGGCAGGTGGTGGTCGCGGGCCATTGCCAGCGTGGTGCGCGACACCCCGAGCATCAGCGCCAGCAAGGCACCCAGCGCACCGATCGCCGCGCCGGCGCTGACGACTGGGGTCAGGCTGCCGAAGCCGGCGGCCTGAATCGCTTCTGACAGAGGCGCATCGGCGACGGCCAGTCGCGTGCTGCCGAGCTCGGCGAGCACCGCGACCGCCACGACGGCGTAGACGACGAGCGTGATGCCGAGCGCGATCATCACCGCTCGCGGGATGGTGCGGTCCGGGTCGCGGACCTCCTCGCCCAGCGTCGCGATCCGGGCGTATCCGGCGAACGCGAAGAACAGCAGCCCGGCCGCCTGCAGGACGCCGTACGGCGACGGATCGTCTCCGGCCAAGCGACCGGTTCGCGGATCGCCACCGCCGACGATCAGCACGACCACGAGCACCAAGACCGCGAGTACGACGGCCACGATGATGCGGGTCAGCAGCGCGGACTTCTGCACGCCCGCATAGCCGATCGCCGTCAGCGCCACTACGGAGGCCACGGCGACCGCCGTCGCATGCGCGGGCCAGGCGTAGTGCCCGACCGTCAGCGCCATCGCCGCGCATGACGCCGTCTTGCCGACCACGAAGCTCCAGCCGGCGGTGTGTCCCCAGAACGGGCCCAGGCGTTCTCGACCGTAGACGTAGGTGCCGCCCGACTGCGGGTAGCGCGCGGCCAGCCACGCCGACGACAGCGCGTTGCAGCAGGCCACGACCGCGGCAACAGCCAGGCCGATCAGCAACCCGGTGCCGGCGACGGCCGCGGCGGGCGCGAGCGCGACGAAAATCCCGGCGCCGATCATGGCGCCCAGGCCGAGCACGACGGTGTCGACCGTGCCCAGACGGCGCTGCAGGCCAGGCGTGCTCACGCCAGGGACTTACTTCTGGCGAATGACATTCCCGCCGAGGTACAGCAGGTATGCCAGCACCCCGACGATCGCGAATTTGCGGGTCTTGGCCGACGCGATGCCCAGCCCGAGGACCGTCTCGATGCCGCCGTCGACGTACACGTGGGTGCGGGTGTTGTCGGGGAACGCCGCCTTCGTCATGCCCTCGTAGATCTGGGGAGCGACGAAGTGCGAGAGGCCGGTGGCGGCCAACGCGAGTCCGGCGGTCTTGGCGGCGGGCGAATTCTGTTGCGGCACAGCAGTCCTAACTGATCTGGTAGTCGCTCAAAGGGAATTCCGACGCTTCCCGGATCGCGGTGCTCGTCGACATCGGCCGCAGCAGGCTCGGTTCGCCGTGCGGATTGAAGTAGTAGGAGCGCGAGCTCGCACAGTTGCCCAGCTTCCACAGCGAGTCGCCGAGCAGTTCGGTCATCCGGTCGAGGTACTCGGCGTTGGCGGCCTCGGTCACCTCGAACGTCGTGGCGCCGCGGCGCTTGACTTCACCGAACAGCCGGTTCATCAGCTGCATCTGGTATTCCATCGTGTTGAAGAAGTTCAACCCGAGGAACGCATACGGGCTCGCCAGCGACAGGTAATTCGGGAAGTAGGGCATCGACACGCCCTGATACGCCTGGAACCTGTTCTCCCGCCACCACTTTCCGAGATTGCGGCCGTCACGGCCGATCAGCTCGATGGCGGGGAAGTTGGCCTCCCACAGGTCGAACCCGGTGGCCAGCACCAGGGTGTCGATGACGGTCTTCGTGCCGTCGGCGTTGACGATCCCGTCGGCCGTCACGTGGTCGATGCCGTCGCTCTGCAGATGCACGTGCGGTTTGGTGAACGTGCGGAAGTAGCTGTTGGAGAACGTCGGCCGCTTGCAACCGATGTCGTAGTCGGGGGTGAGCCGGCGGCGCAGTTCCTTGTCGCGGACCTGGATGAACTGGTTGATCTTGCACAGGTCCATGGCGGAGATGTTCAGCCGGCGGTTCAGCGGCACCCGGTAGTGCACCACGCCGACGTTGATCATCATCTCGTAGATCGTGTCGGTGATCGCCCGGACGATGCGCTGCGCCAACGGGATTCGAGCGAAAAGCCGCTTGGTGCGCTCGGAGATCCGGAAGTCGAGCTTGGGGGCCACCCAGATGGGGGTGCGCTGGTAGACGGTCAGATCGGCGGCCGACTTGGCGAGTTCGGGAATCAGCTGCACCGCGGTGGCGCCGGTGCCGATGACGCCGATCCGCTGACCGGCCGGATCGAACGAGTCGTCCCAGTCGGTGGTGTGCAGCACCCGCCCCTCGAACGTCTCGATGCCGGGGATCTCGGGCAGGCGCGGTTGGGACAGGAACCCCGTCGCGGTGAACAGGTAGCGCGCCGACATCGTCTCGCCGTTGCCCAGCGACACCTGCCAGCACGCGGCTTCTTCGTCCCACCGGGCTCCCGAGACCACGACGTTGAACCGCATGTGGCGGCGCACGTCGTACTTGTCGGCGACGTCGTCGGCGTACTGCTTGATCTCCGAGCCGGTGGAGAACAGCCGCGACCAGTTCGGGTTCGGCTCGAAGAAATAGGAGTACGTGGTGGTCGGCACGTCGACCGCCAGCCCGGGGTAGTGGTTGACGTACCAGGTTCCGCCCAGGTCGTCTTCTCTGTCGAGGATTACGAAGTTCTCGTAGCCCATCCGCTTGAGCTGGATGGCGGCCCCGATTCCGGCGAACCCGGCCCCTACGATGACCGCGTCGTATTGCACCGAAGTCATGCGCTAGACGGTACTAGAGGTCCCGCTAATCGCCCGATCAGCCCTTGAGGGAGCCGGCGCGCGGCGGGTTCAGCGTCGCGATACAGGTCACCGCGCGGTCGCCGCTGGCCCACGTCTCGGCGGTCGGGTACAGCACGTACAGCTGCACCGTGTTGTCGGTCATCGAGGCGGGGGAGTAGCTGGCCAGCTGCGGGCCGCACCTCTCGCTGTAGGCCTCCACGGCCGGCTGGCCGGGGAAGTCGCCGTCGGGCATGTTCAGGACTGCGAACACCTCGCCGGCATGCGTCTGCGCGCAGTCGGTGGTCTGCACCCGCATGACCTTGTCGCCGGTGGGGATCTCCGACAGGCAGTCCCCGACCTTCACGTCGGTGGCGGTGACGTTGCCGGAATTGACCACACCCCACACGACGACACCGCCGACGATGACGAGCAGCAGCACCGCGGCGAGGCCGCCCAGCAGCCACCACTTCGTCCGGCTCTTCTTCGGCGGCGGCGGGTACTGGCCCGGATATCCCTGGTAGGGCATCGGCGGCGGGGGTGGGTACTGGGGGTGCTGAGGGTATTGCTGCGGGTACTGCCCGTAGGCATCCGGGCCCTGCGGCGGCGGTCCGTAAGGGGGTGGCGGCGGTGGCGGCCCGGGCGGAGTGCTCACGGGAGTGACGATAGCTCAGCCGAGCAGCTCGAGTGCCGCTTCAACAGCGAGAACGGGCACGTCCAGCGTCTTGGACTTCAGGTCGTGGCGGGCGCCGGTGACCTCCACGATCCGGGTCGGGGCGCCGATCAGTGCGGCCGCCGGACGCAGCTCGGCGAGCGTGCCGAAGGTATCGGCGCTGCCGTGGGTGAACACCGTCGGCGCGGTGATGCGGGGGAGGTGTTCGGTGCGTGCCTTCTCCGGCTTGCCGGGCGGGTGCAGCGGATAGGAGAACAGGGTCAGCACGTCGAGCGTCAGTCCGTGATCGGCGACGGCCATCGAGGTGAGCCGGCCGCCGTAGGAGTGCCCTCCTGCTACCACCGGACCGTCGGCCAGTGCCCGCACCGCGGCGACGGCCTCGACGATCCCGGCGAGATCGGCGGCCGCTCCCGACGGCGGACCCTTCGGGCGGCGCCGCCGGTAGGGCAGGTTGTAGCGGACCGCAAGCCAGCCGCGCCGGGCCCACTCCTCGCAGACCGCGACGAGCATCGGGGAATCCCGGTTGCCGCCCGCGCCGTGTGTGAGTGCGACCGTGCCCACGGGAGTGCCGTCCGGCCGGTGGAGCACGCCGTCTATCTCATCCATCGATTCACTTCTCGTAGAGCCGGAACAGCGGCGAGACGGGGCCGTGGCCGTGGCCGAGCGGATACGCGGCGCGCAGGCATTCGGTGATCCACGCCTTCGCGAACGCCACCGCCTCGGGCATCGGATAGCCGTGCGCGAGCGCGGCGGCCGTCGCCGCGGCCAGGGTGTCGCCGGCGCCGTGGTCGTGGGGGGTGTCGATGCGGGTGGAGTCGTAGGTGTGGAAGTCGGTGCCGTCGAAGAGCAGGTCCGGGCTCTGTGACGATGCGCGCATGTGTCCGCCCTTGACCAGCGCCCACCGCGGGCCCAGCTCGTGCAGCGCCCGGGCCGCGGCACGCTGGCTGTCGGGGTCGACGACGTCGATGCCGGTGATCAGGCGGACCTCGTCGAGGTTGGGTGTGACGAGGCTGGCCAGCGGGAACAGCCGCTCCTTCATCGAGCCCAGCGCGCTGGGGTGCAGCAGTGGGTCCCCGTGCATCGACGCGCAGACCGGGTCGACGACCAATGGCACCGTGCCGTCGAGACCGAGCCCCACCCAGGTGTCGGCCACGGTGTCGATGATCTCCGCGGACGCGAGCATGCCGGTCTTGGCCGCCTGGACGCCGATGTCGGTGACCACCGCGTCGATCTGCCCGGCGATGATGTCGAGCGGGATCTCGTGGAAGCCCTGGACTCCGACGGAGTTCTGCACCGTCACCGCCGTGATCGCGACCAGACTGTGCAGGCCGAGCAGCGCCAGCGTGCGCATGTCGGCCTGGATGCCGGCGCCGCCCCCGGAATCGGAACCGGCGATCGTCAGCACCCGCAGCGGGGTCTGACCCGGCGGCGTCAGCGGCAACACGTCCATCAGCATCTCCCTACGCCGGCATTACCCGGTCAGGTTCGTACGGTCGACGGCGCATCAGCCGTCCTCTCAGCGCGCTCGGCGCGCGCTCCCGCGTGGGCGTTTCCAACGTAGCCGACGCCTGGTCGCGGCCGGGTGGGGAATACGGTTTGGCCGAGATGATTTATATAGCTAACATATGTGTTTTCCGGCGCAGGGTCGCGCCGGCCCCCGATACGAAACGTGACAGCGAAAAGACGGCAACCATGGCGACGACTGAGACGACGGGAAACACGATCCCCACCGGTGGCATGAGCGAGACCACCATCAGGCGCACCCGGATGGACCACGACCATCCCTTCTACAAGTGGATCGTGCTGTCCAACACCACGTTGGGCGTCCTGCTGGCCACGATCAACGCCTCGATCGTGCTGATCTCGCTGCCGGCGATCTTCCGCGGCATCGGGCTGAATCCGCTTGCCGCCGGGAACGTCAGCTACCTGCTGTGGATGTTGATGGGGTACCTCGTCGTCACCGCCGTGCTGGTGGTCCCGTTCGGGCGGCTCGGCGACATGTTCGGCCGGGTGCGGATCTACAACATGGGCTTCGCGGTGTTCACCGTCGCGGCGATCGCGCTGTCGTTCGACCCGTTCCAACTCGACGGCGGCGCGATCTGGTTGATCGCGTGGCGCGTGGTGCAGGGCGTCGGCGGCGCGATGCTGATGTCGTCTTCCTCGGCGATCCTCACCGATGCGTTCCCGGCCAATCAGCGCGGCATGGCGCTCGGGGTGAACATGGTCGCGGCCGTCGCCGGCTCGTTCCTCGGCCTGCTGATCGGCGGCTTCCTGTCCGAATGGCATTGGAAGGCGATCTTCTGGGTCGGTGTGCCGATCGGCATCCTCGGCACGATCTGGAGCGTGCGCTCGCTCAAGGAGCTCGGCGACCGCAGCCCCGGCAAGCTCGACTGGGCCGGCACCCTGACGTTCGGCATCGGCCTGACGGTGCTGCTGATCGGCATCACCTACGGCATCCAGCCCTACGGGAATTCGACAACCGGCTGGACCAATCCGGCCGTGCTCGGCGCCATCGGGTTCGGGGTCGCGCTGCTCGTCGTCTTCTGCATCGTGGAGCTGCGGGTCAAGCAGCCGATGGTCAACATCCGGCTGTTCCGTTCCGCGTCGTTCGGCATGGGCAACCTCGCGGGGCTGATGTCCTCGGTCGGCCGGGGCGGGCTGCAGTTCATGCTGATCATCTGGTTGCAGGGCATTTGGTTGCCGCTGCACGGCTACAGCTTCGAATCCACCCCGCTGTGGGCGGGCATCTACATGCTGCCGATGACGGTCGGGTTCCTGGTCGCGGGTCCTCTCGCGGGTTCGCTGTCCGACCGGTTCGGTGCGCGACCGTTCACCGTCGGCGGCATGCTGCTGATGGCGGTGACGTTCGTGGCGCTGGTGATGATCCCGGTGAACTTCGACTACTGGCTGTTCGCGGTGCTGGTGTTCCTCAACGGGCTCGGTGGTGGCATATTCACGGCGCCCAACACCGCGGCGATCATGTCGAGCGTCCCGTCGGCCGAGCGCGGCGCCGCCTCCGGCGTGCGCGCGACGTTCTTCAACGCCGGCTCGTCGCTGTCGATCGGCGTGTTCTTCTCGCTGATGATTGTCGGACTGGCCAACACCCTGCCGTCGGCGCTCAGCAATGGCCTACAGGCGCAGGGGGTTTCGGCGTCGGTGGCTCACGACGTGGCGAACCTGCCGCCGGTGGGCAGCCTCTTCGCCGCGTTCCTCGGGTACAACCCGATCGCAGAGCTCCTCGAGCCGTCGCACGCGCTGCAGCAGCCCGGCGTCAACGCCGATGTGCTGACGGGCAAGACGTTCTTCCCCGAACTCATCACCGAGCCGTTCCATTCCGGCCTCACGGTGGTGTTCCTCGCCGCCGCGGCGATGATGCTCATCGGCGCCGTCGCCTCGATGTTCAACCCCGGCCGCTACGCCGAGGACCGCACCTAGAACGGTGGCGGCTCGTCGGGGTCGCGCACCTTCAGCGGTGGCGGTTGCCAGTTCGGTTCCAGCTCTTCGGGTTCGATCGGGTCGTTGACGAAGCGGGCGAACGGGCTGGTACTGGGTTTGGTGGTCGTGGATTCGCCGTGGAAGAACTCGCGGAAGCGACGGAAATCGTTGCGCCAGCAGCGGACTCGGATCTCCTCGCGTGCCGACCGATTGCGGTGGCGGTTGAACCTGCTGGCATGACGGGTCGCGCACATCCGTTCCCGCGCTTTCTCGAAGGCCTGCGGGTCGGGTGTGCGGTGGCGCCCGGCGAGGTCCGGGAACAGCGCGGCCCCACCGGGAGTCGTGGTGTACGTGTGGCCGGTCGGCGAGGTCCACACGATGATGCCGCCGGCCAGCTGTCGATCGCGCCAGCCCTCGTCGAAGGTCTTGCGGCGGTGATGTTCTCGGCAGTAACAGCCCAGGTTCTCGGCTACCGTCAAGCCGCCGGCTGCGGGGTCGGCGTGGTCGAACGGCTCGGTGTGGTCGATGTCGCAGCGCACGGCGGGCACGCTGCAGCCCGGGAAGCGGCAGGTCAGGTCGCGGTTGCGGATGTAGCGGGCGAGCGCGGCGGTGGGCCGGTAGCGATGCGCCTGCGCGGGACTGACGTGCGGAAGGTCGATGAGGCGGCGCGTGGCATCGCGGGCGAGTTCGCGCACCAGTTCGGCGTCGATCACCCCGTGCCCGACGAGATAGCCGGGCTGGTCACTGCGCCCGGTGACGGTGTCGGCGGCCGCGACGATGTTCAGCACGACGGGCGCGACCGGGGCCGGTGGTTGGTCACGTACCGGGCACTCGGGTGTGCCGCAGGCGCAGGCCAACTCGAATCGGCCGTGCCCCAGGGCGTTCAGTGCATCAGCGCGACGCTGCATCAATGAGCGCGGATCGCGCGGGCACACCCCGGCGGCCATCGTCGACAGACGCCGATCCAGCACCGCGCCGTCGGTACGGCTCAGATTCGCCCGCACGCGAGCCATCCCGTCGAGATCGGGCCGGACGTCGACACGGCGCTGGTCATAGGCCGCGGTGCGGCGTGCCTTGGCCGCCGCGGCGTCCATCGAGGTGACCACGGCGTCGATCGTGGTGATCAGTTTCTCTCGTGACCAGCACCGCCAGCTGCCGATCTGCTCGGCCAGCGCGGCGTCCACCGCGTTGATCACGCCGTCGCGTACCAATTCGGTGCGCGTGCAGATCAGCTCGGTGGCCCGCCAGTCGATGTGCCCGGCAGCCAATGCTGCTGCGACTGCGGGCAGTCGCACGGCCAGGGTCTCGGCATGCCCGACCAGCACCCGGGCTCCTGCGGCGGTCATGTTCAGGGCCGCCGACACCTCGGCGGCGGTGCGGTTGAACCCACTCATCACCGCTGACATGTCTTCTTCGACGGCCAGCTCCTGCTCGGTCCGCCGGCCCAGCAGCTCGGCGATCGCCGCCAGCTTGCGCGCCATCAGCATCGACTCCTGCCGATGGGCGTCGTCGACCGCGGCGACCAGGTCGCCGTCAGACCAATCATCGAACATGTGTTCGAGTATAGATGGTCCTGCCGACACCACGGCGCGCCGATTAGAGTGCGCCCATGCTCACCATCGCGCGGCAGACCGCCGGGTTGTGGTGGCGGACCTGGCCTCGGCTCGTCGCGCTGTACCTGGCCGGCTGGTTCGTCCGCTACTGGGTGCTGCAGTTCGCGATCTCTGTCGGGATCGACCACGGCGAGCTGTGGGGTTCGCTCATCATGGCCGTCGTCCCGATCGTGCGGCTGCTGACCTACCTCGGGATGTTTCTCGTCATCCGGTCAGAAGCGGCCGGCCTGCAGCACGCCGACGACGGCGACACCGCGGCGCCACGGGGAGTCGTCGACGTCACGCTGACCGCGGTCCTGCCCTTCCTCGTCATCTACACGCTGTGGAAGTTGGTGGTACAGGACTTCTACGTCTACTTCACGACCGTCAACATCACGACCGTCTACGAGGGCACCCAGGACCGCGTGGCCGCGGTGGTCAACCACACCGCCGGCGCGCCGCTGATCACCGTCATCGTCGTCGCCTTCCTGCTGCGTCAGCTCATCACCCGCTTCCGCGATCGGCTGCCGTCGGCGATGATGCTGCTCGCCGTCTACTTTCAGGTGCTGTGGTTGTTCCTGACCATCCAGGCCTCGTTCGCGGCTCTGTTCGGCACCGCCGACTGGATCGCGCAGCGGCGGATCGTCGTGTGGTACAGCGGAATTCGTGAAGAGGTGCTGTCCCACCTGGGCGTTGTCGGCCGCATCTACGAATCCCTGACCTCATCGCTGGGCCCGCTGGCCCAGGTCGTCGCGCTCTCGCTGGCGTGGCTGGCCATCGCCGCCGCGGTCTACGGCACCCCGTTGACACCGACCTGGCAGGGTGGCCGACGGGCCTTCCTCGGCCACCGCGGCGACGTCGCAGCGGCCCGCGCGATCGACCGCGGCAGGAAGACCCTGCAGCCACGCTGGCAGCGGGTGCCCGCCACGCTGCAGGAGCGGGTCGTCGAGTTCGTGCGCGGCCAGCTCGGCATGTTCGGCCCCATCGTCGACGCCGGCCGGTTGATCCTGCACGGCGGCGCGCTACCGATCGCGTTCTTCGTGCTGGCCTACACAGGCCTGGTCGTGCTGGCTCCGGGCAACGCCTACTTCGATCCCACGGTCACCGACGGCTACCTGTTCCGGGCCGTCGCCGTCGCGCTCGGCCCGCACGAGTGGGCGTGGTGGCAGGCCTTCGACGACACGATCCGGCTGGTCATCGACGCAGCCATCGATCCGATCCGGATCTGCCTGGTGGCTGCGGCGTACTGGTTCTGCGTCGACCAGGTCCGCGCCCAGCACGCGACGTCAGGTCTGGAACCGAATCACCAGCGGTGACTCGTCGTAGCTGGTGAACGCCGGCGCGTTGGCCTCGTCGGTGTCGGTGTCGGTGTCGGTGTCGGTCCCGGGCGCGGGTGCCTCGCCCGGCTGCAGCAGCAGCTCCACGGCGCCGACCGTGACTCCGCTGGGCACGTACATGGCCACCAGCAGCGGGCCGTCCTGACTGCAGACCGTCGTCAGATGCTGCCGGTAGGCGAACTGGAACACCGACATGTCGGTCGCCGTCGTCGTCCAGCGCCGCGGTCCCTCGACCATCGACGCCGTGCAGAACTGGAACCCGTCCGGCAGCCCCGCCGGCCGTCCGTCGCGCTCGCGGTCGAGCACGTAGCTCGCAAGGTGGCCGCCGGCCGGTGGCTCACCGGGGGAGGGCAGGGTCACCGGAGTCAGACGCCACCGCAGCCCGAACATGTCCGCCCACTGCCCGGCGGCCACCGTCTGCACCGGCCGGGTGTACCCGAGTTGGCGTGCCCACTGCGAGTAGGTCACAGTGCCCGCGATCGCCGCGACCACCACCACGATCACCGCGAACGCCCACCAGTTCGACCGCAGCCAGCGCCTCACGACGCCGCCTTGTCGAGATCCAGCTGCGCCAGTGCATCACCGGGCACCGGCAGCGGTACCGCGATCGCCGAATCCAGCGGTGCAGGCATCGGATTGCCGTAACGATCAGCAGTCTTGTTGTACACCAACAACTCTGCCGACGTCGGAACGGCAGGCACCTCGAACGCGACGACGTTGCGCTGCGTCAACCCCGGAGGTGCGTTCCGGGAGAACCCGCTCAGCGGCGACGTGAACCGCCTGCCGTCGGCGGTCAGCTCGAACACCGGCGATTCGGCCGACAGCAGCGGCTCGTAACTGAGCGCCACGACGAGCCACGCCCCGTCCGTCGACATCCGCACCGGGACACCGTCGTTGGTGAACGTCACCACGCGAGCAAGCTGCACGTCGTGCACCGTCACCGCCAGGTTGCGGCCTTCGACGTGCTCGCCGACCGCGCCCGCCACCTCGATCGGCGCCCAGGACTGCATCTTGGTGGGCAGCTGCAGCCACAGCCAGGTGGCCGCCGCGAGCATCGCCGCCGCGGCCAACACGCGAACGACGGGGATCAGCCGGCGGGTCACCGGTACACCTGCGGCGCCAATGCGAGATCGCCGTACTCCGAGGCGTCACCGCTGAAGTCCTCGGCGATCCGGAACGTCGAAATGAACGACGACATCGCCGGCATCCGGACGCTGATCTGTGGCTCGTCGGCCAATTCGTCGGCGGGCACCGCCCACACGAAGCGGTAATCGGTGGTAAATCCGGGTTCCACGGTCGGCATCGGTTGTCCGTCGCGCAACCGCACCGCGGTCTTGAAGTACGCCGGGATGCCGGCGATGCCGATGACGCCGGTGATAGCTGACGGCCGGGGACCCGAGCAGTCGGCATCGGTGCCGATGACCGGGAGCGAGTTCGGCAGGGACACAGAACGATCCGTGACGCTTTCGACCGTCGCATCGACGGTGAGGAACCGGCATTGCGCGGTCAGTGCGCGCAGTCCGGCGACACCCTCGGGCAGGGCCGCGGCCCGCACGGTGATGCGCAGGGGGCCGTCGTCGTAGGCCTGCCCCATCGCCACGGTCGTCACCCGGTTCGCAGTGTCCAGGCCGCCGAACACCGCCGTGGCGCCGATCACGACCAACGCGGCCACCCACTTCAGCCGGCCCAGTGACAGCCGGCGCCAGGGTGACTCGGTGGGGGTCACGACGACGCCAGCGTCACCACGACAGGGGCGTGGTCGCTGGGCGATCCGACCCTGTCCTTGCCGGTCTTGCGTTCGTCGCGAGCGATCTCGGCGTGCTCCACGCGGGACGCCAGCGCCGGCGAGCCGAGGATGAAGTCGATGCGCATGCCGCGGTTCTTCGGGAAGCGCAGCTGCGTGTAGTCCCAGTAGGTGAACACGCCGGGTCCTGGCGTGAACGGCCGCGTGACATCGGCGAATCCGGCGTCGACGACGGCGTCGAACGCGGCGCGCTCCGGCGCGGTGACGTGCGTGCTGCCCTGATAAGCCTCCACGCTCCACACGTCGTCGTCGGTCGGTGCGATGTTCCAGTCACCGACCAGCGCGATCTGCGCCGACGGATCGTCTGCCAGCCATGACGATGCTGAATTGCGCAGAGCTGCAAGCCATTCCAGCTTGTAATGGTAATGCGGGTCATCGACCATCCGGCCGTTGGGCACGTAGAGGCTCCACACCCGCACCCCGCCGCACGTCGCACCCAGCGCCCTCGCCTCGGCGGCAGCGCCTGGCTGGTCACCCCACGTCGGCTGTCCGTCGAAGCCCACCGCGACGTCGTCGATGCCGACGCGCGACGCAATGGCCACCCCGTTCCACTGGCTGAACCCGCAGTGCACCACGTCGTAACCCAACGCCGCGAACGGCATCGTCGGGAACTGCTCGTCGGAACACTTGGTCTCCTGCATCGCGAGCACATCGACGTCCGCGCGCTCCAGCCAATCGGTGACCCGATCGACCCGGGCGCGAATCGAATTGACGTTCCACGTCGCCAACCGCATGCCGTTCACAGTAAGTCCTCGGCGCGCACGTAGCGGGAGCGATGGTGCAGAGTGAAGCCCATCTGTTCGTACAGCGCCCGGGCGCCGTCGTTGTCGGCGACCACCTGTACGTAGGCGCGCGTCGCACCACGCACGGCGGCCCATCCGAGCAGCCCCTCACACAACCGGCGGGCCAGACCCTGGCGGCGGGCAGAGGTGACGACGTGCACCGCCGACACTCCCGCCCAACGGGTGCCGTCCGGCGCCTCGGTGATCGCGACCCGGCCGACCGCGGCGCCGGCCAGCTCACCGAACCCGACCTCTCCGTCCACCACTGCGGTCAGTACCGCCGGTGGGACGTCGCGCTCGTACAGAGCCAGCCAGGCGGCGTCGGGAGCCGCGGACACCGTGACCTCGTCGAGTGGGTCTGACTCGACATCGGCTGTCAGGACCAGGTTCTCGGCGTCGGTGGGCACGCCATCGGGGATGCGGAACAAGCGGTCCGGTGCGGAGATCAGCGCGGGGAGCCCGCGTGCGGCATACCGATCGGCCATCGCGGCGATCTCGGCATGGGACGTGAAGTGCAGCGGCACAGCCGAATTGGCTCGCCGGGTGGCGCCGTCACCGAACCGCAGGAACCAGCCGTCGACCCACTGCTGCTCGGTGCCGGGCCAGGCGAGCGCTGCCGCGTGCTCGAGATTGCGGATCGCCCCGGCGCGCACCGGCTGCTCGGGCACCACCCGGAACGCGACGACGTCGGCACGGGAAATCGTGACCAGCTCACCGTGGCGGGTACGCACGGACACCGCCGGCTCGACCTGCTCGACGTGGCCGATCACGTCGGTGAACGGTCGCGCCTCGTCGGCCGGGAGGCGGTAGCGCAGGCTCACCCGGGCGCCGAGCGGCGGCAGCTGCGGCACGGCTCAGTGACCGAACGGATCGGGATCCTTGCCGGGCAGCCACGTCAGACCGGGGACGCCCCAGCCGTGCGACTTGACCGCGCGCTTCGCGCTGCGGGCGTTGCGGCCGACCAGCCGGTCCAGATACAGGAAGCCGTCCAGATGCCCCGTCTCGTGCTGCAGCATGCGGGCGAACAGATCCTCACCCTCCAACGTGATCGGTGTGCCGTCGGCGTCGAGGCCCGTCACCCGCGCCCATGACGCGCGCCCGGTCGGGAATGACTCGCCGGGCACCGACAGGCAGCCCTCGTCGTCGTCCTCGGGATCGGGCATGGTCTCGGGCACCTCGGACGTCTCCAGCACCGGGTTGACGACGACGCCGCGGCGCCGCAGCGTCTTGCCGCGAGCGTCGGCGCAGTCGTAGACGAACACCCGCTTGGCGACGCCGATCTGGTTGGCGGCCAACCCCACTCCGTTCGCGGCGTCCATGGTGTCGTAGAGATCGGTGATGAGATCGGCGAGATCGGCGGGCAGAGACCCGTCGTCACCGACGGGGATCGGCTCGGTGGCGTTGTGGAGAACGGGGTCTCCCACGATGCAGATCGGTCGAACAGCCATGCCCGAAAGCTTAGGGTGGCGCGCGCGGGCCCCGACTCGCGGTCATTGATGCCGATGTCCGTGACCGAGCCGTGATTGAATACCACCCGAAACCACACTGGTGTCATTTCGACCGTTGGAAAGGTCCACGAGGCGATATGGACGGCGCGATCGCGCGGAGTGAGAAAGCCGGGGACTCCGCAAACGGCGCTGATCCCGCCGACGGTCTGACCCGTCGTGAACACGACATCCTGGCGTTCGAGCGGCAGTGGTGGAAGTACGCCGGGTCCAAAGAGGACGCCATCAAGGAACTCTTCTCGATGTCGGCGACCCGCTACTACCAGGTGCTCAACGCGCTCGTCGATCGGCCGGAGGCGCTGGCCGCGGATCCGATGCTGGTCAAGCGACTGCGCAGGTTGCGTGCGAGCCGGCAGAAGGCGCGCGCGGCGCGTCGCCTCGGCTTCGACGTGACCTGACGCCGTCGGCGAGCCGATACAGTAGGCGCCGATGAACCAGCGAGAATCCTCGGGACTGCCTATCCGGGCCATGGTCATGGTCCTGCTGTTCCTCGGCGTGGTGTTCCTGCTCGTCGGCTTCCAGTCGATGGGCGGCAGCGACGACGACTCCGACAGCAGCTCGATCGCGACGTCGATCACCAGCACCCCGACCACACCGTCGAGCACCGCCCCGCCGGCGAAAGCCGACGTGCGGGTGTTCAACATCTCGACCACCGAGGGCGTGGCGCAGAGCACCGCTGACCGGCTGCGCGAAGCGGGCTGGAACGTGACCGAGACCGGCAACCTGACCCTCCCGGACACGACCGTCACCACGGTGTTCTTCAGCGATGCCCCCGGCGAACAGCAGGCCGCCGAAGAGGTGGGCCGATTGCTGGAAGCGCCGGTGGCGCCGCGGCTGCCCGAGCTGACAGAGCAGCCGCCGGGCGTGATCGTCGCGGTCACCGGTTAGGCTCTTGCACATGCGCAGGACCGTCGCCGCCGCCACCTTGTTCGCAGCGCCCGCACTCGCGTTGGCCGCCTGTTCGCCTCCGGGCGACGTGCCCACCGATGCGCCGGGCACCACGCCCCCGGTATGGACCGGTGCCCCGTCACCGTCGTCGTCAGCCGGCGAGGGAGGTTCCGGCAACGAGGGAGGTTCCGCTGAAGGGCAGTCCCCGGCCGCCGGCGGCGAGACGCTGAAGGCCGATCTCAAGACCGCCGACGGCACCACCGTCGCCACCGCCGACATCGCGTTCTCCGGTGGATACGCCACCATCACCGTGCAGACCTCGGCGACCAGCCAGCTCACCCCCGGCTTCCACGGCCTGCACATCCACTCCGTGGGCAAGTGCGAGGCCAATTCCGTCGCCCCGACCGGCGGCGCCCCCGCGAACTTCAACTCCGCGGGCGGCCACCTGCAGGTGCCCGGCCACAGCGGCCATCCCGCCAGCGGCGACCTCGCCTCGCTGCAGGTACGCGAGGACGGCTCGGCCAAGCTCATCACCACCACCGACGCCTTCACCGCGGATCAGCTTCTCGACGGCGCCGGGACGTCGATCATCATCCACGAGAAGGCCGACAACTTCGCCAACATCCCGCCGGAGCGCTACAGCCAGGTCAACGGCGCGCCGCCGCCGGATCAGACCACCCTGGCGACCGGCGACGCCGGAGCTCGGGTGGCGTGCGGTGTCATCACTCGGGGCTGATCGTCGGGCCGACCGCATCGACTTCGCCGGGTCGCCCCGGCCCACGCTCGGCGTCGAGTGGGAGTTCGCGCTCGTCGACGCACAGACACGTGACCTGAGCAACGAGGCAGCCTCGGTGATCGCCGAAGTCGGCGAGAACCCGCGCGTGCACAAGGAATTGCTGCGCAACACCATCGAGGTCGTCACCGGGGTCTGTGACAGCGCACCCGAGGCGATGGACGATCTGCGCGCGACGCTGCGGCCCGTGCGGGACATCGTGCAAGACCGCGGGATGGACCTGTTCTGCGCGGGCACCCACCCGTTCGCGAAATGGTCGGCGCAGAAGCTGACCGACGCGCCGCGCTACGCCGAGCTGATCAAGCGCACCCAGTGGTGGGGCCGGCAGATGCTGATCTGGGGCGTGCACGTGCACGTCGGTGTTTCCTCGGCGCACAAGGTGATGCCGATCATCACCTCGCTGCTCGACTACTACCCCCACCTGCTCGCGCTGTCCGCATCCTCGCCCTACTGGGACGGTGAGGACACCGGCTATGCGAGCAACCGCGCGATGATGTTCCAGCAACTGCCGACCGCGGGCCTGCCGTTCCACTTCCAGGAGTGGCGTGAGTTCGAAGGCTTCGTCGCCGACCAGAAGAAGACCGGCATCATCGACCACATGAACGAGATCCGTTGGGACATACGGCCTTCCCCGCACCTCGGGACGGTGGAGGTGCGGATTTTCGACGGGGTCTCGAACCTGAAGGAACTCGCGGCGCTGGTCGCGCTGACACACTGCCTCATCGTCGACCTCGACCGCCGCCTGGACGCGGGGGAGACGCTTCCGGTGATGCCGCCGTGGCATGTGCAGGAGAACAAGTGGCGTGCGGCGCGATACGGGTTGGACGCCATCATCATTCTCGACTCCGACAGCAACGAGCGGCTGGTCACCGAGGATCTCGACGAGCAGCTGGAGCGGCTGACGCCGGTGGCCCGATCCCTGGGCTGTGTCGACGAACTCGCCTCCGTCGCCGACATCTATCGCGACGGCGCCTCCTACCAGCGGCAGCGCCGGATCGCCGAGGAAACCGACGGGGATCTGCGTGCCGTCGTCGACGGGCTGATCGCCGAGTTGGTGCTCTGACGTGCCGACGATCCCGATGTTCCCGCTCGAGGTGGCCATGCTGCCCGGAGAGACGTTGCCGCTGAAGATCTTCGAGCCGCGCTACTCGGCTCTGGTGCAGGCGTGCCTGGCCGCGCCGGATCCCGCGTTCGGCGTGGTGCTGATCGCGGCGGGCCGCGAGGTCGGTGGTGGTGACAGCCGCAGCGACGTCGGCACCGTCGCGCACATCACCGAACACCAGGATCTCGGCGCCGGCCAGTACGTGATGAAATGCGCCATGAGGGAACGGTTCCGGGTCCTCGAATGGCTACCGGACGCGCCGTATCCGCGGGCGGTGATCGAGCAGTGGCCCGACCAGCCGGGAGCGCCGGTGACCGCCGATTCGATCCGGGAGATCGAGGACCGGATGGTGGCGCTGTTCGAGCGGATCGCGGCCGCGCGGGACGCCGAGGTGAACGCACGCGACATCGTGGTCGGCGCCGACGAATCCGGTGATGCGGCACTGTGGTTGTACGCGTTGACAGCTCGGCTGCCGATGGGCCAGGCCGACCGCTACTCGATACTCGCCGCTCCGACGGTCGCCGACCGCGTGGCCGCGCTGTCCGAGGCCGTCGACACCGTCACCGCGATGGTGGAATTCCAGCTCTCGGATTGATCACCCGCGACCGAAGTCGTGGCCCCGCAGACGCTGCAGTGCCTGACCGTCGGTGAGTTCATCGCGCGACCCGGGATTCAACCAGTAGTGGCGCACCATCCAGTAGAGGGTGGGACCACTTGAGGCGTAGCGATCTGCGTTGGCAATGACGAGCGGCTTTCTGTCGCCGAGACTGAAGACGATCGGATTCCGCGATTTGGTGTCCGCATGATCGGTGATGGCTTGTATCTCGTCCCATCGCGCGACGCGCGTGCGGAGGATGTCGCCAAAAGTAATGCCTTCCGGGCCGATCCGCAGGTATCCAGTTTCTCGGCTCCGCGCGAAAGCCAACAGTCCGAGTACCGAGAGGACCAGTAGAGAAATGAGTAGATAGCGGCTGACTGTCGACACGGATCCGAACCACACGGTGAACAACGAGCCGACGACGCCGCCGACGAGGGCAGTGCCCCACGTCCGCGCGATGGCAGGGTGAAGACGGACCGTGGTACCCGAATCACTCCACCCGGCATACGGTGTCGCCGACGCCTTGAAGGTCAGCACGAGGGCAGCCATGCCTCCGGTGCAGAACACCGCGAGTCCTGCCGACCCGAGCGCGCCGGTCAACGACGCGCGCTGCGCAGCTAGGAGCGTCTGAACCCAGAATTGGATGGACCCGCCGATGAGCACGGCGACGCCTAACCAAGCAAGGGGCGACAGGCCGCGAGACCAGTTGGGCGGCGGTGTCACTCGAGTCATGAGCCACAGAGCACTTCGCCGACCCTCTTACCCACAGACGTCATCCACGAGCCTGCAGCCACCGATGACACGACAGCAAGGCCCACTGTGCTGCCCGGAATCGGAATGGGCGCGCCCACGGCTGCGCCGCCCGCTGCTCCGGCTGCGTTGCCTGCGAGGCCGAACGTGCTGGCGAAGACCGACACACACTTATCAGCGGGGGTCGGGGCGCGCAAGAAGTCATACATCGCAGTCATTGTGCCAAGTGCCATACCACCGTATTTCGCTCCGGCCCCGACCTTCTCGACCGAATCCATCGACAGCATGGGAACCTTGCCGCCGCCATCGACGTGGGCTTCCACTCCAGTCAGCACTTGGCCGATGCTTTCCGGTACGGACGTGAGCAGGGGGCTGTCGGGCGGAATCACGGCGCTCCTGCCGTCGGGAAGGTTGATCGACGCTGACACAACGCCTTCCGGTGTCTCGCTCACGACATACTGGGTGCCATCAGCCCAGTTCATGATCGTTCTCTTGTATCCCCCCGACGTGCGAGTCGAGCTGCTCCGCGATATCACGTTTCCGTTCGCGTCGATGTGCTCCTCTTCGACCATGTCCGGAACGCCGCGGGCGTAGTTCTCTTCGTACTCGGTGATGACATGCCGGCTGCCGTCCTGCATGATCAGTGTCTTTTCGAAGTGGCCCTGATCGTTGTAGCGGGATCGCGTTTCCCGAACTGTCGTACCCATCTCCTCCCCACGAACCGTCGCCTGCTGCAGAAAACCCAACGCGTTGCTCGGATTCGGCACTTCGTCGGCGGGCCGTTGAGCAGCGGGCACCATCATTTCCGGCAGACCGCCGTTGGGCGCGGTGAAGCCGAACGGCTTCGCGGCTGCCATCACAGCGTCGGCCGTCGCGGTATCGGCATCGCCGACGGCGAGCAGTAGTTGGTTGACTGCGGCCTGTTCGGTGGCGACGAGCTTCATCAATTCGGAGATTTCGTCGGCGGATTGCGAGCCAGGGTCGATGAGTACGACCCAGCCCTCCGTGACGTTCAGCGGTCCTCGATCAATTTCGTCAGCCTTGTCCAACAATGCTTTCCGCGCAGCACCGATCCTGTCGGCGCCTGCCTCGAAAGCTTTGGCGATCACAGCGGTGTACTCGCTGAATTCGACTGAGCTGTGATGGGCGCGGTCGAACATCGCGGACGCGGCGTTATGGGCCGGACCCTCCCATGCCTTCGTTTCCGGCATGATCGCCAGATTCGTTTTCACACGGTCCACTGCCCCCTCGACGGATTCGCCTGAGAAGCGAACGGCGGGACCGGTGAACCCCAAAGAGTCAGGGTTCCAGCTCTCGAGGCGCGAGCGCGACGGCAACACCGATCAGAAGATTCCGTTGAAGCTTCCGGCCAGACCGGCATCTGTGACCTCATAGGCGTTCCCCGCGCCACGTACCGCCACTCCCATCTTGTCGACGTTCGCGGCGATGCCGTCGGCTTGGGTGGCGACGTGTCCGCCGACCAGCCGTGCGGCCCACTCAGTCGTGGAACCTGCCAGCCCCGCGGCCGCCTCGGTTACTTTCCCACCCACGTCCGCGCCGCGGATTGACGCCGAAGCCGCTTCCACCTGGCTCGCAAATGCGCGCAGGATCTCGGGATCCACCATCAAGGTCACACTGTCAGAGGTTACTGCAGCCTCGGTACGGCTCCTGACACCAATTTCCTGCCCTACAGCAGGACGGCGTGCAGGAACGAATACGCGGGCGCGTTGTCGTGGTCCCGGTGATAGCGCCGCATCGCATCGCCGGCATCTGTCGAGCGCACGTCCCACCGGTGACAGCACAACGTCTGCGCCACATGAGGTTCCGCGACCTCCACGCCGAGGTGGCTGCCCCGTGCGCTGTAGAGCGTGATCTGATCGATCAGCGTCACCACGGCGTCGTCGGCCATGTCCGGCACGAGACTCTCTGCCATCCAGGCTGTCGGCTCGTTAGGGTCGAAACCGGCCTCTCGCAACGCTTTCGGCCAGTCGCCGGTCGTGGCGGCAGGCACCGGAACGTACTTGGCGCCCAGCTGCGCATCGGAGGCGTCCATGATCCGTGTCTTGTGCGCCAGCACCGCGGGCTCGTCGACGTCGAAGATCACGGCGTCGCTGAGCCACGGCAGGCGCCACGCGCGGGTGTCCAGCCCGGCGTCCAGCACCACCACCTGCGACAGCCCCGCAGCCCCCGCGGCCAGAACGTAGTCGTCGAACCATTTGGTGCGCGCCGCGGAGTATCCCGGCCCCGACGCGGGCAGGTCGACCTGTCCGGCGTCGACCAGCAGCAGATGTGCGTACGGATCGGTGAACAACGGATGGTCGGCCTCGGTCTCCGAGGCGCGGACCGCAGCGACACTCAGGTCAGTGCGACCCGGCTGGTCACCGCTGGGGCGCATCATGGCCGCCGGATTCCCTCTCGTCGGCGAAATCATGCATCTCGTCGGTGGTCATCAGATCGTCGCGGACGTTCTGCTCGCGGTAGGCGAGCTGGCCCACCCGGTTGGCGATCACCGGTGCGGTGATCGCGGTGAACAGCCCCGTCAGGATCAGCATGCCGACGTCGACGTGACCACGCAGCCGCAGCGCCGCGCCCAGCAGCACGAGCAGGAGTCCGAGCACCTGGGGCTTGGTGGCCGCGTGCATGCGCGACAGCGTGTCGGGGAAGCGGACCACACCGATCGCCGCGGTCAGAGCGAGCGCCGATCCGCTGAGAATCAGGATCGCAGCGGCGATATCGAACCCCGTCATCGCGCCGGTCCCTTCTCGGCCGGGTCGGCGACGTCGGGGACGCGGAACCGGGCGACGCTGACCGACCCGACGAAGGTGATCAACGCCAGCGCGGTCAGGCTGTAGGTGACCGTGGTGTCCAGACTGAACGCCGCCCACGTACCGATCGCGCACAGCGCGACCGCCACCAGGGTGTCCAACGCCACCAGCCGGTCAAGGGTGGTGGGACCCAACAGCATCCGGAACATGGTGGCCAACGCCGCGGCCGAGAGCATGGCGCCTGCGATGATCCACACGACGGTCACAGCGCGTCCTCCTTCTGTCCGGCGGGGCGCCAGTCGCTGTCCCGCTCGAACGAGGCGACCAACAGCTTCTGCAGGTTCGCTACCTGCCGGTAGAATCGCGCGACGGTGCGGTCGGAACCGACGTCGAGCACGTGCACATAGATCATCCGGCGCGGCTGGTCGATCTCGAGCACGATGGTGCCCGGCGTGAGGTTGATGATGTTGACCGCCAGCACCAACACCAGGTCGGACTTGATCGCCAGGTGCACCCGCAGCACCGCGGTCAGCGGTGGCGGGCCGGGCTTCAGCGCCAATGCGGCGACCTGCACCGACGAGCTGAGCAGGTAGTAGACGACCGTCACCATCAGGCGCAGTAGCGGGATCGGATGCAGCCGACCCTCTACGGGAACCGGCGGCAACGGCAGCAGCAGCGTGATCACCAGGGCGACCAGCAGCCCGGACAGGATGTTGGCCGCAGAGACGGTGCCCCACAGCAGAACCCACACGAGGATCAGCCAGCACACCATCCAAATCCGCAGCGCGATCGTCCTCATGGATGCTTTGTTCTTCGCGCGAGCGCTCATCATCGATCACTCCCGAGTACCGCGGTGATGTACACGCCGCGGTCGAGCACCTCGGCGGCCGCCCTGTCGCTGTAGGCGAAGATCGGCCCGGCGGCGACGGTCAGCGCGAGTCCGACCGCGATCAGCGCTCCGGTGGGCACGAGCATGCCGATCGGCATCTTGCCGACATCGTCACGGTCGACGAACTCGATGTCGACCGCGTCTTCGGGGCTGTCCATCAGCACCGTCGGCGCGCCACCCGACAGGTGGCCCTCGGGGGCGTCCTTGCGGGATCGCCAGAACGCCTTGGTCCACACCCGGGCGATGACGTAGAGGGTGAGCAGGCTGGTGACCACGCTGCCCGCGACCAGCAGCCACGCCAGCACCGACCCCGACTCCGAGCCTGCCTCCAGCAGCGCCACCTTGCCGATGAAGCCCGAGAACGGCGGAATGCCACCGAGATTGAGTGCCGGCACCACGAACACGAACGCCAGCACCGGGCTCGCCGCAGCCAGCCCGCCGAGGCGCTCCAGTGTCGAGGCCCCAGCCTGCCGTTCGATCAGGCCGACGACCAGGAACAGCGTGGTCTGCACCAGGATGTGGTGGGCGACGTAATAGATCGCGCCCGACATGCCCAGCTGATTGGACAGCGCGATGCCGAAGACCATGTAGCCGATGTGGCTGACCAGGGTGAAGGACAGCAGACGCTTGATGTCGCTCTGTGCGATCGCACCCAGGATGCCCATCAACATCGTGGCCAGGCCGGCGACCAGCAGCACGTTGTCCAGCGAACCGCCGGGGAAGAGCAGCGAGTGGGCCCGGATGATCGCGTAGACACCGACTTTGGTGAGCAGGCCGGCGAACACCGCGGTGACGGGTGCGGGCGCGGTGGGGTAGGAGTCGGGCAGCCAGGTCGACAGCGGGAAGACCGCCGCCTTGATACCGAACGCGACCAGCAGCACCGCGAACAGCGCGGTGCGGGTGCCTTCGGACACCCCGTCGAGCCGCACCGACAGCTCCGCCATGTTCAGCGTTCCGGTGGTCGCGTACACCAGCGCGATGCCGAACAGGAACACCAGCGACGACACCATCGACACCATCACGTAGGAGATGCCCGCGCGCACACGTTCCCGGCTGGCGCCGATGGTCAGCAGCACGAAGCTCGCGCTGAGCAGCACCTCGAAGCCGACGAAGAGGTTAAACAGATCGCCGGCCAGGAACGCCATGAACACGCCCGCCGACAGCACCAGGTAGGTGGGCAGGAAGATCGACACGGGCTGACGGCCGTCACCGTCCCGGACACCCTGCCCGATGGCGTAGAACACGACGGCGAGCAGCACGATCGACGACACGACGAGCATCAGCGCCGAGAGCCGGTCGACGACGAGCGTGATGCCCAGCGGACCGATGCCGGGTTCGGAGACACCCCAGCCGCCGACCTGCAGCGCGATGGTTCCGTCCCGGTCCGCGAGATACACCAGCACAGCGGAGACGACGAGCACCGCCGACAGCGCGATGACGGCCAGCATGCGCTGAAGCCGGGGCCGCCGGCCCGCCACCAGGGTGCATGCCGCGGCGAGCATGGGAATCAACACGGGCAGCGGGGTGAACACAGCGGCGAGGTGCGCCGGGATCATCTGGGTCATCGCGACCCCTCGTAACCCGGAATCGCGTCGAGCTCGTCAGGCAGATCGGTGTCGCGGGTGCGGTCGGGCTCGAGCCGGCCCTCGAGCTCCTCGCCCACCTCGGTGCCCGACTGCTGCGACACCCGAATGTCCTCGGGATCGTTGCTGACCTCTTCACGGGTGTTCAGACGATAGGAGCGGTAGGTCAGCGCCAGCACGAACGCCGCCACCCCCATCGTGATCACGATCGCGGTGAGGATCAGGCCCTGCGCCAACGGATCTGCGGTCGCGGTGTTGTCCGCACTGGTCCGCCCCCGCACCGGCGGATTGCCCGCCGAGCCACCCACCGACAGCAGCAGCAGGTTGATCGCATTGCCGATCAGCAACAGCCCCAACAACATCCGGGTCAGATGCCGCTCCAGCAGCAGGTACACGCCCGCGGTGGTCAGCCCACCGATGATGACCAGCGAGATCACATACGTCGTCATGACTGTCGCGCCCTGCCCATCTCGCCAATCTCGTCGTCGATGCGCGCGCCCAGGCTGCGTAACACGTCGAGCACCAGGCCGACCACGATCAGGTACACCCCCATGTCGAAGAACAGTGCGGTGACGAACTTGACCGTGCCCAGCACCGGAACGTCGACCTGGATCAGCGCCGACGACAGCACCGGCGCACCCAGCAGCAGCGACGCGGTCGCGGTGCCGGCGGCCAGCGCCAGGCCCGCGCCCAGGATCTTGCCGGCGTCGAGCGGCAGCGCCTCACCGAGTTCGTAGCGACCACCGGCCAGGTACCTCAGCACCAGCGCCAGACCGGCCATCAGACCACCCGCGAATCCGCCGCCTGGAGTGTTGTGGCCGGCGAAGAAGAAGTACGCCGACAGCACCATCATCACGGGGAAGATCAGTCGTGTCGCGACCTCCAGGACCAGCGACCGGTTGCGCGGGTCGCGCAACTCGCTGCCGCGCAGCCAGGTCACCTCGCCGGCAGCCGGGCTGTTGTGGGAGTACACCGCGAGCTTGCCGATGTCGGGCTGCCCGGCGTCGGCCACCCGCGGTGCGGCCCCGAAGCGGCGGTTGCGGAACACCATCGACGCCACGCCGGTGGCCGCCACCAGCAGCACCGAGATCTCCCCGAGGGTGTCCCAGGCTCGGATGTCGACGAGCAGCACGTTGACCGTGTTGGCGCCGTGGCCGCGCAGATACGCAGCCTCCGGCAGCAACTCGGCGATCGGGCGACCGGACCGTGCCGCCATCGCGAACGCCGCCAGCACGGTCACCGTCACACCGACGGCGACCGCCAGCACCGCCCGGGGAACGCGGAAGCGACGCATGTCCGCGCCGCCGGTCTCGGCGGGCAGCACTCGCAGGACGAGCACGAACACCACCAACGTCAGCGTCTCGACCAGGAACTGCGTCAACGCCAGATCCGGGGCGCCGTGGAAGGCGAAGATGACGCCGCAGCCGTAGCCGGTGACCCCGACCAGCAGGACAGCGGCCAGCCGGTTGCGCATCACGCACGCGGCGAACGCGGCCGCCAGCATGATCAGGCCCACCACCGCCTGCGGCGCCGATTCCCACAGCGCAAAGTTGGGGCGATCGCGCGCGCCGAGCGCCAGCACCGCCAACGGGAGCAGCACCAGGGTGGTCAGGATGACCGACTGCGTCGCGGGAATCGAGCCGCGCTGGGTGACCGCGGTCAGCCGCACCGACATCACGTCGGCGCCGCGCAGCACCGCGTCGTAGATGCGGTCGGCGTTGGCCAGCGGCAGGAAGTTCAACCGGGCGCGCCGCAGCCGGTTGCGGCCCGCATACATCGCGGCGCCCGTCGCCAGCACAAGCACCGACAGCAGCAACGGGAGGTTCACTCCGTGCCACAGCGCGAGGTGGTAGTCGGCGTCGTACCCGGCCGGATCGGGCACCTGGTCGGCGTAGCCGCTCAGCACGTGATCGAGCCCGGTGGGCCACACGCCGAACGCCAACCCGGCCGCGGCCAGGATCGCCGGCGGCAACAGGAAGGGCACTTCGGGGCGGTGCATCTCCGTCACCCGCGTGCTCGGCTGCGGCAGACCCTTACGGCCGAACGCACCGAACACGAAGCGCAGGCTGTAGGCGGTCGTCAGCACCGAGCCGCACACGATCCCGGCCAGCACGAACGGCGCCGCGGCACCCAGCGTCGGGCTGTGCAGCACGGTCTCGAAGTCGGCTTCCTTGGCGACGAAACCGAGGAACGGCGGCAGCGCCGCCATGCTGGCCGCCGCGGCGCACCCGATGACCAGGAGCGGCTTGCTGCGATCGCCGAGCCAGGCCAGCCTGCGGATGTCGCGGGTGCCCGTCGCGTGGTCGATGATCCCGACGACCATGAACAGCGTCGCCTTGAACAGTGCGTGCGCACACAGCATCGCCAGGCCGGCGAGCATCATCTCGCTGCCGCCCGCGCCGACCATCAGCGTGATGAAGCCGAGCTGGCTCACCGTCCCGAAGGCCAGGATCAGCTTCAGGTCGTACTCGCGCAGCGCTCGCCAGCCGGCCAGCAGCATGGTCAGCAGCCCCAGCCCCACCACCGTCGGGCGCCACTCCGGAGAGTCGGAGAACCCCGGCGTGAGCCGCGCGATCAGGTACACGCCGGCCTTGACCATCGCGGCCGCGTGCAGGTAGGCGCTGACCGGGGTGGGTGCGGCCATCGCGCCGGGCAGCCAGAAGTGCAGCGGCACGATCGCCGACTTCGACAGGGCACCGATGAGGACCAGCACGATCGCTACCGAGGCGGCCACCCCGGTCGGCGGGTTCGCCACCAGCTCGGAGATCAGGAACGTGCCGGCGCGGTTGCCCAGGATGACGATCCCGACCAGCATCGCCAACCCGCCGAACGTCGTCACCAACAGCGCCTGCGTGGCCGCGCGTCGGCTCATCGCGCGCTCGGCGTAGTGACCGACCAGCAGGAACGACAGAACGGTCGTGGTTTCCCAGAACACGTAGAGAAGCAGCATGTTGTCGCTGGTCACCAGCCCGAACATGGCCCCGGAGAACGCGACCAGTTCGGCGGCGAAGCTGGGCAGGCGCTTCTCGGTGTGCCCGTCGTGGTGGTGGAAGTAGTCGGCGCAGTAGAAGAGCACCAGCGCGCCGATGCCCAGGACCAGCACGCTCATGATCGCCGCGAGCGCGTCGAAGCGCAGCACGATGTCCATCGACAGGCCGGGCACCCAGGGAATCGTCAACTGCTGCCCGGGGCCGCTACCCGGCCAGTGCCCGGCGACCCAGATCAGGGAGCCGAGGGGGACCAGCGCCAGCGGATAGAACGCGCGCCGACCCCACCGGTGGACGAGAACGGGCGCCAACAGGGTGGCCACTGCGTGCGCAGTGAGGATGGCGAGCATGGCTCCGTTTCGTCGGGGTCGGCGAGGCCCCAGTCTACGGGCCCGATGTCACCGGCTTGTGTCCGCTCAATGGCCGGTGACCATCACCTCGATGCGATCCTCGCCGTCCGGGCCACACACGAAGAGGATCTCGTCCCCGTCGCGCAACACGTCGGCGGCCTCCGGAACGATCAGCCGGTTCCCGCGCAGCACCGTCACCAGAGCGCTGTCGCGCGGCATCGCCAGATCGCCGACCCGTCGACCCACCAGCGGGCTGCCGGCGGGCAGCGTGAACGACGCGACATTGGCGCTGCCCTCGCCGCGCAGCTCCCGCGGGCCGCGACCGAGCGCCATCAGCCGCACGATGTGCCCGACGTCGATGGCGCCCTCGACGGCCGCGACCATCGCCACCGGAGTCGACACCGCCACGTCGATGCCCCAGCCCTCGGTGAACAACCACTCGTTGCGGGCGTCGTTGATGCGGGCCACCACCCGGGGAATGCCGAACTCGCTCTTGGCGAGCAGGGCCATCGCGAGGTTGGCCTTGTCGTCACCGGTCGCGGCGATCGCAACGTCGCAGATGTGCATCTCGGCCTCCTCCAGGGAGGACACCTCGCAGGCATCGGCGAGGAACCACTCCGCGCGAGGCACCGTCGCCGGCTCGTAGCGGTGGAACTCCTTCTCGATCAACAGCACCTTGTGGCCGTAGTCCACCAGTTCCTGGGCCACCGAGCGGCCCACGGCACCCGCTCCGGCGATCGCGATCCGCATGGACACGACTGTGCTGATTTACTGATCGCGACACAAGTGCCTGCAGCGAGGAAACAGTGACACTGCACGAGCTGTACGTGGCGCTGTTCATCGGGGGCCTGGTGCTGCTGGCGAGCATCGCCGCCACCAGGCTGGCCACCGGAGCCGGGCTGCCGAGTCTGCTGCTGTTCCTCGGCGTGGGCGTACTCGTCGGCGAGGACGGCCTGGGCCTGGCCTTCGACAACGCGCAGCTGGCCCAGGATCTCGGGACCGCGGCTCTGGGCGTGATCCTGGTCGAGGGCGGTCTGACGACGCGGTTCTCCGACATCCGCAAGGTGCTGGCGCCGGCCAGCGTGCTCGCCACCGTCGGCGTGCTCGTCAGCACCTTGATCACGGCGTTGGCCGCGCATTTGCTGCTCGGGATGTCGTGGCAGTTGGCATTGCTGCTGGGGGCGATCGTGTCGAGTACCGACGCCGCAGCCGTCTTCTCGGTGCTGCGGGTGGTGCCGCTGCCGCGGCGCCTCGGCGGGCTGCTGGAAGCCGAGTCCGGATTCAACGACGCGCCCGCGGTGATCCTCGTGCTGCTGTTCAGCGTGACGCCGCTGGTGCTCGAGCCGGCGACGGTGGCGGGAACCCTGGTCTACGAGCTGGCCGTCGGCGCGCTGATCGGACTGGGGTGCGGGTTCTTCGGCGCGATGGCGCTGCGTCGCACGGCGCTGCCCGCCGCAGGCCTGTACCCGTTGGCGACGTTTGGGCTGGGCATGCTGGCGTTCGCCGCGGCCGGCTCCGCGCACGCCAGCGGGTTCCTGGCGGCCTACCTGGCCAGCGTGGTGCTCGCCAACTCCGGTCTGCCGCACCGCTCGGCCACCCGCTCCTTCGCCGAGGGGTTCGGATGGCTGGCCCAGATCGGGTTGTTCGTGATCCTCGGTCTGCTCGTGTCGCCCGACCAGCTGCTCGACGAGCTGGTGCCGGCGATCGTCATCGGCCTGGTGCTGCTGGTGCTGGCGAGACCGGCGTCGGTTGTCGTGTCGCTGTTCGGGTTTCGCGTGGCGTGGCGGGAGCAGGCGTTCCTGTCCTACGCGGGGTTGCGCGGCGCCGTGCCCATCGTGCTGGCGACCTATCCAATCGTGGCGGGCGTGCCGGGCAGCGGCCGGCTGCTCAACATCGTGTTCATCCTCGTCGTGGTGTTCACGCTGGTGCAGGGGCCCAGCCTGCGCCGGGTCGCCGAGTGGCTGGACCTGATCCCGCGCGACACCACGCGGGAGATCCAGGTCGACGCGGCGCCGCTGGACGTGCTCGGTGCGGAGCTGATGACGATGACCGTCGTGCCCGGGTCGCGATTGCATAACGTCACGGTTCTCGAGTTGCGGCTGCCCGATCCGAGCGTGATCACGCTGATCATCCGAGACAGCCGCGCCTTCGTGCCCGAGCCGTTGACCCGACTCCAGATCGGCGACGAGGTGATGATCGTGACGACGACGGCGACGCGTGACGAGGCCGAGCGGCGGCTGCGTGCGGTCAGCCGCCGCGGCAAGCTGGCCTACTGGTTCGACGAGTACGGCGAGCCGGGCTGAGCCCGGTTCGCCGATCGATCATTCTGTGTCGCTCGCCTTTTCGGCGGTGTCAGACTTCTCGGTCTTGTCGGTCTTCTCGGCTTTGTGGGCGCGGGCAGCCTCCCGTTCGGCCTTCTTCTGCGCCCTCTGCTCGGCCCTTTCGGCACGTGCTTCCGCGCGCTCAGCGGCCTTGGCCGTCCACGTCGACACCAGCGACGGCCGGGTCGGCGTCTCCGCGCGGTCGGCCCCTGTGCTGTCCTCCGTGGCGTCGTCCGGGCCCCGGTCGGGCACCGTCAGCGGGCCCTCGAACGGCGGGTCCGCGTCTTCCCATCGGAGCGGACGTTCCCCCTGCGGAGCGCGTTCGATGGCGATCGGAGTCGCCTCGCGACCGTTGGCGGCCTCGTCGATGGCGACGAAGAGGACCGATCGGCCGACGTCGGAGCCGAATTCGGCGATGTTGCGAAACAGGCCTTCGCCGCGCAGCACGTCGGTGCTGTTGAAGACCGCACTGGCGAGCACGCTTTCGGCGAAGTTCACGCCGATGTAGAGCTGCCTCCCGATGGGTCCGAGGAGGTTCAGTGCCGGGGTCACGATCGTGCGGAACGCCACCGTGCCGTCGATGAACGCGTTGTCGATGCCGTCCAGGAACGGGGTGGGCCGGTCTGCCGCGGCGGCCTGCAGGGCGGTGGTGCCGCCGGGGACGATCAGCGGGTCGTAGCGGTTCGGCGCCAGCGCGTCGGTCCACCCGGCGGGACGATCCGTCGGCGGGCGCGTGATCGCGATCGGGTATGTGTCCGGCGACGCTAGGCTGATCTCGTCGATCGCGACGAAGACCGCGGACAGCAGGATGTCCCCGGCGATCTGCCCGACGTTGCGCAGCACTCCTTCTCCGCGTGCGATGTCGGTGCCGTTGAACACGGTGCTCGCCACGATGCTCTCGATGAAGTTGTAGCCGATGTAGAGCTGCTTACCCAGGTAGCCGAGCTGGTTGGCAAACTCGGTGAAGTCGGTGCGGGACGCGGTGCGGGAGGCGAGGAACGCGGCGTCGATGTCGTCGGCCACCGAGGCGAGATCCTGGGCGGCCACCGCAGTGGATTCGCTGCCGGCGCGGGTGCTCACCAGGGGCGGAAGCGCGGGCCACGGCGTGAGGCCTGTTGACGAGGCAGTCAAATTCACCTCGGCGCTGGAATGGGCTGGACCGCTTCGCTGCGGTGCCGGCGCTGGGTTAGCCAGTAATGTCGCTCCTGCGACCGCTGTTGCCGCGACGACGGCGTTGCCCCGTTCGATGAACCCCATGGTGTCTCCGTTCCCCGGCTCCGATGCCTATCTGTTCAGCAAACACCAGGAAGGGTGGGGGTGCCAATAGGGGAACCCCCTCGCGTTGGGGTTTCTCAGCGTGCGTCGGCGAACGCCCGCAGCGACGCCACCTGCGCGGGGTCCAGCGACGGGCGCACCGCCTCGCGGGCCGCAGCGACATCCGCGGCGGTCACGTCGGCGGCGTCGACGGACCGGCGCATCGCGGTGAGCGCCGCCTCGCGCAGCAATGCCACGCAGTCAGCCGCGCTGTAGCCGTCGAGTTCGGCGGCCAGCGCATCGAGGTCGACCGCGTTCGCCCCGTCGCGGGCCAGGGGCACCGACTTGCCCGCCGTGCGCAGGATCTGCGCACGCGCCTCGGCGTCGGGAGGTTCGACGAACACCAGCTTCTCCAGCCGGCCGGGCCGCAGCAGCGCCGGGTCGATCAGGTCCGGACGGTTCGTCGCACCCAACACCACGACGTCGCGCAGCGGCTCGATCCCGTCGAGTTCGGTGAGTAGCGCGGCCACCACGCGGTCGGTGACCCCGGAGTCGAAACTCTGACCGCGCCGCGGCGCCATCGCGTCGATCTCGTCGAGGAAGACCAGCGACGGCGCGGAATCACGCGCCCGGCGGAACAATTCGCGCACCGCCTTCTCCGATGAGCCCACCCACTTGTCCATCAGCTCAGCGCCTTTGACCGCGTGCACGCTCAGCCGTCCTGAGCTGGCCAGCGCGCGCACGACGTAGGTCTTGCCGCAGCCGGGTGGTCCGTAGAGCAGCACGCCGCGCGGCGGCTCCACACCCAGGCGGGCGAACGTGTCGGGATGCTGCAGCGGCCACAGCACCGCTTCGGTGAGTGCCTGCTTGGTGGCCACCATGTCGCCCACGTCGTCGAGCGTGACCGAGCCGACCGAGATCTCCTCGGCGGCCGAGCGGGACAGCGGCCGGATGACGCTCAGCGCCCCCGTCAGGTCTTCCTGCCGCAGCTCGGGCGCCGCGTCGGTCCCGCTCGCTCGCGCTGCCGCGCGCAGTGCGGCCTCGCGGATCAGCGCGGCCAGGTCAGCGACCACGAAACCCGGTGTGCGCTCGGCGATTTCCTTCAGATCGAGATCCGCTCCGGGAACATCGCGCAACAGCACCTCGAGCAACTGCCGGCGCACGCCCGCGTCGGGCAGGCTCAACCCCAGCTCGCGGTCACACAGGTCCGGCGCGCGTAGCCGCGGATCGACCGCGTCGGGAGTTGCGGTGGTCGCGACGAACGCGACCCCCGATGTCGCTACCGCCGAACGCAATTCGGCCAGGATGAGCGTGGCCACCGGATCCGCGGGAACCGGCAGCAGCGTGTCGATGTCGGTGATCAGCAGCACCCCGCCGCCGTCACGCACCGAGCGGACCGCCGAGGCGACATCGGCCAGCCGATCCTCGGGCCGTAGAGAGCCCACCTCAGGGCCGTCGAGCTCTACGAGTCGCCTGCCGCTGCACACGGTCCTGACCAATCGGGCCTTGCCGACCCCCGCAGGTCCGGAGACCAGGACACCGAGATTGGCGGTGGCGCCGAGTGTGTGGAGCAGCTCGGGCTGATCGAGCGCGAGCTTGAGCCACTCGGCCAGCCGGCCGGCCTGGGCGTGCGCGCCCTTGAGGTCGTCGACGTTCAACGCCGGTGCCGCTCCCTCGGTGACGACGTGGGTCTGCGAGGTCGCGGCGGTCACCGACCCGTTCTGCGTGGCACCGCTCGACGTTCCCCAGCAGACGAGCGAATTCGGTTGCACGCTCACCGGTCCCGCGGGGTCGACCTCGGTGACCGTCAGCAGCTCCGAGGTCCACACGATGCCGACCGATGCCGCCAACGCGGCCGTCGCCGCCGACGTCGACGTGCCCGGCCCCAGGTCGCGCGGCAGCAGCGACACGGTGTCGCCGACCGTCATCACCTTGCCCAGCAGGGCCTGCCGCAAGGTGGCCGGGGTGATCGACCGGCTCGCCAGGTTGGACCCGGTCAGCGTCACCGACCGCGCCCCGTACACGGTGGCCGCGGCGACCAGCACCGGTGTGTCCTCGCGCAGCCCGGCGTTGCTCAGCGTGACGTCGTCGAGCAGTGCGGTGCCGGCCGGCACGCCGTCGGGCGCCGTCCCCACCACCGCGGCCGTGGTGCGCGACCCCGTCAGCGAGACCGCGTCCCACTCGCGGATGCCCAGTGCGGCAATCGCTTCCGGATGCAACCGGACCACGCCGCGGCGGGAGTCCAGCGCCGAGGTGTTCAACCGCGCGGTCAGCGTCAGCTGTGCCATCTCAGCTCCGGGGCGGTCGACGCAGGCCCAGGCGCATCATCGAGCGGCGATGCGGCTGCGCCCGCCGGATCGCGCGGCGCGCGGCGCGCTGCTGCCGCGGCTTGTCGTCCCACACCTCGGGGTGAGCGGCCAGGAAGCGCCGAGTCCGGATCGCGAACGGGATGTGCAGGAGGTAGCCGATGACGATCAGCAGAATCACGACGTAGCCGTAGAGGATCGACGCGGCGACGCCGATGGCCAGCAGTGCCAACAAGGGTGCAACCGCATTCGGCGGTACGGAGAACGTGTGGATCTTGCGCATCGGCAACGTGCTGACCACCAGCAGCGACACCACGATCATCCAGATCACCACGGCCGGTTCGGAAGTCCACCACCCGTCGCCGAACTGCATCTTCGCTGCCAGCGGAGCGATCGCGACGATCGCGCCCGCCGGGGCGGGCATGCCGACGAAGAACTTCTTCTCGTAGTCCGGCTGATCGAGATCCAGCATTGCGTTGAACCGTGCCAACCGCAGCACGATGCACACCGCGTACAGCAGCACCACGATCCAGCCGACGCGCGAATGCGACAACAGCGTGCCGTAGACGATGAACGCAGGTGCCACACCGAAATTCACCGCGTCGGCCAGGGAGTCGATCTCCTCACCCATCCGAGAGGTGGCATTCAGGGCGCGGGCTGTGCGGCCGTCGAGCGCGTCCAGGATCGCGGCGATGGCCAGGAACGCCATCGCTTCGGTGGGCCGGTCGTCCAGCGCGAACTTCACCGCGCTCAGCCCGAGACAGATGGCTGCGACCGTCATCGCGCTGGGCAGGATCCTGGCGCTGACCACCGGAGCCTTCAGCCGCGGCTTGCGTGGCTTCATGGCAGTTCGGCCGGCGCGGGCAGTTCGGCCAGCACGGTTTCCCCGGCGAGGGTGCGCTGGCCCACCGAGACCAGCACCCGTGAGCCGGCGGGCAGGTAGGTGTCCAGGCGCGAGCCGTACCGGATCAGGCCGTAGGTGTCGCCGATGCCGATCTTCTCGCCCGGCGACACGGTGCACACGATGCGGCGAGCCAGTAGACCCGCGATCTGCACGGCGATCACCTGCTGGCCCTCCGGCGTGCGGATCACGACGCTGTTGCGCTCGTTGTCGGCGCTGGCGGCGGCCAGTTCCGCCGACACGAACAGGCCGGGGCGGTGCGCAACCGTGACCACCTCACCGCCGACGGGAGCCCGCTGCACGTGGGCGTCCAGCAGCGACAAGAAGATGCTGACCCGCGGCAGCGGTTCGGCGGGCAACCCGAGTTCGCTCGGCGGCACCTCCTCCTCGATCAGGCAGATCAGCCCGTCGGCGGGGGCGACGACGACAGCGGGCCGCGTCGGTGGGGTGCGCGGCGGATGCCGGAAGAAGGCGGCGTTGGCGGCGGCGGAGGCGAGGCCGGCGCGGCGGACGAAGCGGTTCCGGCGTCCGGCCACCGCCACGGCCAGGCTGGCGCCGACGAACGGCAGGCCTGCGGGGTGCATCGGGGGAACGGACGTGCGGATCAGCGCCGCCAGCCGCGCGGGGCCTGTCTTGAGGTCGGGGCGTCTGGCCATCGTGGGCCCAATAGTACGGTGGCTCTCCCTAACGCAGGTCCCACACCTGCACGCGACTTCCCGACGCCACCTCCGAGGTGTCCTCGTCGAGCTCCAGCAGGCAATTCGCCGAGGCCAGCCAGCGCAGGTGGTGCGACGCGGGCGGTCCGTAACTGGTGACGGTGTCGGTGACGTGGTCCAGCACGCCGCGCCGGAACTGCCGCTTGCCGCGCGGCGAGGTGAGGTCCTCGGTGAGCATCGCGGTGCGCCGCGGCCGCTCGGGCTGGGGCAACCCCATCGCGGTACGTAGCGCGGGCCGGACGAACACCTCGAACGACACCAGCGCGCTGACCGGGTTGCCCGGCAGCGTGACGGCCGGGGTGCCGTCGATCGCTCCCGCGCCCTGCGGCATCCCGGGCTGCATCGCGACCTTGACGAACTCGACCCCGCCCGACGGGCCGCTCAGCGCATCTTTGACCACCTCGTACGCGCCGGCGCTGACCCCGCCCGTCGTCAAAATCAGATCCGCGTCACCGGCATGGGCGGCGAGCGTCGCCCGGAACGCATCGACGTCGTCGCCGGTGGTGGGGGAGGCGATCACCTCGGCCCCGGCGTCACGGACCGCGGCGGCCAACATCACGCCGTTGGATTCGTAGATCTGTCCGGGGGCCAACTCGGTGCCCGCAGCCACCAGCTCGGTGCCCGTCGACACGACCAGCACCCGCTGGCGCGGCGTCACCGTCACCGTCTGCAGGCCGAGTGCGGCGGCCAGTCCGAGCGCGGCCGGTGTCAGCACCTGACCGGCCTGCAGCACCGTCGTCCCCGCGGTCACGTCTTCACCCGCGCGCCGGACGTGTTGACCGTCGCGCGCGGAGGCGCGGATCGTCACGGTGTCCACGGCGCCGTCGGTGGCCTCGACCGGCACCACCGCGGTGGCGCCGTGGGGCAGCGGCGCGCCGGTCATGATGCGGTGCACTGTGCCCGGCTGCAGCGTCGGGATGTCGGTGCGGCCGGCGGGGATGTCCTCGGCGACGGGCAGGCGCACCGGCGCGGAGTCCGAGGCCGTCGCGATGTCGGTGGCCAGCACGGCGTATCCGTCCATCGCGGAGTTGTCGAACCCGGGCAACGACAGCGGGGCGACCACGTCCTCGGCCATCGCCAGCCCCAGCGCGTCGGCCAGCGGGAGCGCCATCGGTGGCCGCGCGATGATCAGCGAGCCGACCAGCCTGCGGTGCTCATCGACACTGCGCATCGAGACGCTGCGCATCAGACCGGGTAGCTCACGCCGGTCAGCTCCTCGGACACTGCCCACAGCCGCTGCTGGATCGCGACGTCGTGGGACTTGCGGGTGGACTGCACGAGCACCGGGTGCCCGACGAGCTCGCGGAAACCGGAGGGGCCGTAGTACTGGCCGCCGCGCACATCCGGATCGGTAGCTGCCCGCAGCGTGGCCAGCGCGCCGATCTCCGGGCTGTTGGTGACCAGGCCGGCCAGCGCCGAGAAGCCGGGCAGACCCGAGCCCGGGATGTGGCGCATCAGCTCGGTGTTCGAGATGCCAGGGTGGGCGGCCACGGCGATGGTCTTCGCGCCGGCGGCGGCGAGCCGGCGCTGCAGCTCGTAGGTGAACATCAGATTGGCCAGCTTGGACTGGCCGTAGGCGGCGACGCGGTTGTAGCCGCGCTCCCACTGCAGGTCGTCGAAGTGGATGTCGGCCTGGATGTTGTGGGCGATGCTCGCGACCACGACGACCCGGGACCCCTCGACGGACAGCAGATGGTCGAGCAGCAGCCCGGTGAAGGCGAAGTGCCCCAGGTGGTTGGTGCCGAACTGCAGCTCGAAGCCGTCGGCCGTCACCTGCTTGGGCGGATACATCACCCCGGCGTTGTCGAGGAGCAGATCGATCGTCGGGTGCGCCGCGCGCAGTGCCTCCGCGGCTGCCCGAACGTTCGCCAGCGACGTCAGGTCCAGCTCCTGGACCTCGACCTGCGCGCCGGAATGGGCCGCCCGAATCCGGTCTGCCGCCTGTTCACCCTTGGTCTTGTCGCGGACCGCGAGCACGACCCGGGCGCCGCGGCCGGCGAGCACGAGGGCGGCCTCGTAGCCGATGCCCGAGTTCGCGCCGGTGACGACGGCCACGCGGCCGGACTGGTCAGGGACGTCGGATGCGGTCCATTTCGCACTCATGGCATCACCCTAGGGGGTTGGCAGGCGCCTTCACTCCGTAGTCGAAGACCCGCGTCATCTCGCCGACCCCCTCGGTCGCCGGGGTCATGTCCAGCGGGTCGAGGTGGACCCGGATGAGCGTGAACCGCCGGGACCCATCGGATGCTTGATGAGATGCGGCGTCGAACGCGGCGGCCAGCTCCGCCCCGGTCCGGCACGAGCGCAGGAGCAGCGAGTGCTCGTCGGCGCCGAAGGCGCGCGGCAGGTCGGTGTAACGCCACGCGGCGACGTCGTTGTACGGGCTCTTCGCCCCCATGATCGCGCGCTCGATGGTGTAGCCGCGGTTGTCGAGCAGCACGATGACGGGAGTCAGTCCCAGGCGCAGGATCGTCGAGAGTTCCTGGGCGGTCACCTGGAACGAGCCGTCGCCGACACACAGCACGTGCCGCCGCTGCGGTTCGGCCAGTGCCGCGCCCAGCAGCGCGGGCAGCGCGAAACCTATCGAGCCCCAGCTGGTCTGGTTCACGTACCGCAGCCCGTGCGGCAGCTGCAGCCCGGAGGTGTTCTGGCCGGCGGTGCCGGTCTCGGCGACGAGGACGTCGTCCGGCCCGAGAAAGCCTGCGAGAGCGTCGAAGACGGCACGTTGGGTCAGCGGCGCGTCGGGCTCCGGGACCTCGGGCGGCTCGGGGGCAGGTGGCGGCTCGGGTGCGGTGGCCGTCGCTGTTGGGGTGGCGGCCAGGACGTCGGCCGTGTCGGTGCCGTAGTACACCTCGGTGCCGCTCTGGACGGCGTCGGCGCTCAGCCGGACATGCGGTCGATCGGCGTAGTCGAGGGTGAATCCCGCTGTCGTGACGTCGGTTTCGGTCAGTTCGCAACTGATCAGCAGATCGGCCGCGGCGAACGCCTGCTGGGCCCGCCCGGAACCGGGCAGCAGCCCGAGGTAGAGCGGCGCGTCCGGGTCGGCGGTGTGCGCCGCGGGGACGGTACAGGTGTAGGGCACGCCGTGTGCGGCGCAGAATGCCTCGATCGCGGGCATCAGCCCACGGCGGATCGCGGGCAGGTCGACCACCAGCAGCGGCCGGCGCGCCTCGGCAAGTGCCCCACTCAGGACGGCCGCGGCCTCCCGGGACGCCGACGCGACACCCGACGTGGTCGCAACGTCCAGAATGGTTGTCGGAACGGTGATCTCGACGTGGCTGAGATCTGACGGCAGCTCCAGACGCACGGGCCGACGGGTGCGGTGCGCGGTCAGCAACGCGTGGTCGATGACCTCGACCGCGGTCTGCGGCGTGATCGTCTCGCTGTACGCGGTGAACTCGGCGAACGCGCGGTGCACGTTGCGGTATCCGCCGTCGAGCAGGCTGTGGTGCAGTCGCAGACCGTCCCGCGTCGCGTGCAGTGGTGGTGAACCCGACAGGTGGATCAGCGGGATGTGTTCGCAGTAGGCACCTGCGACGCCGTTGAGGGCGCTCAAGCAGCCGACCCCGTAAGTGGTGAGCAGAACGCCGGGTCGGCCGCCGCGGGCGTGTCCGTCCGCGGCGTAGGCGGCGTTGAGTTCGTTGCAGGTGCCGACCCAGGTGAGGTCGGGATCGGCCTCGATCTGTTCGAGGAACGCCATGTTGTAGTCCCCGGGCACGCCGAAGACGTGGGACGTGCCGATCTCGCGCAGTCGCCGCAGCAGGAACTCGCCGATCCGTTGGTGCGTACTCATAACTTCCCCTCGCCTCATCCCCGCCCGATACTGCGGCCCGCCACCCGCCCGGTGAACAGGCAGCCGCCCACGAAAGTGCCCTCCAGAGAACGCTGCCCGTGCACACCGCCGCCGCCGAACCCGGCGGCCTCACCCGCGGCGAACAAGCCGGCGATGGGAGTGCCGTCGCCGCGCAGGACGCGTGCGTCGGTGTCGGTGAGCAACCCGCCCAACGTCTTTCGCGTGGTGATGCGCAACCTGACCGCGATCAGCGGCCGGTGCCGCGGATCGTCGATGGGTGCCGGAACAGCGATACGGAACCGGTCGGGCAGGTACCGACGCGCGTTGCGGATCGCGGCGAACTGCGGATCCTTGCTGTAGGCGTTGACCGCCTGCGCGTCACGGGCGCGAATCTCGCGGGCCACCACATCCGGATCCACCGACGACACACCGGGCACGGCGTTCATCCCGGCGACCAGCTCAGGGATCGACGGCGCCGTGACGAAGTCCTCACCCTCGTCGAGGAATCGCTGCCACAGCGGCGAGATTCGCGGTCGTACAGTCCCTTTGGCGGCCAGCCACGGATGCTTGCCGGTGACCGCGGGATTGAGCTCCTGGCCCGACATCCCGAATTCCTTGCGGAAGATCTCACGGTTCATGATCAGCCACGAGTAACTGAAACCCGATGCGACGACGTGACGGACCGCGCCTACGGTGTCGAAATTCGGGTACAGCGGCGGCGGGAAGCGCACCCCGGCACCGTCGAGCCACAGCGCCGACGGGCCTGCAGTCACGTGGATTCCGTGATTCGCCCACACGGGATCGATGTTGCGTACCCCGTCGGGGTAGAACCACAGCCTGTCCTCGTTGGCCACCGCCGCCCCCACCTGACGGGCGGTGTCGAGCATGCGTCCATCAACGTAGGCGGGATTGCCGCACAGCATATCCGTCGGCTCCGAACCGAAACTGCGCGTGAACAATTCGCGGGCACGCTCAGGGCTGCCGCCGACGCCGCCGGTGGCCAGCAGCACCGCCGGCGCGTGCAGGACGAAGTCGCCGATCACCTCGGAGGCAGACGCGGCCCCGCGCGGGCCCGTCGAGGCCGCCAGCCGGGCGCCCCGCACACCGGACACCGCGCCGCCGTCGAGCACGATCTCCTCGACGCGGTGCCGGTGAAGCCGCCGGATACGACCGGCGGCGACGGCCGAGCGCACGCGCGCCGCGAAGATCTCCACGAGCCCGGGGCCAGTGCCCCACGTGATGTGGAAGCGCGGCACGCTGTTGCCCGAGCCGAGTGCGCCGTGTCCGCCCCGCTCCGGCCACACCGGCAGGGGGTAGGCGCGCCAACCGAACCCGCGCAGCCAGCGACGCTTCTCGCCGGCAGCGAACTCGACATAGCGGGAAGCCCAGCGGCGGGCCCACTCGTCGGCCGGGCCGTCGGTGAACTCCGCCGAGCTCCACCAGTCGCGCAACGCCAGATCGGGGGAGTCCTTGATACCCAGGCGTCGCTGCTCGGGGGTGTCGACCATGAACAGCCCGCCGTAGGACCAGTAGGCCTGGCCGCCGTCGTCGGCCGGCCCCTGTTGATCGCACAGGATGACCGTCCGTCCGGCCTCGGCGATCTCGGCTGCGGCGACCAACCCGGCCAGACCGTGACCGACGACGATCGCGTCGGCCGACTGGGTTGTCATTGCGTCGAACCCTAGTGTGAATCGGCCGGCAGGGCCTACGGGTTGCGCACATCCGGCGGCCGTTTACTGTCGCACCATGGCGATCGGTGGAGTGCTGTTCGACATCGACGGCGTGCTGGTCACCTCCTGGCAGCCGATCCCCGGTGCGGCCGAGACGCTGCGCACGCTCACCGAACACCAGGTGGCCTGCGCCTATCTGACCAACACCACCACCAAGACCCGGGCCCAGATCGCCGGGTTGCTCACCGACGCCGGCATGTCCGTACGCGCCGACGAGGTGATCACCGCCGCCGCGCTGACCGCCGACTACGTGCGTGACCGCTATCCCGACGCCCGCTGCTTCCTGGTCAACAGCGGGCAGATCGGCGAGGACATGCCGGGCATCGACCTGGTCTACTCGACCGATTTCACGGGCCCGCAGGCTCCGGAGGCCCCTGATGTGGTGTTGCTCGGCGGGGCCGGGCGGGAGTACACGCACGAGACGCTGTCGTGGGTGTACGACTGGATGGCCCAGGGCGTGCCGGTGGTCGCGATGCACCGCAGCACCGCGTGGACCACCACCGACGGTTTGCGCGTCGACACCGGCATGTACCTGATCGGTATGGAGGAGACCTCGGGGCGCAAGGCGACCGCGGTGGGCAAGCCCGCACCCGAGGGGTTCCTGTCGGCGGCGGGCCGGCTCGGCGTGGACGCCGACGAGATGTACATGATCGGCGACGACCTCAACAACGACGTGCTCGCTGCCCAGGTCGTGGGTATGACGGGTGTGCTGGTGCGCACCGGCAAGTTCCGACAGGACACATTGGACCGTTGGGCCGCAGACGAATTCGCGATGCAGCCGAACCACGTCATCGATTCGGTGGCTGATCTTCCGGCACTGCTCGGGCTCTAGCGATGAGTTCCGCGCGGTAGCGGAGTCTCAACGTCATGACCGACACACTGATCCTCACCGTCGATGTACATGCCGAGCCTGCCGCGGTGTTCGCCGTGCTGGCCGACCCCGCCAACCATCCGGCGATCGACGGGACCGGGTGGCTGCGGGAATCCCTGGATCCTGGTCCGGTGACCGAGGAGGGGCAGATCTTCCGCATCCGGATGTACCACGACAACCATCCCGACGGGTACTACGACATGGCCAACAAGGTCATCGCGATCGACCCCGACCGGACGATCGCGTGGGAACCCGGGCAGGCCGGCCACGACGGGACCCTCGAATTCGGCGGCTGGACATGGCGTTACGACCTCGAGCGCACCGGGCCCGCACAGACGCGGGTGCGCCTGACCTACGACTGGTCGGCAGTTCCTGCGCAGCTGCGCGAGCACATCACGTTCCCGCCGTTCCCGACCAGCTATCTGGAGAGCTCGCTGGGAAACCTGGCGAGCCTGGCGTCAGGCCGTTAGCTCACGCTGCAGCACGCGGATCGCCTCGATGCGTTCCTTGAGCTGATCGCGCGTGGCCGCCGCGACGGGCGGGCCCCCGCAGCGGCGGCGCAACTCGTTGTGAATCCAGCCGTGCGGCCGGCCGGTGCGGTGGTGGGCCAGCGAGACCAGCGTGTTGAGTTCGCGTCGCAACTCGCGCAGCTGCCCGTGTGTCGTCGGGGGAACGACGGCACCTGATTCGGTGCGCTTCTGCAGCTGTTCGTCCTGCCGTCGGCGCAGCAGGTCACGCATCGCGTTCGCGTCGAGCAGGCCGGGAATGCCGAGGTAGTCGGCTTCCTCGTCGCTGCCTGCGGGGGTGGCGGTCCCGAACGAGGCGCCGTCGAAGATCACCTGGTCCAATTCGGCGTCGGCGCCGAGGTATTCGATCTTGCCCTCGTTGTCGTCGGGCTCGTCGCGCTTCTGCTCGGCGAGCTCGGCGTCCAGCGGATCGTCTTCCGTCTCGCGATGCGGCTTGCCCAGCACGTGGTTGCGCTGGGCCTCCATCTCACTCGCCAGCATCAGGAGGTTCGGCACCGACGGCAGGAAGATGCTCGCGGTCTCACCGGGTCGGCGGGAGCGCACGAAGCGCCCGATCGCCTGGGCGAAGAACAGCGGCGTCGACGCGCTTGTGGCGTAGACGCCGACCGCCAGGCGTGGCACGTCGACACCCTCGGACACCATGCGCACCGCGACCAGCCACCGCGACGTGTCCGCGGCGTACTGGGAGATGCGGTCGGAGGCGCCTTTGTCATCGGAGAGCACCACGGTCGGCGCCTCGCCGGTGATCTTCAGCAGCAGGTCGGCGTACGCGCGGGCGGCGGTCTGGTCGGAGGCGATGATCATGCCGCCGGCGTCGGGGACATGCTGGCGCAGGCCGCGCAGCCGGGTGTCGGCGGCGGCGATCACCGCGGGCATCCACTGACCGGCCGGGTTCAGTGCGGTCTTCCACGCCCGCGCGGTCTGCTCGGCGGTCAGCGGCTCACCGAGCCGGGCCGCATGTTCCTCGCCGGCGCTGTCGCGCCACCGGGCCTCGCCGGAGTACGCCATGAACATCACCGGCCGGACCACGCCGTCGGTCAGCGCGTCGGAGTAGCCGTAGGTGTGGTCGGCCTTCGACCTCTGAAAACCGTCCGGTCCGGTCTCGTAGGTGACGAACGGGATCGCGCTGTCGTCGCTGCGGAACGGCGTCCCGGTCAGCGAGAGGCGCCGGGTCGCGTCGTCGAAGGCCTCCCGAATCGCGTCGCCCCAGCTCTTGGCGTCACCGCCGTGGTGGATCTCGTCGAACACGACGAGCGTCTTGCGGTTCTCGGTGCGCACCCGGTGCCGGGACGGGTGGCTGGCCACCTGCGCGTAGGTGACGACGACGCCGTGGTACTCCGACGACGTCTGGGAGTTCGAGTTGGAGAACTTCGGGTCGAGCGCGATGCCCTGGCGCGCCGCGGCCTGTGCCCACTGGACCTTCAGGTGCTCGGTGGGCACCACGATCGTCACCGCCTCGACGGTGCCCTGGGCGAGCAGTTCGGCGACGATGCGCAGCGCGAACGTCGTCTTTCCCGAACCGGGGGTGGCGACGGCGAGGAAATCGCGAGGTTGCGCCGACAGGTATTTGACCAGCGCCCGTCGCTGCCAACCGCGAAGCGTGGGGGTGCTGGGCGCTGCATCAGCCCGCACCCACGACTCCTTTCGACCGAATCGCAGTCTAGGGCAGGCGCTTCCACGATCGCATCCGACGCGGCGTGTTCGCCTCCGGCGTGTCCGGCCGCTACTCGACGAAGTGGTTGTCGTTCTCGGCGAACCACTCGCGCCGTTCGTCGTCGGTCAGCTCGCCGAGCTGGGCCAACCCCTCGAAGTAGTGCTCCCGCGGGGCGCCGGGGGCGAACAGCATCAGCATCGTCGCGGGCTCGTCCGCCCGGTTTCCGAACCCGTGGATGCCGCCCGGCGGGACGTAGAGGAAGTCGCCTGCGCCGCCGTCGGTCCATTCGCTGCCGTTGTACAGCGACACGGTGCCCGAGAGGATGTAGAACGCCTCGCTCATGCCCCGGTGGTAGTGCGGGCCGGGACCGCCGGCACGCGGCGCGATCTGCACGCGGTACAGGCCATAGTCGCCGCCGGTGTCGCCCTGGCTGGCCAGGTAGTGGTACTGGACCAGCCCGAACGAGTCGTAGTCCGGCGGCGCGTCACCCCGCTTGAGCCACGCGCTGACCTCGGGCTCGTCGGCGGTGTAGCGGGGTGGCGGATACGGGGGCACGACCAGCGACATGCGCCCACGCTAAACGGGGAACGTGACTCCGGTGAGCTCTTCGGACACCGTCCACAGCCGCTGCTGCTGGGCCACGTCGTAGGACACCGTGTTGGAGGCGACGACGACGGGGTTGCCGCGCTGCTGGCCGATGCCGTCGGGCCCGTAGTACTGACCGCCGAGCGCGCCCGGATCGGTGGCGGCACGTAGGGACGGCAGAGCTCCGCCCGTCGCGTCCTGGGCGAACAGCAACGGCGCAGCCGCCAGGAAAGCGCGCTCGACCGGACGTGGGAAGCTGCGAGCCAGCTCGGTGGTGGCGGTACCGGGGTGGGCAGCGACGGCGATCGTCTTTCCACGAGGCGCCAAGCGGCGTTCCAGCTCGTAGGTGAACATCAGGTTGGCCAACTTGGACTGGGTGTAGGCACCCATGCGGCTGTAGCTGCGCTCCCACTGCAGGTCGTCCCAGTGGATCGCACCGCCCATCTTGTGGCCGTTGCTGCTGACCGTCACCACCCGGGAGCCGGGGACGTCGACGATGTTGGGCAGCAGCAGCCCGGTGAGCGCGAAGTGGCCCAGGTGGTTGGTGCCGAACTGGAGCTCGAAGCCGTCTTTCGTGGTGCCCTTGGGTGTGGTCATCACGCCTGCGTTGTTGATCAGCAGGTCGATGCGGTCGAACCGGCTCTTCAGCGCGTCGGAGGCGGCACGGATGGACGCCAGCGACGTCAGGTCCAGCTTCTGGACCTCGACCGTGCCGTCGATGCGCGCGGCGGCCTGATTGCCTTTGTCCGTGTTGCGGACCGCGATGACGACCGTGGCGCCCTTGTCGGCCAACGCCTTGGCGGTCTCGAAGCCGAGTCCGGTGTTGGCGCCGGTGATGACGGCGACGCGGCCGGTCTGATCGGGGATGTCGGCGGTGGTCCAGGTGGTCATGGCTCGGGGCTCCTAGAATGGACGGAAACGGGGCGGTCGCCCCGGTTGATAGCCACTATACGGAACGGTCGCCCCGCTTTATCGACACGGGAGGTGCTCACGATGGTCCGGCCCCTGCGTGCCGACGCCGCACGCAACCGCGCGCGCGTTCTCGAGGTCGCCTACGAGACCTTCGCCGCGGAGGGGCTCGCGGTGCCGATCGACGAGATCGCCCGCCGCGCCGGGGTCGGTGCCGGCACGGTCTACCGGCACTTCCCCACCAAGGAGGACCTGTTCCGCGCCGTCGTCGACGACCGGATCCGCGGCATCATCACCTGGGGTCGTGCGCTGCTCGACGAGGCCGCGCCCGGCGATGCGCTGTTCACCTTCCTGCGCACCCTTGTCCTCAAGTGGGGTGCGACCGACCGCGGCATGAGCGAAGCGCTCGCCGGAGCCGGAGTCGCGGTCGAAGCTGCGATCCCCGACATCGAGGACGATTTCCTGGCCATGCTCGGGGAGTTGCTGCGTGCCGGCCAGGACGCGGGCACCGTGCGCGGCGAGATCGGCGTGGCCGAGGTCAAGGCGCTGCTGGTGGGCCTGCAGGCCATGCAGGGCTACAACCGCGACGCCGCGACGCGCGTCATCGACGTGGTGCTGGACGGTCTACGCGCCAGCTGACCCACAGGTCGCCTCCAGGTCTGCAGCGCATAGTGGCCGACTATGAGTGCGGCGATCGTCCCACTGACCTGGGCGACGGCGCTGACCACGTGGCGGTGGAACACCAGCGCGGCAGTGCTCGCGCTCGTCGCCGCCGTCGGTTACGCGCGGTGCTACCGGACTGCCCGCCCGTCGCTGACGCGTGCGAACGCGGCCTGCTGCGCCGTCGGCATCGGCCTGTTCGCCGTCGCGACCATGGGCATGGTCAGTGTCTACGCGCCCGTCTTGTTCTGGGTGCGGGCCCTGCAGGTGCTGCTCCTGCTGATGGTGATCCCGTTCTTCGTCGCGATGAGTCGTCCACTCACCGCATTGGGGGTGTCTCCCGCAGGCCGTGGCGCACGCCTGCTGCTGCATCCGGCGACGACGTCGGTGGCGATGCTCGCGCTGCCCTGGCTGTTCTATCTGACCCTCTGGTACGGGGCCGCGCTGATCCACCCGTGGGTGATGGCGCTGACCGGGGCGCTGATGTTGACCGTCGGCTTCGGCTACTTCTACGCCCGGCTGCAGACCGATCCGGTGCCGCGCCGGTACACGCAGCTGATCTCGCTGGTCATCAGCATCGTCGAGTCGCTCGGCGACGGTGTCCTGGGCATCGTGCTGTGGCTCGGCCCGCTGATCGCCGCCGACTACTACCGCGGCCTCGGCAGGCAGTGGGGCCCGACGATGCGCGTCGACCAATCCATCGGCGCCGGTGTCCTCTGGCTGGTCGGAGATGTGCTGGGAGTGTTCTTCATCCTGGTGCTGATGCGGTTCTTCTCCGCCGACGAGAAGCGGCACGCGACGGTCGTCGACGCCGAACTGGACGCCGCATTCGATGAGGCACCCGCGTCCGGGTTGTGGTGGGAGAACGATCCGCAACTGCGCTCTCGGATGGGCCGATGACCATTCCGCTGCTGGGCACCTTCTCGCTGCGCGGCTTCACCCACGCCTGGTTCTTCCTGGTGCTCGCCGCGGTGCTCGCCCTCCTGGCGGCCTACGTCGTCGCGCAGCGCCGCAAGCGGCGCCGGGCTTTGCGCTTCGCCAATTTCGAGCTGCTCTCCTCGCTCAGCGTGCCCCGGCGCCGACGGTGGCGGCACGTGCCCGCGGCGCTGCTGCTCGCCTCGCTGGCGTTGCTCACCACCGCGATGGCCGGACCCACCGACAACGTCCGGGTGCCGCGCAACCGCGCCGTGGTGATGCTCGTCATCGACGTCTCGGAGTCGATGTCGGCGACCGACGTGGCGCCGAACCGGCTGGCCGCCGCCAAAGAGGCCGGCAAGCGTTTCGCCGACGAGCTGACTCCCGGCATCAACCTGGGCCTGGTCGAATTCGCGGGGTCGGCGACGCTGCTGATGGCGCCCACACCCGACCACGACGCGGTCAAGGCGTCCATCGACACGCTGCAGGTCGCCGAGCGCACAGCGACAGGGGAGGGGCTGTTCACCGCGCTGCAGGCGGTCGCGGCAACTGCCGACGTGCTGGGCGGTGGCGACGGTCCGCCGCCGGCGCGCATCGTGCTCGAGTCCGACGGCAAGGAGACGGTGCCCGCCGATCCGGAGGAGCCGCGCGGCGCGTTCACCGCGGCGCGCGCGGCCAAGGAACAGCACGTCGCGATCTCGACGATCTCGTTCGGCACGCCCGACGGCACCGTCACGCTCAACGACACCCAGGTCCCGGTGCCCGTGGACGACTCGACCCTGCAGACGATCAGCCAGATCTCGGGTGGCGAGACGTTCCACGCCAGCACCCTCGACCAGCTCAACAGCGTCTACGACACGCTGCAGAGCATCATCGGCTACGACACCGTGCCCGGTGACGCCAGCGCGCCGTGGGCGCGGCTGTCCCTGCTGATCCTGGTCGCAGCGCTGGCGGCCGCCGTCGTCGTCGATCGACGCCTGCCGCGCTAGCTAGACAGGTAGTCGTCGGTCGATCACCAGCGCGAACAGCGCGCCGGCCACGGCAAGCAGGCCGGCGAGGCGCAGCCAGCCGGTGCTCGCCGGCCCGCGCTCGGTCTGATAGCCGAGTTGATCGTCGATTCCGTCGAACGCCTGGTTGAGCTCGTCGACGTTCGCGGCCGACGACGTCTGCCCGCCCGAGAGCTGGGCGACGGTCGTCATCGTCTGGGCGCCGACCGGGACGGGAACCGACTGGTTGCCCATCTCGACGTGGCCCTGCGAGGTGCCGAACGCGATGGTCGTGACGGGGACGCCGGCATCACGGGCGGCGCGTGCGGCGGTGTAGGCGCCTTGCGGGGCGTCCGGGTTGGCGGGGTGGTTCTCCTCGCCGTCGGAGAGCAGCACGATGCGCGCGGGCGGGTTCTGATCGCGCGGGCCCTGCAGCACGGCGTTGACGGTCTTGATGGACTGCAGGGCGGCGAAGATCGCCTGCCCGGTCGCGGTGCTGTCGGCCAGCTGCAACTTGTCCAGCGCCGCGACGGTCAGGTCATGGTCAGGATTGGGTGCGACGAGGACTTCGGCGCTGCCGGCGAACGAAATGAGGCCGAGGTTCACACCGGGGGTCACGTGATGCGCGTACTCGGCTGCGGCCTGTTCGGCGGCCTGCAGCCGCGTCGGCGAGACGTCGGTGGCGCCCATCGACCGCGACACGTCGATGACGAGCATGACGACGGCGCGGTTGCGCGGTACGCGGATGGCCTGGCTGGGCTGCGCGACCGCCAGGGTCAGCGGCACCAGAGAGAGGAGCAGCAGCGCGGCGGGCAGATGGCGCAGCCGGGGCGCTCGGGGTGGCGGCGCCGGGGTGAACCGGAGCAGCCGTCGGCGCCGGCGGCGCGCGGCGACGACATAGACGGCCAGCAGCAGAACGGGAGCGGCGAGGAGCACCAGCCACCCCGGGCTCGCGAAGCCGGACAGCGACAGCGGGCCTAGGCCGGGGACAGTCACCGACCCAGGGTGGCCCGGGCGGCTGGCAGGCGGCTGTGGAGGCAGTTTCACCGTGGGCGTGAAACCTTGCACTCACCCAGGTCGAGTGCTAAGAATGCAGTTGGCACTCGCGACCGGCGAGTGCTAGGTCGGGACGGTGAGGCCGGGGCCGCACATTCGCGAGCACATCCCCAGCCGTCCGTCGCGGGCACTGCGCCCGACCAGCAAGACGTGCATCCCCAATCCCGGAGGAAACACTTCGCAATGGCCAAGACAATTGCGTATGACGAAGAGGCCCGTCGCGGCCTCGAGCGGGGCCTCAACAGCCTCGCCGACGCGGTAAAGGTGACGCTGGGCCCCAAGGGCCGCAACGTCGTCCTCGAGAAGAAGTGGGGTGCCCCCACGATCACCAACGATGGTGTGTCCATCGCCAAGGAGATCGAGCTCGAGGATCCGTACGAGAAGATCGGCGCAGAGCTGGTCAAGGAAGTTGCCAAGAAGACCGACGACGTCGCAGGTGACGGCACCACCACCGCCACCGTGCTCGCCCAGGCGCTGGTCCGCGAGGGCCTTCGCAACGTGGCCGCCGGCGCCAACCCGCTCGGCCTCAAGCGCGGCATCGAGAAGGCCGTCGAGGCCGTCACCGAAGGTCTGCTGAAGTCGGCCAAGGAGGTCGAGACCAAGGAGCAGATCGCTGCCACCGCCGCGATCTCCGCCGGTGACGTCCAGATCGGCGAGCTCATCGCCGAGGCCATGGACAAGGTCGGCAACGAGGGTGTCATCACCGTCGAGGAGAGCAACACCTTCGGCCTGCAGCTCGAGCTCACCGAAGGCATGCGCTTCGACAAGGGCTACATCTCGGGCTACTTCGTGACCGACGCCGAGCGTCAGGAAGCCGTCCTCGAGGATCCCTACATCCTGCTGGTCAGCTCCAAGGTGTCGACCGTCAAGGATCTGCTGCCCCTGCTGGAGAAGGTCATCCAGTCCGGTAAGCCGCTGCTGATCATCGCCGAGGACGTCGAGGGCGAAGCCCTGTCGACCCTGGTGGTCAACAAGATCCGCGGCACCTTCAAGTCCGTCGCCGTCAAGGCCCCGGGCTTCGGTGACCGTCGCAAGGCGATGCTGCAGGACATGGCGATCCTCACCGGTGGCCAGGTCATCAGCGAAGAGGTCGGCCTCTCCCTCGAGACCGCCGACGTCGCGCTGCTCGGCAAGGCCCGCAAGATCGTCGTCACCAAGGACGAGACCACGATCGTCGAGGGTGCAGGCGATGCCGACGCGATCCAGGGCCGTGTCGCCCAGATCCGCGCCGAGATCGAGAACAGCGACTCCGACTACGACCGCGAGAAGCTGCAGGAGCGCCTGGCCAAGCTGGCCGGCGGCGTTGCAGTCATCAAGGCCGGAGCTGCCACCGAGGTGGAGCTCAAGGAGCGCAAGCACCGCATCGAGGACGCCGTCCGCAACGCCAAGGCTGCTGTCGAAGAGGGCATCGTCGCCGGTGGCGGCGTGGCTCTGCTGCAGTCGGCCCCGACGCTGGACGGCCTCGGCCTCTCCGGTGACGAGGCCACCGGCGCCAACATCGTGCGTGTCGCGCTGTCGGCTCCGCTCAAGCAGATCGCCTTCAACGGTGGTCTCGAGCCCGGTGTCGTCGCCGAGAAGGTGTCCAACCTGCCCGCGGGTCACGGCCTCAACGCCGCGACCGGTGAGTACGAGGACCTGCTCAAGGCCGGCGTTGCCGACCCGGTGAAGGTGACCCGCTCGGCGCTGCAGAACGCAGCCTCGATCGCGGCGCTCTTCCTCACCACCGAGGCCGTCGTCGCCGACAAGCCGGAGAAGGCCGCCGCACCTGCGGGCGACCCGACCGGTGGCATGGGCGGTATGGACTTCTAAGTCCCAGCACTACGAGGAGGCCCGGTCCCGTTCGCGGGGCCGGGCTTTTTCGTGTGTCGTGCGCGCCGAGTGTGCATTCTCATCCGCCGGTCGCGGGGCGGTTTCAAGCGGTCGATGCAACACCCCCTGTGATCGAGGAGTGTTGCGATGGGTCGAGTGCCGTTGCGGTCGCGGATGCCGGCGTTCTGGGAGTATGTCCGGGCTGGTCTGTTCCCGGCTGAAGCCGGGGTGGCTGTCGGTGTGTCAGAGGGCTGTGGACAGCGGTGGTTCCGTGAGGCTGGTGGCGTGAAACCAGCTAAGCCCAAGCCGAAATCGAGTGGTCCGCGTCCGCGGCTGACACTGGACGATCGCATCGAAATTCAGGTAGGCGTGTGCACGGGTGAGTCGTTGCGATCCATCGGTCGACGATTGGGCCGGCCAGCCTCGACGATCAAACGCGAAATCGATAACAACAGCGAGCTGCGGAACCGCCACACGGGCCGCAAATCGGGTTACCGACGCAAACACGCCTTCGGTGCCCGCCAAAGCGGTAAACCCTCGTCGGTGCGCTACCTGGCCACGGCTGCTCATGACCGCTCGGCCGAACGCACCCGCCGGCCCAAGCAGCGCCGACTGGCCTGCGATGACACCCTGCGCCAAGAGGTGCAGACTCGACTGGAGCGCCACCACAGCCCTCAACAGATCGCGCGGCGGTTGCGCAGCGATTTCCCCGACGATCCGGAGATGTGGGTGTCACACGAGGCCATCTACCAGGCCATCTACGTACAAGGGCGTGGATCGCTACGCCAAGAGCTGCACCGCTGCCTGCGCACGAAGCGCGCGATCCGCCATCCTCAGCGCCCCGCAGGAGCGCGTCGTGGTCGTATCCCCGGCATGGTCAACATCAGCCAGCGTCCCGCCGAGGTCTCCGACCGGGCGGTGCCCGGGCACTGGGAGGGCGATCTGATTTTGGGGTCGACGGCCTCAGCCTCGGCGATCGGCACCCTCGTCGAGCGCAGCACCCGGTTCGTCATGCTGTTGCACCTGCCCGACGATCACACCGCACTGAGCGTGCAGAACGCGATCGTCGAGAAAATGAGCGAGCTGCCCGAACACTTGCGCCGCTCCCTGACCTGGGACCAGGGCAGCGAAATGGCCAACCACGCAGCGATCGCAGCGGCCGCCGATCTCGACATCTACTTCTGCGATCCACACTCGCCATGGCAACGCGGCACCAACGAGAACACCAACGGGCTTCTGCGCCAGTACTTCTCCAAAAGCACCGACTTATCGCTGTGGGGACCTGGCTACCTCGACAACGTCGCCGCCGAACTCAACGGCCGACCCCGCAAAACCCTCAACTGGAAAACCCCAGCCGAAGCCCTCAACGAACTACTGTCACAACCGCCAACTGTTGCATCGACCCCTTGAACTCAAGCGGCGAGTCGCGGATGAATTTGCACACTCGCGGCGACGGTTACAGCTGCTGCAGCGGCGTGGGTTTCAGCGCCAGCGTCGCAGCCACGCTGATCGCCGCGGTCAGCACCAGGTAGCCGCACGCCAGCCACGGCGAGCCACCCACCGCGCCGATCAGCGCGGTGAGGATCAACGGCGTCAGGCCCGAGGCGAACACCCCGGACAATTGATAGACGGTCGAGAGCCCTGTGTAGCGGATGCGGGCCGGGAACAGCGACGCGTACAGCGAGCCCTGCGCGCCGTAGAACAAGGCGTGCACGACGCCGAACACCACGAGCATGCCGAGCGCATACAGCGCGATGTCGCGCGTGCCGAACAACGCGAACACCGGGAACACCGCGATGCCGTAGGCGGCGATGCCGATCGTGTAGATCCGCTTCGGCCCGAAGCGGTCGGTCAGCAGACCCGACACCGGTAGCAGCACCGCCATCAGCAGCGCGGCGGCGGTGACGGCGATCAGCACCGGCACCTTCTCGAGTTTCAGCGTGCCGGTCGCGTACGCGATCGCGAACACACCCCAGGTGTTGAACGCCGCGCCTTCACCCCACCGCGACAGCATGCCCAGCACGGTCGAGCGCAGCACGGGTGGGCGGAACACCTCGCGCACCGGGACCGCGGCGCGGTCGTCGCTGTCGCGGACCTTCTCGAAGGCGGGCGTCTCACTGGCCTTCAGTCGCACCGCGACGCCGAAGACCACCAGCACGATGCTGAACAGGAACGCGATGCGCCAGCCGTACGCCAGGAAGGCATCGTCGGGTAACGCGATCTGTAGGAGGGCGAAAACGCCTGTGCCCAGCGCCAATCCGAGGGCAAGACCGACCTGGGGGATGCTCCCGAATAGTCCGCGCCTGCGTGCCGGGCCGTGCTCGACGGCCAGCAGCACCGCGCCCGCCCACTCACCGCCCAGCGCGAAGCCCTGCACGACGCGCAGCAGGAGCAGAAGAATCGGGGCGAGGACGCCGATCTGTGCGGCGGTCGGCAGCACACCCATCAGCGCGGTCGCCCCGCCCATCAGCAGCATGGTCAGCGCCAGCGTCTTCTTGCGGCCGATGCGGTCGCCGATGTGGCCGAACACGAACCCGCCGATCGGCCGCACGACGAACCCGACGGCGAACGTCGCGAAGGACAGCAGGGTCCCGACGAAGGTGCTCTGGTCGGGGAAGAAGGCCCGGTTGAACACCAAACTGGCGGCCGTCGCGTAGAGGAAGAAGTCGTACCACTCGATGGTCGTACCGACCAGGGAGGCCCACAGCGCCGTGCGCGCCGCGGGGGTCACGGGCTCGGTCGCCGAATCAGGTGGGTCGATGACAGTCACGAGGATCCATCAGCGCACGTCGCGGCCACACCGGCGAGGGTTACGCGCGCGCTGATCCCAACCTCGGATGAAAACCGGGCGCGACTCGGTTCTTGACGGGCATGGACACCATGACTGCGATCGGCGCATTCGCCGCCGATTCGATCGACGACAGCCTGCGTGACGTCACCGTCGCGGTGCCCGAGTTGAGGCCGCGCGACGTGCTGGTCAGGGTGCTCGCGGTGTCGGTGAATCCGGTCGACGTGAAGCAGCGGTCCGCTCTCGCCGCCTCTGCAGAGCCGAAAATCCTGGGGTACGACGCGGCCGGTGTCGTCGAGGCGGTCGGTCCGCAGGTGTCGACGCTGTCGGTGGGCGACGAGGTCTGGTACGCCGGCGACATCACCCGCGCCGGCAGCAATGCCGAACTGCAGGCCGTCGACGAGCGCATCGTGGCGCGCAAGCCGTCGTCGCTGTCCTTCGCCGACGCGGCGGCGCTGCCGCTGACGACGATCACCGCGTGGGAGTCGCTGTTCGACCGGTTCGGGCTCACCGCCGACTCGACGGGCGATCTGCTGGTGCTCGGTGCCGCCGGTGGCGTGGGCTCGATCATGATCCAGCTCGCGAAAGCGCTCACGCGGGTTCGGGTGATCGCGACCGCCAGCCGCGACGAGTCACGTGCGTGGGCGCAGCAGACGGGCGCCGACGTGGTCGTGAACCACCACCGCCTGCAGGACGAGACGCTCGCCGCTGTGCCCGAGGGCGTCGACTACCTGTTCTCCCCGCATTCGGCGGGCAACATCGACTCCTACGAGGCGATCGTCAAGCCGTTCGGTCATATCACCGCGATCGACGAGCCGGCGGGCCTCGACCTCGTCGGCTTGAAGGCGAAAAGCATTGCGTGGCATTGGGAGCTGATGTTCACCAGAGCCATGTTCGAGACGCCCGACATGATCGAGCAGCAGCGGCTGCTGGCCCGTGCGGCGGAGCTGGTGGATCAGGGCGTGCTGAGGACGACGGTCACCAAGACCATCACCGATTTTTCGGCAGCCGGGCTGGCCGAGGCGCACCGCGACGTGGAATCGGGCCGGATGACGGGCAAGGTCGTGCTCACTCGTGGACCGGCGTAGGTTCGCAGAGCATGGCCCTGCCTCGCCCGTCTGATACCACCACCGCCGTCGTCACCGGAGCTTCCTCGGGCATCGGCGCCGACCTGGCCCGCGAACTGGCCGCCCGCGGCCACGGCCTGACCCTGGTCGCCCGCCGCGAGGATCGATTGCGCGAACTCGCCGACGAACTGTCCGGCCCGGTTCGGGTGGAGGTGATCGGGTGCGACGTCGCTGACCCGGCCGCGCGTGCCGACCTGCTGGACGAGGTCGCCCGCCGCGGTCTGACGATGGACATCCTGGTCAACAACGCCGGGATCGGCACCATCGGTCCGGTGCTCGAATCCACGCCGGACGCCGAGATGCGTCAGGTGCGGGTCAACGTGGAGGCGGTGATCGACCTGACCACTCGTGCGGTGCAGCAGATGGTGCCGCGGGGCCGCGGCGCGATCCTCAACGTCGGTTCCACGGCGGGCTTCCAGCCGTTTCCCGGACAGTCGGGCTACGCGGCGACGAAGGCGTTCGTGCGGTCCTACACCGACGGCGTGCGCGGTGAGCTCGCCGGCACCGGCGTCACTATCGGTGCCCTGCACCCGGGGCCGGTGCGCACCGAGTTCCTCGAAACCGCCGGCATGGACGAGCGGACGTTCGCGGCGGCGTTCCCCAAGTTCTTGTGGATCGAGTCGCGCACGGTCGCCAAGAAGGGGATCGAGGCGCTGGAGAGCGGGCGCAGTGTGATTCCCGGCTGGCAGAACGAGATTCCCGCGCGGGTCTTCGAGGTCCTGCCGCGCCGCCTGCTGTTACCGCTGCTGCGCAACCAGCACCCGGCGCTGAAGCGGTCGACCTAGCCGGGCCAGCTTCGCATCCAGCCTTCGACGGGCAGGTCCAGCCCATTGCACAGCGTGCAGATGGTGCGGTACCAGCCGACCGCGATCAGCAGTTCCATCCGTTGTTCGTCATCGAGGCTGTCGCCCAACGCCGTCCAGGTGTCCGTGGTCCACGAACCGGTCGCCTCGATCTCGTCGACCGCGGTGATCAGCGTGCGTTCATCGGCCGACCATGCGACGTCCGCGCCGGTGACCAACGCGTCGCATTCGGCCTCGGACACTTTTGCGATCGGCCCCCAGAACGCGGCCTGCCCGCCCCATTCGTAGGCACAGCCCAGCAGCGCGCAGATCCGCAGGATCGCAATGGTGCGCAGCCGCGCTGGGAGTTTCGCATCGACGTACAGCGTCTCCCCGAGCGCACGCAGTTTCGCGGCCAGGGCCGGATGACGCTGCAGGCATCGCACCAGCAGCAGTGGCTCGTAGGTGCGGTCGGGGTGACCCCAGCGCTGGATGCCTTCGGCGTCCTGCTCGCTCCACGGAGGGGCAAGGGGCGCAACGCGACTCACGCGTCCGGCGCCTTCCGCCGCCCCCGGATCAGCGTGCCCGGCCGGGCGTCGGTCGGTACACCGTTCTCAGCGATCACCTGACCCGAGACGACGGTGGCGACGTAGCCGTCGGCGCTCTGGTCGAGGCGGCGTCCGCCGGCAGGGAGGTCGGCGACGACGACGGGCCGATGCAGCCGCAGCCCGGCCGCGTCGATCACGTTCAGGTCGGCCTTGTAGCCGACGGCGATGCGGCCGCGATCGGCCAGGCCCGCCACGGCCGCCGGCACCGACGTGAGTTCGCGCACCGCGTCGGCAACTGCCAGGCGGCCGCTCGGCCTGTCCCGCACCCAGTGGGTCAGCATGTAGGTGGGAAAGCTTGCGTCGCAGATCATTCCGTAGTGTGCGCCACCGTCGCCGAGACCGAGGACGACGTCGTCACGGCGGATCAGCTCTGCGACGGTGTCCAGTGAGCCGTCGCGGAAGTTGGCCAGGGTCACCAGCAGCATGGCGCGGCCGTCGTCGTCGAGGAGACGGTCGTACGCTTCTTCGGCTGGGCTGACGCCGCGACTCTGCGCCCGAGAGCCGATCGAATCAGATTGTGCAGGTTCGTAATTGGGTGGATCACCCAGCGGGAACATGTAGTTCCACGCCTGTGCGGCGAACATCAGCGGATGTCCGTCGGCGGCCGGTTGATCGTTCAGGATACGTTCGCGGACTTCGGGTTTGCGCATCTCGGCGACCCGCTCGGCCAGCGGCAGGCCCGCGATGGCCTGATAGGACGGGTACATCACGAACGGGTTGCCCGACAACTCGAGGCCGAGCACCAGCCCGATCGGGCGCGGGAAGATCTGGGCGCTGATCCGGCCGCCGTCGCTGTTGGCCTTCTCGACCATCCGCAGGGCGTCGAGGAAGAACGGGTCACCGGCGTTGCCGATGGCGAGCGTGAACGTGACGGGCAGCCCGACGTCGGCCGCGACGTCGAAGACCGTGCGCAGCGCCGGCTCGTAGTCGCCGGCCATCAGATCGGGGACGAACTGGATGAGGCCACCGCCGGCGTCCTCGACGCCGCGCGCGATGGCCTCGATCTCGGCGTAGCCGGCGTCGTAACTCGGGATCGGCTGGCCGCTCTCGGATTTGTGCAGCGTCAGCCGTGACGACGCGAATCCGAGCGCCCCGGCCTGCACCGCCTCGGCCGCCAGCTTGCGCATCATCGCCAGATCCTCGGGTGTGGCCGGTTCGCGGTCGACACCGCGGCGGCCCATGACGTACACGCGCAGCGGCGAGTGCGGCAGGAATGCGGCCACGTCGATGTCGTGCGGGCGCGCCTCGACGGCGTCGAGGAACTCGGGGAAGGTCTCCCAGTGCCAGGGCAGACCGTCAACCATGACGACGCCGGGAATGTCCTCGACGCCGGCCATCACGTCGACGAGGACGTCGTGATCGGCGGGCCGGCACGGTGCGAAGCCGACGCCGCAGTTGCCCATCACCGCGGTGGTGACGCCGTGCGCCGACGACGGCGTCAGCCGGTCCGACCAGATGGCCTGGCCGTCGTAGTGGGTGTGCAGGTCGACGAAGCCCGGCGTGACGAGCAGGCCGGTGGCGTCGATCTCCCGCGTCGCGGACCCCTCCACGCGGCCGACCTTTGTGATCACGCCGTCGCTGATCGCGACGTCGGCGACGAACGGTTCGCCGCCCAGACCGTCGACCACGGTCCCGCCACGAACGATCAGGTCATATGTCATAGCTCGAATGTACGGTGACGGCATGATCGACCACTTCGGAATCAACTGCGTGCACTGGGAAGAGTCGAAGTCGTTCTACGACAAGGTCCTCGGGGTGCTCGGGTACACCAGGCAGATGGACATGGAGGTGGCCATCGGCTACGGCGCCGACGGCCATCCCGCGTTCTGGATCGGTGACGCGTCTGTCGGCGACGTGTCGGGCCCGAACCGCGAGATGCATCTCGCGTTCATGGCCAAGGACGCCGAGGCGGTGCAGGCGTTCTACCGGACCGCGCTCGCGCTCGGGGCCGAGTCGCTGCACGAGCCGCGGATGTGGCCGGAGTACCACGACAACTACTACGGGGCGTTCGTCCGCGACCCCGAAGGCAACAACGTCGAGGCCGTGTTCCACGGCAACGGTCCGGCGGTCACCGGTCCGCCGGCTTGAGCCAGCGCCACTGACCTTTGGACCACGGGGCTGCGCCGTCGAGGGTGTCGGCGACGGCCTGCACCACGCCCGGCCACTGCCACTCGTCGTAGTCGTCGCCCGACAGCCAGCCGCCAGGGCGAACCTTCGGCAGCCAGGCGGTGATGTCGGCGCACACGCTGTCGTAGTCGTGCCGGGCATCGAGGTGGACCCAGGCCAGTGATCCGTCGGCGAACAACTGCGCCGCGGCCACCGAATCGCTGATGAGCAGCTGCACCTGATCGGCGGCGCCGCACGCGATGAGGTTACGGTGCAGCAGCCCGGCCAGGGTGCCGCCGCCGTGGCTGACCGCAGGCCCGTGTGCGTCGGTGCCGCCGCGTCCTTCGGGGCCGCTGCCTCGCGCTGTGTCGACGCCGACGATCACCAGGTCGCGATCGCGGGCGAGTTCGGCGAGAGAGCAGAGGCTGCGGCCCAGGTAGCAGCCAACCTCGACGATGCGGTCGCCAGGACCGAACGTCGCGACGGCTTCCTCCTGCCCGGAGCGCCACTGGAACCACCCGGGAATGTCCTCCCAGGACCGCACCGGCGCGTCGAAACCCGCCATCGGATCAGGCATGTTCACCGGGCATATGGGGCCACCAACCTCTCCACGATCTCGATCTCGTCGCCTCGGCGGGTGATCAGGCCGTCGCGTTCGAAGGAGTCCAGCCACCCCACCATCGGCCATCGCCCCCAACGCCGGCGGAAGACCCGGGCGTTGGCCACGATCGCCGCGACGTGTTCGACGGGCGGGTCGGAGACCGGGTGGTGCTGGTGGTACGCGTGCGCACCACCGATCCAGAACAACGGAATACTCTGCGCGGCAGCACACGACGCGACGTCGGTGTCTTCGCCCCCATAGCCCACGTAGTCCTCGCAGAATCCGCCGAGCCGGGCCCAGGTGGCCGCAGCACAGGCGAACGACAGCGACCAGAACAGGTCGTGGTTCGGTTCGGACTGCAGCACGCCCGGCGGCGGGGCCGGCCGCGCGGGATGCGGATCGGTGAGCTCATCGAGACGATCGATGGGATACCCGCCGGGCGCGGGCGGCAGATACGTGACAGGCCCGCAGAGCAGGGCCGGCCGGTCGACCTGCCGATGTGCCGCGAGGTACCCGCCGATCAGATCGCGACCGGGGATGCAGTCGACGTCGAGGAAGATCAGCAGTTCGGCGCCGCGGTCGAGCGCTGCCCGGGCACCGATGTTGCGGGCGCGCGCCAGAGGGAGCGCTGCGGGGTCGGCGGCGCAGGAGACGACGTGGGTGTGCGGGCCGGTCAGCGTCGCTATCGCCGGGTCGGCCATCGCGACCACGATGCGGTCGTCTGGCGCGAGCCGGCTGCGCGCCAACCCCGCCTCCTGGGCTGCGATGTGTGCGTGACGCCCGTGGACGACCGTGATCACCGCCGTCCGTGGGGTCACGCGGCGATCACCTGCGCGGCGCGGGCAGCTGCACCGCGCACCTGAAGCCGCGACCACGCGGACCGGTCGAGCGCGAACGTCGCGCTGAGCAGTGCCGGCCAGCGGTCGCCGGCGGGCCACGCGGACGCCTCCACGGTCAGTCCCGCGCGCACCAGGGCTGCCGCGGTGGCGTGCTGTTCGGCGAAGGGACGATGCTGGGGGATCACGATCACCGCGGCGTCGGTGAGCGCCACGTCGGCGACCGCATTCTGTCCGGCGTGGGTGATGACGACGTCGGCCGCCTCGAGCACCGGCCACGGATCGTCCACCCACCCGGAGGCGCCGAGTGCGATCCACCGGTACTGCGGGAGTGCGGCCCGGAGCTGGTCGATGGCATCGGCGGGCAGATCGTCGCCGCCGGCGCCGCCGAGCAGCACCGCTGTGCCACCGCCCGAGCCGGTGCGGTGTCCTCGGTGCTCGAACTGGCTGATCGACCCGACGAAGTGGGTGCGCTCCGCATGCTCACCGAGCCAGGCCGGTCGGTAGACGTCGGCGGACCACGGCGCCACGATCTGGTCGGCGATGTCGTAGGCGAGCCGGTGCGCCGGGTCGGTGCGCTCACCCGGCATCGCCATCACGGTCACGGGAATGCCCGCGAGCCGGCCGAGCATCGCGATCTCGACCGAGACGTCGACGACGAGGCGGCGCAGGCCGGCATCCGCGGCAACCTGGAGCAGATCGGCGGAGCGGCGGGCAAGCCCCGCCACATGTGTTGGTGCCCAATGTAATCGGCCGTTGCTCTCCGGGTCGACGGGCAATTCTCCGTCTGCGGGGACGTCGAGGGGGAGCTGCACCCACCGGTCCTGGGGCCGCATCTGCGCGGGGCGGGGCAGCGAGGAGAAGAACGTCACGGGTTCGTCCAGATGGGCGCAGATCGACCGTGCCCGGGCCGCGTGCCCGCGGCCGTGGTGGTGCACGTAGTAACCGATCACGCCGAAACGCCCTCTATCGCAGAGATTTCCGGTGTGTACAGCAGCTGCCGGTACTGATCGAGGTACTGCGACACCATCACCTCGTGCGAGCAGCACCGCTCCGCGCGGGCGCGCGCGTCGCTCCTGCGCAGCGTCATCGCCTCCAGCAGGGCCTGGCTCAACCCGTCGATGTCGCCGGCCGCGGCGAGCCGCCCGCACGATCCGTCGACGATCTCGGGGATGCCGCCGCGCGCGAACGCCGCGACCGGCGTTCCGGCGGCCAGTGCTTCGGCGACGACGCGGCCGTAGGGTTCGTCCCAGTGCGGGGTCACCAGCGCCACGGCCGCACCGCCGACCAGCTCATTCAAGTCGTCACGGCGCAGGTGGCCGTCGTAGACGGCGCCGACGGAGCCGTCGCCCAGAAGCGGGCGTACCGCGGTGTCGAAGTACGTGGAGTCACCGATCGGCCCGGCGATGCGCAGCGGAATGCCCGCTGCGCGCGCCGCGGCGATGGCCGAGGTGACACCCTTTTCGGGCACCAGCCGACCCGTCCACACGGCGTAGCTACCGCCGGGCCCCATCGGCCGGTGCGCCATGTCCACGCCGTTGAGAATCACCGGGATCGGCCCGCTGATCGGATTCCATTGCCGCGCAGTGAATTCACTGACCGCCACGAAGCTACTCGCCACCCCGCCCGGGAGTGCGACCGCTTGCTCCTGCCATTTCAGCGGGGGAGTGTGCAACGTAGTCAGCATTGGTGCGCCGACGGTGTGGGCCATGGCGAGTGGCAGGTAGTGCGGGCTGTGGTTGTGGATCACGTCGAACGAACCCAGTTCAGCGCGGCCCAGGCTCACCATCACCGACAGGTAGGCGTGCGTCTCCTGCACCACCCATTCCGGTGTCGTGGGGTCGAGGCGCCGGGTCTCCTCACTCATGTGCAGGGTGCGTAGCGGTACCACGTTCCACGGCAGCCCCATGTCGGAGCCCGGTGCGGCGAACACCGTGACGGAGTGGCCCGCAGCGGTGAGGCCGTGGGCGAGTTCGAACACGAACGCTTCCAGTCCGCCGGCGAACGGTTGCCGTACCGGGTAGCGCGACGAGGCGAGCAGGGCGATGCGTAATGGCCGGGTGCTCATGCGGTTCTCGCGGTCTCGCGGAGACGCCGGTACAGGCTTGCGGTGTCCCGTCGCACCCCGTCGCGTTCCGCGGCTCGCATGCGCCGGCGGGAAAGATCGTCGGCGCGCCCGGGGACCTGCGCGGCCGCGTCTGTGACGGCGGCGAGCAGGCTCGCCTGGTCGAATCGTCCGATGCCGAAACCGAAGGTGGCGCAGGGCTGTTGCTCGTGGAAGTGTCCGCAGTCGGGGACCACCGGGACGACGCCGCAGTCGTGGCACGCCTCGACCCAGCCGGAGTGCGTGCCGAACCGGTAGGGCAGCACCAGGACGTCGATGTCGTGCAGGTAGTCGACGAGTTCGGCGTCGGTGAACGGCGGATGTACCCGGACGTCGACACCGCGTTCCCGGTATCCGTCCAGTCGACCGGCCAGGTGCGCGCCCCTGGACGAGGTCAATGCGTTCTCGTCGAGATCCAGGCGCAATGAAAAATGCTGCGCTGCAACGAGTGTGTTCATCACCGGCCACGGATCGATGTTGGCCCGCAGGAACTTGGCGTGCACGGCGACGACGGGTGGGGTGCGTTGCATGCGTGGTGACCCGACCTGCTCGATCGGCACCACGTGCGGGTGCGGCAGGACCATCGGGGTGATGCCCCATCGCCTGCGAATGTGGCGCGCAGCACCGTGGGTCAGCGTGAGCACGGCATCGGCACGGTGCAGCAGGGTGGCGAGCTTGGCGAGATGACCGGTCTGGTCGCCGAGGTGCGGATTCGCCAGGTCGTGCACGGTCACCACGAGGGGAACGTCATGCGCCGCGAGCACGTCGGCGACGGCGTCGAGATCGTCGCGCTCGACGGTCTCGAAGCCGAAATGCACATGCAGGACATCGATCTCGGTGACGCGCGCGAGAACGTACCGGGGATCGAGCCATTGCGGCGGCCACCACTGTCCCGGCTGGCTGGCGCCCGGCGGAACCGGATCGGGCAGCAATGTCAGGAGCGTGGTGTCGACGATGGCGGAGATGTACGGGTGTGCAGCCGGAACGGAGGCAACACGAATCAGAGTCACACAATCCCTTCGACAGGGCGATTTGTCTCGCCGCTGTCTCGACGAATTGCTGTGACAGGTATACCACGCGAGAGCGACACGTAACCTCGCGGAGTGGACTTCTTCAGCTCGCCCGCGAAGCGCTCTCCGCGCGACGAGCCGCTCTGGTTGGTGGTCGGGAACTGCCAGGCCGAGGCGCTGCGCCGGGTGCTCGACAGCGTGCCGGCACGGCCATATCAGACGGTGCGCATTCCGCCGGTTCACGAACTGACACAACGGGATCTGCCGCACCTCAACGAACTCCTCGGACGGGCGGCAGTGCTGCTCAGTCAGCCGATCCGGCCCGACTACCGCGACCTTCCGGTGGGGACGCGCCAGCTTGCCGAGCGACTCGATCCCGGTGCGCGGGTGGTGCGCTGGCCGGTGATCCGCTACGCCGGGCTGTATCCCTTCCAGGTGATCGTGCGCCGTCCCGCCGACCGCTCGCTGACACCGCCGGTGGTGCCGTATCACGACCTGCGGACCATCGCGGCGGCGCGCGCGGGGCGCTCGCCGGACGATCCGTGGGACGTCGACGTCAGCGCTGAACAGATCCGTGCGGTGGCCGCTCTCAGTCGCGACGAGTTGGCGATGCGCGAAGCCAGGGACTGTGACGTCGGCATCTCAGATCTGTTGGCGGGCTTCGGTGTCGACGCAGCACACACGATCAACCACCCCGGCAATCCGGTGCTGATCGCGCTGGCCCAACGCATCCTCGACCACCTGGACGTGGCCGCGACCGCGATACCCGTCGACACCGTCCTGTTGAGTTCGGTGACCGCGCCGCTGCAGCCACGGGTGCTCGACGCGCTGGGAGTCACCGGGACGCCGCGACCGGACTGGTGTCAGCACAGCACCACCATCTCCGCCCAGGACGTCCACACCGCACAACTGCGGTGGTACGACGACAACCGCGACTTCTGCGATCTGGCGGTCCAGCGTCATGGAAACGTCATGGATTCACTCGGTCTGCTCACGAGGTCCGCGTGACGGTGACGCAGCTTCTCGTGGGTCCACGGCATCACGGCGTGGTCCGCTTCGGGCTCGCGCTCCCCGTCCCGCAGGTGTGGTCGCCCGATGTCGCGGGCATACCGCCAACGCCCCCCGATGGCGGCGTGCACCTGCAGTTCACCGACCGGCTCTTCGGGGACAGCCCCGAGGCCGCGGCGGGTGCCGTCGCGACCATCGCTCACCGCACCCGCGTCACCGTCACCCTGCACGACCTGCCCCAACCCTCCGACGGTCGCAACGCCGCCAGGCGAGCGGCGGCCTACGCCGACGTCATCGCACGGTCGGCCGGAGTGGCGGTGTGTAGTCAACACGAGCGAGACCTGTTGCGGGACATCGGCGTCGACGTCTCGACCGTCTCGGTCATCCCGTTGCCGATCGACGCGCCGGCACCCGTCCGTTGCCGCCCCGCAGGAGCGTGCACCATCGGTGTCTTCGGTTTTCTCTACCCCGGCAAGGGGCACGAGGAGGTGATGGCGGCCTGTGCTGATCTACCCTCCGATGTCGAGGTCCACGCCGTCGGCGAGCCCTCGGCCGGGCACGACGACCTGGTGGCCGACCTGACGGACCGCGCCGCCGAGCAGGGACGACGGTTTCACGTGACGGGACATGTGGGCGACGACGAGCTGGTCGACGTGCTGCAGCGGATCACGGTGCCGGTCGTGGCGCACACCCACGTCTCGGCCTCCGGTTCTCTCGGCTCATGGCTGTCGGCGGCGCGTCGCCCGCTGGTCGCGACGAACCGGTACACCCGCGAGGTCGCCGACCGGAACCCTGGCATGCTCACGCTGTATCCACCCCACGGACTGCGATCGGCGATCCACAACGCATTCGACGATCCGCAGTCCACCTGGTTGGTGCACGGTGTGACGCCGCGACCGACACCGACCGACACCGCGCATGCCTACCACGCGTTCCTCGACAGATGGCACCGATGACGCCGCAGGTGTTCCCGCTGTCCGGCGGCAGATTCTGCGTGGTCGGCAATCGGTGGGATGCATTGGCCGGCAAGCCTGGACGGGAGACGACGATCAGCGTCGTCGTGCCGTTCTACGACCAGCAGGACGATCTCGACCGGTTGCTCGCGGCGCTGGAACTCCAGGACTACCCCGCGCACCTGTTCGACGTCGTCGTCGCCGACGACGGCTCTGCTGTGCCGCCCGACATCTCGTCGACGGCGACGCGCTGCACCGTGGTCCGACAGCCTGACCGCGGATTCCGCGCCGCGGCGGCGCGCAACCTCGGTGCGGCCGCCACCGACGGCGAGATCCTGTGCTTCCTCGATGCGGACACCCTGCCGGAACCTGGCTATCTGCAGCATGTTTCGCGACTGCCGTCGCTGCTACCGGATGCGTTGGTCGTCGGCCGTCGCCGACATGCCGACCTCGACGGGTGGGCGGCGGCCGACGTGGCGCGATGGTGGGCGGGGGAGCGCAGCCCGGTGGTGCTCGAGGAGCCGCGCTGGCTTGCCGATGCATACGCGCGCACCGGGGACCTCGCGACCGCCGACCACACCGCCTATCGATACGTGATCAGCTCTGTGATGTGTTGCAGCAGGGAGTTGTTCGACTACTGCGGGGGCTTCGACGAGTCGTTCTCCGAGTACGGCGGTGAGGACTGGGAGTTCGCCCACCGGGCCGGGGTCTGCGGTGCGGTGTTCCACCACGCGCGTCGAGCGGTGGCCTGGCACAACGGGCCGGACTGGGCGGGTCGTGAGGTGGCGGGCAGGGCGGCCGCCAAGAACGCCGAGGCGCTCGCGCTGGCCCGGTTGATCACCGATCCGGCAGCGCGCACCCATGGCCTCCGCTACGAGATCCCCGACGTGGCGGTCGAACTCGATGCCGAGGGTCACGGGTTGGGTTCGCTGGTGGCCGCACTCAGCGGCTTCCTCGCCCACGACGTGGGCATCTGGGTCACCGGCGCGGACGCGGAATCGCTCTGCAGCCGAGCCCATCTGGAGGACAGGCGAATCCGCATCGGGCCGGTGCCCGACGACATCCGCCGCCGGACCCGGTTCGTGGTGACCGTGACGGGCCGGCCCGTCCTGTCCGCGCAGGGCGTCGCCGCCCTGGTCGGCGCCTGCGGTCAACCGGACGTCGCCGAGGTGCACGTCACCGAAGGCGCCGCGGCCGTGGTGTGCCGGGCGTCGTGGGCGCTGCACCGGCAGGCCCGGTGGCAGAGCCAGGCCGCGTTCGGTGCCACGCACCGCTTCTCGGGCGCCGCCTTCGGGATGACCATCAGCGACGCCGAATCCGACCTGTCCTGGTGAGCACCTCCTGTCCGAGGGCGGGCGTAGCTTGGGCGACATGGCCGACATCGACGCTGCCCGCGAGCTCCTGCGTGACTCGTTCACCCGTCTGATCGAGCACGCCGACGATCTGACCGACGGTTTGACCGACGAGGTGGCCTACTACCGGCCGACTCCGGAGGCCAACACGATCACGTGGCTGCTGTGGCACAGCGCCCGGATCCAGGACGCTCAGCTCTGCGACATCGCGGGCATCGAGCAGGTGTGGTTCCGCGAAGGCTGGGTGGACCGCTTCGCGCTCGACCTACCGCGCGACGCCCACGGCTACGGCCACACTCCGGAGGACGTGGCCAAGGTGCGCGCGTCGGCGGACCTGCTTTCCGGCTACTACCACGCTGTCCACCGAGAGCCTGGCCTTCGTCGCGTCGGTGTCGGAAGAGGACCTGGCCCGGGTGATCGACAAGCGCTGGACCCCGCCGGTGACGGCGAGCGCGCGCCTGGTCAGCATCATCGACGACGCCGCTCAGCACCTCGGGCAGGCCGCCTACATCCGGGGCATCGCCACCTGAACTTGACACCTGTCAACCCCGCGTGCGACGTGCGTCACACCGCTCGTTAGAGTGGGGGTCATGACTGCGACTTCCGACGTCACGCCCTTCACCGGCACCGGCACTATCACCAACCCCGCCACCGGCGCACTGGCTGGTCAGGTGCGCTGGACAGATGCCGCTGACGTGCCCCGCATCGCTGCCGCCCTGCGCGAGGCGCAGCGTGAATGGGAGGCCCGCGGCGCTGCCGGCCGGGCCAAGGTGCTGGCCCGCTACGCGGTGTGGCTGGGCCGCCACCGCGCCGAGATCGAAGAGCTGCTGATCGCCGAGACCGGGAAATCCGCGACCGACGCGGCGCAAGAGGTGCCGCTGATCCTGATGATCCTGTCGTACTACGTGCGCACGATGGAGAAGGCGCTCGCGCCGGACCCCCGCCCGGCGGCGCTGCCGTTCCTGTCGATCAAGAAGATCGAGGTGCACTATCGGCCCCGCCCGGTCGTCGGGATCATCGCGCCGTGGAACTATCCCGTCGCCAACGCACTGATGGACGCCATCAGTGCGCTCGCCGCCGGCTGCGCGGTGCTTCTCAAGCCCTCCGAGCGCACCCCGCTGACGGCTGAACTGCTGCTGCGCGGGTGGCTCGACTCCGGCGCGCCGGACGTGCTGGCCCTGGCACAGGGGGCGCGCGAGGTGTCCGAGGCCGTCATCGACGTGAGCGACTACATCCAGTTCACCGGCTCCAGCGCCACCGGCGCCAAGGTGGCCGAGCGGGCCGCCCGCCGCCTGATCCCCGTCAGCCTGGAGCTCGGCGGCAAGGACCCGATGATCGTGCTCGAGGATGCCGACATCGAGCTGGCCGCTCATGCCGCGGTGTGGGGTGCGATGTTCAACGCCGGGCAGACCTGTGTGTCCGTGGAGCGGGTGTACGTGCTCGAGCCGGTCTACGACCAGTTCGTCGACGCCGTGGTCCGCGACGTGCAGAACCTGCAGATGGGTGCCGGCGAGGGGAATCACTTCGGCGCGATGATCGACGACAGCCAGGTCGCCGTCACCGAACGCCACGTCGCCGACGCACTCGCCAAGGGTGCGCGGGCGCTGACGGGCGGGAAGCGCCGGCCCGGTCCCGGCAGCTTCTACGAGCCCACCGTGCTGGTCGACGTCGACCACTCGATGGCGGCCATGACGGAGGAGACGTTCGGTCCGACGCTGCCGATCATGAAGGTCGCCTCGGTGGCCGAGGCGGTCCGGCTGGCCAACGACAGCCCCTACGGACTGTCCGCCGCGGTGTTCTCCCGCGATGTCGAGCGCGCCAAAGAGATTGCGCTGCAACTGGATTGCGGTGGCGTCAACATCAACGACGTGATCTCGAACCTGATGTGCACCACCGCGCCGATGGGTGGCTGGAAGACTTCGGGCATCGGTGCCCGCTTCGGTGGGCCAGAGGGGTTGCGCAAGTACTGCCGCATCGAGACCGTCGTCAGCCCGCGCACCGCCGTCGGCGCCGGAGGCAACTACTACAACAACTCTGCGCGTGCGCTCAAGCGGATGAACACGATGATGACCAAGCTGGCGCTGATCCGGCCCAAGCGCATCGCCAAGTAACGCAGCCACATAGTCCACCGGGCGTTCACCCCGCCGTCACCGTCCGGACGGCGGGGCTGGTTAGCGTCGCCCGGTGACTCTGGACAGCTCTGGCTACCACGTGATCGACGACGACGATGACGACCCCGTGCTCGTGCTGGCGCCCAGCGGCGAACCCGTCGACACCTGGCGGGAGAACTACCCCTACGACGACCGCATGTCGCGCGCGGAGTACGAAGAGCAGAAGCGGCTGCTGCAGATCGAGCTGCTGAAGCTGCAGAAGTGGAGCCAGGCCCACGGCCACCGGCACGTGATCGTCTTCGAGGGCCGCGACGCCGCGGGCAAGGGCGGCACGATCAAGCGCTTCATGGAGCATCTCAACCCGCGCGGCGCCCGGGTCGTCGCGCTGGAGAAGCCCACCGAGAAGGAACAGACGCAGTGGTACTTCCAGCGCTACGTCACCCACCTGCCCGCCGCCGGGGAAATCGTGCTGTTCGACCGGTCCTGGTACAACCGCGCCGGCGTCGAACGCGTCATGGGCTACTGCTCGCCCAAGCAGCACGCCGAGTTCATCCGGCAGGCCCCGCTGTTCGAACAGATGCTGGTCAACGACGGCGTCAGCCTGACCAAGCTGTGGTTTTCGGTGACGCAGTCCGAACAGCGCACCCGCTTCACCATCCGGCAGGTCGACCCGGTGAGGCAGTGGAAACTCTCGCCCACCGACCTGGCGTCGCTGGACAAGTGGGACGACTACACCGCGGCCAAAGAGGACATGTTCGCCTGGACGGACACCGAGATCGCGCCGTGGATGGTGGTCAAGAGCAACGACAAGAAGCGCGCCCGCATCGACGCGATGCGCTACGTGCTGAGTAAATTCGACTACGACAACAAGGACCACGAGGTGGTCGGCCGGCCCGACCCGCTGATCGTGGGACGCGCGCTGGGCGACTGACACACGCGTCCCGACAGGAGGACGCCCGGTGCGGTTTCTCGCCACGCTGATGCTGTGGCTGCTGACCACGCTCGCACTGGCGGTCGCGGTCCCGGCCGGATGGGCGCAGCGCGACATCGTCGACGAGGACGGGTACGCGGCCCTGGCCGCCCGCGCGGCCGGTGATTCCCGGCTGCAGGACGCGATGGCCGGCGAGCTGACCACCCAGATCATCGCGCTCGGCGGCGAGAACGGCTACCAGCTCAACCCGCAGCTGGTCCGCACGGTCGCCGACTCCTACACCCGCAACTCCGGGTTCCCCGGGCAGTTCGCCCAGGCCAACCGGATCGCGCACCGGTGGATGTTCACTGGCGCGGTGCCCGAAGGCAATTCGACGGACCGGTGGCTGATCGACATCGCGCCGATGCTGTCGGACCCGTCGTTCCACGCCACGCTGGGCTCCCTCGATCTCGCAGTGCCCCCGACGCTGACGGTCCCCATCACCGTCGAATCGCCGGATCTGCGCCCCGGCAAGCTGCGGCCGCTGGCCACCTGGGGGCCGTGGGCGAGCATCGGCGCCGCGGTGCTGACCGGCCTGCTGGCTCTGCTGACCCTGGCGGCCGCCCGCTCGCGCGGCCGCGCGCTGTGCGCCCTCGGGGTGTCGGCGCTGCTGGTCGGCGCCGCCGGTTGGGCAGGGATCGAGATGGGCCGGCGATTCGTCGACGCGGCGGTCAACCGCACCACCGGCGACATCCGCACGGTGGCCGAGGTGATGGTGCGCACCGCCGAGGACAGCGCACATCACTGGCTCAACATCACCCTGATCGCCGGTATCGGGCTCGTCGTCGTCGGTGTCCTGGGCGCGACCGCGGGTGCCGCGCTGCGCCGGCCCGACCCGCGATGAGCGGCCCGCTGGTCCCGCCGACCGGCGCCGATCCCGACGAGCTGTTCACCGCGTTCGCGGCGTGGGCCGAGGCTGCCGGCACCCCGCTCTACCCCGCGCAGGAGGAGGCGCTGATCGAGTTCGTCAGCGGCGCCAACGTCGTGCTGGCGACACCGACCGGATCGGGCAAGTCCCTCGTCGCGACCGGAGCGCAATACGCCGCGCTGGCGGCCGGGCGGCGCAGCTACTACACCGCACCGATCAAGGCGTTGGTGAGCGAGAAGTTCTTCGCGCTGTGCGGCGTCTTCGGGGCGGAGAACGTCGGCATGCTGACCGGCGACGCCGCGGTCAACGCGGCTGCGCCGATCATCGTGTGTACGGCCGAGGTGCTGGCGAACACGGCGCTGCGCGAAGGCGCCGGCTCCGATATCGGCGTGGTCGTGATGGACGAGTTCCACTTCTACGGCGACCCCGACCGCGGCTGGGCCTGGCAGGTACCGCTGCTGGAACTGCCTGCCGCACAGTTCCTTCTGATGTCGGCGACACTCGGCGACGTCACGTTCCTGCGGGAGGATCTCACCCGTCGCACCGGTCGGCCCACGGCCCTGGTCGCCCATGCCGAACGTCCTGTGCCGCTGTTCTACTCGTATGCGACGACACCGATGCACGAGACCATCGGCGACCTGCTCGACACCCGCCAGGCGCCGATCTACATCGTGCACTTCACCCAGGCGTCGGCGCTGGAGCGCGCGCAGGCGCTGATGAGCGTCAACGTCAGCACCAAGGCCGAAAAAGCGGCAATTGCTGAGCATCTCGGCGCGTTCCGATTCTCGACGGCGTTCGGTGCCACGCTGTCGCGACTGGTGCGCCACGGCATCGGAGTCCACCACGCCGGCATGCTGCCCAAGTACCGTCGGCTGGTCGAACAGCTCGCCCAAGCCGGCCTGCTCAAGATCATCTGCGGCACCGACACGCTCGGCGTCGGTATCAACGTGCCCATTCGCACCGTGGTGTTCACCGCGTTGTCGAAGTACGACGGCACACGCACGCGGTTGCTCACCGCGCGCGAGTTCCATCAGATCGCCGGGCGCGCGGGCCGGGCTGGTTATGACACCGCGGGCACTGTGGTGGTGCAGGCCCCCGACCACGAGGTGGAGAACCTTCGGCAGTTCGCCAAGGTCGCCGACGATCCGAAGAAGCGTCGAAAATTGGTGCGGCGCAAGGTGCCCGAAGGCATGGTGCCGTGGAGCGAGAAGACGATGACACGGCTGGTGGAGGCCGCGCCCGAGCCGCTCACCAGCAACATGCGGGTGTTCACCGCGATGATCCTCGACGTCGTCGACCGCCCCGGCAACCCGTTCGAGGCGATGCGCCGGCTGCTCACCGACAATCACGAGCCGCGCAAGCGGCAGCTGCGGCTGATCCGCGAGGCGGTGGGGATCGCACGGTCACTGCTGCAGGCCGGTGTGGTCGAGCGGATGCCGGTGCCTGATGACGACGGCCGCCGCTACCGGCTGACCGTCGACCTGCCGCGCGATTTCGCCCTGAACCAGCCGCTGTCCACGTTCGCGTTGGCTGCCATCGACGTGCTCGACGCCGGCGCGGAAAGCTATGCGCGCGACGTGGTGTCGGTGATCGAGGCGACGCTCGAGGATCCCCGGCAGATCCTGGCTGCGCAGCTGAAGAAGGCCAGGGGTGAGGCAGTGGCGGCGATGAAGGCCGAAGGTATCGAGTACGAGGAACGCATCGAACTGCTCGACGACGTCACCTACCCGAAACCGCTCGACGAGCTGCTGACCGGAGTCTTCGAGATCTACCTGCAGACCAACCCGTGGGCAGCTGACGGGGCGCTCTCACCGAAGTCGGTGGTGCGCGAGATGTGGGAAGGCGCATACACGTTCCGCGAGTACGTCAGCGTCTACGGGTTGACGCGGTCGGAGGGGGCCGTGCTGCGGTATCTGTCCGACGCGGTCAAGGCGCTGCGCTCCGGCGTGCCCGTCGCGGCGCGCACCGAGGAACTGACCGACATCTCCGAATGGCTGGCCGAGCTGGTGCGGCAGGTGGATTCGAGCCTGCTCGACGAGTGGGAGCAGCTCACCAGCCCCGACCAACCGCTCGACGCGCCGGTCTCGGTGCCTGTGCGGCCGCGGCCGGTGACGGGCAACGAGCGGGCGTTCACCGCGATGGTGCGCAACGCGCTGTTCCGGCGCGTCGAACTGTTCGCCCGGGAGCGCTGGGATGAGTTGGGCGCGTTGGACAGTGGCTCGGGATGGACGGCGCAGCACTGGCGTGAGGTCGGAGACGACTACTACGACGAGCACGCCGACGTCGGGATCGGCCCGAACGCGCGGGGCCCGGCGCTGCTGCTCATCGAGCGAGGCACCGACGTGTGGCGGGTGCGCCAGATCCTCGACGACCCGGCCGGCGACCACGACTGGGGCATCGACGCCGAGATCGACCTCGGGATGAGTGACGAAGAGGGCGTCGCGGTACTGCGCGTGGTGGACGTGGGGCGGATGGATTAGCCGACCAGCGCGGCTTTTTCGCGTCCCCTCGCGCGCGCCGGGTCGGCCAGCAGGCCCGCGAGACTGCGGGTGATGGGCAGGCCCGTCTTGATCTCCAGGTAAGCGAACTGGCCCTGTGGATTGACCTCCAGGAAGTACGCCCGTCCGTCGGAGGCCGACACCCTGAGGTCGATCACGCCGAACGCGAGCCCCAGGCGACCCATCAGCTGGTGCAGCGACTCCGTGACGTCGTCGTCGAGGTCATAGGGGGTGAAGGCGACCGAGTTGTCCATCCTCGAGTCCACCCACCCGGCGCCGCTCTGGGAATCGATGCGCACCGCCCACGCCACGCCGGCGATCCACACGATGCGCAGGTCATAGGCGCCGTCGATGAATTCCTGGAAAGTCGTGGGAGAGCTGGCGATCGCCGGCAGGCGCATGAGGTCACCGGATGTCACCAACCGGGTCTCACTGAACGCTCCGCCGGTTCCGGTGCGCTTGTAGATCGCCCGGCCCGGCAGTCCTGCGAGGAAGTCTGCCGCCACTGACGCGTCGTTGGTGACGACGGTGTCGGGCACCGCGAGACCGACTCCCCGGGCTGTGGCGAGTTGCACCAGCTTGCGGTCGGCGCGGTGTTGCGCGCCGGGGTCGTTGACGAAGACCGCGTCGAGCGACCAGAGCAGCCCCTCGGCGAAGTGATCGCATTCGGCCTGCCGGAAGGCGTCGGTATCCGGATCGATGCTGCGTTCCAGCGCGCTGCGCGCCGGCCGACGCCACCACACGGCACGCACGGAATCGAGATCGACCGCGCCCCAATCGTGTGCGTGACTGCTGCGCGTCGACGTGAAGCTGGCTGTGGTTGAGGGGAATTCAGCCATGTCGATTCGCAGCGGTCGAACTCCGAAATGCGCACGTAGGTGCGAGGTCACTGCGGCAGCGTGAAGGTCCATCTCGTGGGCGATGATGAGTACCGGTGTGGTCATGAGCGTGGTGGCGTCGGCGGTGGGCGTTACTTGCAGTCGTCGCCTTGGCAGACTGCGCCGAACCCACTGGGATCGTCCCAGCAGCTCACGGACGTGTGGCCCGCTTCCGCCGTCACCACCCGGTCGTAGGCAAAGCCATGGCTACGACCCCACTCCTCGCTCTGGCGGGAGAGGTCCTCGGAGCCGACGACGTTGCGGTAGTGGTCGGGAAGTGTCATCGGCCGCTCGAGTGACTCGATCGTCAAGGTCTGCAGCCAGCCGATCGACGCACCGGGGCGAACGACCACCTCGACGGGCGTGCCGGCATCCCCCGCCGCCGACGGGGCCAATGTGGGGTTGGGCCAGTCCGATTGCCGCTCGATGTCGGTCCGCTGGATCACCCAGGTGCCTCCGGGCACGTTGATCCGGACCTCGCCGTCGGCATCGCTGGCAAGCAGGCCTTTGAGCGGTGTGTTCGTCATGGCAGTACTCCTCGTGTGAGTGAACGTCCCGGTCGCGCCGGGCCCGCCCACGAGAATCGACTGCGGACGGCACGTGCACCCGCGTAGTGCACTACCTGACTTTCAGGGCTCGATGACGTGGGAGGGGTCGGGTCTGCGGTCCGGGGGCGCCTGGCTGTAGTCACCCCACGGCCCGTCACGCTGCTCGACGGCTGCACGCACACCGTCGCGCTCGGCGGTGTCGACGAAGCGCAGCGCATCTGGGGTGTTGCGCATCAGCCCGTCGAGGATGCCGCCGAGCGTCTGCGTCGACGCCAACCCCATGTTCTCGTAGGCCTGGTTGACGATCAGCTTCTGCGCCTGCAGTTGCGACAGCGGAATCGCGGCGAGCCGGGCCGCGATCTCGGCGACGCGCGCCTCGAGTTGCTCGAACGGCACCGACTCGTTGATCAATTCGACTGCGGCGGCTTCCTTTCCGGTCAGCGGTTCGCCGGTGAGCGCATGCCACTTCACCTTCGCAAGACTCAGGCGGTAGAGCCACATACCGGTCAGGTAGGCGCCCCACATCCGGGCATACGGTGTGCCGATCACCGCGTCGTCACTGGCGATCACCAGATCGGCGCACAGCGCGTAGTCGCTCGCCCCGCCGACACACCAGCCGTGCACCTGCGCGATCACCGGTTTGGACGCCCGCCAGATCGCCATGAACTTGCTCGTCGGCCCGGTCTCGCGGGAGCTGACCATCGCGAAGTCCTTGCCGGGGTCCCACCGCCCGTCGGTGTTCATCGCCTCGCCCCAGTGGTCGAACCCGCCGCCGAAGTCGTAGCCGCCCGAGAATGCGCGTCCGGCCCCGCGCAGCACGATCACCTTGACGGCCGGGTCTCGTTCGGCCAGCCCGATGGCGGCCTCGATCTCGTCGGGCATCGGCGGCACGATGGTGTTGAGCCGGTCGGGGCGGTTCAGCGTGATGGTCGCGACGGGCGGTTCGGTGCGGTAGAGCACCGTCTGGAACTGGCTCATCTGAGCAGTTCTAGCGCCAGTCGCGGAAGGCGTCCAGCAAGCGGTCGCGCAGCGGCGGGTCGACGTCGTCGTCGCAGAGGACGCTCAGGGTGCGGACGGTGGTGCGGAACTGCTGCAGGTAGGTCAGACAGCCGTCGCAGCCCGCAAGGTGCTGTTCGAATCGCGTCTGGGTGACGGCGTCGAGCGCGCCCTCGAAGTAGGCGGTGATCAAGTCGACCAGCTCGTAGCAGTCCATCGGTCCGTGCCCGCTCACGTCACGTCCCTCACGTAATCCTCGAGAACCTGCCGGATCGCTGTCCGTCCGCGGTGCAGCAGCACCCGCTGGTTGGCGAGCGTGATGTCGAGCAGCCGGCTCACCTCGGCGGAATCGACGTCGAGGACGTCGCGCAGGGTGACCACGAGGCGTTGGCGTTCGGGCAGTGTGTCGAGCGCCTCGCGGGTCAGGGTGAGCAACTCCGAACTCAGCACGGAACCCTCGGGCGATTCGGGGAACGGCACCGGTTCCTCGCCGTCGCGCCAATGACCCGCCCAGCGCTCGTCGCCGTCCTGGAACCGCGCCGGGTGCACGGTGCCGCCGGTGTAGGCCGCGATCTGGGCGTCGGACTCCCGCCGGTCCCGCATTCCGCGCTTCTTGGCGATGTTGATGAGCACCGTGAACAGCCACGTGCGTAGCGAGGACCGGCCTTCGAAGCCGTCGATGCCCTTGAGCAGCGCGATCCACGCCTCCTGCACGACGTCCTCGGCGACCTCTCGGGACGACACGTAGCCCTGCGCGATCCGCAGCATCGCCGGAGTGTGCTTGTCGACCAGCGCCGCGAACGTCATCTCGTCGCGGGCCCGCAGCGCCGCGACGATGGCGGCCTCGTCCGCGGAAGTGGCGGTCATGTCCGCGAGATCGTAACCCAGCACGTCACACCGCGGCGTCCCGAAGCGAGGCGGCCGGCCTCTCTCGAGATGACGGGAACACCATCACGTGTAGTGCCCGTCCGGATCGCAGGCGTTACAGGTCACGCATCTCCGGGTCCGCCGACCGGACCCGGCCGCCGATCACGATGTTCGGTGTGCGGAAGTAGGCCCAGCCCAGCGTCAGGACGGTCCCGGCGGCGGCCAGCGCCAGCGCGCTCTGCAGGTCGGGAAGTCCCGCGAGGAACAGCACCACGATGCCGGCGCCGGTACCCGCCCAGTAGATGCGGCGTTTGACCGCCCGGCGATCCAGGCGCGCGGTATCCCAACCGGGTGCGGCGATGCCGGCCAGCACCAGCGCCGCACCGACGATCAGCAGGACCTCCGAGGTCGTCATGGCAGCAGCAACTGGAAGCCGTCCACGATCTCTCCCGAGTCGCGCACATAGGTGGGGTTGGTCGGATCGGTGGTCTGCACCGTCAGTGTCGCCAGGTAGGTGGCCGACGGCCCCTGCGCGACGACGGCGTGCATGATGATCGGCCGCTCCGGCGCCGGGCCCATCGCCGGCGCGGTGTATGTCGTTGTCTCCGAGGGTAATCCGCAGGTCGTGTTGCTCTCGGTCTGCAGGTCGAAAGCGCCCATCATCGTGGTCAGGTTGGACCGGTTCTGCTCGAACACGGTGTCGGGATCGGCACTGCCGCGCACCGACTCGAGGGTGACCACCGCGTTGGGGGCGAACTGGTTGGCGATCAGATCCTGCGCGACGATCGCGAACCGGATGATCTGGTTGTCCATCATCGTGTTGCGCTCCCACCCCTGCGGTTGGGGGACGCGCAGCTGCGGTTCGCGGGGATTCTTCTGCGGGATGTCGACCAGGGGTGCGGTGACACTGGCGCACTGAGAATCATCGCCGCCGCCCCCACCCGGGGTGGTGCTGGGCGAGCTTCCGGCGGCGGGGGCGCGTCCGGCCGCCGTCACCGCGGTGCCGGTGACCTCCCGGCCACATCCGGTGAGCAGCCCCGGGATTGTCAAGGCCGCCAGTAGCGCCGCACCGGCCGATCGGGCGATCGTCACGTCAGTTCCCTCCCAGGGTCGACAGCAGGAATTCGTAGATCAGCGCGGCGCGGAACGCGATCTGCGGATTGTCCGCCGCGCCCGCGTGTCCACCCTCGGTGTTCTCGTAGTACCGCACCGGGTGCCCGGCCTCCTCCAGCGCAGCGGTCATCTTCCGTGCGTGACCGGGATGCACGCGGTCATCGCGCGTCGAGGTGGTGATCAGCACCGGCGGATACTGGCGCTGCGCCGAAATGTTCTGATAGGGAGAGTATTTCGAGATGAACTCCCAGTCGTCCGGGTCGTCCGGGTCGCCGTACTCGGCCACCCAGGAGGCGCCGGCGAGCAACAGGTGGAAGCGCTTCATGTCGAGCAGCGGCACGCTGCACACCAGCGCGCCGAACAGCTCCGGGTACTGCGTCAGCATGATGCCCATCAACAGCCCGCCGTTGCTGCCTCCCTGGGCGCCCAGCTGGTCCACCGTGGTGATGCCGCGCGTGACGAGATCCCGTGCCACGGCGGCGAAGTCCTCGGCGACCAGGTGGCGGCCCTCGCGCATCGCCTGGGTGTGCCACGTCGGCCCGTACTCGCCTCCGCCGCGAATGTTGGCCAGCACGTACGTGCCGCCCCGGGAGAGCCACAGCCGGCCGAGCACGCCGTCGTAGTACGGGGTGCGGGCCACCTCGAAACCGCCGTACCCGCCGAGCAGCGTCGGTCCGGCGCTCGGTGCGTGACGGTGCCCCACCACGAAGTACGGCACCGCGGTCCCGTCGTCGGACGTCGCAAAGTACTGCGTCACCTCGAGGTCGGCCGCGTCGAAGAACGACGGCGCCCGCTTGATCTCGGTGAGGGCACCGCCAGCGGATCCGTACAGCAGCCGCGACGGGGTGATGAAATCTGAACAGTCGCAGAAGATCTCGTCACCCTGGTGGTCGACGCCGACCAGTGACACAGTGGTGTTCTCGGGCAGTCCGGCCATCGGCTCGCTGGTCCACGAGCCGGGGGTCACCACCGCGACGTGACTGGCGACGTCGGCGAGTGTGACGAGTACCAGCCGGTCCCGCGTCCAGCCGTAGTGGTGCAGACTGGTGTGCCGGTCCGGGGTGAACACGATCGTCAATTCCGAGCTGCCAGAGAGGAATTGATCGTAGTCGGCGGCCAGCAGCGAACCGGCGGGATAGTGCTGGGTACCGGCTCCGTAGCTGTAGTGCCAGTCGCTGCGCAGCTCGATCAACAGCCAGCTGCGGTGGATCGAGATGCTGGCGTCGGTCGGGGTGTCGATGCGGATCAACTCGGTACCTCGAAGCTCGTAGACCTCTTCGTTGAAGAAGTCGAGCGCGCGGCTGATCAACGTGCGTTCGAAGCCCGGAGTGCGATCCGCCGACGCCGCGACGAGGACGTCGGCCGGGTCGCCCTCGAAGATCGTCTCGGCCTCCTCGAGCGGCGTGCCGCGCGACCACCGCTTCACCAGCCGCGGATAGCCCGATTCGGTGAGCGACCCCTCCCCGAAGTCGGTGCCGACCAGCAGGGTGTCCTCGTCGACCCAGCTGCTCTGCGACTTGGCTTCGGCCAACTCGAACCCACCGTCGACGAAAGATCGGGTCGCCATGTCGAATTCCCGCACCACCGCCGCGTCCGACCCGCCCCGGGAGAGGCTGACCAGGGCGCGCCCATGATCGGGTTCGATGACGTCGGCACCCGCCCACACCCAGTTCTGCCCGTCGGTCCGCGCGAGCTCGTCGACGTCGATGACCACGTCCCACTCCGGCGTCTCCGACCGGTAGCTCTCGAGCGTGGTGCGGCGCCACAGACCCTTCGGATTCGTGGCGTCGCGCCAGAAGTTGTAGAGGAACTCGCCGCGGCGGCGCACATAGGGGATCCGGGTGTCGGTGTCGAGGACACCGAGGGCGTCGGCGCGCATCTGCTCGAAGCGCTCGCCACCCAGCTCGGCGATCGTCGGATCGTTGTGCTCGCGCACCCAGGCGAGCGCGTCGTCGCCGGTGATCTCCTCGAGCCAGAGGAACGGATCGTCCGTCTGCGGGGGATTGGTCACGCCCCCATTCTGCGCACCTGCGCACGCGGCGTTCGAATCGGTCGCGGCAACCGGCGTGCTCGGTACTATCGCCCCAGGTGAGAATCGGGGGCGGTGGTGGACCACATTCGGCAGTGGTGGCAGCAGCCCGACCGCTATGAGTGGCTGACGGGCTACCTCGCGTCACGGCGTCTGCTGCGCATCTCCTCGTCGGTGATGGCGACGATCATGGCGGTGCTCGCCGTCGCCGTGGCGTTGACGACGGTCAGTCCCGCCGGCCCGCACGGGGTCGCGCGAGGCGCGGTGCTGGTGGCCGCCGCGGGGTTCGCCGGTGTCGCCGTCGCGTACGCCCGGCGGTGGCCCACCCGACGTCAGTCCGCGGTGTTCGCGGTAGGTGGCAGCGCCGCCCTTGCCGTCGTCGCCCTGGCCCAGCAAGACCCGCACGCCGGGCTGCTGACCTGTTGGGCGTTCGTCGGGCTGGCGGCCTATGTCGCCTCGGCGCACAGCCCCCGCCAGCTCGCCGTCACCGTCGGCATCGCGCTGGGCACCGCCCTCATCTGTGCGGTTCGGATGGCGGTGGCCGGCGACGCGGCCCTGGGGGTGGCCACGCTGTTGATGTCCACCGGCGGGCTGCTGACCGTGCCGATCGGCGGTCAGATCCTGGTGCGGCTGCTGTGGAACGACGCCGTGTCGACCGATCCGCTGACCGGGCTGACCAACCGGCGAGGGTTCCGGCGCGCGGCGCACGCACTGATCAGCGACGCAGGATGCATCAGCGTGGTGATGATCGACCTCGACGGGTTCAAGCGCCTCAACGACACGCTGGGCCACGCGATCGGCGACCGCGTTCTGGTCGACGTGGCCGACAGGCTGCGGACGGCATGCGGGCCGGATGTCATCGCTGCGCGCGTGGGCGGCGAGGAGTTCGTGGTGGCCCAGGCCTGCCTGCCCTCCGAGATGGACCTGCTGGCGCGGCGGCTGTGCTCGGCCATCGCGTCGAACCCGTGGCATGTGACGGCCAGCCTGGGCGTCGCCGGTGGTGCGGTAGCCGACCCGGCCGCCGACACCCGTACGGTGATCGAGCGGGTCATCGCCGCGGCCGACATGGCCATGTACGAGGCGAAGCGGGCCGGCGGCAACCAGATCCGCCGCTCGGCAGCCGCCTGACCCGCCCCTGACTCAGCTCAGGTGGTGCACCTCCTGCAGTCCGTACACCGGGGTGGGCAAGCCCTCGTGGCGTGCCTTGAGTTGCAGCGCCAGATACAGCGAGTAGTGCCGGGACTGGTGCAGATTGCCGCCGTGGAACCACAGGTTGGGCTGCTGCGTGGGCTTCCACATGTTGCGCTGCTCGCCCTCCCACGGCCCGGGATCCTTGGGGGTGTCGCTGCCCAGGCCCCACACCTTGCCGACCCTGTCGGCGACGTCCTGGCCGATCAGATCAGCGGCCCAGCCGTTCATCGAGCCGTATCCCGTCGCGTAGACCACCACGTCGGCGGGCAGCTCGGTGCCGTCGGCCAGCACCACCGAGTCCTCGGTCAGATGGTCGACCTGACCGTGGGCGAGCTTGATCCGGCCGTCGGCCACCATGTCGCAGGCGCCGACGTCGATGTAGTAGCCCGAGCCGCGCCGCAGGTACTTCATGAACAGTCCGGAACCGTCAGCGCCCCAATCCAATTCGAAACCGGCGGCGGCCAGGCGGTCGTAGAACTCCTTGTCCCGCTCCCGCATCTGGTCGTACAGCGGGATCTGGAATTCGTGCATGATCCGGTACGGCAGTGAGGCGAACGTCAGGTCGGCCTTCTCGGTCGTCATCCCCGCGGCCAGCGCCCGCTCGGAGTACAGGTCACCCAGACCGATGTCCATCAGGGTGTCGGACTTGACGATGTGAGTGGAGGACCGCTGCACCATCGTGACGTCGACGCCGTTCTCGTAGAGCGCCTTGCAGATGTCGTGGGCGGAGTTGTTGGAGCCGATCACGACAGCCTTCTTGCCGGCGTAGGCGTCCGGGCCGGGGTGCTGCGACGAGTGGTGCTGGTCGCCGCGGAAGACGTCCTGACCGGGCACGGTGGGCACGTAGGGCTTGCCCGACATGCCGGTCGCGAGAACCAGCTGCGTCGGGTGCAGCGTGAGGCGTTCGCCGTCGCGGTCCACCTCGACGGTCCAGCGGCCCTCGGCCTCGTCGAAGGTGGCGGACAGGCACGTCGTCTTCGACCAGTACGGCACCTCCATCACGCGGGTGTAGAACTCCAGCCAGTCGCCGATCTTGTCCTTGGGGGCGAACACCGGCCAGTTCTGCGGGAACGGCAGGTAGGGCAGGTGGTCGTACCAGACCGGATCGTGCAGGCACAGCGACTTGTAGCGCTTGCGCCACTGGTCGCCGGGCCGTTCGTGGCGGTCGACGACGATCGCGGGCACGCCGAGCTGACGCAGCCGGGCGCCGAGCGCGATGCCGCCCTGCCCGCCGCCGATGACGAGCGTGTACGGCTGGATGGTGCGGCCCAGCTCGGCGTCTTCGGCGGCCTTGCGCTCCGCCCACGACCGCGGGTCCGGGTCGTCGCCGTGCACGGCGCCCATGACCCGGCTGACGCCCTTGCGCTCCTCGTGGCCCTTGAGCTCCTGCAGCGCGGTGAGCAGCGTCCAGGCCTGGTCCTTTTCTGCGCCGTCGGTGCCGTCGTCCCCTTTGATCCTCAGGTGCCCGGTGCCGCGGCCGGCGGCGGTCTCGAACTGGATGAACGCGGAGACGACGTCGCCGTCCTGGGTGGGTTCTTCCCTGGTGGAAAAGCCCGACGGGTCGGTCTCGGCGAGCCGGGCGGTCAGCATGTCGGTGATCTGGTCGCGGCCCTCGAGCGTCTTGAGGTTCCAAGTGAAGGACACCAGGTCACGCCAGAAGCTGTCGACGGCGAACATGTTGGCGACGCGTTCGATGTCGCGGACGGCCAGCGCCGCCTCGAAGTCGGCCAGCCAGGCGTCGATGCGCTGCTGGGGGCTCAGGGTGGTGGTCTGCGGGTCGAGAGTGGAAGTCATGTGAGCCAGACCACACCCAGGCACGCGGGGCGCACAAGAGTTGCGAAGCGTTGCAACCCCCGCCTGCAACCCCCTGCAACTCTTTCGCGGTGTGGTCGCGGTCACATAGACATGCGGACATGAAAGCAGCTGTGTACTACGGCCCGAACAAGCTCGAGATCGACGACGTCGCCGAACCGGAGGTTCGCCCCGGCACGGTCAAACTCCAGGTCGGCTTCAACGGCATCTGCGGCACCGATCTGCACGAGTACTACGCCGGCCCCATCTTCGTGCCGACCTCACCGCACCCGCTGACCGGCGCGCAGCTGCCGCTGACCATGGGCCACGAATTCTCCGGCACCATCACTGCCGTCGGCGACGGCGTCACCGGGTGGAGTGAGGGCGACCGCGTCGCCGTCGAGCCCATCTACAAGTGCGACACGTGCGGGCCCTGCCGCGCCGGCAACTACAACGTCTGCCAGCAGATCGGCTTCCACGGGCTGATGTCCGACGGCGGCATGGCCGAGTCGACGGTGGTGCCGACCTCGATGCTGCACCGGCTACCCGACAGCGTCTCGCTGGAGCTGGGCGCGCTCGTGGAGCCGATGTCGGTGGCCTATCACGCCGCCACCCTCGGTGACGTCAAAGACGGCGACACGGCGATGGTGTTCGGCGCCGGACCGATCGGCATCGGGCTCTGGTTCGCGTTGCGCGGCAAGGGACTCGAGGACGTGTTCGTCGTCGAACCGTCACCCACCCGGCGCGCGGCCATCGAGGCGCTCGGTGCACAGACACTCGATCCGACCGCGACCGACGTGCTCGCCTTCATCGCCGAGCACACCTCCGGCGCCGGGGCCGACGCGGTGTTCGACGCGGCCGGCGTGGCACCCGCGGTGAGCACCGCGCTGGCATGCATCGGCTCTCGCCGGCCGATGATCAGCGTGGCGATCTATGAAAAGCCGCTCGAGACACCGCTTCTCAATCTCGTCATGAACGAGTCCCGTATCCAGGGCTCGCTTTGCTACACCGGCGCCGATTTCGAAGCCGTGATCGCACTGATGGCCGACGGCCGCTACGACACCACCGGCTGGGTGACCCGCATCCCGCTCGACGACGTCGTCGACGAGGGATTCGAGGCGCTCCACGCCGGCACCAAGATGAAGGTTCTCGTCGACCCGAACGGAGCGAACTGACATGAGTCTCAACGGAAAAGTCGCCTTGGTGACCGGAGCCGGCCGCGGCATCGGCCGGGGTATAGCGCTGCGATTGGCGCGCGACGGTGCCGACATCGCACTGGTCGACCTGACACAGGACGGCATCGCAGCAGTCGCCGACGAGATCGCCGAGATCGGCTGTAAGTCAACCACGTTCGTCGCGGACGTCAGCGATCGCGACCAGGTGTTCGCGGCTGTCGACCACACGGCGAGCGCACTCGGCGGCCTGGACATCATGGTCAACAACGCGGGCATCGCGCTCGTCGGGCCCCTCAAAGACGTCACGCCCGACGAGCTCAAGAAGCTCTGGGCCATCAACGTCGACGGCGTGCTGTGGGGGATTCAAGCCGCGGTCGCGCACTTCACCGGCAACAACAAGCCGGGCAAGATTATTAATGCCTCGTCGATCGCCGGCCACGACGGCTTCGCGATGCTCGGGCCCTACAGCGCCACCAAGTTCGCCGTCCGGGCGCTCACCCAGGCCGCAGCCAAGGAGCACGCCGCCGACGGCATCACCGTCAATGCGTACTGCCCCGGCGTGGTCGGCACCGACATGTGGGTCGAGATCGACAAGCGCTTCGCCGAACTGACCGGCGCCGCCGAGGGGGAGACCTACGACAAGTTCGTCGGCGGCATCGCGCTGGGACGCGCCGAAACGCCCGACGACGTCGCCGGTTTCGTCTCCTACCTCGCCGGCCCCGACGCCGACTACATGACCGGCCAGGCCGGGCTGATCGACGGCGGCCTGGTCTACCGCTGAGATGGAGAGCACAATCGCAGGTGATGCCGTCCGTGCCTGAACCCGCCGTCGCCGTCGGGGAGGATCCGCGCAGCTACGCGCGGCTGATGTCGGCTGTCTACGACGCGACGATGGCCGGGCACCGCGCACCTGCCCGTCCCCGCGAGGTCATCGGTGACTCGTGGCAGCGCCTCCTGGCCCGGGGCGTCGAACCCAGCGACACCCCGGTCGTCGAAACCGGCGGCCTGGAGTCGCTGCGCCGCGCGTCGGGACTGATGGAGGTGCTCGACGAGATCTCCCACGGCCTCGAGTCGCTGGTCGCCGACGGCGAGAACATCCTCGTCGTCGCCGACGCGACCGGGCGGGTGCTGTGGCGCTCCGGCTCCCCGGCGGTGCTGAGCAACGCCGACCGGCTCGGCTTCGTCGAAGGTGCGCACTGGGGTGAAGGTGCCGTCGGCACTAACGCGATCGGCACCGCGCTCGCGGCGCAGCGCGCCGTGCAGGTCTTCTCCGCCGAACACTTCCTGCGCAGCCACCACTCCTGGACGTGTGCCGGCGCGCCGATCCGCGACCCCCGCACCGGCCAGGTACTCGGCGTCGTCGACGTCTCCGGGCCGGCGGCCACCGTTCACCCGACCACGATCGCGCTCGTCGACGCCGTCGCCCGGCTCGCCGAATCGCACCTGCGCTCCGAGCACGACCGCACGCTGAACCGTCTGCGCTCGGTGGCCGCGCCGATCCTGGCCCGCATGGGCACCCCGGCGTTGGCCGTCGACACCGAGGGTTGGGTGGCTGCGGTCGACGCGATGCCGCTGCACAACCGCATCCTGCTGCCCGACCAGATGGGGCCGGGTCGGGTGTGGTTGGCGACGCTGGGACTGTGCGCGGTCGAGCCGCTGCCCGGCGGGTGGCTGGTGCGCCTCGCCGACCGAGGCCAAGGTGACGATGACGACGCGGCGACCGCCCAGGTGTCGCAGGTGACGTTGGACTTCGCCGATCCGGACAAGCCGGCGCTGCGGCTGGTGGGGGAGTTCGGCAGCTGGTGTCACGACCTGTCGCTGCGGCACGCGGAGATCCTCTGCGCGCTGGCGCGCTCGCCGCAGGGGCGCACCGCGCCGGAACTCGCCGAGGACCTCTACGGCGATCGCACCCGCGTGGTCACGGTGCGGGCCGAGATGTCGCGGCTGCGCAAGCAGTTCTCGGGTCTGCTCGCCGCGCAGCCTTACCGGTTCGCATCGTCGGTCGGGTTGACGGTCCGCTATCCCGCCGACCGGCGGACGCTGCTGCCGCCGTCGACCGCGCCGGCCATCCGGGCCGCGCGCCTGGGGAAAGATGGTTAGCGTGCCCGCACCGAATCGAGCCCTCATCACCGCCGCCGCAGCCGACCTGCTGCGCACCCTGCAGGGACGCCACGGCGCGCTGATGTTCCACCAGTCCGGCGGCTGCTGCGACGGCTCGTCGCCGATGTGTTACCCCGACGGCGACTTCATCGTAGGGGACCGCGACGTGCTGCTGGCGGTCTTCGACGTCGGCGACGGAGTCCCGGTGTGGATCTCCGGGCCGCAGTTCGACGCGTGGAAACACACCCAGCTGGTGATCGACGTGGTATCCGGCCGTGGTGGCGGGTTCAGCCTCGAAGCGCCCGAGGGTAAGCGGTTCCTCTCCCGCGGACGCGCGTTCACCGACGACGAGATGTCCGCACTGGCCGACGAGCCGGTGGTCACCGGGGCGTCCTACGAACGCGGCGAACGGCCCTCGGCGAACGGCACGCGCATCGTCGCCGAGGCCGTCGACGCCTGCCCGGTGCCGCAGCGCTAGGCGGTCCGTGCTGATTCGAGTAGCAGCGTGACGCGCTCGCCCGTGACGATCTTGCGCTGCAGAGAGCGGAGGGCCCTCACCGCGCCGTCATCGGTCAAATTCATTCCGAAGTCGCTCGCGGCACCGAGCACGTCGCTCGCCCAACAGATTTCCGTGAGCACCAGCGCGCGTGTCCAGTCCAGACCCGACAAGGGTTCGCCTGCAGCGATGGAGGCTCGCAGGCGGTCGGTCAGTTCGAAGAACTGGTCGAGATTCGCGGCCCCGACGATAGGAGCCACGACTCGGGAACCCATGGCAGGTCCGCCGAACTCCAACAGTCCAGCAAGCAGTAGCGTGCGTTCGTCATCCGCGAGGTTGATAGCTACGACGTCTTGTTTCATCACAAAGTCCTCAAACGTGGGTGGGTTGCGAAGGCGATCACCTGCCGGCTCCAGGTAAACCGACATCGGGCGGGCCATCTACATCGAGCACGGGCACATCGCCCGGTCCGGGGCGTGGAGCATCCACCATGGGTGGCACCCCGACCATCGGGGGAAACCCCACGCGGGGCGCCCTCGGCGGTTCAACGGTTGATCGGTAGGGGCCATCGGCAAGGTCCGACGTCGACAACGACGGCACCCTTACGGGGACCTTGTCCGCAAGGTACGCCTGACCTCTCGTCGGCTTGAAAACCGTTCCTGCGTCGCCCGCCGCCGCATCGCGAATAAGGAGGGTGTTGCTCTTCGGGTCGTAGATGGCGGGCGCGCCGTCCACAGTGCGCCCGATGATCATTCCGCTTTCGGGTTTGATACTTGATCGCATCATGCGCTCCACCTCCCTGGCCAGATCGTCTCGAGTTGTGCCTGGCGGCCACTCATTGGCCAAATGCTTGGTACTTGCGTGACCGTAGGCGATCTTTTGAGCCGCGCGAGTGATCGGGTCGTCGCTCCAGCCGCCCGGTGGGGGGTCCGGCGACGTCCAGGAGGGCTTCTCTGGCGGTGGCGCAGAATGGAAGTCGACCAGTTGAACAGGGGTGTCAGGTTCGCGGGGCGATTCCAAGGAAAGGCTCGCAAGACCTTCTGCAGCACGACGCAGTTGTTCTGCCGCCCGCTGGTCAGCTGCAGCTAAGGCAGCGGCGAGTAGCTTGATCTTTTTCGTCAGTGTTATCTGCTGTTGCTCGCGGTCGAGGTGCTCTGCCAGCGAATCGCTTGTTAGTCGATCGGTGAGCGTCAGATCCTCTTCAACGATGAAAGCATCGGCGTGTGCCTCGCCTATTGCGGCGAGGGTGGCACTTTTCGCGTTGGCAATCTCTATGGCTGCAGAACGGGCGATGGCGGCTATCGTGCTAAGAGTGTGGGCAAGTTGACGAATCCTGTGATGATCAGCGATTGCCATCGCACGCGCTGCATCGGCAGCGTCGCCGCTCCAGTGAATGTTGTTAACTCGCCCTGTGATTTGACGAAACGAATCGTTCCACAGATCGGCGACGTTTTCCCATTTCGTTGCTGCAAGCTCCAAGCTCTCCGCATTCCACGCGCGTACTTGCGACAACGTTGGAGACACTGTGCGACTCAGATGTGGATTCCCCTGATGGCGATACCGGATCGATCATCCTGGTGCACGTACGCAGAACCACTGCGCGACAGGTTGTCTGCGGTCGATCGCATGCGCGCCGCCAGGTGAGTCGAAACCAACTGTATTGAACATTCAACGGTAGTGACTGCTGCTGCGGTCGGCTGCCACTTGTTTGGTCCGGCCGGCGAAGGGGCTGGAAACGTCAGCCCTTGTGCGAGGCTCTCAGCCTCTGTGGCAGCAAGAATTAGTTCATCTGTGTCGACCGAAACCGCTCCCATTCGGCCAATTCTAGAGGCGAACCTAGTCGGCTAATTGCGCCAAATGCGCCGAGGCCGTCGACGCCTGCCCGGTGCCGCAGCGCTAGGCGGTCTGGGTCGACTACGCCGACGCGGACGCGACGATCTCGCGCAACTCTTTCGCGAAGCCGTAGACCACGTCGTCGGTGGTCTCGTGCGAGCACATCCACCGAACCTCTCCGGTTGCCGGATTCCAGGTCTGGAAGTCAGCGATGGCCCGCACCTCGTCCTCGACGCCCGGCGGCAGGATGGCGAACACCGCGTTGGCCTGCGTGGGCTGGGTGAGTGTCAGGCCCGGGATGTCCTCCACCAGCGAACGCAGCAGCGTCGCCTGCTCGTTCGCGTGCCGCGCACCGTGGCGCCACAGCTCACCGTCCAACAATGCGATGAATTGCGCCGAGATGTACCGCGCTTTGGACGCCAGCTGCATCGTGTACTTGCGGATGTACTCGATGCCCGTCACCCGATCAGGCTCCAGCACCACGACCAGCTCGCCGAACATCAACCCGCTCTTGGTGCCGCCCAGCGAGATCACGTCGACACCGACATCGGTCGCCAGCGCGCGCAGCGGCACGTCCAGCGCCGCTGCGGCATTGGTCAGGCGCGCACCGTCGAGATGCACACCCATGCCATAGCTGTGCGCCACCTCGGCGACGGCAGCGATCTCTTCGGGGGTGTACAGCGTGCCGAGCTCGGTGCTCTGCGTCAGCGATACCACCGACGGTTGCGCGTGGTGGACGATCCCGAAGTTGTTCGCCAGTGCCCTGACGTGATCCACGGTCAGCTTGCCGTCGATGCTGTTGGCCTGCAGCATCTTCAGGCCCGCCACCCGTTCCGGTGCCCCGCCCTCGTCGGTGTTGATGTGTGCCGTGTGTGCGCAGATCACCCCGCCCCAGGTCGGCTGCATCGACTGCAGCGCAACCACATTGGCGCCTGTACCGTTGAAGACCGGGTAGGCGACAGTCCGATCGCCGAACTCGTCACGGACGATGTCTTGAAGCCGAGACGTGTACCGGTCGCGGCCGTAGCTCATCTCGTCGCCGGTGTTGGCGGCCACCACCGCTTCGAGCACGGCCGGCAGCGCCGGCGCCCAGTTGTCGGACGCTAGGTGGTAGCGCATGGCGTCATCGAGGACAGTGTCGGGGGAAGCGATGTCGGACTCACTTTCGATCGGGTCGGACGGGGATCGGCCCACTGCAGGCCCAGGGAGGTCAGGGTGATCGAGGTCGGGACGCCCTCGGCATCCCAGCCGGCCAGCGCGTAATACTGCGCCAGCGCGTCGGAGAAGTCGTCGCGGTCGAGAACCGCACCGGCGTGCCGTCCGCTGTCGACGGCCTCGGTGAAGAACCGCGCGGGCAACGTGTCCTGCTCGGGACCTATGCCTTCGCGAAAGTTGTACAGCCGCATCAGGTTCCAGCGGCGCCTGCCCCACAGCATGATCTCGTGATCGCTGGTCAGCCATCCGGTGACCGCCCGCACGATCTCGGCGACCCGCGCCTGGGTGAGCAGCCGCATCGGTGGCCCCGCGAACAGGCACACCCCGAGCGCGTCAAGACCGCTCCACAGATCCAGCAGAACGGCCGTGCGCGCCACTCGTGCCGCGTCGAGGTTCGTCATGTCGGCCCACTCGTCGACGCCCAGTGTTCGCATCTGTGCCAGTCCGTGCGGCGGACCGATATCGGGGTCGAAGTCGAGGTCATGCTCGACGATCTCGTAGCGCGGCCCCACGGGGCTCACCGCGTAGGCGAGCGCCTGGCCGGCTGACACCCGTGGGTCGTACCGGCAGAACTCGAGTCCTTTGACGTGCATTGCACTCTCGGGTCGGCCCCTCGCCTCGGCGAGTAGACGCACCCCTTCGCCGAGAGTCCAGTCGTCTCCGTGACGCCCGGTGACGTCGTCGATCATGGCCGCAGGCGGCCGCTTCGAGCTGTCGATCTCGGCGAGGTAGGCCCACACCGCGGCGAACGACACGGGGTCCAGGCCAACGGCGTGGCATCGTGCGACGAGATCGAGCGCATCGCCCACATCGGTGACGCCGCAGCCGAGGACGAATGCCGCCAGATTCTCCTCGTCGAGGCCGCCGAGCCGGGGGTCGATCCCGTTGTCGTAGGTCGTGATGCAGTCGTTCGGACACCCCGGACACGCTCCGGCGCCGTCTCGTCGACGATCGGCGAGCAGCTGCGTGGACTCCACCGGCACGGACGGCATCGCGGCGGTCTGGAAGTTTCCGACGCCGGCGTAGCCGGTCAGGTCCGGGTCGAGGAACCAGCCGCCGAAACCAGTCGGCGATGCCTGCGCGGCGGTCAGCGGGTTTGCGCCGATGTGGTCGCGGTAAAGCGCGGTGAGACGTTGCAGCGTCGCGTCGTCGTGTACCGCGGGTACGGCGTTCGGAACAACGACGATGGCCTTGAGATTCTTGGCTCCCATCACCGCGCCGAGCCCCATCCGCGCTGCTGCATGGGTGAACTCGGTGATGATCCCTGCGTACCGCACAAGGTTCTCGCCCGCGGGGCCGATGACCGCGACAGCGGCGCCATCACCGTGACGTGCTTTGAGAACGTCCGTGGCGCAATGAGTCTCGAGGCCCCAGAGATCAGCGCCGTCCTCGAGGCGCAGCTGTCCGCCATCGATCACCGCATAGCACGGCGCGGCGGCGCGGCCGGTCACGATCACGCCGTCGCAGCCCGATGCCTTGAGCGCAGGGCCGAACGGACCTCGCCCACGGGCTTCGCCGACACCACCGGTCAGCGGTGATTTACCGACGACGGCGAAGGTGGGCAGGCTGACAGCACGGTGGCCGGCGATCACGCCCGACATCAGCATGAGCATGGCCGCCGGTGCGAAGGGATCCAGGCCCGCGGAAGTGTCGGTCAGCAGCCGCCGTACGCCGAGGAGGCCGGCACCCGGGTAGCGCCGCCACTCCTGTGCAGTCGGTTCCTCGACGTGGCTGCGGCCGGCGCCGAGGTCGAGGTGAAGCACGCGGCCGGAGTGGCCGGTGGGCGGAGTGGTCACGGCGAGAGGAGTCCGATACCGCATTCTGCGGCCAGGTCCGTCCAAAGTTCCTCGGGCAACGGGCTGTCGAAAAGATCGACGTTCTCGCTGATCTCCGCCGCGGTGCGGGCACCGGTGAGCACGGCGGCCACCGCGGAGTGGCGGAACGGGAACTGCAGGGCAGCAGCACGCAGGGGGACGCCGTGGCGTGCGCAGACCCGGGCGATTGTGCTCGCCCGTACGACAACGTCGTGCGGGCTGGGCACGTAGTCGTAGGTGGCGGTCACCGCACCGGGGTTCGCGAGCACTCCGCTGTTGTAGACCCCGGCCGCGATCACCGCGACGCCGCGCTCGGCGGCCAGCGGAAGCAGCTCCTGGCCCGCAGCCTGGTCGAGCAACGTCCACCGTCCGGCGATCAGGACGCAGTCCAGGTCGACGGCCCGCAGGATCTCGACCGCCGGTTCCGCGTAGTCGATTCCGAGCCCGACCGCCCCGATCACCCCTTCGTCGCGCAGCCGCAGCAGCGCCCGGTAGGCACCGTCGACCGCCTGCTGCACATGCTGTTCGGGGTCGTGGACGTGGACGATGTCCACGCGATCGAGGCCGAGCCGGGTCAGGCTCTCCTCCAGCGACCGCAGCGCACCGTCGTAGGAGAAATCGAAGACCGGCACGGCCGACCCGGTGTCCTTGTAGAACGGTTGACCCGCGTGCTCCTGGGTGGTGTCGAACTCCCACGCGGCGCCGGGCGACGGTTCACGTAGCAGCCGGCCGACCTTGGTCGCGACGACGAACTCGGCCCTTGGCCGGGCGCGCAGCGTGCTGCCGAGACGCTGCTCCGCGCGGCCGTAGCCGTACAGGGGGGCGGTGTCGAACAGCCGCAGCCCGAGATCCCACGCCGCCTCGATCGTCGCGGCTGCGTCCGCGTCGCGGACCGGTCGGAACAGTCCACCCAGCGGTGCAGTCCCGAGCCCAAGGCGGGTGAGGGTGACGTCGCGAACGCCGACTGTGTCGGTGGCTTTCACGGTGTCGGTCCGGGTCCAGGCGAGTAAGCGATGGCAACCACCCGGGCGGGACTGCCATCACCTCCGACTATGCGCAGCGGGCTGACGATCAGCTCGAACACGTCGGGCAGAGCCGCGGTGTTGGCGAGATTCTCGACGATGATCACGCCGTGGCCCAGCAGGATCTGGTGCACGGCGTCGACTCCGGGCGCGTCCACCGATGGACTGTCGATGCCGACGAGGCGCACCCCGTTGCGCACCAATTGGTGGGCGGCGCCGACGTCGAGGTGGGTGTAGTCGGTGATGTAGGAGGGTTGGTCGCTGTGCTCGCTGCATCCGGTGTGGACGACGATGCGGGCGGCCTGTGTGCCGGCCACCTGCTCGGCGCTCACGACGGGCCCTTGCACGTCTATCCTCTGCGCGGTTCCGACGAGAGTGTCGAGCGGGATCTCGTCGACGCCGATCTCCCCGGCCACGAAGTGCGACGGTGCGTCGACGTGCGTGCCGCAGTGTGAGTCGATCGTGATGGTGCTGCCGGCCCAGCCGTGGGAGGCGATGTCGGCGTAGGGCGTGATCCGCGGCGGGAAGTGATCGGGTTCGTTGGTCGGCATCGCCGAGGAGATCGGCATGCTCAGATCGATGTACCCGCTCATCGGCCTGCGGCCTCCGGGGCGATGAACGCGTCGGCATCCGGGCGCATGACGTCGGGGCGTGTGCGACGGACGAACATCACCCAGCACACGCCGAGCAGCAGCCAGATCAGGACCGCGATCTGGACGCTGCGGCCGAACGTCCAGCCCGCGTTCCACAGCGACGCGAGATAGGACTTGTAGATCACGAAGCACACGACGGCGATGCCGACGACCGGGACCACGCCGTGCATGAAGACGTGGAACTTCGTTGCGCGGTTGCGGGCGTGATAGGCGATGTTCGCGATGTTGACGGCGAGATAGGTCAGCAGTGCCAGCGATGAGGACATGGTGGCCGACCAGTTGTACTGGCTCGCAGTACCCAAGAGGGCGCCGAGCAGCAGCGTCACGAGCACGGTCACCACGAGCCCGAGCGTCATCGCGTTGCCTGGTACCCGGGCACCCGGCTTGAGGCGCGCGAGGAACGCCGGGGCGGTGCCGGCGCGCCCCATGGCGTAGAGCGCGCGGCTGCTCGCGACGTTTTGCGCGAGGTAGATCGCCGTGATCGAAGTGAAGGCGATGATCGAGATGAGCAGTTGCCCGGCGCCGCCCCAGAACTGGTGCGCCATCGCCGACACCGGCGTGCCGCCGTCGGCGGCCACCGCGGCGACCTGTTCGACCGGGAAGGCGGCGACGAATCCGATGGCCGTGATGACCCAGAAGGCGCCGACAGCCAACACGGCCACCACGGTCGCGATCGGGATGTACTTGCGCGGTGTGTGCGTCTCCTCGGCCAGCGTCGAGACCGCGTCGAAGCCGACGTTGGCCTGGATGCCGAAGACCAGGGCGGCGAAGATCGAGGCGGTGCCCCCGAGCGCGGCCGACGGGGTGAAGGTCTGTCCGACGTCGGCGGCGGTGAACGAACCGTTGCGGGACTGGACGATGAAGATGGTCGCCATCAGGGCGAAGACGACGACGGACTCGAGAACCATGAAGATGACGGTTCCTTTGAGGCTGAGGTCGATGCCTCGGAAGTTGATCGCGGCTACCACCACGGTCATCAGCATTACTCCGATTGCCCAGGTGAGATAGCCGGTGGGGATGCCGACCTGGTTGAGGATGTCGTTGAAGAACAGCGCGCCGATACCGGGCAGCACGATCTGGGCGAGCAAATAGAAGCCATTGAGAATCCAGCCTGCGAACACCCCGGCGCCCGGCCCCATGGCCTGGCGCACCCAGGTGTAGGCGCTGCCGGCGCTCGGCAGCGAACGTGAGAGGGCGGCGTAGGACAGCGCCGTGGGCAGGGTGACGACGATGGCAATGAGGAAAATCAGCGGAACAACGCTGCCGGCGGTGGCTTCGGTCGGGGTGAAGTTGAAGTAGAGACCGCTGGCGGGCGACATGATGATCGCGCCGAGCAGGGCCGCCCCGACCCAGGTCATGGAGTTTCGCCGCAGTCCGCCTGCCGCGACGTCATCGGCCTGTTCAACAGTGCGCGGTTCGGTGTTCATCGGGGTCTGCCCTTCCTCGTTCGCATGCCCGGTCATCCGGTGCTCGATTGCGACAGACGTTAGGGACACGGCGGCAAGGGCGCTCACCAACTAGCATGATGATTCGTGAAGCAATTCTTCACCAAACTTGAACTCTCTGACCCCCGGCTGCTGGCCAGCTTTGCCAAGGTGGCGCGGCTGGGCTCCATCACCCGGGCGGCCGAGGAGCTCGGGTACGTGCCGTCGGCGGTGTCCCAACACATCACGACGCTCGAGCACCGGCTCGGCGGTGTGCTGCTGTTCACCCGCAAACCCGGCAGCCGCATCGTCCTCACAGCCGCCGGCCGCGCGCTGGCGGCCGCGGCCGATGACATGCTCTCGGCCGCAGCCACATTCGGCGACGTCGCGCGCGGTATCTCTCGTGGCGATGGGGTCGTCCTGCGGATCGGCGCCTACGGCACCGCACTGAGCTTTCTGCTGCCCGCCGCGTTGGCTTCTCTGCGCGAGACCGATCCCACCGCTCGGGTCGACACGGTCGAGACAGAACCGGCCGAGGGCGTCATGCTGATCGATACCGGTGAGCTCGACATCCTGATAGCTCACCGCTATCTCGCCGAACAGCAACCTCCGTCGGGCGACAACCTCAATGCCCGGCTCGTCGGCCGCGAACCGCTGCTGGCGGTGACCGCCGCTGTGAGCCCGCGAGCCCTGACGGAGTGCCTCGATGCCGACTGGGTCGCGGGGTCCCCGCGAGACGTCGACCGCCAGCAGCTCATCCGGTGGGCCGCGGAAGTCGGCTTCGCCCCCCGCGTCAGCCACGTGACGCGTGACTACCTCGCCGCCGTCGAGCTGATCGTCAGCGACATGGCGGTCGGGATGCTGCCTGCATCGGTGATCAACGCGCCGCACAACCGGCACCGGCTGGCGCTTGTCGACAACGACACGGCGACGCCGTATCCGTTCCGCGACGTGCTGACCGTGACACGGTCGGGGTTCCGGACTGCCCACGGCGATGCCGTGCTGGCCCGGATCGCCGCTGCGGGGCGGGAAGCGTTCGGCGGAGCCCCGCGCGCCTGACCCCCACCGCGACCCGCCGGCGTTACCGTCGCAGACGTGATCCCGCTGCCTCGCGCGTCGGTGCTCGCCGCAGTCATGATGCTGGGCGTCGCCCTCGGCGTGACGGGCGCGCTGCTGATCGCGGGCGAGGTCACCACCACGCTGAAGCCCGCCACCGTCATCGCACTCGCGGTCGGCATCCCCAGCCTCCTCGGCACGCTGACGATCCTGGTGTCCGGCCGTCGCTGGACCACTGCCGTCGGGGCGCTTGTCGTCGCGATCGGACCTGGCTGCCTCGGCGCGCTGACCGCGGTGCAGGTGGCCGCCGGTGTCTGAGCCGCTCGTCGCCGACCATGTGAACCGCTGGAAGTTCGCGCTGGTCACGGTCGCGGTGTGGGCAGTCGCAGGTGCGGCCGGAGCGGGCCTCTACCACTGGTGGGCCCAGTCGCCGGACAAGGCCGTCCCGGTGTTCGCGGTGTTGGTCTACCTGGTCGCCAGCATCGTCGTGAGCCTCCTCGCGGCACTGGTGCAGGACCGCCCGGCGGTCACCGCGCTGGCCATCGCGTTCATGTCGGCGCCGTTGGCCGCAGCCATGGGTGCTGTGCTGCTGCGCGGCCACTAGGGTGGTAAGGCGTGACCCACTATGACGTCGTCGTTCTCGGAGCCGGCCCCGGCGGGTACGTGGCCGCCATTCGCGCCGCCCAGCTCGGGCTGAACACTGCCATCGTCGAACCCAAGTACTGGGGCGGCGTCTGCCTCAACGTCGGGTGCATCCCGTCCAAGGCGCTGCTGCGCAACGCGGAGCTGGCCCACATGTTCACCAAGGAAGCCAAGACGTTCGGCATCAGCGGTGACGTGAGCTTCGACTACGGCGCGGCGTTCGACCGCAGCCGCAAGGTCGCCGACGGCCGCGTCGCCGGTGTGCACTTCCTGATGAAGAAGAACAAGATCACCGAGATCCACGGGTACGGAAAGTTCACCGACGACCACACGATCGTCGTCGACCTGAACGAGGGCGACACCGAGACCGTCACGTTCGACAACGCGATCATCGCGACCGGCGCGCACACCAAGCTCGTCCCGGGAACCAAGCTCTCCAAGAACGTCATCACCTACGAAGAGCAGATCATGGAGCGCGATCTGCCCGGCTCGATCGTCATCGCCGGCGCCGGCGCGATCGGCATGGAATTCGCGTACGTGATGAAGAACTACGGCGTCGACGTCACGATCGTCGAGTTCCTGCCGCGTGCCCTTCCCAACGAGGACGCCGAGGTCTCCAAGGAGATCGAGAAGCAGTACAAGAAGCTCGGCGTCAAGATCCTCACCGGCACCAAGGTCGAGTCGATCGACGACGACGGTTCAGCGGTGACCGTCAAGATCAGCAAAGACGGCAAAGAGGACGAGATCAAGACCGACAAGGTCATGCAGGCCATCGGCTTCGTCCCGAACGTCGACGGCTACGACCTGAAGAAGGCCGGCGTCGAGCTGACCGACCGCGGCGGCATCGGCATCGACGACTACATGCGGACCAACAAGCCGCACATCTACGCGATCGGCGACGTCACCGGCAAGCTCCAGCTCGCCCACGTGGCGGAGGCGATGGGCGTCGTCGCCGCCGAGACCATCGCCGGTGCCGAGACGCTGGCCCTGGGTGACTACCGGATGATGCCGCGCGCGACGTTCTGTCAGCCGCAGGTCGCCAGCTTCGGGCTGACCGAGCAGCAGGCCAAGGACGAAGGCCATGACATCGTCGTCGCGAAGTTCCCGTTCACAGCCAACGGCAAGGCCCACGGCCTGGCCGATCCGACTGGTTTCGTGAAGCTGATCGCCGACAAGAAGTACGGCGAGCTGCTCGGCGGCCACCTGATCGGCCCCGATGTCTCCGAGCTGCTGCCCGAGCTCACCCTGGCGCAGAAATGGGATCTCACGGCCAACGAGCTGGCCCGCAACGTGCACACCCACCCGACCCTGTCCGAGGCGCTGCAAGAGTGCTTCCACGGCCTGGTCGGCCACATGATCAACTTCTAATTGAGGGCGATCTGGGTCGCCGGGATCGGCGGGTTGGTGGTCGGCCACATCCTGTGGCTGGCCGGAATCTCCGCGGCCATCGCATCGACCGACATCCCGGTGTGGGTGCTCGTCGTCTCCGCGGTGTCGTTCCTCGTCGCAGTCGTTGCGGGGGTACCTGGGCTGGCGCCGCTGGCAGAAGAAGTCGCCGAAAGACGAGGCGTGGGCGGTGTTCTGCTGGGCGCTGCCGGTCTCACCGGTGCTGTTGTCTTTGGCTGTCTTGGGAGTGACGTACTTGTAGCGGTGCCATGATGTGCCGATGGGGGACGGTGTCGGCAGGGCTTTGCTGCGCCAGTGGTGGCATCAACGCGATGACTACGACTGGCGCATCGAATTCCTGCGCAGCCGCGGCATGCTGCCGATCCTGCGCTACCTGATCGCCGGCATCGGCGCATTGATGGGCGTGCTCGGCGCCATCAACGCGATCGCGCCGCCGATGGCCGACAGCGCGCTGGTGCGGGTGGGTTGGGCCGCGGTCTCCCTCGGATCCCTGGTGTGGGCGGTGCGGTGGGCGCTGTGGCCGTGGCCGCCCCTGCGTGAATCGACTGCCCTGCTGATCTACGTCGATGTGCTGATCACGTTGTCGGCGATGCTGTTCGGGGATCCGAATCTGGCGATGTCGGGCATGCCCCTGCTGTTGTGCGCCGGCGCGTACGTGGTGTTCTTCCACGGCCCGCGACTGCACCTGGCCCACATCGGCTGGTGTGTGCTGGCCGTCGGTGGGGTCGCGGTGTGGCTGGCGGCGGAAACCCCGGTCGGCGGGCTGCAGGTGGCGGTGTCGCGAGCTTTCATCGCGTTGGTGGTGACCGCGTGCATCCTGCCCGCGCTGCAGTTCGGTTTCTGGTTGCTGCAGGGCAGTTCCAAGCAGTCGCTGACCGATCCGCTGACGGAGCTCACCAACCGGCGCGGATTGTTGGTGTCGATGAAGCGCCTGAACGAGCGCGCTCCGGCCAGCGCCGACCTGTGTGCGTTGCTGATCGACGTCGACGGATTCAAGGCGGTCAACGACACCCTCGGTCACGCCGTGGGCGACGAGGTGCTGATCCGCACCGCCCGCAGAATCCGCCAGAGCGTGCGCAGCGACGCCGTGGTGGTCCGGTGGGGCGGGGAGGAGTTCCTGGTGGTGGACCGGATACCGACAGCTCAGGCCGGCAGCGTGGCCGAGCGGGTTCGTGCGGCGGTGGCGGCACCCGCCAAGCCGACCGTGACGGCGAGCATCGGAGTCGCCGCCAGCGCATCGGGTGCCGACTTGAGCGACGTGATCTGCGCCGCGGACGCCGCGATGTACGAGGCCAAGGCGGGCGGCGGAGACCGGGTCGCGATCGCTGCGACGGTCTCAGCGCTACGCCGCTGAGGTGAAGAACTCCACCAGCCCCCGGGGCGCCTCGGCGTCGAAGAAGATGTCCAGGGTCGCCCATGACTCCCGCGCGGATTCTTCACTGCGCGCGAACATCTCGGCTTCGTAGGTCTCGACGGTCGCGGCGACGTCGCTCGGGTGTTCGGCCAGTGCCATGCCGAGTACGGCGGCGTCGTACATGGCGGAGTTCGCGCCCTCTCCGCCCGGAACGGTCAGATGCGCCGCGTCACCGAGCAGCGTCACCCCGGGCGATGGCGGCCAGTGGTGGTCGTCGGGGAGCGCATAGATGGGGCGGGTGATGGGCGCGGTGTCGGTGTCGGTGATCAGCGCACGCAAAGGCGTTGCCCAGCCGTCGAATTCGGCGGCGACTCGGGCGCTCAGCCGCTCTGTGTCGAACCAGTCGACCGGTCGCTGCAGCGCGACGTAGACGTGCAGCACGCCGCCGGCCTCCCGGTGGGCGATCATGCCCCGCCCGGGTGCCACCGCGTACATCGCGCCCGACCCCACCAGCGCCGCCGCGGCGGGGGTGGCGGGCATCGACGTCGTGCAGGTAGGTCTCGACGAACATGGTGCCCGAATACCTCGGCGTTGCGTCGGACAGCAGCGGCCGAACTTTCGACCACGCGCCGTCGGCACCCACGAGAAGTGTTGTGCTGATCTGCTTTCCGTTGGTGAACACCACATCGTGGCGGCCGTCCCCGCGCGCCTGGACACGGGCCACCTTGTGTCCCCACCGCACGGTTTGCTCGGGCAGTGAGTCGAGCAGGATGCGTCGCAGGTCTCCGCGCAGCACCTCGGGTCGACCGCCTGCGCCGTCGTCGTCCTGCTCGAACAGCACCGATCCGTCGCGATCCACCACCCTCGTCGCCTGCGCGCCCTCATGGATGATCGAGCGGAACTCCTGCGACAGGCCGGCCACCTCGAGAGCGAACTGGCCGGTGCCCGGGTGCAGGTCGAGCTGGCCGCCCTGTGTGCGGCTCTGGGGCGACGGATCGGCTTCGTACACCTTGGCGGTGATGCCGTGCACGTGCAGCACGCGGGCGAGCGTGAGGCCGCCGACGCCCGCGCCGATGATCGTGATGGAGGTGTCCATGGTGTCCCCACTCCGTCCTGGAACAGTGTTCCAAAGGTGTGAGGAAAGCTTGGAACGTTGTTCCAGAAATGTCAAGATGGTTCATGCCTCCGCGCACGTCCCGTCGACACGACGCTCTGTCAACCGACCGCATCGTGGCCGCCGCCGTCGAGATCCTCGACGTCGACGGGGAATCCGCGCTCACCTTCCGAGCACTCGCCGCTCGACTCGCGACCGGCGCCGGCGCCATCTACTGGCACGTCGCCGACAAAGACGCCCTCCTCAGCGCCGTGACCGAGCACGTCGTCTTCCGTGCCTTGCCCGACGACGAGCCCGCCGACGCACCGGACGTCGCGATCCGCGCCGTCGCGCTCGCCATCTTCGACGCCGTCGACGCTCATCCCTGGGCGGGCGCGCACCTGGTGCGCCACCCCTGGCAGCCCGCGATGGTCGAGATCTTCGAACGGGTGGGCCGGCGCCTCACCGCCCTCGGCGTGGTCGATGACGCGCTGTTCTGTGCGGGCTCGACACTGGTGAACTTCATCCTCGGCGTCGCGGGGCAGAACGCCGCCAACGCTCGTCTACGCCCGCCCGGCGCCGACCGTGCCGCACTACTCGACGATGTCGCGGCGCGGTGGCGTCAGTACGACGCCCAGCGGTATCCGATCGTGCATCGGATGGCCGCGCAGCTGCGTGACCACGACGACCGCGAGCAGTTCCTCGCCGGCATCGACATCCTGCTCGCAGGCCTCACGCCGCCGGACCGCTAGTCCGGGAAGTCCAGCGGCACCTGCAGTGTGGTGATCGTGGCTGCGAGTCCGTCGTATTGCGCTGTGAGCAAACAGAATTCGATGAGCTGAGCGGGTGAGTAGTGGCGGGCCAGCGCCTGCCACGTCTGCGGGGATACACCGCGCGTGACGACGAACTCGTCGGTGGCGGTGAGCAGGGTGCGCTCCCGCTCGGTCAACCCGTCGGAGTCGGGTCCGGCGAAGATCGCGGCCTGCGTCGCCGCGTCCACGCCGCGGGAGCGCGCCAGCCGGCGATGCTGCTGGAGCTCGTACTCGCAGTCGCGCAGATGCCCCACGCGCAGGATCACGAACTCGGCGTCGCGCCGCGAGAGCTTCCCGGCGCCCAGCAGATACCCCGAGAGTGGCAGCCACACCAGGAACAGCGTGCGGTGCCGGCCCAGTACGTTCATCAGGCTGAACCGGGGCCGGCGGATGCCGCGGGCGCCGACCTTGGCGATCGCCCAGTTGACGGGGCCGAGCTCCTTGAAGCCGCCGGGTGCGATGCGTTCAGTGCTCATGACTGCCTCACCAGGTACGGGGACACCGTCGAGCGGTGTTCGTCGATGTCGAGTGCGCGGCCGAGCGCGGGGAAAGCCCGCTGAGGGCAGTTGTCCCTCTCGCAGACGCGGCATCCGGCGCCGATGGGCGTCGCTGAAACCTTGGGGTCACCACTGAGGTCGAGCCCTTCCGAGTAGACCAGCCGATGCGCGTGCCGTAGTTCGCAGCCCAGGCCGATCGCGAACGTTTTACCCGGCTGACCATAGCGCGAGGCACGCCGCTCCACCGTGCGCGCCACCCACATGTAAGCCCTGCCGTCAGGCATCTCCGCGATCTGCACACTGATCTTGCCGGGGTAGGCGAACGTCTCGTAGACGTTCCACAGCGGGCAGGTTCCGCCGCTGGACGAGAAGTGAAAACCTGTGGCGGACTGGCGTTTCGACATGTTGCCCGCGCGATCGACCCGGACGAACGAGAACGGCACGCCGCGCATCGACGGCCGCTGCAGCGTGGACAGCCGGTGGCAGATCGTCTCGTAACTCGTCGAGTAGTAGGCAGACAGTCTCTCGACGTCGTAGCGGAAGCTCTCGGCGACGTCGTGGAACTGGGCGTAGGGCAGCACCGTCGCGGCGGCGAAGTAGTTGGCCAGGCCGAGGCGGGCGAGCCTGCGGGATTCATCGCTGGTGAAATGGCCCTCGTCGGTCAGCTTGTCGATCAGATCCCCGTATTCGAGATAGGCGAGTTCGGCGGCCATCCGGAACACGCGCTGTCCCATCGAGAGGTGGGCGCCGATCTCCAGCGTCTTGGTCGCGGGATCGAAGCGGTGCAGTACCCCTTCGCCGAGGTCCTGGCGACGGATGATGCGCACCCCGTGGACGAAGCGCAGCCGGTCGGACAGGTCACCGGCCAGCTCGCCGCGCTGCACCCGCATCCCCGCCGTCAGCTCCTCGGCGGCGGTGTCGAGCTCGTGGAGGTAGTTCTGCCGCTGGTAGAAGTAGTCGCGCACCTCCTCGTGCGGCATCGAGATCGATCCGGTGCCACTTTCCCCGGGGTTCACGGTGGCGACGTTGAACCGGCCCTCGGTGGCCGCGGCCAGCTGGGTCGTCGTCAACTGGTAACGACGGTGCAGGTTCACCATCGCGCGCGCGAGATCAGGATGCGCGCCCACCATCTCGGCCACTTCGGTGGCGCCCACGTCGACGTCGAGATCACGGTCCATCAGGACTTCGCGCAGCTCGGCGATCAGGCGGGTGTCGTCCTGGGAGGCGAAGAACGTGGCGTCGACGCCGAACACCTCGGTGATGCGCAGCAGCACCGCCACCGTCAGCGGCCGCACGTCGTGCTCGATCTGGTTCAGATAGCTGGGGGAGATGTCGAGCATCTGAGCCAGCGCCGCCTGACTGAATCCGCGCTCGCTGCGCAGCTGGCGCACCCGTGCTCCGACGTATGTCTTGGCCACGTCGAACCAGCGTAGCCGCCCCTTGCTAATCCCGTATTCGCAGAATTCGCATGCCCCACCTGTGTGGCATCATCAGGTGTCGTGAGCTTGGCCAAGACGATGATGCCGGTGCCCGACGGGCATCCGGATGTGTTCGACATCGAGTGGCCGCTGCGCGTTGCCGACGTCGATCGTGAAGGCCGGCTGAAGTTCGATGCGGCGACCCGGCACATCCAGGACATCGGCACCGATCAGCTACGCGAGATGGGTTACGAGGAGACCCATCCGCTATGGATCGTGCGCCGCACCATGATCGACATGATCGAGCCGGTCGTGTTCAAGGACATCCTGCGGCTGCGCCGCTGGTGCTCGGGCACCTCGAACCGCTGGTGTGAGATGCGGGTGCGCATCGAAGGACGTAAGGGCGGTCTCGTCGAATCCGAGGCGTTCTGGATCAACATCAACCGGGAGACCCAGGGGCCCGCGCGGATCGCCGACGACTTCATCGAGGGGCTGCGACGCACCACCAGCGAGGGCCGGCTGCGATGGAAGGCCTACCTGAAGGCAGGGTCGCGCGAGGACGCCGAGCTCGTCCGCGACTATCCGGTCCGGGTCAGCGACATCGACATCTTCGACCACATGAACAACTCCGTGTACTGGTCGGTCGTGGAGGACTATCTGCACTCCCACCCCGAGCTGATGCGGGTGCCGTTGCGGGTGACCATCGAACACGATCTGCCGGTCGCGCTCGGCGACAAGCTGGAGATCCTGCAGCACACGTATCCGGCCGGATCGACCGAGATGTTCGGCGCGGAGCTCACCGATCGCAGTGTTACAACGCTCACATATGCGGTCGGCGATGACGTCAAAGCGGTCGCCGCGATCTTCCCACTCTGAATCGCTTCACCAAACAGTACGAGCGTACTGACCTGCGACAATCGTTTACCCGCCGGTAACTTCTGAACCGGTTCAGGCGTTAGACATCTTCGCAACCTTCGCAATATCCGCTCCCGCGTTGGCGAAAGTTTACAACCGAAAGTGGTGGACCTGCGGTTATGCCGTGATGCATCCTCGTCTTAGCAGTCCGGTGAAGACGCTGGAACGTTAACAACCGTTTGAAGGAGTGGGTCACCTCATGACCAAGTCGACCGTGGGCACGCCGAAGTCCCCCGAACAGATCCAGCACGACTGGGACCACAACCCCCGCTGGAAGGGCATCACCCGCACCTACACGCCCAAGGACGTCGTCGCCCTGCAGGGCACCGTCGTCGAAGAGGCGACGCTCGCCCGCCGTGGCGCCGAGGTGCTGTGGGAGCAGCTGCACGAGATGGACTTCGTGAACTCGCTAGGCGCCCTGACCGGCAACATGGCCGTGCAGCAGGTGCGCGCCGGCCTGAAGGCCATCTACCTGTCCGGGTGGCAGGTCGCCGGTGACGCGAACCTCTCCGGTCACACCTACCCCGACCAGAGCCTGTACCCGGCCAACTCGGTGCCGCAGGTCATCCGCCGCATCAACAACGCGCTGCTGCGCGCCGACGAGATCGCCAAGGTCGAGGGTGACACCTCGGTCGAGAACTGGCTGGCCCCGATCGTCGCCGACGGCGAAGCCGGCTTCGGTGGCGCGCTGAACGTCTACGAGCTGCAGAAGGCGATGATTGCCGCCGGTGTCGCCGGATCGCACTGGGAGGACCAGCTGGCCTCGGAGAAGAAGTGCGGCCACCTCGGTGGCAAGGTGCTGATCCCCACCCAGCAGCACATCCGCACGCTGACCTCGGCCCGCCTCGCGGCCGACGTCGCCGACGTCCCGACCGTCGTCATCGCCCGTACCGATGCCGAGGCCGCGACGCTCATCACCTCCGACGTCGACGAGCGCGACCAGCCCTTCATCACCGGTGACCGCACCGCCGAGGGCTTCTACCGCGTCAAGAACGGTCTCGAGCCCTGCATCGCCCGCGCCAAGGCCTACGCGCCGTACTCCGACCTCATCTGGATGGAGACCGGCACCCCGGACCTGGAGCTGGCCAAGAAGTTCGCCGAGGGCGTCAAGAGCGAGTTCCCGGACCAGATGCTGGCCTACAACTGCTCGCCGTCGTTCAACTGGAAGCAGCACCTCGACGACGACACGATCGCCAAGTTCCAGCGCGAGCTGGGCGCGATGGGCTTCAAGTTCCAGTTCATCACCCTCGCCGGCTTCCACGCCCTCAACTACTCGATGTTCGATCTGGCCTACGGCTACGCCCGCAACCAGATGAGCGCCTACGTCGAGCTGCAGGAGCGCGAGTTCGCCGCCGAAGAGCGCGGCTACACCGCCACGAAGCACCAGCGCGAGGTCGGCGCCGGCTACTTCGACCGGATCGCCACCACCGTGGACCCGACCTCGTCGACCACCGCACTCGCGGGCTCGACCGAAGAGGGCCAGTTCCACTAAGAGTCACTGTTGATAGCGTCAGGCCCCGTCCGTGTCATGCGGCCGGGGCCTGATCGCTGTGAAGGAGATCGTGTGAGCATCGAACGAGTCGGCGTCGTCGGCGCCGGGCAGATGGGCGGCGGTATCGCCGAGGTGTGCGCCAAGGGCGGGGCGCATGTCGTCGTCTACGAACCGTCCGCGGAGCTGGTGGAAGCCGGCCGGGCCCGTATCACCGCGTCGCTGGAACGGGCCAAGGCCAAGGGCAAGCTGGCGGCCGATGATTTCGAGATCACGCAGGCGCGGCTCGTCTACACCAGCGACCTCGCCGACCTGGCCGACCGCCAGCTGGTGATCGAGGCGATCGTCGAGAACGAGGCCGTCAAGGCCAAGGTCTTCGCTCAGCTCGACGAGATCGTCACCGACCCCGAAGCCGTCCTCGCGTCGAACACCTCCAGCATCCCGATCATGAAAATCGCTGCGGCGACCAAGAATCCGAGCCGTGTGTTGGGTCTGCACTTCTTCAACCCGGTGCCGGTGCTGCCGCTGGTCGAGGTGATCAACACGCTGGTGACGTCCAATGAGGCGATCGCGCGGGTCGAAACGTTCGCCGGGGAGACGCTGGGCAAGAAGGTGGTTCGCTGCGGCGACCGCTCGGGCTTCATCGTCAACGCCCTGCTGGTGCCGTATCTGCTGTCGGCGATTCGGATGGCCGAAGCCGGAGTGGCGAGCGTCGAGGACATCGACACCGCCGTCGTCGCGGGGCTCTCGCACCCGATGGGTCCGCTGCGGCTCTCGGACCTGATCGGCCTGGACACCATGAAGCTGATCGCGGACTCGATGTACGACGAGTACAAGGACGCGCATTACGCGCCGCCGCCGCTGCTGCAGCGGATGGTCGAGGCCGGGCAGCTGGGCAAGAAGACGGGCCAGGGCTTCTACACGTACTGAGCAGTTCGCCGAGTGCACGCTTTCTGACGAGTTCTCCCACACTTGTCATCACAATGGGTGCACTCGGGAACCGAACAGGGTTCCCGCGCGCCTAACACGGTGTGGGGGACATCATCGTGGGCTCGGAAGCACTCGCTGCCGGCACGGTCACGCGTCAGGATCTGCGGCGCAGATACTCCAAGCTGCACCACAACGTCTACGCACCAACACGGATGGCGCTGACGCCGCAGGACCGCGCCTACGCAGCCTGGCTATGGTCTGGCCGCCGCGGGACGCTTGCGGGTCTGTCGGCCGCGGCGATGCACGGCTCCCGTTGGATACCAAGCGATCAGCCGGCCGAGCTCACCCGCGTGCGATGCGGAAGCCCACCGGGCATCGCGATCCACCAGGAGAGCCTCCTCGACGACGAAGTCTGTCTGGTGCAGAGCATCGACTGCACGACCGTGGCGCGCACGATCTTCGACATCGGCCGTCGAATCCCCGGCGATGAGGGGGTGATTCGCATCGACGCGCTTCTCAACGCGACCCGAGCTCCGGTCGACGACGTGGCCGTCGTCGCGTCCCGTCACGCTGGCGCACGCGGAATCCGCCGCCTGCGGCATGCCCTCGCACTCGTCGACGGTGGCGCCGAGTCCCCGCAGGAGACGCGGGTCCGTCTCATCCTCATACAGGCTGGTGCACCTGTACCTCAGACTCAGATACCGATCCGCAATGCCGCAGGTCGTGTGGTTCGGCGCATCGACATGGGCTGGCCGGACTATCGGGTGGGCGTCGAATACGACGGTGAGCAGCATTGGACCGATGCGACAGCGCACGCCGAGGACATCAACCGGCTCGACTTCCTGGCCGAGCAGGGCTGGATCATCGTGCGCGTCAGCGCGCGGCATCTGCGCTTCGCGCCTGACGACATCTGGTTGCGCGCCCGGGCGGCCCTCATCCGACGCGGCTGGCCGGGGTGCTGACGCCGAATGCACGGTTTGTGACGAGAAGTGCGAGAAGCCTCGTCAGAGACCGTGCACTCGGCGCCAGAAGCCGAACCCTCAGGCCTGCGCCAGCCGCTTCTTCTCCGCCGCCACGTCGAAGTCCGGCGGCGGCCAGGACATGTTGAGCCGCTTGAGCGCCTCGATCATCAGCTCGGTGATCGCCAGCCGGCTGTACCACTTCTTGTTGCAGGGCACCACATGCCAGGGCGCGTAGTCGGTCGACGTCCGCTCCAGCATCGCCTGGTAGGCCTCCTGGTAGGCCGGCCATTTCAACCGCTCGTCGATGTCGGCGGGGTTGTACTTCCAGTATTTGTCCGGCCGCTCGAGGCGTTCGGCCAGCCGCTTCTTCTGCTCGTCGAGCGAGACGAACATCGCGACCTTCACCACCGTGGTCCCGTTGTCCACCAGCTCGCGCTCGAACGCGTTGATCTCGTCGTAGCGGGGCTCCCACACATCCGGCGGTACCAGGTTGTGCACGCGCACGATCAGCACGTCCTCGTAGTGGGAGCGGTCGAAGACCCCGATGTGGCCGGCCGTCGGCAGCGCGTTGCGGATGCGCCACAGGTAGTGGTGTGACAGCTCCTCGGCGGTCGGCTTGCCGAAGCTGCGGTACTGCACGCCCTGCGGATTGCAGCCGCCCACAACATGTTTGACGATCCCGCCCTTGCCTGCGGTGTCCATGCCCTGCAGTACCAGCAGCACCGATCTCGTGTCACCCGAGCGGCTGTTGGCGTAGAGCATCTCCTGCAGCTCGGCGAACCGGACGTTGCGCTCTTCCTGAAGCGTCGGCGCATCGGCTTTGCGGCCGCGGAATCCCGGCGTGGCTTCGGCGTCGATGTCGGCGACCCGGTCCCCGGCGGAGAACCTCAACAGGGAATGCGGTTCGTGCGACCACAGCGACGGGAGATCCAAGGGCTCGCTCACCGATCTAGTCAAGCAGTCGGGGCGGGAGTTCGGGGGACGGATGATCGTCGGAGCGGAATCTCTGCAGCGATCCGCCGACCTCGACGATGCCGCACAGGGCGCTCCAGGACAGCATCGTCAGGTAGTCGATCAGCTCGTCGGAGCTCATCCGCGGATTCGACATCCACGAGTGCGTGGCCAGCTGCACCCCACCCACGATGTGATACGCCCACGGGTCGACGCCGCCGGTGTCCATGCCTACCGACACCATCCGCCGGCGCAGCATCACCGCGAGCATGCGCGCGATGATCGCTTCGGAGTTCGCGACGGCCTTGCTCTTGCTCGCCGAGTTGTTGGCCATCACGAACCGGTAGGGCTCGGGCTCGTTCGCGACGGTTTCGACGTAGACGCGAATGACTTCCCGCGTCAGGGCGTATCCGTCCAGATTCGACGACAGCGCGGCGGCCATGTTGGGGATCAGCGTGGTCTGCGCGAAGCGCATCATCACCGCGGTGGTCAGGTCGTTCTTGTCGACGAAGTAGCGGTACAGCACCGTCTTGGACACGCCGATGTCCGCGGCGATCTCGTCCATGCTGACGTTGCTGCCGAGGCGGCGAATGGCATCCAGCGTGCCATCCACCAGTTCGTTGCGGCGCTCGACCTTGTGCCGATGCCAGCGCCGTTTACGCCCATCGGTCTTGATCGCCACCGGCGGGGAGTGTTGTGCCACGTTCGCGGTGATCCGTTCCTTCGTCCTCGTCGATAATACGGTGGTCGGCGGTTCGGAGTTGCCCGCGCAGGGAAGATGGAGGCGTGGCTCATCGAGTGAACGTCCCTGACGCCGGGCAGCGCCCCCGTGCGAGCTTTGCCGAGAAACTCGCCGGCGCCGATTCGGAGGCCGACGCGGAACGTCGGCGTGCGCTGCGGCGGATGAAGGCCGTCGCGTTGAGTTTCCTGATCGGCGCCTCGGTGGTCTTCCTGCTGTGCACCTGGGCGCAGACCCAGGGCGCGCCTGGGTGGGTGGGTTACGTTCGGGCGGCCGCCGAAGCCGGCATGGTCGGCGCGTTGGCGGACTGGTTCGCCGTCACCGCGCTGTTCAAGCACCCACTCGGCCTGCCAATCCCGCACACGGCGATCATCAAGCGCAAGAAAGACCAGCTCGGCGAGGGTCTGTCCACCTTCGTCCGGGAGAACTTCCTGTCGCCGGAGAACGTCGAGACCAAGCTGCGCGACGCCGATGTCGCCAGCCGCACCGGCAAGTGGCTGGCCGAGCCGGTGAACGCCGAGCGGGTCGCCGCGGAGGTGTCGACGGTGGCCCGGGTGCTGGTGGAGATGCTGCGCGACGAGGACGTGCAGCAGCTGCTGGACCGGATGATCGTCAAGCGCATCGCCGAACCGCAGTGGGGGCCGCCGGTCGGTCGGGTGCTGTCCTCGCTGCTGGAGGAGGGGCGGCAGGAAGCGCTGCTGCAGCTGCTCGCCGATCGCGCGTTCCAGTGGTCGCTGGGGGCCGGCGAGGTCATCGAGCGGGTCATCGAACGCGATTCGCCGACGTGGTCGCCGCGCTGGGTGGATCACGTGGTGGGGGATCGCATCCATCGGGAGTTGATGGACTTCACCGACAAAGTGCGGCGCAATCCCGATCACGAGCTGCGCCGGTCGGCGACGAAGTTCCTCTTCGAGTTCGCCGATGACCTGCAGAAGGACGAGGCGACGATCCAGAAGGCCGAGAACGTCAAGGAGCAGATCATGGCCCGCGACGAGGTGGCCAGGGCGGCCGAGACCGCGTGGACGGCGGCCAAGCGGATCATCCTGGAATCCGTCGACGACCCGTCCTCGGCGTTGCGGGCCCGCATCGCCGACACCGTCGTCCGGATCGGGGAATCCCTGCGCGACGACTCCGCGCTGCGGGACAAGGTCGACAACTGGGTGGTGCGCGGGGCGCAGCATCTTGTGAGTCAGTACGGCGCCGAGATCACGACGATCATCACCGACACGATCGAGCGCTGGGACGCCGACGAGGCCAGCCGCCGCATCGAGTTGCACGTCGGCCGTGACCTGCAATTCATCCGGATCAACGGCACCGTGGTGGGCTCGCTCGCGGGCCTGGCCATCTACACGATCGCGCAGCTACTGTTCTGACCTGCGCTAACTGAGTGCTTGCAAAAGTTAGCACTCCGTCGTACCGTGGAATGGTCGGTCATTCGGATACCCACGGCAGCGAAGGAGGCGAGCCATGGCACAGGACGAGAACCTCGCCGCGGTCGTCACCAACGCCGCTTCGGACATCGGCAGCTTCATCCGATCCCAGCGAGAGGCCGCGCACGTGTCTGTGCGGCAGCTCGCCGAGAAGGCCGGTGTCAGCAATCCCTACCTCAGCCAGATCGAGCGGGGATTGCGCAAACCCTCGGCGGACGTGCTGAACCAGATCGCCAAAGCGCTGAGGGTGTCGGCGGAGGTGCTCTACATCCGGGCAGGGATCCTTGAGCCCAGTGAGACGAACCAGGTGCGCGACGCAATCATCACCGACACGGCGATCAATGAGCGGCAGAAGCAGGTGCTGCTCGACATCTACTCCTCGTTCTGTCAGCAGAACGAGGCGGCACTGCTCGAGGCTGCCGCCCAGGCGGATCAGCCCCCATCCGAAGACGATCAGAGCCTTCTGCAGATCACCGAATCACCTCACGAATCACCCCAGACCTCTGTCCCCCAGTGAAAGGAAGCACCATGGCTGAGAAGAACCAGCTCGACATCGACGACCTGAAGGCCCCGCTGCTCGCCGCCGTCGGCGCTGCGGACCTCGCACTCGAGCGCGTCAACGAGATCGTCGCGACGCTGCGCGAGCGCGCCGGCGACGCCCGCTCCGACGCCGAGACCCGCGTCGAAGAGAGCCGCGCCCGCATCAACAAGCTGCAGGAAGATCTGCCGTCGCAGATCGACGACATCCGCGAGAAGCTGAACTCCGACGAGCTGCGCAAGTTCGCCGAGAGCTACGCCGAGAACGCGCAGTCGGCCTACAACAAGCTGATCGAGCGCGGCGAGGCCGCCCTGGAGCGTCTGCGCAGCCAGCCGGCCCTGGAGACCGCCGCCACCCGTGTCGAGGAGTACACCGACCAGGCCGTGGAGCTGACCCAGGAAGCGCTGGGCAACGTCGCCTCGCAGACCCGCGCGGTCGGTGAGCGTGCCGCCAAACTGGTGGGCGTCGAGCTGCCCAAGCGTGCGGAGTCGGCCGCCGAGCCGGTGAAGACCGCCGCCAAGAAGGCTCCGGCCAAGGCTCCCGCCAAGAAGGCGCCGGCCAAGGCCACCGCGAAGAAGGCCCCGGCCAAGAAGGCTCCGGCCAAGAAGGTCACCCAGAAGTAAGCCCAGAAGTACGCCCGACTCCCTACCCGGGAAGTCGAAAAGGGGACGTAAGCCGCCTAGGCTGTGGAGCGTGGAGCTCCAAGGCCTTGTGGTTTACGTCCTCTTCGCGTTGAAGATCGCGGTACTGGTGACGACGGCGTACGCGTTCGTCCACTCGGCGATGCAGCGAACGGACGCCTACCCCGCGGCCGACAAGCTGACCAAGCCCGTCTGGCTGGTGATCCTCGGCGTGGCAGGCCTGCTCGCCCTGGTGCTCGGAATCACCGGTGTCGCGATCGCCGCGGTGGCCGCCGGCGTGTACCTGGTCGACGTCCGTCCCAAAATCCTCGAGGTGCAAGGAAAGTCGCGCTAGTGCGGCGCAGCCTGATCGCCGCGGGATGCCTCGCCGCGGCAGCACTCGGCCTCGCGCCGACTGCCCCGCACGCCTCAGCGACGCCGGTCCTGCAGCCGCCGCCCTACATCGATCACGTGACGTGGGCCAAGTGGGGAGACCTCTCGAGCCTGCGGGTGTATCCCACACCGTCCGGGCGCGACACCTCGGGCCGGCCCGGCACCGCCGCGCAGGCCGACGAAGCCTGGGGTGAGGTGCTCGCCCTGTCGCCCGACGCCGCGATCGCCGGGATGAAAGAGCAGTTCATCTGCCATTGGCGGTTCGCCGAGATCGCCGAGCCGGGCAAGGTGAGCTGGAACCTCGAACCGTGGCGCCCGGAGGTCAGCCCGGATCAGATGATGGCCGCCCGGTGCAATCCCGGCGGCACTGAAGAACCGTTCTGATGGGCTACACACGCGCCGACGTCGCGGCCGTCGTCGACCACACGCTGCTCAAACCCGAAGCGACGGAAGCCGACATCGTCGCGCTGCTCGCCGAGGCCGCCGAACTCGGGGTGTACGCGGTGTGCGTCTCGCCGCCGTTCGTGCCGACGGCGGTGGCGCTGGCCGCCGGCCGGACCGTGGCGGCCGTGGTGGGTTTCCCGTCGGGCAAACATCTTTCGGTGATCAAAGCGCATGAGGCCGCTGTCGCGCTCGAGAGCGGTGCGGCGGAGATCGACATGGTCATCGACGTCGGCGCAGCGATAGGCGGCGAACTCGACGTGGTGCGCGCCGACGTCGCCGCGGTCCGCGACGCCGCGCCGGGCGCGGTGCTGAAGGTGATCGTCGAATCCTCGGCCCTGGTGGAGTTCGGCGGCTGGCCGCTGCTGACCGACGTGTGCCGGGTCGCCGAGGACGCAGGCGCGGATTTCGTCAAGACCTCCACCGGTTTTCACCCCTCCGGCGGCGCCTCGGTGCGTGCCGTCGAGGTGATGGCCGCTGCGGTCGGCGGCCGGCTCGGTGTCAAAGCCAGCGGCGGCATCCGGTCGGCCACCGATGCGGCGGCCATGCTGAACGCGGGTGCGACGCGCCTCGGACTGTCGGGGACGCGGGCCGTGCTGGATGGCTTGGGTTAGAAACGGCTTGGGTTAGAAACGGCTTGGGTCAGAAGTTCCCGAAGCAGGGATCGTCGGTCTGCTTGGGCATCGATGCGTTCTGCGTCGACAGTCGGCTCTGCACACCGCTGTCGGTGACCGAGACCGAGTCCGCCTTGATGTCCATCGGATAGTCCTTGGTCAGCGTCGCTGTGAACGCATCCAGTGCCGGCTGTACCGACTCGCGCGGCAACGTGAAGCCCAGTCCGGTCACCTTCTGCACGGACAGCGAAATCGCGCCGTCGACGACCTGAGGCTTGGCCGTGATGCTGCCCAGCGGGCCTTCGAGTTCGATCGTGCCCTCGCTGGCGTTGGTGCTGACCCCGGACACGAAGCTGCCGATCAGCGGGATCGCGCCCTGGATCGTCTGCTTGATCCCGTCGGCCGACCAGTCGATGGTGGCCACCAGCGAACCGACCGTCCCGCTCGAGTTCGCGCTGTCCTGCAGGCGCACGTCGTTGATGTCGAGGTTGAGCTTCATGCCCTTGGCCTCGCGGACCTGGTTGCCCGCCGTCTCGATGTGGATGTTCGTGTAGTGCCCGGTCATGTGCTGCATCAGGAACGGCGGCAGCACCCCGAACGACGCGGTGGCCTTGTCCTGGACCACGCATTCGACGGTGGAGGCGACCACGGTGTCCGCCCGGTTGCGCGCGTACAGCTCGCCGCCGAGCAGGCCGGCCAGTACGAGGGCGACGACGATCACCGCGACCAGCACGATGGACAGCGGATCGCTGAAGAACTTCTTGAGCTTCGCCGGCAACGCGGATCCTTTCTGGGCCGAACCTTTCTGCGGGGGTACGGGCGGTGGGCCGGGCTGCGGTTGCGGACGGGCCCAGGGATCGGTCATCCCAGGGATTCTGCCCTACCCAGGTGAGGTGAACCTGAGCGGTTGTCCATGACCGCGACGGCGGCGCGGGCGGCCCGGGCCGCCTCGACGTCCACGTCGTGGAGCAGCAACGCGGGGTCGGAACCGGCTGCGACCAGGACCTCACCCAGCGCCGATGCCACCACACTGCCGCCGACGCCGGTGGGTCCGTGCGCTGCGATCTCGTCGCCCGGGTAGGCCTGGCCGACGGCGGCGACCACCGTGGAGGTGTCGATCGCCCTGGCGCGCGCCAGCAACGTCCACTGGTCGAGCTTGCCCGGCCCGGTGCCCCACGAGGCGTGCACGGTGATGACGTCGGCGCCCCGGGCAGCGAGCTCGACGTACAGCTCGGGGAAGCGGATGTCGTAACACAGCGTCAGCCCGACCGTCAGCCCGGCGACGACGATCGTCACGGGCTCCGTGCCCGGGGCGACCGTCCTCGACTCGGTGAAACCGAACGCGTCGTACAGGTGGATCTTGTCGTAGCGGACGTCGACGTCCGGGCCGGTGGCGATCAACGTGTTGGTCACACGTCCGTCCCCCGAGGGCACGAACATGCCGGCGGCGACGACGATGCCGGCCCGTTGCGCGATGCGGCGGACCCCGTCGGCCCACGGCCCGTCGAACGGTTCGGCAATCGGCGCCAACGGCACCCCGAAACGGCACATCGTGGCCTCGGGGAACAGCACCAGGTCGGCCCCGGAGTCAGCGGCCAGGTGCGTCTGCTCCTCCACCAGGGTGAGGTTGGTGCCCGGATCGGCGGTACTGCGGATCTGGGCCAGCGCGATACGCATGCCGCCAGCCTAGTTACGGACCCCAGGCCGGACGGTTCGCCTTGGCGGCCTTCTTGCCGAGTTTCCCGGAGTTGATCTGCGCGGCCAGGCTGTCGAGGATCACCCGCGAGCTCAGCAGCGCGGTCTGCTCGGCCCAGTCATACGGCGGCGAGCATTCGACGACCTCGATGCCGGCCAGGCCGGGTTCGGAGATCATCTTGACCAGGTTGAGCGCCTCGCGGGGGAGCAGGCCACCGGGCTCCGGCCAGCCGGTGCCCGGTACGAACCCGGCGTCGATGACGTCGATGTCGAACGACAGGTAGACCGCCTTGGCGTCCTTCCACGCGATCTCGAGGGCCATCTCCGCGATCTTCTCGATGCCCACCCGCTCCACGTCGCCGACGGTCATCACGGTCGACTTGCGTTGACGGCCCACCTGCACACCCTCGCGGGGGCTCTGCCAGCCGCCGATCCCGATCTGCACCAGGTTGGTCGCGGGGGCGTTCTTGATGTTGGTGGCGTGGAACCACGGCGTGGTGTGCATCCGCTCGTCGAGGTCGGTTTCTTGGGTGTCGACGTGGCGGTCGAAGTGGATGATCCCGATGTTGCCGTCCATGTAGGGCGCCAGACCGCGGATGGTGGGGAAGCCGATGGAGTGATCGCCGCCGAGCACGATCGGCATCACGCCCTTGCTCGCGACGTGGGCCATCGCCTGGCTGATCTGGTCGAACGACTTCTCCAGGTTGCCCGGGATTGTGAACACGTCCCCGATGTCGACGATGTTGAGCTGCTCACGCAGGTCCACACCGGTCTCGTAGTTGTAGGTGCCGAACAGGTTGGTGGAGCGGCGGATGCCCTGCGGACCGAACCGGGTGCCCGGACGATAGGTCGCGCCGGCGTCCAGGGGCACGCCGAATACGGCGACCTCGGCGTCCTCGACCTCGTTGACGTCCTCGATGAACGGGCATTTCAGGAAAGTGCCGCGCTCGCCGGCGAAGTGGGGCTTCTCGCCGCGGACGAAGGTGGAGATGGTCCGGTCGTTGATCGTGGGCGCGGCCTCGAGGCCGTAGCTCAGCCCGCGGTCGATCTCCTCCCGCAGACGCCGGTCACCGAGGCGGGCCTCGGCCTGTTGGGCCCACGCGCCTTCGGCGTTGGTCAGGCTCGGATCGGGGCCCGGGAAACTAGATGTCTCGGACATGAGTTCTCCTCACGCGCCGTCTTGTCGCTGACCGGGTACGACGCACCTCGTCCGGGGAGTGGGGTCACCGACTCCTGCACGTCATTGTCAGCACGCTCGCGAGGGCCTGTCCACCGGAGACGGGCACTTCGTCAGACGGGCGCGACCGCCGACCACGGCACGGTCAGCACTCCGTCGCGCAGCGGCCGTCGCGGGGTCGACACTGGAAACCCTTGGGCGGCAAGCATGTCCATCATCGCCCGCCACCGCATGCGGGGGCCGAACACGCCGTGGGCGGCACTGCTGGCCCATGCGCGGTCGGCGGCGGTGAGCAGTGTGTGGATGGGCTGGCCGGGCACGTTGTGGTGGATCAGCACCTTGGGCAGGCGCTCGGCGAGGTCGGAGGGCTTCTCGATCGCGAACGGGTCGCAGGCCAGCGTCAGGCTCACCGCCGCGGCCGCGTCGAGCAGCACCCAGCAGCAACGGCGCCCCAGCTCGTCGCACGTGCCGTCGATGATCAGCCCACCCGGAGCCAGCCCGTCGCGCATCGCCGCCCACGCGCCGGGGACCGCGTCGAGCGGGTATTGCCGCAGCACGTTGAACGCGCGCACCAGAACCGGACGGTGTCCTGCGAGTTCGAAGCCGCCGAGGGCGAAGTCGACCCCGGGCCCGGCTGCGGCGCGGGCGACGTCCACCCGGTGGGGATCGATCTCCAGGCCGAGCACGCGCACGTCGGCGCGCACCTGGCGCAGCCGCACCGCGAGCTCCAGCGTCGTCACCGGCAGCGCGCCGTAACCCAGGTCGACGACGAGCGGGTCGGCGGCGCTCTGCAGGGCGGTGCGCACGCGGGCCGAGTGCACCAGCCATCGGTCGCTGCGCCGCAACCGGTTGTGCCCGGTCGTGCCCCGCGTCACCGCGCCGAGCGGACGGGAGCCGGTCACGGTCGGGCTCAGCTGTTCTCGGCGATCCACACCGTGGTGAACCGTTGTTCGGCGATCAGCAGCTCGACCAGTTGCTGGCCGATGAAGTTCTCGATCTTGCCGCCCACCAGGGGCACCCGGACCTCGACCGTCGCCCGGAACGCCAGGCGGGAACCGGGCCCGGCGGGCTCCAGCACGGCGTTTCCCGTCAACCCGGCCGGGGCTCGGGGGATGGACCCGGACACCGCCGCCGAGGTCCGGCCCTCGACGACGGGGGCCCAGCGTTCCTCGCGGACGAAGCTGAGATCCCCGCGGTGGAACTGGGTGACGACGGCGGGGAGCCGGTCGGCGCGCAGCGTCTGCGTGGTCTTGATCCGCAAGCCGCCGTCGTCGCCGACCGTCATCTCGTCGAGGGTGGCGTGGTCGGCGCCGGAGTCGCCGAGCCGGACCAGCCAGTACTCCTCGTCGCCGAACGCGCGGTGCACCTGTTCGACGGTTCCCCCGTACTCGGCGGTCATGTCGAATGAACGCGGCATGGCAAACCACGCTACCGTTAACGCCCGTGGTCACTTCGTCTATCGCGGGCGTGGCGGTCGCCGAGAATATGCCGCTCGCGCCGCTGACCACGCTGCGTGTCGGGCCGCTCGCGACCCGCCTGATCACCTGCGCCACCACCGAGGGCCTGATCGAGGTGCTGCGCGAGGTCGGGCCGGATGCGCTGATCCTGGCCGGCGGCTCCAACGTGGTCCTCGCCGACGATCTGCGCCCGCCGACGGTGGTGCGGATCGCCACCCGCGGCGTCACCGTCGACGGGCCGCTGCTGCGCGCCGAGGCCGGCGCGGTGTGGGACGAGGTGGTCGCGACGTCGCTGGAGCACGGGCTGGGCGGGCTGGAGTGCCTGTCCGGCATCCCGGGTTCCACGGGTGCGACGCCCGTACAGAACGTCGGTGCGTACGGAGCCGAGGTCGCCGACACCATCAGCAGGGTGCGCCTGCTCGAATGGGAGACGGGCCAGGACCGCTGGGTGACCCCGGACCATCTCCGATTCGGTTATCGCACAAGCATTCTCAAGGGCGCGCCGGTGGCGGTGGTACTCGAAGTGGAGTTCCGGCTCGACCCGGAGGGCCGCAGCGCGCCGCTGCGCTACGGCGAGCTGGCGACCGCGCTGGGTGTGGCGGCGGGGGAGCGTGCCGACCCCGCGCGGGTGCGCGAGACGGTGCTGCGACTGCGGGCCGGCAAAGGCATGGTGCTCGACGCCGCCGACCACGACACCTGGAGCGTCGGCTCGTTCTTCACCAACCCGGTCGTCACCGAGGAGCAGTACCAACGGATCGCCGACCAGGTGGGCGGAACCGTCCCGCGCTACCCAGCTCCCGGTGGGGTGAAGATGGCTGCGGGGTGGCTCGTCGAGCGCGCCGGCTTCGGCAAGGGCTACCCCGGCCCGGACGCCCCCGCGCGCCTGTCGACCAAGCACGCGCTGGCACTGACCAACCGTGGCGGCGCGACGAGCGCGGACGTGATCGCGCTGGCCAGGACGATTCGCGACGGCGTCGCGTCACGGTTCGGGATCGAACTCACACCCGAACCGATTCTGCTCGGGTGCGTTCTCTAGGTACGCTGGCAACACGTGAGCCCTGCCAAACCGATCAACAGGCGGCGAGCGCTTGCCGCTTTGGCGGTCGGCGTCGCCGCGCCGGGCATCCTCGCCGCCTGCCGAAACGACAACGGGACCGCCGCCTCAGGGCAGGCCACCGAGGACGCGCCCCCCGCGCCGGTCCTGAGCTACGAGCCCAAGAACGCGGCGGAGGACGTCGCTCCCACCGCGCGCGTCGCGGTGACGGTCGAGAACGGTTGGTTCCAGAAGATCAGCCTCGCCAACGCCGACGGCAAGGTGGTCGCGGGTGCGCTCAATCGCGACCGCACCGAATTCACCGCGTCCGAACCCCTGGGCTACGGCGTCGAATACCGCTGGGCGGGCACGGTGGTCGGGCAGGACGGCGCATCGGCTCCGGTGAAGGCATCGTTCACCACGGTGAACCCGACCACGCAGGTCAACGGTCAGTTCCAGCTCTCGGACGGGCAGACGGTGGGTGTCGCCGCGCCGATCATCCTGCAGTTCGACGCGGCGATCGCCGACGAGGACCGCGCCACTGTGGAGAAAGCCGTCAAGGTCACCACCACCCCGCAGGTCGAGGGAAGCTGGGCGTGGCTGCCCGACGAGGTGGGCGGCTCCCGCATGCACTGGCGGACCAAGGAGTACTACCCGTCGGGGACCGCGGTTCACGTCGACGCCAAGCTCTACGGCGTGCCGTTCGGGCAGGACGCCTTCGGCGCCACCGACTCGACGCTGGACTTCACGATCGGCCGTCGCCAGGTGGTCAAGGCCGAGGCGTCGAGCCATCGCATCCAGGTGCTCGACGAATCGGGCGCGGTGATCATGGACTTCCCGTGCAGCTACGGCGAGGGCGACCTGGACCGCAACGTGACCCGCAGCGGCATCCACGTGGTCACGGAAAAGTACGAGGACTTCTACATGACCAACCCCGCGGCGGGCTACGCCAACGTGCACGAACGCTTCGCGGTGCGGATCTCCAACAACGGCGAGTTCATCCACTGCAACCCCAACAGCGTCGGCGCGCAGGGCAACACGAACGTCACCAACGGGTGCATCAACCTGAACCTGGAGAACTCGCAGGAGTACTTCAACTCGGCGCTGTACGGCGATCCGGTCGAGGTGAGCGGCACCCGCATCGACCTGTCCTACGCCGACGGCGACATCTGGGACTGGGCGGTGTCCTGGGACGAGTGGACGTCGATGTCGGCGCTGTCGAAAGAGAAGCGGACCGAGCAGATCCCCAGCACCGCACCGGCGACGCCGTCCGATGCGCCGCAGCCGGTCAGCGGCCGCCCCGGCGGCTGAGGCCCATCAGGACCGGCGGTTGAAGCGTGAGCCCGCCGCGCCGCTGACCTGATCTCGCGGTCGCACCACGATCAGATCCAGGTCGACGTGCGACGGGCGGCTGGCCACGAACCCGATCACCTCGGCGATGTCCTCGGCCACCAGCGGCGTGACGCCCTCGTAGACCTTGGCGGCCCGCTCGTCGTCACCCTCGAAGCGGTTGAGCGAGAACTCCGTCTTCACCATGCCGGGCGCGACCTCGGTGAGCCGCACCGGCTGCCCGAGCAGCTCGCTGCGCAGCGTGCGGTGCAGCACGCCCTGGGCGTGCTTGGCCGACGTGTAGCCGGCGCCGTTGTCGTAGATCTCCACCGCGGCGATCGACGTCACCGTGATGATGAGCCCGTCGCCGGAGGCGATGAGCTTGGGCAGCAGTGCACGGGTGACGTGCAGGGTGCCCATCACATTGGCCTCCCACATCCACCGCCAGTGCTCGATGTCGGCGTCGGTCACCGACTCCAGCCCTCGCGCTCCGCCCGCGTTGTTCACCAGCACGTCGACCCGGTCGAGCCGGCCGGCCATCGCCGCCACCGCCTCGGCGTCAGTGACGTCCGCCACAATCGCGGTGCCGTCCAGCTCGGCGGCCAGCGCCGTGATCGGACCCTCGCGGCGAGCCACGCACACCACGTGAAAGCCCTGTGCGGCAAGGGTTCTGGCGGTTGCTTCCCCGATTCCTGCACTGGCGCCGGTGACCACGGCGACGGGGCGGGCATCTGATGGCGTCGTCATGATCCCAACCCTAGGCCCCGTGTTACATTGACGACGTGTTCGGTACCAGTCAGGCAGTCGACGCTGCCCCGCGGCGTGCGTGTTGTTGTTGCGCACCCCGCCGCGCCTGACTGCAGCCCGACGCTCGACAGCGTCTCCCGCGTCGCAGGTGTGGCCCCGCCCCCCTGACAGACCGATCCGGAGACGATTCCATGACCAGCTCGATCCCCGCCCGCTCGCACCGCACTCAGGCGACGAAGAGCAGCCGGCCCGCCCGCATCGCCGATGCGACGCGCTATCCCCAGGCCCTGGTGCACCAGATCGTGCCTCCCGCGCTGCGGATGCCCGAGGCTGCCGCCGCGACGGTGTTCGCCGCGGCGCGCCACCGCGGACCGATCGCGCGCGACGCCATCGCCGGTGTCACCGATCTGTCGATCGCCACGGTGAATCGGCAGGTCACCGCACTTCTCGACGTCGGTCTGCTGCGCGAACGCGCTGATCTGTCCGTCTCGGGCGCCATCGGCAGGCCCCGGGTGCCCGTCGAGGTCAATCACGAACCCTTCCTGGCGCTGGGCGTGCACATCGGTGCGCGGACCACCAGCATCGTCGCGACCGATCTGCTCGGCCGCACCCTCGACGTGGTCGAGACCCCCACCCCGCGCGGCACCCAGGCCGCGGCGCTCACGTCGATCGCGGCCAGTGCGCAGCGCTACCTGAGCCGGTGGCACCGCAGGCGCCCGCTGTGGGTGGGCGTCGCCGCCGGCGGCGTGGTGGACAGCACCACCGGCTACCTCGACCATCCGCGGCTCGGGTGGTCGGATGCGCCGGTGGGTCCGGTGCTCGCCGAGGCGCTCGGCCTGCCGGTGTCGCTGGCCGCCCACGTCGACGCGATGGCCGGTGCCGAGTTGCTGTTGGGGCACCGCCGGGCACCCGGTCGCGCGACGACCAGCCTGTACGTCTACGCACGCGAGACTGTCGGCTACGCCTTGGCGATCGGTGGGCAGGTGCATTCGCCGGCCAGCGGTCCCGGCACCATCGCCGCGCTCCCGGCGCATTCTGAATTGCTCGGCGGCAGTGGTGAATTGGAGTCGACGGTCAGCGACGAAGCCGTGTTGGTGGCCGCGCGAAAGGCGCGCATCGTGCCGGCCGAGGGCCCAGGGTCGACGGTGACCGCGGTGCTGCGCGCCGCCCGCGCGGGCGACGAGGCGGCGGTCGCGCTGGTCACCGAACGCGCCCGCGTTCTCGGCGAGGCCGTCGCGCTGCTGCGGGACATGCTCAATCCCGACGACCTCGTGGTCGGGGGACAGGCGTTCACCGAATACGCCGACGCGATGGGCGTCGTCGAAGAGGCGTTCGCGAGGCGTTCGGTGCTCCCGCACCGCGACATCCGCGTGACGGCCTTCGGCAACCGCGTGCAGGAGGCCGGAGCGGGCATCGTCTCGCTCGGCGGTATCTTCGCCGATCCCGTCGGTGCCATGCGCCGTGCGCAGGCCCGCCGCCCCGAGGTGAGTGCCTGAGCCACAGGGGTGGACATGCCGCGGTGTAGACATGATGTGTGCGCCTGACGACCGACCCCCTGCCTGAGCCGCGCCGGGTGGCGGTGTTGTCCGTGCACACCTCCCCGCTGGCGCAGCCCGGCACCGGTGATGCCGGTGGCATGAACGTCTACGTCCTGCAGACCGCCCTCGAGATGGCGCAGCGCGGCGTCGACGTCGAGATCTTCACCAGGGCGACGTCGTCGACGGATGCGCCGGTGGTGCCGGTCGCCCCCGGTGTGCTGGTTCGCAATGTGGCCGCCGGCCCGTTCGAGGGGCTGGAGAAGAACGACCTGCCCACGCAGCTGTGTGCGTTCACCGCGGGTGTGCTGCGCGCCGAGGCCACCCACGAGCCCGGCTACTACGACATCGTGCACTCGCACTACTGGCTCTCCGGGCAGGTCGGCTGGCTGGCCGCCGACCGGTGGGCGGTGCCCCTCGTGCACACCGCGCACACGCTGGCCGCGGTCAAGAATGCCGCGCTCGCCGACGGCGACACCCCCGAACCGCCGCTGCGCTCGATCGGCGAGCAGCAGGTCGTCGACGCCGCCGACCGGCTCATCGTCAACACCGAACACGAGGCATCGCAACTGGTTTCGCTGCACCACGCCGATCCGGACCACATCGACGTGGTGTACCCGGGCGTCGATCTGACCACGTTCACCCCCGGCGACACCGCCGCCGCCCGCGCCGCGCTCGGCCTGCGCCACGATGTGGCGATCGTGGCGTTCGTCGGCCGCATCCAACCGTTGAAGGCTCCCGACGTGCTGCTGCGCGCCGCGGCTCTGCTGCCCGGTGTGCACGTGGTGATCGCTGGTGGACCGTCCGGGTCGGGCCTGGCGCAGCCCGACGGTCTGGTTCGGCTGGCCGCCGAACTGGGCATCGCCGAGCGCGTGACGTTCCTGCCGCCACAAACCCAAGCCGGTCTGGTCGCGGTGTACCGCGCCGCTGACGTCGTCGCCGTGCCCAGCTACTCGGAATCGTTCGGACTGGTCGCCGTGGAGGCGCAGGCGTGCGGAACGCCCGTCGTCGCCGCGTCGGTTGGCGGCCTTCCGGTCGCGGTCCGCGACGGGGTCAGCGGCGCACTGGTCGACGGGCACGATCCGGCCGACTGGGCCGCCACGCTCTCCCGCGTCCTGGCCGCCGATTCCGAAGCGATGGCGCGCGCTGCCGTCGAGCACGCCGCGGGGTTCTCCTGGGGGCACACGGTCGACGCGCTGCTGGGCAGCTACGGGCGCGCGATCGCCGAGCACCGAGGGCGCCACGTTCCACCCGTCCGCAGGGGCGGGCGTCGGTTCTCGATGAGAAGGGGAGTACGGGCATGACGCCGGAGACCGTGCACGACGTCATCGAGCGCACACTGGTCGAGCACGACCTGCCCTACACCGCCCACAAGGGCGCGGCGGGCGGCCTGCCCGGTCTCGTGGTCGCGCTTCCCGGGGAGCGCAGGCTCACCACCAACACGATCCTGACCGTCGGCGAACACTCGGTGCGCATCGAGGCGTTCGTCTGTCGCAAGCCCGACGAGAACTTCGAGGGCGTGTTCAAGTTCCTGCTCAAGCGCAACCGCCGGCTCTACGGTGTCGCCTACACCCTCGACAACGTCGGCGACATCTACCTCGTCGGCCGGATGTCCCTGTCGTCGGTCACCCCCGACGAGATCGACCGGGTACTCGGCCAGGTCCTCGAGGCCGTCGACAACGACTTCAACACGCTGCTGGAGTTGGGTTTCCGCACGTCCATCCAGAAGGAGTGGGAGTGGCGGGTGTCGCGGGGGGAGTCGCTGAAGAATCTCGAGGCGTTCTCCCATCTCATCGAGGACCACGACAAGAACTGACCCGTGAGAAGATCGGCGCATGGCAGACACCGCGACGCTGATCCTCGTTCGCCACGGCGAGAGCGAATGGAATGCGCTGAACCTGTTCACCGGATGGGTCGACGTCGATCTGACCGAGAAGGGACGTGCCGAGGCGGCCCGGGCGGGTGAGATGATCGCCGGCCTGGACCGGCTGCCCGATGTCCTCTACACCTCGCTGCTGCGCCGGGCCATCACGACCGCGAACATCGCACTCGACAAGGCCGACCGGCACTGGATTCCGGTGCACCGCGACTGGCGGCTCAACGAGCGGCACTACGGCGCGCTGCAGGGACTGGACAAGGCCGAGACCAAGGCGAAGTACGGCGACGAGCAATTCATGGCGTGGCGGCGCAGCTACGACACCCCGCCGCCGCCGATCGAGCCGGGCAGCACCTACAGCCAGGACGCGGATCCCCGGTATGCCGACGTGCCCGGCGGGGCTCCGCTGACCGAGTGCCTCAAAGACGTCGTCGAACGTTTCGTGCCCTATTTCACCGACGTCATCGTCCCCGACCTGCGCAGCGGTAAGACCGTGATGATCGCCGCGCACGGCAACTCGCTACGTGCGCTGGTCAAGCACCTCGACGGGATGTCCGACGACGACGTGGTGGGGCTGAACATCCCGACCGGGATCCCGCTGCGCTACGACCTGGACGACGACCTGAAACCGACCGTAGCCGGGGGCACCTATCTGGACCCGGAGGCCGCCGCGGCCGGTGCTGCGGCGGTGGCCGCCCAGGGCGCCAAGTAGGTCGTCCGCCCGCGCCCGGCGAACAGAAGGTGAACGGCGGTGGGCGCCGGGCCGAACTTCGGTCTCTGAGTGTGTGACTTGTTCGATTTTCGCCGCACGCTGCTGGGATGACGTTCACCGAGTGCGTACGCTTTTCGCGTGAGTGTCTCCTCGGCGCTGCTGCTCGCGGCGGTCGTGGCACTGCTCGCCCTGGCGGTCGGTGTGGTGTTCGGCGTTGGGGCAGCCCCCCGTCTGCGCGAACGGCGGGAGCGTCGCGCGGTCGAACAGACCGGGATCACCGTGTCGCAGATGCTGCGCCATGCGGTCGCCCAGTCCCCGGTCGGGATCGCGGTCGTCGACACCTACCGCGACGTGGTCTACACCAACGAACGGGCCACCGAACTCGGGTTGGTGCGCGACCGGTTGCTCGACGACAGGGCCTGGCAGGCCGCCCAGCGCACCCTGGCCAGCGGCGAGGACGTGGAGTTCGACCTGTCGCCGCGCAAACGGGAACGACCAGGACGATCAGGGCTCTCGGTCCGCGGTCACGTGCGGCTGCTGACCGAGGACGATCGTAGGTTCGCGGTGCTCTACGTCGACGATCAGTCCGAACACGCGCGCATGGAGGCGACGCGTAGAGATTTCGTGGCGAACGTCAGTCACGAACTCAAGACGCCGGTCGGGGCGATGGGTGTGCTCGCCGAAGCAGTGCTCGCCTCATCCGACGACCCCGAGACGGTGCGGCATTTCGCCGAGAAGATGGTCACCGAATCGCACCGCCTGGCCAGCATGGTCGGCGAGCTGATCGAGCTGTCCCGTCTGCAGGGCGGCGAGCGGCTGCCGGATCTGGATTCCGTCGACGTCGACACCGTGGTCGCCGAGGCGCTGTCGCGGCACAAGGTCGCCGCCGACAACGCCGACATCGCGATCACGACCGATGCTCCCACCGGCTTCCACGTCATGGGTGACGAGACGCTGCTGGTGACCGCGATCGCGAACCTGGTGTCCAACGCCATCGCGTACTCGCCGAACGGCTCCTCGGTGTCCATCAGCCGCCGCCGGCGGGGGGACGCCATCGAGATCGCGGTCACCGACCGCGGTATCGGGATCGCGCCTGCCGACCAGGAGCGGGTGTTCGAACGTTTCTTCCGTGTCGACAAGGCCCGATCGCGGGCCACCGGAGGCACCGGCCTCGGCCTGGCGATCGTCAAGCACGTCGCCGCCAATCACAACGGCTCGATCCGGCTGTGGAGCCAGCCGGGCACGGGTTCCACGTTCACCCTGTCGATTCCCGCCTACCTGGGCGCGAGTGACCCCGATGACCACGACGGTGACGACGACCGAGAGGACGACGTATGAGAGGACGACGTATGAGGGGACTAGGACTGCGATGACCAGTGTGCTGATCGTGGAGGACGAGGAGTCCTTGGCCGATCCCCTGGCCTTCCTCCTGCGCAAGGAGGGCTTCGAGGCCACCGTGGTGGCCGACGGACCGTCCGCGCTCGCCGAGTTCGATCGGTCCGGCGCCGACATCGTGCTGCTGGACCTCATGCTGCCCGGGATGAGCGGCACCGATGTGTGTAAGCAGCTGCGGTCCCGGTCGAGCGTGCCAGTCATCATGGTGACCGCACGGGACAGCGAGATCGACAAGGTCGTCGGCCTGGAGTTGGGTGCCGACGACTACGTGACGAAGCCGTATTCGGCACGTGAATTGATCGCCCGCATCCGTGCGGTGCTGCGCCGTGGCGCCGATACCGACGACGCAGGCATCGACGATGGCGTGCTGGAGGCGGGTCCGGTCCGCATGGATGTCGAGCGCCACGTGGTCAGCGTCGGCGGCACCCCCATCACTCTGCCGCTCAAGGAGTTCGACCTGCTCGAATACCTCATGCGTAACAGCGGGCGTGTGCTGACGCGCGGGCAGTTGATCGACCGGGTGTGGGGCGCCGACTACGTCGGTGACACCAAGACGCTCGACGTGCACGTCAAACGGCTGCGCAGCAAGATCGAGGCCGATCCAGCCAATCCGGTGCACCTGGTCACGGTCCGCGGGCTGGGGTACAAGCTCGAGGGCTGACCCGAGCCGCGCTCAGGAACGTCTCAAGCCCCCGACGGCCGTCGGGGGCTTAGTCGTGCGCGCTCGGTGAAACCGAACGCCGCATGCTGTGAAATTTTGCCTGGCGTTAACAAGCGACGCCGTCTGCCAGATTCACGATCCAAACTTCTGTGTAATGCATCACAATACGTTTGTATGGCATTGGGTGGTTTATGTTTGCTAAACCTGCAAAACTGTGAGCAAAGTCGCAGAGGCTTCGCAGCTAGCCAGTACGCAATGGCGGCATGTACAGCGTATGTGCGCAGTTTAAACGCGCATTGTGACGACGAAGGTGAATCGCAAGGGATGCTCGCTCGACCGTTAGCTGGGGCGGCAAATTCTTTGCCTAGACGCCGGAGGCAACCGATGCTAACGTTCTCGCCAGACGTCTCCTGATCCAGAAACTGTCAGTGCAGCGAATGTCAGATTCTTTGCGCTGATCGCAAGCTTCCGACATGTGGGCGACTACAGAGGAACACCGGAGAGCGTCGCCAACGTCGAACAGAACGGGAGTCAGGGTGACTGAAGTGGTAGCCCAGAACGGACACGACGCGACTGCGCCGCGCACGGCCAGTCTGCTCAGTGCTAACCACGGTGCCAACCACGGTGCCAACCACGGCGCCAACCACGGTGCCGGCCTCAGTGCCGCAGCCGTCGGAGGCCGACGTGCCACGAGCCGATCGACGATGACGGTAAGTCTCGTCATCCCGGTCCGCAACGAAGCGCGCAACGTCGCGTGGGTGCTCGAGCAGATCACCGATGACGTGGACGAGATCGTGCTGGTGGACGGCAACTCGACCGATGCCACCGTGATCACCGCGCAGCGATGCCGGCCCGACATCCGCGTGGTGTCGCAGAAGGGCGTCGGCAAGGGTGACGCGCTGCGCACCGGCTTCCACGCGGCCACCGGCGACGTGATCGTGATGATCGACGCCGACGGCAGCATGGCCCCCCAGGAGATCAAGCACTTCCTCCACTTCCTGTCCAGCGGCTACGACTTCGTCAAGGGCTCGCGCTTCATCGCCGGCGGTGGGTCGTCCGACATCACCCCGCTGCGCAGGCTCGGCAACAAGTTCTTGCTCAGGGTCTTCAACTCGGCGTTCAAGGCCGACCTGACAGATCTCTGCTACGGCTATTGCGCCTTCCATCGCCGCTACCTCGAGGTGATGTCGCTGCAGGCCACGGGATTCGAGATCGAAGCGGAGATGACGGTGCGGGCCATGCAGGCCGGCCTGCGCATCGCGGAGGTGCCGAGCATGGAGATGCCGCGCCGGCACGGCACGTCGAACCTGCGCGCCTTCCGGGACGGGATACGAGTGCTGCGCACGGTGCTGCGCGATCACGATTCCGGTGTTTCCGGACGGGTGGTACAGGCCCTGGCGGCCGAGAAGTAAGAGTCGACCGGGGGGAAGACGACATGGCTGGCATCACAACATCGACGGCGACCACGCCACGGTCGGCGAGTACCCCACTGACGGCTCCGGTTCGCGACACGCGGGATCGGGCCCCGCGTCCGCGAGTCTCGATCTGCATTCCGGCCTACCAGGCGGCGCGCCACCTGACGGCAACGCTCGAGAGCGCACTCGCCCAGGACTGCGGGAGCTTCGAGATCGTGGTCATCGACAACAACAGCACCGACGGCACCGCGCAGATCCTCGACGGGATCGCCGATCCGCGGATCCGCGTGCTGCGCAACGACGTGACCGTCCCGATGATGGACAACTTCAACATCGCGGTCCAAGAAAGCCGAGGGAGGTACGTGAAGGTGGTGTGTGCCGACGACATCGTCGCGCCCGACTGCCTGCGCCTGCAGTCGGAGATCCTCGACGCGATGCCATCGGTGACGCTGGTGTCGGCGCGCACGGACTTCGTCGACGACTGCGGCGCGATGATGCGGCCCGCCCGCGGGCTGCCCGGGATCGTCGGGCTACAGCCTGCCGGCCGCGTGGTGCGGCGGATCGTGCGCAGCGGCACCAACCCCGTCGGCCCGCCCGTCGCGGCGATGTTCCGCCGGGAGGATTTCGACCGCAGCGGCGGATTCCGGCACGTCACCTCCTTTCTCAGTGAACTGGACCTATGGGTCCGGCTTCTCGACCGCGGCGACTTCTACGGGATCCCGGCGACGCTGGCGGCGTTCCGTATCGCCAGCGGTTCCACGACGGCGATGACCTCGGCGCGCTCGCAGCTTCGGCAGCAGCTGGGGTTCAGCGACGGCCTGGCGGCCGACGCACGCTGGCAGGTCAGCACCGGTGACGTGCTGTACGGCCGACTTCGGTCCTACGACATGCAGCTTCGCCGCACTGGTTTGTATGCCCTGAGCAACCTGCGCAACCGGCGCCGGTTTGCTGCCCAGCGACGAGCAGGAAAGGACCTCGGCGGCGATGCTGTTGCAAGACGTGGGTGACCGCCAGGTGCGCCGGCCGGCGATGAGCCTGTCCGTCGTCGTGTGCGCCTACACTCTCGCGCGCTGGGATGATCTCTGCCGCGCAGTGGAATCTGTTCTGGCCGAACACGATACGGTGACGGAGCTCGTGGTCGTGATCGATCACAACGAGGAGCTCTTCGAGCGGGCTGTCGAGCGTTTCCGTGCCGATTCCCGGATTGCGGTGTGCCGCAACACCGGGGAGCGCGGACTCTCGGATGCGCGCAACACGGGTGTGGCGGCCAGCCGCGGTGACATCGTGGCCTTCCTCGACGACGATGCCGCAGCGCAACCGGGCTGGAGCAGCGCATTGGTGGCCCACTACGACGATCCCGAAGTCGTCGGTGTCGGCGGCCACGCTGAACCGGTCTGGCCGTCCGAGAGGCCGCGATGGATGCCCGCCGAGTTCGACTGGGTGGTGGGCTGCAGCTACGTCGGACAGCCACAGCAAGTCGCAGCGGTCCGTAACCCGTTGGGCTGCAACATGTCTCTGCGCCGCTCTGTCTTCGCCGAAATCGGCGGCTTCCGCTCGGAGGTTGGTCGAGTCGGCTCGGTTCCGGTCGGTGGCGAGGAGACCGAGCTGTTCCTGCGGTTGCGCGCGCAGCGCCCGACGGGGCGGGTGCTGCTCGATCCGTCGGCGGCGGTGTCGCACCACGTCAGCGCGGACCGCGCCACACCGAGGTACTTCATGCGTCGCTGCTATCACGAAGGGATGTCCAAAGCAGTGGTCACGAGATTGGCCGCCGCACCCAAATCGCTGGACAGCGAGCAGAGTTACGCCACCCGGGTGCTGCCGCGCGCGGTGGTTCGCGAGGCGTTGTCGCCGCAGCGCGGGGGACGGGCCAGAGCCGGCATGATCGTCGCCGGTCTCGTCGTCACCACCGCCGGCTATGTGCGGGGCGTGTTGGCCCGACGGGGTGGTGCGTGGTCATGACCGATCTGACCCTGCCCGAGGCGACCATCGCCCCGGTGCTCCCGGCCGCCGAAGCCCCGACCTGGGCCGGCGCGACCTGGATCGGCGAAGTCTGGACCGACGCGCTCGATCGCGACAATTCCGCGCCTCGATACCGGCTGCGTGGCGCGAGCGGCTACTCCCGCGCCTGTCTGTTGGTGCGCTCCGAAGGCGGTCCGCTGGGATTCGTGACACTCGACGTCACCCATGACGGGGTCGACGGAACCGTGGACGCCGATCAATTGCGCGCGGCGGCCGCTGACCTGCCGCGCCCTCCGGCGCCGCCGGTGCTGTCGGAACTGCCGGCCATCACGGTCGTGATCTGCACCCGCGATCGGGTGTCCATGCTGCAGACAGCGCTGGACTCGGTGCGCGCGGTGGACTACCCCGACCTCGAGGTCATCGTGGTGGACAACGCCGCGGCGACTGACGCGACCCGCCGCTACGTCGACGCGCTCGGCGACCCCCGCGTCCGGGTCATCGACGAGCCGCGCCCCGGGCTGTCGCGGGCCCGCAACACCGGCCTCCTGGCTGCGGCGGGCGAGGTGGTGGCCTTCACCGACGACGACGTCGTGGTCGACCGGCACTGGCTCACCGCGGTGGCGCGGGGCTTCACCCGCGGTGACTCGGTGTGGTGCGTGTCCGGTGTGGTGCCCGCCGCCGAACTGCGGACTCCGGCGCAGGCCTACTTCGACTCCCGGGTCGGCTGGTCTTCCTGCATGTACGCACGTGTCTTCGACTGGGCCGCACCCCCGCAGGACATCCCGCTGTTCCCGTTCGCCGTCGGGCATTACGGCACCGGCGCGAATTTCGCCGTCGACCGCGCTGCGGTGATACGGGTCGGTGGTTTCGACGAGGCGCTGGGAGCCGGCTCACCGACCGGCGGCGGCGAGGACCTCGACATGTTCTTCCGACTGCTGCGCGCGGGCGGAAAGCTCGTGTACGACCCGGCGTCGATCGTGTGGCACCGGCATCGCGCCAGCAGCGAGGGGCTGGCCGCGCAGAGCCGCACCTACGGGATCGGGCTCGGCGCCTGGATCGCCAAGATCGCTCTGGATCCCTCGATCGCCCCCCGCGCGTTCGCCACCGCGGCGGTCAAGGCACCCCAGTTCGCGACCTATCTGGCAGATTCGGCGGCCACCTCCAAGCCGGCCGACGACCTGGCTGATCTGCTCCCCGACGGGCTCACCACGCCGGCGTGGCGCTCGGTGCTGGCAGGCTTTCGGGCCTACCGCGCCGCGCGCCGGGAAGGGCGCTCGGTGGCGCCCCTGGCGGTGCCACGATGAGTCCAGCACTGTCGGTGCTCCGCCACGACGACGCCGGAGCCGACCCCACGGCCGCGAAGAACCTACGGCTCAACACCGTCGCCCTGATCCTGTCGACCGCGTCGACAGGCGTTCTGGGCCTTGCCTTCTGGGCGGTGGCCGCGCGGCTGTTCCCGCCGGCGCAGGTGGGTTTGGCGTCGGCGCTGATCACCTCGGCGGTGCTGTTGTCGACGATGTCGACGCTGGGTCTCGACGTTCTGTACGAACGGTTCCTGCCCGTCGCCGGGTGGCGCGCATCCACTCTGCTTCGCCGCGGATTCGTCCTTGTCGCCGCCATGGGCGTGCTGACCGGCGCCGCCCTGGTGGCGTTCGGCCCGCGCGACCCCCTGTTCCAGACCCCCTCGGCGATGGTCGGTTTCCCGCTGATGGTGATGGTGTTGGCGGTCTTCGCCCTGCTCGACAAGGCGTCCGCCGGCCTCGGGGTGGCTCGCTGGGCCGCGGTCAAGAATCTCGTGCACGCGGTGGCGAAGCTCGCCGCCGTTGCGGCGCTGGCGATCTGGGATCAGGCCGCGACCATCGTGCTCAGCTGGACGCTGACCGCCGGCGTCGCGGCGTTGGTCACCTACGTGATCGTGGACCGGCGCAGCCGCAGGCATCCGCGGTGGCACAAGGCCCCGGATCTTCCGCCGCGCCGGCAGATGTGGTCGTACTTCGGGTCGTCGTTCGGCATCGCCTCGCTGTGGTCGATCGGGCCGCTGGTGGTTCCGCTGATCGTCGTGACCCAGGTCGGCGAGGCCGCCAACGCGTACTTCGCGGTCGCCTGGGCGATGATCAGCGCGCTGTACCTGATGCTGCACCTCGTCGTCAGCCCGTACGTCGCCGAGGTGGCGGCGCACCCCGAGCAGATCGTCGCCCTGTCCTGGCGCATGGTGCGCACGCTGGCCGCCGTGGCTGTCGTCGCGTCGGCGGGCCTGGTGCTGGCCGGCCCGGTGATGCTGAGCATCGCCGGACCGGAGTATCGCGCCGAGGCCCACGGTCTGCTGTGGCTGGCCGCCGCCTTCCTGCCGCTGTCCGGTGTCGCCGCCGTCTACGAAGGCTTCTCCCGGGTGCGCCGCACCCTCGGGCTGTACCTGAGCGTGCAGGCGCTGATGACCGTGGTGATCATCGCGGGCTCTTGGTACGCCACCCGGTCGATGGGCATCGTCGGTGTCGGATGGGCGTACCTGGCCGCCGAGACACTGTCAGCGATCATCCTGATCGGACCCTGCATCGCGTGGCTGCGCCGGGTCGGTAAAGACGGTGACGACCAGCCCACCCCCCGCCGGACGGGGCGGGCCTGGTTCCGGGCCGCAACGGTGCTGCTGGTCACGGTCGTGCCGGTGACGTTGCTGTGCACGATCGACCGGCCCACCGCGTCGGCGTCGGTGGTGATGTTCGACGACTTCAACGGCCCTGCGGGCAGCCGTCCGGACCCGTCGCGCTGGGGATACGACCTCGGTGGCGGCGGCTGGGGCAACGGCGAGGCGCAGACCTACACCGACTCGCCGGAGAACGCGTCCCTCGACGGTGACGGCCATCTGGTGATCACCGCCCGCAGGGACGGCGACGGGTTCACCTCGGCAAGGTTGACCACCCAGGGCAAGCTCTCGTTCGTGCACGGGCGCGCCGAAGCGCGCCTGCGGCTTCCCCGGGGCGCGGGCCTGCACCCGGCATTCTGGCTGCTCGGCGACGACGTCGACCACGTCGGCTGGCCCCGCAGCGGCGAACTCGACGTGGTGGAGACCATCTCGGGCGCCGACTTCATCCACAACGGGGCGATCGGACCCGACTCCGACGGCAGCGAGTACAAGCTCGCGGGCACCCTGCCCATCCAGCCGCCCTTCGTCGACGACTTCCACACCTACTGGGTGCAGCGCGATCCCGGGGTGATCACGATGGGCGTCGACGACCGCACCACCACGGTGTTCCGGGAATCAGATCTGCCGCCCGACGAGAAATGGGTCTTCGACAAGCCGTTCTATCTCCTGCTCAACGTCGCTGTGGGCGGGTCCTGGCCCGGCCCTGCCGACGCCTCCACGCCGTCTCCTGCCGCGATGACGGTCGACTGGGTGCGGGTGACCGGTGACTGATCTCCTCGAACGTCCCACCGGACGCCCTGCCGAGGCCCGCCCCAAGTCGGGCGGCCGACACCGCCGCGTGCAGCCTCCGCGGCGCCGCGTCGAGCTCGAGCTGCTGCGGCCCGAGTGGCTGACGCTGGCGTCTGCGGCGGCGGGTCTGCTGGCCCTGGCGCCCATCGGTACCCCCGCGCGCGCCGTCCTGCTGACCGCCTTCCTCCTCACCGGGCCCGGGATGGCCGTGGTGTTGTGGCTGCGCGTGCCCGTCGCGGCCGCCGTCGCGATCGTCCCGACGACCGGGATGGCGGTGGCCGCCGCAGGCACCGTGACGGTGACCTGGCTGCACGAATGGCTGCCGATTCCGTTGCTCGCGGCGCTGGTTGCCGTCGTCGCTACGTCGGCGGTGCTGTGCGCCGCGCGCCGCCCGCACACACCGCTGCCGGTGCCCGCCGCGGTGCTCCCGCAGCGGTGGCGTCTGAGCGCGCCCTACCTCGTCATCGTCGCGGTGCTGTGCGCGTGGGCGGTGGCGCTGCCGGGCATGGCGAACGCCGAACCGTCGCCGTTCGGACTGCTGGCCACCGGTACCGGACCGGTGCTCGTGGTGCTGGCCGCGGTCCTGGTCGCCGCCTTCGTCGCGGCGCTGCGCCGCGATGCTCTGCTGACCGCCGCCGCCGCGATCGTCGCGACGATCATGGTGCTGCGGCTCACCGCCACGCTGGTCACGGACCTGCCCATGTATGCGTGGACCTACAAGCACCTCGGCATCGTCGACTTCCTCCTCACCCACCGGGTTCTGCCGCCCACGGGGGTCGACGTCTACCGCGAGTGGCCGGCGTTCTTCACCACCTTCGCCTGGTTCAGCGAGATCACCACGCTGGATCCGACGTCCGTCGCGCACTGGTTCGCACCGGTCATCCACGCCGTGCTGGCCCTGGTGGTCGGCTCGCTGGCCGCGATGCTGGGGCTGAACCGCCGCGCGGTGCTCGTCGCGGTGATGATCGCCGAGCTGGCCAACTGGGTGGCGCAGGACTACTTCGCGCCCCAGGCCTACGGTTTCGTGCTCGGACTCGGCATCGTCGTGGCGCTGCTGGCGTCGCGGGTCGACCGCCGCGCCGGGTGGCTGGCGTTCGCGTTGTTCGTGGCGCTGGTGCCGACGCACCAGTTGACCCCCTACTGGATCTTCGGCGTCGTGGCGTTGTTCGCGATGACCGGCCACCTGCGCCCCCGCTGGTCTCTGATCGCCTACGCTGCGGTGCTTTTCGGCTATCTGTATCCGCGGCGCTACATCGTGTTCGAACACGGCGGGTTGTCGAGCCTCAATCCGTTGGCCAATGGTTCGGGTAACGCCGAGTACGCGGGCTCGCTGGCCAAGGTGGCCACCTCACTGGTGTGTCGGGGCCTGTCAGCGACCATCATGCTGCTGGCCGTGGTCGCCGCGATCGTGTGGTGGCGGCGCAAGCAGCCCTTCGTGATCCCCGTGATCCTCGCGTTCAGCCCCTTCGTGCTGCTGATGTTCAGCAGCTACGGCGGCGAGGCCATCTTCCGCGTCTACCTCTACGCGGTGCCCGGTGCGGCCATCTTGATCGCGCCACTGGCCGTCGCGGCGCTGACCCGGCCGATCGTGCACTACGTCGCCACCGCGGCGCTCGCGGTGATCGCCGCAGCGGGTCTGCAGGGGTACTACGGCAACTGGTATCTGAACATGGCCCGGCCGTCCGAGCTGGCTCTGCTGAACAGCCTGGTCGACGGCGCACACGCACCGGCGACCCTGTGGAGCCTGCACTCGGCGGGCATGCCGACGCGGGCGACGGCCCGATGGGTCGACTTCGCGGCCAAGAACGACTCGTTCGACACCCCGGTCGTCGAGAAGTGGCCCGGCTTCCTGGACGGTTTCCCCGACGCCCGGCAGTTCGACGACGTCACCGCGCAGGCCGCCGCGAGCCAGGGGGAGACCTACTTCATCTTCACCGACGACGCGAAGGCGGCATTCGAGTACTTCGGCTACGCCACGGGTGACGCCGTCGACCGGTTCGAGGCGAAGTTCGCCGGCAGCGCGCAGTGGTGCGTGCGCCTGCAGGACGAGACCACCACCGTGTTCCGCTACCAGGCGAAGGGATGTTCGCAATGATGTGCCGGTTGTGCGGCTCGACCAGGATGCACAGCGTGCTGGATCTCGGCGCCACCCCGCCGTGCGAGAAGTTCCTCACCGCAGACGAATTGGATGCCCCCGAGGCGACGTTCCCGCTGCACCTGCGGCTGTGCCAGGACTGCCTGCTGCTGCAGATCCCCGCGCTGATCACGCCTGAGGAGACCTTCACCGAGTACGCCTACTTCTCGTCGTACTCCGACAGCTGGGTCGATCACGCGCGGCGCTTCGTCAGCGAAGCGACGGAAAAGGTTGACCTGCACCAGGATTCGTTCGTCGTCGAGGTGGCCAGCAATGACGGCTACCTACTCACCCACGTCGTCGACGCCGGCATCAGGTGCCTGGGCATCGAACCGTCGGTCAACGTGGGCGAGGCGGCGCGTCAACGCGGCGTGCCGACGGTCTCGGCGTTTCTCGACGAGCAGACCGCGGCCGCGACGCGCGCCGAGCACGGACCCGCCGATCTCGTCGTCGCCAACAACGTCTACGCCCACATCCCCGATCTGAACGGCTTCACGCGGTCGCTGCGCGCTCTGGTCGCCGACGACGGCTGGTGCAGCATCGAGGTGCACCACGCGCTGAATCTGGTGGCGCTGGGGCAGTTCGACACCATCTACCACGAGCACTTCCAGTACTACACCGTGCTGTCGGCGATGCGCGCACTCGCCGCCGGCGGCCTGTCGGTCGTCGACGTCGAGATGCTGCCGACCCACGGCGGGTCGATCCGGGTGTGGGCCCGACCCACCGAACTCGGTGCGGCGCCGACGGCCCGGGTGGCCGACGCGCTGGCCGAAGAAGAGCGCGCCGGCCTGCACGACATCGGCGGCTACCTGACGCTGCGACCGCGCACCGAGACCATCCGGCACGAACTGCTCCGGTATCTGCTCGACTGCCGAGCCCGCGGTGAACGCGTCGTGGGTTACGGCGCGCCCGGCAAGGGCAACACCTTGCTCAACTACTGCGGCATCCGGCCCGACCTGCTCGAGTACTCCGTCGACCGAAACCCGTACAAGCACGGGCGGTTCACCCCGGGAACGCGTATCCCGATCCACGATCCGGCACAGCTGGCCAAGGACCAGCCCGACGTGATCGTCGTGCTGCCGTGGAACCTCGAGCGCGAGATCACCGAACAGCTGCGCTACGCCGGGGCGTGGGGCGCCCGTCTGGTGTACCCGCTACCCACTTTGCACGTCGTCGATCTGGCGGAAGGAAAACAACTATGAAGGTCGTCCTGTTCTGCGGTGGTTACGGCATGCGGATGCGCAACGGTAGCGACGACGAGATCCCCAAGCCGATGCAGATGATCGGCCCGCGACCGTTGATCTGGCATGTGATGCGGTACTACGCTCACTTCGGCCACACCGAGTTCGTGCTCTGCCTGGGCTACGGTGCCGAACACATCAAGAACTACTTCCTGTCCTACCGCGAATCGGTGTCCAACGACTTCGTCATCCGCGGCGGCAAGGTGGAGCTGCTGCAGACAGACATCAGCGACTGGACCATCACGTTCGTCGACACCGGCGCCGAATCGCCCATCGGAGAACGACTTCGGCGTGTCCGCCCCTACCTGGAGGGCGAGGAGTACTTCCTGGCCAACTACGCCGACGTGCTCACCGATGCGCCGATGAACGACATCATCGACGAGGTCAAGGAATCCGGAGCCACGGCCTCCATGCTGATCGTCCCCCCGCAGTCCTCGTTCCACTGCGTCGACATCGTCGAATCCGGACCCCACGCAGGCGCCGTCACGGGCATCACCCCGGTGTCGCGGCTGCCGATCTGGGAGAACGGCGGTTACTTCGTGCTCTCCGGTGACGTGCTCGAGATGCTCACCGAGAACTGCGATCTGGTCGAGGACGTGTGCGGGCGGCTGGCCACCCGCGGAAAGCTCTACGGCTACAAGCATCTCGGCTTCTGGAAGCCGGCCGACACGTTCAAGGAACGCGCCGAGCTCGACGCTGCGTATCGAAGCGGGGACCGGCCGTGGGCGTTGTGGGAGCACGAAAAGGCGGCGGTGTCATGATCGGCCTGCAGACCGGTGCGCTGACCGAGATCGCGGTGCTCGGTGCGCACTGCGACGACATCGCCATCGGCATGGGTGCGACACTCCTGACGCTGAGCCGCGACCATCCGGGACTTCGGGTGCACGCGCTGGTGCTGTGCGGCGCAGGCACTGAACGTGAAGCCGAGGAGCGCGGTGCACTCGCGGCGTTCTGTCCGGACGCCGACGTGCAGTTGACCCTGCTGGGCATCCCCGACGGCGCCACCCCGGCGCACTGGAACGACGTCAAGGGCGGACTGCGTGCGTTCCGCCGCAGCTGCGAGCCCGACGTCGTGTTCAGCACCCAGCGCGCCGACGCCCACCAGGATCACCGGCTGCTGGCCGAGTTGACGCCCACCGAGTTCCGGGACCACCTGATCCTGGGGTACGAGATCCTCAAATGGGAGTCGGACACCCCGTCGCCCAGCGTGTTCCATCCGATCAGCACGGATATCGCGCACGAGAAGGCGCGTCTGCTGCACAAGCACTACCCGTCGCAGACCGATCGGGACTGGTTCGACGACGAGGCGTTCCTGGGCTTGTCCCGCCTGCGCGGAATCCAGTGCCGCAGTGCGCACGCCGAGGCATTCCTGATGGAGAAGACGATCGTGAGATTCGGGAGGGCGGCATCATGAAGGTCTTGGTGACAGGGCATCAGGGTTATCTCGGGACGGTGATGGTGCCGGTGCTGCAGGCGGCCGGACACGATGTCGTCGGACTGGACAACGGCTACTTCGCCGACTGCGTGCTGGGGCCCGCTCCTGCGGACCCGCCGGCACTGAGCGTCGACCTGCGTGACGTCACCGTCGAGCAGTTGCGCGGCATCGACGCCGTGGTGCATCTGGCCGCGCTGTCCAATGACCCGCTGGGGGCGCTCAATCCGGACATCACCCACGACATCAACCACCACGCCTCGGTGCGACTGGCCCGCCTGGCCAAAGAGGCAGGCGTGCAGCGCTTCTGCTACGCATCGACCTGCTCGGTGTACGGCGCCGCGGGGGACGGACTGGTCGACGAGGACGCGCCGCTGCGCCCGCTGACCCCGTACGCGGTGAGCAAGGTCCGCGTCGAAGACGATCTGGCCGCACTCGCCGACTCCGGGTTCACGCCGGTCTTCCTGCGCAACGCCACGGCGTTCGGGTTCTCGCCGCGACTGCGTGCCGACATCGTGCTCAACAACCTGGTCGGATCGGCGGTCTTGACCGGCGTGGTGCGCGTCCTCTCCGACGGGACACCGTGGCGCCCGCTGGTACACGCCCGCGACATCGCGGAGGCGTTCGCGGTCTGCCTGACCGCCCCGGCCGAGCTGGTGTCGTGCCGGGCCTACAACGTCGGAAGTGATGCCAACAACGTCACCGTCGAGCAGATCGCGCGTCGCGTCGCCGACGCGGTTCCCGGCGCGCGCGTCGACATCACCGGCGAGACCGGTGCCGATCCGCGCTCCTACCGGGTCGACTTCGCCCGTGCGCGTGCCGAACTCGGCTACGAAGCGGCTATCACGGTCGCCGACGGCGCGGTCGAGCTGGCTGATGCCTACGTGCGGCACGGCCTGACCGCGGCCGACTTCGAACACACCTTCACCCGGCTGGCCCGGCTCGCGCATCTGCAGGGCAGCGGCCAGCTCGACGAGAAGATGCGTCGTGTCAGCGAATTCGTGTGAGCAGCTCCGCCCAGCTGCCCGCAGAGGCGTCCCGCGCGGACATCGTCGGCGGGTGCAGCGGCCACTCGATCGCCAACGTCGGGTCCTGCCACGACATCGCGAGGTCGTCGGCGGGGTCGTGGGCGCGGTCGATGCGGTAGCACACGTCGGCCCACTCGGTGAGCGCCTGGAAGCCGTGCAGCATCCCCGGCGGCACGTACAGATGCGCGAACGTGACGTCGTCGAGCAGGAACGCCTCGTGCTGCCCGAACGTCGGCGACTCCGGCCGGGCGTCGACGAGCACGTCGTGCACCGCACCGCGTGCGCACCGCACGAGTTTGGCCTCCCCGGGGGCACGGCGACCGTGCATGCCCCGCAGGACCCCCCGCGCCGAGCGGGACTGCGAGTCCTGGATGAAACCGGCCGCCGCCCCCGCGACACCGCGCCACTGATCGAAGATCTCGGCATCGAACGTGCGGGTGAACCACCCGCGCTCATCCAGGTGCGGCTGCGGGACGAAGGTGACGACGCCGTCGAGACGACTCGGTTCGATACGCACGAAGACATCGTGACATGAGCGCCGCCCAGATCCAGGGCACGTGCCGTGGTTGCCGAGCGCCCCGGCTGCATCGAGTGCTCGACCTCGGGTCGGTCCCCGCTGCTGATCACTTCCCGCCCGCCGAGACACCGCCGACAGCGGGGGAGGCGGCGCACCCGCTCGCCATGGTCGTCTGCCACGAATGCGGTCTGGCTCAGCTGGCCGACGACGACACCGAGACCGCCGAGCCGCGCGGTGTGGAACCGCAGGCCCTCAAAGACCAAGCAGCCGAGGCCATCTCCCGGGTTGCGGCAGCCGACCTGCTTCCCGGCGGGACGGTGCGCGAATTCGGCAGCCCGCACGGGGGTAGCTGGCTGCCCCTGCTGACCGAGCGGGGTTACCTGGGCTCAGAGGGGCCCGCCGATGTGGTCCTTGACTGTTTCGGCATCATGCACGACGCCGATCAGGCGGCGGCGTTCGCCCGGCGAGCGGCCACCACCGCGCCCGGCGGGGTGTTGCTCCTGCAATTCCACACACTGGCCGCCATCGTCGCCGGTGGGCAGTGGAATGCGTTGCGCCACGGTCATTTCGCGTACTACTCCACGCCGGCCCTCGTGGCGCAGCTCGCCCGGGTCGGCATGCGAGCCGTCGACGCGTGGACCTTCGACCTGTACGGCGGCACGGTGCTGGTCGCCGCGGTGCACGGCAGCGGTGAGCCCGGTCCCGCGGTGGCCGAGCTGCTCGAGGCAGAGGCCACCATGACGGACCCCGCGACCGTCGCGACCCTGCAGGATGCCGCCGAGACCCAGACCGTCGCGCTGCGGTCCTGGCTCGAAGAGGAACGTCGGGCGGGCCGCCGGGTGTACGCCTACGGTGCGGCCTCGCGGGCGGTCGCGCTGTTCAGCCGGGCCGGCGTGGACGCCTCGCTGATCGCTGCGGTTGCCGACGCATCGACCGCCAAGCAGGGCCGAAGGATGCCCGGCACCGACATCCCGATCATCTCTCCGAAGGACCTCGTCGCGGCGCAGCCCGACACGGTGCTCCTCACCCTGCCCGATCTGCTGGGCGAGGTGTCGACGCGCTTCCCGGAGTTGGACGGCCGCTGGGTGGTCGATGACTTCACCATGGAGACAAGGGTTTTCGCCGGATCTCGGCTGCTGCAGGACCGTCTGCACGATCTCGTTCCCGGTGGTGCCCACACCTATGCCCGCGGTGCGGACCAATACCCGGAATCGATGCCGCCGGTGCTGACACACGGCGCAGGGTGCCGCGTGTGGGACGTCGACGGCAACGACTACGTCGAGTACGGCATGGGTCTGCGCGCGGTGACACTCGGGCACGGCTACCCACCCGTCGTCGAGGCGGTGACCCGCGCGATCGCCGGCGGCGTCAACTTCAGCCGGCCCACCGTCGCGGAAGTCTCTGCGGCCGAGGACTTCCTGGCTGTGGTGCCGGGAGCCGACATGGTCAAGTTCGCCAAGAACGGCTCCGACGCGACGACCGCGGCGGTCCGGCTGGCCCGGGCGGTCACCGGTCGCGTCACCGTGGCCATCTGCGATCAGCCGTTCTTCTCCACCGACGACTGGTTCATCGGCACCACGCCGATGGCCGGCGGCATCCCGTCAGAGCACGCCGGGGCCACGAAGCGCTTCCCCTACAACGATCTCGGTGCGCTGGCCGCCCTGCTCTCCGAACACGACGTCGCCTGCGTCGTGATGGAGGCCGCGACCGCCACGGCCGACCCCGAGCCGGGTTATCTGCAGGGCGTGCGTGAACTGTGCGACCGGCACGGCACGCTGCTGGTCTTCGACGAGATGATCACCGGCTTCCGCTGGGCGGCCGGTGGCGCGCAGTCCGTGTACGGCGTGACCCCGGATCTGTCGTGCTGGGGCAAGGCGATGGCCAACGGTTTCCCGCTGTCGGCACTGGCGGGCCGCCGCGAGTACATGGAATTCGGCGGGCTGCGTACCGACGCCGACCGGGTCTTCCTGCTCTCGACCACGCACGGCCCGGAAACGGCGTCGCTGGCCGCGTTCCGGGCCGTCGTCGCGGCGTACCGCAGCGAGGATCCGGTGGCCCGGATGGAAGAGGCCGGCCGCCGGTTGGCCGCGGGGGCGAACGCGGTCATCGCCGACGCGGGGCTGTCCGATCATCTGACGGTGACGGGCCGCCCGTCATGCCTGGTGTTCGTCACCCGCGATGCCGAGGGCGCGCCGTCGCAGGCCTATCGCACGCTCTTCATGCAGGAACTGCTGCGCCGCGGTGTGCTCGGTCAGTCGTTCGTGACGTCGGCGGCACACGACGACGAGGCCATCGACCACACGATCGCGGCTGTGCGGGGCGCACTGCCCGTATACCGCTATGCGATCGACGCGGGCGACGTGGCGGGCCTTCTCCAGGGCCGACCGGTGGCTCCGGCGCTGCGGCGCACCGCCGCACCGCGCCGGCTCAACCCGTCGGCGTCACTCGGCGGCCCGCGTGGCGGGGTGTACCGCAATCAGTCCTAATGCGCTGCGCCGCTTGCACATTGCCGCCAGCTCAGCGTAGGCCTTCTCGCCGAGAAGCTCGGTCAACTCGGGGGCGTAGGACTGCCACACCGGCTTCTCTCCGACGTGGGCGTTGGGGTCGCCGGTGCAGTACCAGGTCAGGTCGAGCCCGCCCTCGCCCCAGCCGCGCCGGTCGTATTCGGTGATCGTCGACTTCAGGATCTGCGAGCCGTCGGGCCGGTCGACCCACTCCTGCGTGCGCCGGATCGGCAGCTGCCAGCACACCTCCGGTTTGAGGGTCAGCGGTTCCACCCCCAGCTGCAGCGCCTTGGTGTGCAGCGAGCACCCGATGCCGCCAGGCCAGCCCGGACGATTCAGGAAGATGCACGCGCCCTTGTACTTTCGCGTCCGCCAGGTGGGCTCGTCGTCATACTCGTCGAGTTCCAGGTAGCCCTTCTTGCCCAACCCTTTGTCCCGGAACTGCCAGTCCTCGTCGGTGAGCAGCTTCACGGCGTCGTCGAGCTTGGCACGGTCGTCGTCGTCGGAGAGAAACGCGCCGTGCGAACAACATCCGTCGTCGGGGCGGTCGGCGACGGTGCCCTTGCAGGCCGGTGTGCCGAACACGCAGGTCCAGCGTGACAGCAGCCACGTCATGTCCGCGGAGATCAGATGTTTGGGGTCTTCGGGGTCGTAGAACTCCACCCACTCGCGGGCGAAATCGAGTCCCACCTCACCCGGGTACGGACCAGTCACGGTTTTCCACGGTAGACCCATTAGGTTGGACGGGTGCGATTAGGCGTGCTCGACGTGGGCAGCAATACCGTTCACCTGTTGGTGGTGGACGCGCGCCGCGGTGGGCACCCCACACCGATGAGTTCGACCAAGGCCTCCCTGCGGCTGGCCGAGGCCATCGACACCTCCGGGAAGCTGACGCGCAGGGGTGCCGACAAGCTCATCGGCACGATCGACGAGTTCGCCAAGATCGCCACCAGTTCGGGATGTTCGGAACTGATGGCGTTCGCGACGTCGGCGGTGCGTGACGCGAAGAACTCCGAAGACGTGTTGTCGCGGGTCAAGTCGGACACCGGCGTGGATCTGCGTGTGCTCAGCGGCGTCGACGAGTCACGGCTGACGTTCCTGGCGGTGCGTCGTTGGTACGGCTGGAGCGCCGGCCGCATCATCAACATCGACATCGGCGGCGGCTCACTCGAACTGTCCAGCGGCGTCGACGAGGAACCCGATGTGGCGATGTCGCTGCCCCTGGGCGCCGGCCGGCTGACTCGCGAGTGGCTGCCCGAAGATCCGCCCGGCCGCCGGCGCGTGGCGATGCTGCGGGATTGGCTGGCCAACGAACTCTCCGAAGCGGGGTCCGCGATCGCCGAAGCCGGCAGTCCCGATCTGGCGGTCGCGACGTCGAAGACGTTCCGTTCGCTGGCCCGGCTCACCGGTGCGGCACCGTCGGGGGCCGGTCCGCGCGTCAAGCGCACGCTGACGGCTGCGGGTCTTCGTCAGCTCATAGCTTTCATCTCTAGGATGACCGCGTCCGACCGTGCCGAGCTGGAAGGAGTCAGCGCCGACCGTGCGCCGCAGATCGTAGCGGGCGCCCTGGTGGCCGAGGCGAGCATGAAAGCCCTAGGTATCGAAAGCGTAGACATTTGCCCGTGGGCGTTGCGGGAGGGCTTGATCCTGCGGAAACTCGACAGCGAAGCCGACGGTACGGCGCTCGTGGGCGGGCATTCGCCCTCGGGGCGGGTGTCGGTGCGCAATGCTGGACGGTAAGCAGGCAACCGCGAGGGCGAGCAGGCGATGACTGGACCAGACGACTACACCAACACCCGGCCGATCTCGGTCGCCGAGCTGCTGGCCAAGAACGGCACCATCGGCGCACCCCCGGTCGGTGGTCGCCGTCGCCGTCGTCGCGGTAACGCCGACGCTGTCACCGTCGCCGAGCTCACCGGCGAGATCCCGATCGTCCGGCCCGACGAACCCGCCGCCGCCCCCGAGCCGGAGCCCGAACCCGAACCGGAGCCCGTCGCGGAGACGGTCGAGGACGATCCGGACGTCGATGAGGCCGACGACATCGATGACGTCCCTGACGTCGACGAAGCCGACGACGACGCGGATGACGCCGATGACGTGGCCGATGCGGCTGAGGTGACCGAGGCCGACGACGAGCTGGTCGAGGTCGAGGACTCCGATCCCGACAGCGCCGACGAGGTCGAGGTCGACGAGGCCGAAGCCGACGACGACGCCGTGGTCGAGGACACTCCTGACGAGCCGCAGGTTGCCCCGGCGCGCCGCTCTCCGTTCGGCCGGTTCGGCCGCAAGAGCGCCCCGGCCGTCGACGCGGAGCTGATGAGCCCTGATCCGGTCGACGCCGATGCCCCCGCCGACGTCGACGAGGCGGTGTCCGAGCAGCCCGAGGCCGAGACCGCCACCGACACCGAGACCGACGACACAGCAGACGACCCCGAACACACAGACGACGCAGCAGAGGACGACACAGCAGAGGACGACGCAGCAGAGGACGACGCAGCAGACGACGAACTGCCGTCGTACCTGCGCTCCACCCAGGATCCGTTGTTCGGTGGGGAGACGGTTGCCGACGACGTGGCCCGCCGGGGCGGGCAGCGGGCGTCGCTCGACCTCGACGAGGACGACGAGGACGAGGATGAGGACGAGCCGCGTCAGATGTCGCCGGTGGTCCACGGCCTGTGGGTGGTGGGTCAGAGCGTCGTGGCCGTCGCGTTCGGCGCCGGCTTGTTCGTCGCGTTCGACCAACTGTGGAAGTGGAACAACATCGTCGCGCTGGTGTTGTCGGTGCTGGTGATCCTGGGCCTGGTCGTCGGTGTCCGGGTGGTGCGCAAGACCGAGGACATCGGTAGCACGCTCATCGCGGTGGCGGTCGGCGCGCTGGTCACGCTCGGGCCGCTGGCGTTGCTGCAATCGGGCTGACCGGGGTGCGCCCTGCCATCAAGGTCGGTCTCTCCACGGCCTCGGTCTATCCGCTGAAGACCGAGGCTGCGTTCGAGATGGCCGCCACGCTCGGATACGACGGTGTCGAGCTGATGGTGTGGGCGGAGTCGGTCAGCCAGGACATCGACGCCGTCGAGGAGTTGTCGAGGCGCTACGACGTCCCGGTGCTCTCGGTGCACGCGCCGTGCCTTCTCATCTCGCAGCGGGTGTGGGGTGCGAATCCGATCGCCAAGCTGGACCGCAGCGTGCGGGCCGCCGAGCAGCTGGGGGCCCAGACCGTCGTGGTCCATCCGCCGTTCCGCTGGCAGCGGCGTTACGCCGAGGGGTTCGCCGCGCAGGTGGCCGAACTCGAGGCGAGCAGCGACGTCATGGTGGCCGTGGAAAACATGTTCCCGTTCCGTGCCGACCGCTTCTTCGGCGCCGGGCAGACGTCGATCGAACGGATGCGCAAGCGCGGGGGCGCCCCCGGGCCGGGCATCTCGGCGTTCGCGCCGTCCTACGATCCGCTCGACGGTGGCCACGCGCACTACACACTGGACCTCTCGCACACCGCGACCGCGGGCTCCGACGCCGTCGACATGGCACGACGCATGGGGGAGGGGCTGGTGCACCTGCACCTGTGCGACGGCAGTGGCGCCTCGACCGACGAGCACCTGGTCCCCGGCCGCGGAACACAACCCACGGTGGACATCTGCGAGACGCTGGCCGCCGGCGACTTCGCGGGCCACGTGATCCTGGAAGTGACGACCTCGGGCGCGCGGTCGGTGGCCGAGCGCGACGAGTTGCTGACCGAATCGTTGCAATTCGCCCGCACGCACCTGCTGCGCTGACCCGGCGCTGAACTATTGAGGAACCCATGACGAGCTCCACTCTGTTCACCGATGCGATGGCGCTGACACCCGACGGTGCCGGTAGCTATCACGGGCTGCTGAACGAGCACTGGACCATCGGCCCGAAGGTGCACGGCGGCGCGATGCTCGCATTGTGCGCCCACGCTGCGCGCACCGAACTCGGCGAGCCCGGCGTGGAACCCATTGCGGTGTCGGGCAGTTTCCTATGGGCGCCCGACCCCGGCCCGATGCAGGTCGTGACCACGGTGCGTAAGCGCGGTCGGCGCGTGAGCCTGATCGACGTGGAGCTGAACCAGGGTTCGCGCACCGCGCTGCGGGCCGCCATCACGCTGGCGCGCCCCGAAGGCCATGTGCCGCCGCTGCTGTCGGACAACCCGGTGCTGCGGTTGATGACGCCGGACCCGCCCCCGGGGCTGGAACCGATCGGTCCCGGCCATCCAATGGCCGACGTCGTCCACCTCGCCCGCGGCTGCGACATCCGCCCGTCGCTGAGGTCTTTCACCCCGCGCGGCGACGGGGGCCCACCGATGATCGAGTACTGGGTGCGTCCCAGGGGCACGGCGCCCGACGTGCTGTTCGCGCTGCTGTGCGGTGACGTGTCGGCGCCGGTCACGTTCGGGGTCAACAGGTTCGGCTGGGCGCCCACGGTGCAGCTGACGGCCTACGTGCGGGCCGTGCCGGCCGATGGCTGGCTGAGAGTGATGTGCACGACGACCCAGATCGGGCAGGAGTGGTTCGACGAGGACCACATCGTCGTGGATTCCCAAGGGCGCATCATCGTGCAGACCCGCCAATTCGCGATGGTGCCCGCCGCGCCCGACTGAATCCGAACGGCCCGCCGTGTCATGCTGTGCGGCATGGCCAGAATCGCGATCATCGGCGGCGGGAGTATCGGAGAGGCGCTGCTGGCAGGACTGCTGCGGGCCGGGCGTCAGACCAAGGATCTGGTGGTCGCGGAGAAGAGCCCGACGCGTGGCGCGTATCTGGCGGAGAAGTACTCGGTCCGGATCGCCTCGGTGGCCGAGGCGGTCGACACCGCGACGTACGTGATCGTCGCGGTCAAGCCCTCCGACGTCGGCAGCGTCGTCGGTGACATCGCCGATACGGCGGCGCGCGCCGAAAGTGACGCCGACGAGCAGATCTTCGTGACGGTGGCGGCCGGGGTGAGTGCGGCCTACTTCGAGAACAAGCTGCCCGCCGGTTCGCCCGTGGTGCGGGTGATGCCGAACGCGCCGATGCTGGTCGGTGGCGGGGTCAGTGCGGTCGCGCCGGGACGGTTCGCCACCGCCGAGCACGTCCGTGGGGTGTCCTCACTGTTCGACGCCGTCGGCGGAGTGCTGACCGTGTCCGAGAACCAGATCGACACCGTGACCGCGGTCTCCGGGTCCGGTCCGGCGTACTTCTTCCTGATGGTCGAGGCGCTCGTGGACGCCGCGGTGGACGGGGGGCTGACCAGATCCGTGGCCACCGATCTGGTGGTGCAGACGATGGCGGGCTCGGCGGCGATGCTGCTGGAGCGGCTGGATGCCGAAGGCAACGACGCCGGCGCAGCATCGGGCCCGTCGGGAGCGATGGCGTCACCGACCGACACCTCGGCCGCCCAGCTGCGGGCCATGGTCACCTCGCCCGGGGGCACCACAGCCGCTGGGCTGCGGGAACTCGAGCGGGGAGGGCTGCGCGCGGCGGTCGCCAACGCGGTCGAGGCCGCGAAAACCCGCTCTGAGCAGCTAGGAATTACACCCGAGTAGTTCGGCAATTTCGGACTGATTAGCCCACACCCGTCGCAGTAACCCCACCCGCCACGCTATTCTCCCAGTGGTAAGTGTGGGTCGGTGCCAGCGGTGGGGAAGCCGCTGGAACTGCCCGCGCCTGATGGATTGGGTTGCGATGACGTCTATGAACGGGCCGTCGGCGCGGGATTCAGCCAGCGGAAAGGCCGCGCGTGACGCCGGCCAGTCCGATGGTCAACCGCCTCGTGCGCAATTTCTCACCGTGGCCGAGGTGGCCAGCCTGATGCGGGTCAGCAAGATGACCGTGTATCGGCTGGTGCACAACGGTGAGCTGCCGGCGGTGCGGGTCGGTCGGTCGTTCCGCGTCCACGCCAAAGCCGTTCACGACATGTTGGAGAGCTCGTACTTCGACGCGGGCTAGTTTGCTCTTCGCGCAAGCGCTCATCGCCGGCTAGTCCCGGGCCGCAGACGGGTGGATTTCGGCGCGGGGACCGTCGCAGGTAGTGTGACCGGTCGAGATCGTCGAAAAAACCGAGGTAGCGGAGTTCATGGGTTCTGTCATCAAGAAGCGGCGTAAGCGCATGTCGAAGAAGAAGCACCGCAAGCTGCTTCGTCGCACCCGGGTGCAGCGCAGAAAACTCGGCAAGTAGTCCTGCGGCGTCTGCCGCTAGGCTGCGGAGATGGATGCTGGGGGTAACTCGGGCGGCTCCGATGCCCGAGACGGTCTGAACTACCCCAAGGTCGTTCTGGTCACCGGTGCCTGCCGATTCCTCGGCGGGTATCTGACCGCTCGGCTGGCGCAGAATCCGCTGATCAACCACGTGATCGCGGTCGACGCGATCGCCCCGAGCAAGGATCTCCTCCGTCGGATGGGTCGCGCGGAGTTCGTCCGCGCCGACATCCGGAATCCGTTCATCGCCAAGGTGATTCGCAACGGCGACGTCGACACCGTGGTGCACGCCGCGGCGGCGTCCTACGCGCCGAGGTCCGGTGGCCGCGCCACGCTCAAGGAACTGAACGTGATGGGCGCGATCCAGTTGTTCGCGGCCTGCCAGAAGGCGCCGTCGGTGCGCCGGGTGATCCTGAAGTCGACGTCGGAGATCTACGGGTCGAGTGCCCGTGATCCCGTGCTGTTCGCCGAGAGCAGCAGCCGGCGCAGGCCACCCGGGGAAGGGTTCGCCCGCGACAGCATCGACATCGAGGGCTATGCGCGCGGGCTGGGCCGCAGACGGCCCGACATCGCCGTCACGATCCTGCGGCTGGCCAACATGATCGGGCCGGCGATGGACACCGCGTTGTCGCGCTACCTGGCCGGTCCGGTGGTGCCGACGATCATCGGCCACGACGCCCGCATGCAGCTGCTGCACGAACAGGACGCGCTGGGGGCGTTGGAGCGGGCGACCATCGCGGGCAAGGCGGGCACCTTCAATGTGGGTGCGTCCGGGGTGATCATGATGAGCCAGGCGGTTCGCCGCTCCGGGCGGCTCGCGCTCCCGATGCCCCGTGCCGCGCTGTCGCTGTGGCGGGCCGGCCGCACGACCGAGCTCGACCGGGAGCGCCTGGACTACCTCAGCTACGGCCGGGTCATGGACACCAGCCGGTTGCGCACCGAGCTCGGCTTCACCCCGAAGTGGACCACGACCGAGGCCTTCGACGACTACGTGCGCGGCCGGGGACTCAAGCCCATCGTGGATCCGAACTGGGTTTCTGCTGTGGAGCACCGCGCAGTGTCGGCAGCGGCGCGCTTCGGACGCTAGACTCAGTGCTCAGCGAGGGGGCGGGGACACCCTAGCTCGAGGGCCAGGAAGGTGAGAAGCGAGACGGTGGCGGGCGAGTCAAAAGCGAAAGTCATTCCCCTGCACTCGAATTCGAGTCGTAGCGCAGCGGCCCGTCGAGCGGCGGCGCAACGGGGAGATCGATCTCGGCGGCATCCGTCTCTGTACGGCGACGCCGATGGGCGCGCCACCGCCGAAGAGTTGTCCGCCGTCGTCCGCGACATCGACGCCCATCGCGGCGACGGAGCCGGGTTCGGCGCGGCGCAGGACAACGCCCCGAGTGAACTCGCCACACGGATCGCTGCGGTAGCCGACTTCATCCGCAAGAGGATGGTCGGCGACTACACCGTCGACGAATTCGGCTTCGATCCCCACCTGAACAATGCGGTCTTCCTGCCCGTGCTGCGGGTGCTGTTCAACTCGTGGTTCCGGGTCGAGGTCAGCGGTGTCGAGAACCTGCCGGAGTCCGGCGCCGGTCTCGTGGTCGCCAACCATGCCGGCGTGCTGCCCTTCGACGGGCTCATGACATCGGTCGCGGTCCGCGACAACCATCCCGCGCAGCGCGATCTGCGTCTGCTGGCCGCGGACATGGTGTTCGACATGCCGTTCGTCGGGCAGGCCGCACGCAAGGCCGGCCACACGATGGCGTGCACCGACGACGCCCACCGACTGCTGGCCGCCGGCGAGCTCACCGCGGTGTTCCCCGAGGGTTACAAGGGCCTGGGTAAGCCCTTCAAGGACCGCTACAAGCTGCAGCGCTTCGGTCGCGGTGGCTTCGTCTCCGCGGCGTTGCGCACCAAGGCGCCGATCGTGCCCTGCTCGATCGTCGGCTCCGAAGAGATCTATCCGATGGTCGCCGACGTGAAATTGCTGGCACGGCTCCTCGGCCTGCCGTACTTCCCGGTGACCCCGCTGTTCCCCCTGGCAGGCCCGCTCGGCGTGGTGCCGCTGCCGTCCAAGTGGTACATCCAGTTCGGCGAGCCCATCGACACAGCCGGCTACGACGACTCGGCCGCCGACGACCCGATGATCACCTTCGAGATCACCGACCAGGTCCGCGAGACCATCCAGCAGACGCTCTACCAGCTGCTGGCCAACCGCAGGAACACCTTCTTCGGCTGATCTCCTGCGGTCCTACTGGGCGGTCTGCTTTGCCACCATCGCGCGCAGCGCTTCGTCACGTCGTGCGGCGATGCGGTCGCTGATCTCGTCGGCCTCGGTATCCGACTCCGCCTCACCCATCACCGTGACGACGCTGGTCAGAACCGGCTCGCCGCGCTCGTCGGTCACTTCGCCGCGAACCTCGGTGAGCACCGCGCCGTGTGACTCGGTCACCGAGTCCAGGTAGGAGTCGAAGAACAGTTTGTCCCCGGCCAGGATCGGCCGGTGGAAGGTGATCTTCTGGTCGCGGTGCAGGACGCGCTCCATGTTGATCGGAACGTCGAACTGGTTGAAGATCTCCAGCTGCACCCGCCGGCCGGCGACCGCGAGGAAGGTCAGCGACGCGATCAGGGCGTCATGGCCGCACTCCTTGGCGGCCTCCTCGCTGTGGTGCGCGGGATGGTCGTCTTTGACGGCGCGGGCGAACTCCCGGATCTTCTCGCGGTCGACCTCGAAATAATCGGGATACCGGTAGTGGGTCCCGATGATGTTCTCGGCGATGGTCATGAGGCGCGAGCCTATCAGCGGTGCGGGAGGCTATTTGGGGTCGCGACGGGACACCACGGCCGCCAACGCGCCGCCGGCGGCACCCAGCGCGAGCGCCGACGGCACGCCGATGCGCGCCGCTTTGCGGGCGGTGCGGAAGTCGCGGATCTCCCACCCGCGCTCACGCGCCAGGTCGCGCAGGTCGGCGTCGGGGTTGATCGCGACGGCGGTACCGACCAGCGACAGCATCGGCACGTCGTTGAAGCTGTCGGAGTAGGCGGTGCAGCGGCGCAGGTTCAGGCCCTCGCGGATGGCCAGCGACCGCACGGCATGCGCCTTGCCGGTGCCGTGCAGGATGTCACCCACCAGCCGCCCGGTGAACACGCCGTCGACCGACTCGGCGACCGTGCCCAGCGCACCGGTGAGCCCGAGCCTGCGGGCGATCGTGTCGGCCAGCTCGTAGGGCGTTGCCGTGACGAGCCACACCTGCTGACCGGCGTCGAGGTGCATCTGCGCCAACGCCCGGGTGCCCGGCCAGATCTTGTCGGCGATGATCTCGTCGTAGATCTCCTCGCCGAGAGCCACCAGCTCCGCGGTCGGACGGCCCTCGATGAACGCCAGGGCCTTGCGACGCCCCGCCGCCACGTCGTCGCTGTTCTCGCGGCCGGTGAGCTGGAACTTCGCTTGCGCCATCGCGAAGCGGGCCAAGTCCTTGTAGGTGAAGTACTCGCGAGCCGCCAGCCCGCGCGCGAAGTGCACCAGCGACGAGCCGTGCACCAGCGTGTTGTCCACGTCGAAGAACGCGGCGGCAGTCAGATCCGGGGGAGGCGGCGGCGGGCCGGGCACCTCGCCGCCGGTCTCGATAGCGGGATCGACGATGCCCTCGGCCGCGACCGCGGCGCTGCTCTCCCCGGCGATCTGCTGCGCCCGGGAGTCGATGCCGATCTCAGTACCGTCGGACACGGATACAACAGTAGGTCACCGGGTCGCGATACTGGCGGGGTGGATCGTGCCGTGCACCTACTCACCCGCCAGGGTTGCCCGATGTGTCAGAAGGTGGCCGGCCGGTTGGCCGAGCTGCGCGACGAGCTCGGGTTCACGCTGCGCGTCACCGACGTCGACGAGGCCGCGGCGGCCGGGGACAAGGCTCTGCGCGCCGAGTACGGTGACCGCCTGCCCGTCGTCCTGCTCGACGGTGTCGAGCACGGCTACTGGGAACTCGACGAACCGAGGTTGCGCGCGGATCTCGCCGGCTGAGGCGAATTTGGCTGCCCAGCTGGTCAGCGATTACCGTGGTGGGGTGGTGAGGAAGCCGTGAGCGTACTGCTTTTCGGGGTTTCGCACCGGAGCGCGCCCGTGTCGGTGCTCGAGCAACTCAGCACCGACGAGGCCGATCAGGCCAAGATCATCGAGCAGATCCTGCAATCTTCGCTGGTCACCGAGGCCATGGTGTTGTCGACCTGCAACCGCGTCGAGGTGTACGCGGTGGTCGAGGCCTTCCACGGCGGTCTTTCGGTCATCGGCCAGGTGCTGGGCGAGCACTCCGGGATGTCGTTGCAGGATCTGACCCGGTACGCCTACGTCCGCTACGCCGAAGCCGCCGTCGAGCACCTCTTCTCCGTCGCCAGCGGACTCGATTCCGCCGTGGTCGGCGAGGCGCAGGTTCTCGGCCAGGTGCGCCGCGCGTACGCGACCGCCGAGGCGAATCACACCGTGGGCCGCACGCTGCACGAGCTGTCGCAGCGCGCGCTGTCGGTCGGCAAGCGCGTGCACTCGGAGACGGGCATCGACGCGGCCGGCGCATCGGTGGTCTCCGTCGCCCTGGACATGGCCGAAGCTCGTATCGGGTCGCTCGCCGGGCGGTCTGCCGTCGTGGTGGGCGCCGGCTCGATGGGGGCCCTCGCGGCCAAGCAGCTGATGCGTGCCGGCATCGAGCGCATCCATGTGGTGAATCGCTCACTGCCGCGTGCCAAGCGCCTCGCCGAGAACGTCCGCAGCGACGGGCTCGCCGCGGAGGCGTTTCCGTTCGACCATCTGCCGCCGCTTCTCACCGACGCCGACGTGGTGGTCAGCTGTACCGGCGCCGTGCGGCCCGTCGTGACGCTCGCCGACGTGCACCGCGGCCTGGCGCAGCGACTGGGCGGCACGAAGCAGCTGGTCATGTGCGATCTGGGCATGCCCCGCGACATCGACCCCGCGGTCGCCGGACTGCCCGGCGTCGATGTCATCGACATGGAGCGCATCCTGCGGGAGCCGACCGCGCGCACGGCGACCTCCGATGCCGAGGCGGCCCGCACCATCGTCGCCGCGGAGGTGGCCGACTACCTGACCGGTCAGCGGATGGCCGAGGTCACGCCGACCGTCACCGCGCTGCGTCAACGGGCCGCCGACGTCGTCGAGGCGGAACTGCTGAGGCTGGACAATCGGTTGCCGGGGCTGGATTCGGCGTACCGCGACGAGGTCGCCAAGACGGTGCGGCGGGTCGTCGACAAGCTCCTGCACGCCCCCACGGTGCGCGTGAAGCAGCTGGCGGGCGCACCAGGCGGAGACAGCTACGCCGAGGCGTTGCGTGAGCTGTTCGAACTCGACCAGCACGCCGTCGACGCCGTGGCCGGCAGTGAGCTCGGCGCTGTCGCAGTTGACGAAATGACCGTTCGCGCAACCGATCTCGATAGCGCAGAGTGATCACAGAGTGATCCGCATCGGCACGCGGGGCAGCCTGCTGGCCACCACCCAGGCAGGCTTCGTCCGTGATGCTCTCATCGCCCGCGGGCACGCCGCTGAGCTGGTGATCATCTCCACCGAAGGGGACCGTTCTTCCGCGCCGATCGCCGAGATCGGCATCGGTGTGTTCACCGCCGCACTGCGCGAGGCGATTGCCGACAACACCGTCGACATGGCCGTGCACTCCTACAAAGATCTGCCGACCGCAGCCGACCCCCGCTTCGTGATCGCCGCGATCCCGGTGCGCGAGGACGCCCGCGACGCGCTGGTGGCCCGCGACGGGCTGGTGCTCGGCGAGTTGCCGGCCGGCTCGGTGGTCGGCACATCGTCCCCGCGACGGACGGCGCAGCTTAGAGCACTGGGTCTCGGTTTGGAAATCCGCCCCCTACGAGGCAACCTAGATACCAGGTTGAACAGGGTAAGCAGCGGTGATCTCGACGCCGTCGTCGTGGCCCGGGCGGGATTGGCCCGCATCGGTCGCCTCGACGCTGTCACCGAGACGTTGGAACCGGTACAGATGTTGCCGGCGCCGGCTCAAGGTGCGTTGGCGCTCGAGTGCCGTGCCGGTGATTCCGGCCTGGTCTCGGTGTTGGCAGAGCTCGACGACGCCGACACCCGGGTCTCGGTTACCGCAGAGCGGACCCTGCTCGCCGAACTGGAGGCGGGGTGCTCCGCACCGGTAGGCGCGATCGCCGAGGTGGTCGAGTCGATCGATGAGGACGGTCGCGTCTTCGAAGAGGTGTCGCTGCGCGGCTGCGTGGCGACGCTGGACGGATCCGACGTGATCCGAGCGTCCGGCATCGGGACACCCGAGCGGGCACGAGAGCTGGGGCTCTCGGTGGCCGCGGAGCTGTTCGAGCTGGGCGCGCGGGAACTGTTGGACGATCGCGGGAGAGGGACATGACTCGCCAGATGACCTTGCGAGGACGCAAGGGCAAGCCCGGCCGCATCACGTTCGTCGGCTCGGGACCCGGGGACCCGGGTCTGCTGACGACGCGCGCCCGCACGGTATTGGCCAACGCGGCCTTGGTCTTCGTCGACCCCGACGTACCGGAAGCGGTGCTCGCGCTGGTCGGCTCCGAACTGCCCCCGCCGTCGGGGCCGTTGCCGGCCGAGGCGCCCGACGCCGGTGACCCGGCCGCCGCGCCCGCTGAGACGGCCGAGCCCTCGATCCCCGGTGGCCCCGACATCCGGCCCGCTCTGGGCGATCCGGCCGAGGTCGCCAAGACGCTGGCCACCGAGGCGCGCACCGGTGTCGACGTGGTCCGCCTCGTCGCCGGTGATCCGCTGTCGATCGACGCCGTCATCACCGAGGTCAGTGCGCTGGCACGCACCCAGCTTGCGTTCGAGATCGTCCCGGGCCTGCCGGACACCTCAGCTGTGCCGACCTACGCCGGTCTGCCGCTCGGCTCGTCGCACACCGTCGCCGATGTCCGCGACCCGCAGGTGGATTGGGCCGCGCTGGCCGCCGCACCGGGGCCGCTGATCCTGCACGCGACCGCGTCGCACCTGCCCGAGGCCGCGCGCACGCTGATCGAGTACGGGCTGGCTGACAGCACGCCCGCCGTCGTGACCGCCAACGGGACCACCTGTGCGCAGCGGTCCGTCGAGACCACGCTGGCCGGCCTGCTGGACAAAACCGTGCTGGACAAGCCCGCCGGCGTCGAGCCGTCCGGTCCGCTGACCGGCACGCTGGTCGTCACGATCGGCCGGACCGTGGCCAACCGCTCGAAGCTGAACTGGTGGGAGAGCCGCGCCCTGTACGGCTGGACCGTGCTGGTGCCGCGCACCAAGGACCAGGCAGGCGAGATGAGCGAGCGGCTCGTCGGCCACGGCGCGCTGCCGATCGAGGTTCCGACCATCGCGGTCGAACCACCCCGCAGCCCGGCCCAGATGGAAAGGGCCGTCAAGGGTCTCGTCGACGGCCGATTCCAGTGGGTGGTGTTCACCTCTACCAACGCGGTGCGCGCGGTGTGGGAGAAGTTCAACGAGTTCGGGCTGGACGCGCGTGCGTTCTCGGGCGTGAAAATCGCCTGCGTCGGGCAGGCCACCGCCGACCGGGTTCGCGCCTTCGGGATCAACCCCGAGCTGGTGCCGACCGGGGAGCAGAGCTCGCTGGGTCTGCTCGACGAATTCCCGCCGTACGACGACATTTTCGATCCGGTGAACCGGGTGCTGCTGCCCCGCGCCGACATCGCCACCGAGACCCTGGCCGAAGGGCTGCGGGAGCGGGGCTGGGAGATCGAGGACGTCACCGCCTACCGGACGGTGCGCGCGGCCCCGCCCCCGGCACAGACCCGCGAGATGATCAAGACCGGCGGCTTCGATGCGGTGTGCTTCACGTCGAGTTCCACGGTGCGCAACCTCGTCGGCATCGCTGGTAAGCCGCACGCCCGCACCATCGTGGCGTGCATCGGACCGAAAACCGCTGAGACGGCAGCAGAATTCGGGCTGCGCGTCGATGTGCAACCGGAGGTGGCCGCGGTCGGGCCGCTCGTCGAGGCGCTGGCCGAGCACGCTGCCCGGCTGCGCGCCGAGGGCGCGCTTCCGCCCCCGCGGAAGAAGAGCCGCCGCCGCTAACCGCAAGGACGGTCATGCCTTACCCGAGTCATCGTCCGCGGCGGCTGCGGTCCACTCCGGCCATGCGCCGGTTGGTGTCCGAGACGTCAGTGCAGGCACGCCAGCTCGTGCTGCCGATGTTCGTCGCCGACGGTATCGACGAACCGCGTCCGATCGCGTCCATGCCGGGAGTCGTTCAGCACACCCGTGATTCGCTGCGTCGCGCGGCGGCCGACGCGGTCGACGCGGGTGTGGGCGGGCTGATGCTGTTCGGGGTTCCGCGCGACGAGGACAAGGATGCGCGCGGCTCGGCAGGCACCGACCATGACGGCATCCTCAACGTCGCGCTGCGCGATCTGTCCGCCGATGTCGGCGATGCGACGGTGCTGATGGCCGACACCTGCCTCGACGAGTTCACCGACCACGGGCACTGCGGCGTCGTCGACGACCGCGGCCGAGTGGACAACGACGCCACCAACCGTCGCTACGTCGAACTCGCTGTGGCGCAGGCGGATTCGGGCGCACACATGGTGGGTCCCAGCGGCATGATGGACGGGCAGGTCGCGGCCATCCGCGAGGGACTCGACGCCGCGGGGCACATCGACACCGCGATCCTGGCCTACGCCGCGAAGTTCGCCTCGGGGTTCTACGGTCCGTTCCGAGATGCGGTGTCCTCGAGTCTGACAGGGGATCGCCGCACCTATCAGCAGGAGCCCGGCAACGCGCGCGAAGCGCTGCACGAGGTGGACCTGGACATCGACGAGGGCGCCGACGTCATCATGGTAAAACCTGCGATGTCCTACCTCGACATCGTCGCGGCCGCAGCGGACCGTTCACCGGTTCCCGTTGCCGCATACCAGGTGTCGGGGGAGTACTCGATGATCTGCGCGGCCGCCGACAACGGCTGGATCGACCGGGACACGGTCGTGCTGGAGTCGTTGACCGGCATCGTCCGAGCCGGCGCCGACATCGTGCTGACCTACTGGGCCGCCGACGTGGCCCGCCGCCTCTCGTGACGGAGCCGACGGAGCCCGGTCCGGTCCGCCCGCCCGACGTGGACACCGGCTTCTGGCTGTGGGTGGCCGCGCTGCCGCTGATGACCGCCGGCTTCGTCGTGGACCTGGTGTCCGGCCCGCAGCGGGTGAGCGGCCTGATGCTCGCGATCAGCCTCGTGTTCCTCGCGGTGCTCGTCTCGGTGGTGGCCACGTTCCTCGTGCTGCTGCGGCAGGGCTACCGCTGGGTGCGTACCTGCCTGACCGGCGGGGCGATCGCGGCCGTGGTGTTCTCGGTCAGCGAGCTGTTCAGCATCGACCGTTCCGAGGCGGCCGCCCTGATGTATGCGGGCGCGGTGATCGTCGGCTCCGTCCTGGTGTGCGGGGGCGTGTTCCTGCTCCACCGCAAGGACGCCCACGAGTTCTTCACCCGCTGATTGGCTACCCTGACCTCGATGCCGACCTCCGCTTCCCGCCCTCGCCTCGTCGACGCCTCGTTCTGGTGCTTCATGGGCGGCGCGGTGATCATGATCGTCGGCGGACTGATGTCGGCAACCGCGACGTTCGATGCCGCCCGGCTGGCGATCCCCGCCGACGTGAGCGACGAGCGCGTCCGCAACTACCTGATCGTCTATCGTCTGATCGGTGTCGGGGCGGTGCTGGCCGCCGGGGCGCTGGCCTTCCTGGCGAGCAAGGCGCGGGCTGGCGACAGCCGGTTCCGGATGGCCACGCTGGCTCTGGCGTTCTCGCTCGTCGGCGTCGTGCTGCTCCTCGCTGTCGGCCTCGGGGTGGGGCAGCCGCTCATCCTGGTCGCCGCGCTGCCGATCCTCGTCGGTGTCGCGCTGATGACGCGGCCGTCCGTTCGGGCCTGGTATGAGCGGGCGCCGGAGGGGAAGGAGCTGCCATGACCGAGTCCACTGCGCCGCCGGCGAGCGAGGTGCTGTTCTACGAGCAGGGCGCCAGTTGGCTGTGGGTGCTCGCAGGCCCGGGGGCCGGTATCGCCATGGCGCTGATCCAGCTGTCGGCAGGCGTCGTCCAGTGGATCGTTCCGGTGCTGTTCTTCGTACTCGTGACCCTGTTTCTCGGCGTCCAGGTGAAGGCGGCGCGCATCCACACCTCGGTGGAGCTGACCGTGGACACGCTGCGCCAGGGCACCGAGGTCACCCGGACCGCCGACATCGTGCGGGTGTATCCCGAGGCCGAGGGTTCGGAGACCCCGAAGTGGCAGTCTGCGCGCGCTCTGGGCGAGCTGACGGGCGTGCCGCGGGGCCGCACGGGCATCGGGCTGCGGCTGACCAACGACCGGACCGCCCAGGCATGGGCCCGTAAGCATCAGCTGCTGCGGGCGGCGTTGACGAACCTCGTCGAGGAGCGCATCCCGCCGGAGAGGGCGTCGTGACGCGCAGGTCCGTCGTCGAGGTGTCGCTGGCGGTGCTGGCCGTCGTCGGGTGCGTGGTCTCTTGGCTGGCAGCGAGCCGGACGGTGGTCGTCGCACCGGTTCTCGACGGGCAGCCCTCGACCACGTCGCAGGTGTACTACGCGCCGCTGCTGACGCTGTCGCTGCTCCTGGCGACGGTGGCCGGGGTGCTGATCGTGCTCGTCATCGCGCGCCGACGTGCGCCGGCACCCCCACTGCCCGCCTCCCCACCGGCCTCCCCACCGGCCGCGGAATAGCGTTCCTGGCTGCCACCGGGCGCGAATCGCAGCCCTGGCTTCTCACCCGGCGCACCTGGACCACCCGCTGCACTGTGCCCCTGGCCACACCCTCTTGGTACAAAGTGCAAAATTTGTAACACTGTCTCTCATGACGGAGTTGGCGCGCACGCCGGAACCCCTCGACGACGCACTGCCCCTGGGCCCGGGCTCGCTGGTGTGGAAGTACTTCGGCGACAACAGGATGTACCTGATCGGACCGCGGCCCGCGGTGCTGCAGAACATGCTCGCCGAGCTCGGGCAGGGTGTGTACGACCATTCGACGTTCTTCGCCGACACCGCCGAACGGCTGCGTCGCACCATCCCGCCGATCTTCAACACCGTCTACGGCTCCGACACCGAGAACGCCGGCACCCAGGTCCGCGACTTCCATCACCACGTCAAAGGCGAGTTGCCCGGCACCGATCGCCGCTACCACGCCCTCGATCCCGACACCTATTTCTGGGCGCACGCGACGTTCGTCGAGCAGATCTACTACTTCGCCGACACGTTCGTGAAGCGCCTGAGCCCCGCCGAACGCGAGCAGATCTGGCAGGAATCCAAGACCTGGTACCGGCGCTACGGGGTCAGCGATCGGCCGATGCCCGCGACCTACGCCGAGTTCGAGCGCTACTGGGACACCATGATGGAACGCGTTCTCGTCGCGCACCCGTCTGCGAAGTACGGCGTCGGCTACGTCACCAAGGGCTTGCCGAAGCCCAAGGCCGTGCACCCCCTGGTGTGGCGTCTCGTCGCACCGGTCTTCAACCCGCTCGCCGCGTTCCTCACCACCGGCGGGCTCCCGCCGCGCGCCCGCGATCTGCTGGACCTGCCGTGGTCGCAGCGTCAGGAACGGCGCTACCAGCGGTTCGCGGCGTTCTGGCGCTCACGGCCGGTCAACTGGACGTGGGACCATCTCCCGATGCGTGTGCGCTACACCGGATATGCCCTCAAGGGCTATGCCCGGGGCTGACGCCACGGCGCACATCCTCGACGCCGCTGTGGTCGAGTTCGAGCGCCACGGCTACCGACGTGTGGCCCTCGACGACGTCGCCCGTCGCGCCGGGGTCAGCCGCACCACGATCTACCGGCGCTTCGCCAACAAGGACGAGCTCGTCGGCGCCGTCATCGAGCGCGAGAACATCCGGCTGTTCGCCCACATCGCCGCTGAATTGAAAAGGGTTGCACCGCAAGAGGATTACTACATCGAGGCGTTCACGCTGTCGATCATGGAGTTCCGCAACCACCGGGTGCTGCACCGCATGGTCGACGACGATCCGGGGCTGGCCCTGGAGCTGGCGGGGCGCTACCACCGGGCCGCTATCGCGCGGATGGTCGACGCCCTGCAGCAGATCTTCCCGCCCGGCTTCGCCGACCGCATCGGGCCCGAGGCCGTCGAGGACTTCGCCGACTGCATCCTGCGCTATGCCGAGATGGTGCTGCTGCTGCCGAGCGCGCAACCTCTCGAGACGGCCGACGACGTCCGCGCGTTCGCCCGCCGGCACTTCCTGCCCAGCCTGCCCGTCGCGCTGCGTGGCGCACTCATCTGAGCGGGACCCGCTGTTTCGTTGCTCACACTTTCGGGCAGTCCCTTGGCCATGAGCGCCGACGACACCTCCACCGAACAGCGGTCCCCGGACGACACCCCCAATGTCGAACTCGAGCACGTGACCGAGGCCCCGGATTCCGACGAGCAGAACCTCACCGAGAAGCCGGAAGTCACCGACGAGCACCGCGAGAAGGCCAAAGAGATGGCCGAGGCATACAAGGAAGAGAACTTGCAGACCACCACGCTGCCCGGAAGCAGCGGCACGGTGTCGGGCACGTCGGTGACGGACTGGGTCGACGACGAGGACAAGGGCAAGATCGAGACCAGCGCCGACATCGGCAATGTCGAGTACCGCAGCACCGACGAGTTCAAGGAGAAGCTCGAAGGCTGACTGCCGGGGTGGGTGGACGCGTTCTTGCCTAGGCTGAGGGCGTGACCCCTCTGGCGCGGATCGCACCCGCTTTCGTGGGAGATGGCCCACTCGATCGTGTGGGCGTCGGTCGCCACCGTCGATGCGGACAGCAAACCGCGCACGCGCATCCTCCACCCGATCTGGCAGTGGGACGGCACCGATCTCTTCGGCTGGATCGCGACGGTGCCTAGCCCGGTCAAGCGCGCCCACCTCGCCGTCCACCCTGACGTGTCGGTCAGCTACTGGACCACCACACACGACACCTGCAGCGCCGAGTGTCTGGTCGAGTGGTACACCGACGACGAGACCCGTCGAGACGTGTGGCAGCGGTTCGCCACCGCGCCGCCGCCCGTTGGCTACGACCCTGCGATCATCCCGTTCTGGGCCGACGGACCCACCAGCGACCAGTTCGCGGTGCTGCGGCTGGCGCCCTACCGGCTGCGGGTGATGCCAGGAACGACGATGACCGCCGGGACCGGCGAGGTGCTGAACTGGCGGGCGGAATGACGGTGCGCGACGAGCGTGCGGTCGACGTCCGGTCGCTGCCGCCGGTTGCCGCGCAACCCCCTCCCGTTGCGGGAGCTCGTGAAGCTGGTCCGGCGGCTCGACACGGGACAGGAGGTCATCCGCGACGCCGGTGGTCCGGTGACCCGTATCCAACTCGGACCCTCCGGCGTCGTGCCGGCCATCGTCGCGGTGACGTCGCCGGCCGGGATGCGGGATGTGCTGGGCCGCAACGACGCCGCCACCGACCGGTGCATCATCCACGACGAGGTGCGCCAGATGGCCGGGGACAGTTTGTTCGTCCTGCCGAACGAGCAGTGGCGTCCCCGCAAACGCGCGCTGCAGCCGGTGTTCACCAAGCTCAACGTCCGCACGTTCGGCGGCCACATGTCCGGTGCGGCGCAGGCGTTCGTGGACCGCTGGCCAGGTGGCGGAGAAGTCGACCTGGACACGGAGTGCCGTCGCGTCGCGATGCAGTCGCTGGCCGCTCCGTGCTCGGTGTCGACCTGAACGAGCGCGGCGACACGATTGCCCGGTGCATGCACGTGGCGTCGTCCTACACGGCCGACCGCGCACTGCGCCCGGTGCGGGCACCGCGGTGGATGCCCACCCTGGCCCGCCGGCGGGCGCGCCGCGCAGTGGACGCGATGCGGCTGATCACCGACGAGATGGTGCAGGCGTGCCGGGACGACCCGGATCGCGATGCACCGCTGGTGCAGGCGCTGATCAGGGCAAGCGATCCGCAGACCGGTCGCCCCCTGACCGACGAGGAAATCTCCAACGATCTGCTGATCTTCATGCTGGCCGGCCACGACACGACAGCGACGGCGCTGACGTATGCGCTGTGGGTTCTCGGGCATCACCCGGAGATCCAGGACAGGGTCGCGGCCGAGGCATCCGCGATCGGGGACGGGGAGCTGACCCCGGCCGACGTGTCGCGCCTCGGCTACACCGTGCAGGTGCTTCACGAGGCGGTCCGGCTGTGTCCGCCGGCGGCCGGGGTGGCCCGGGTGGCCACCCGCGACCTCGAGGTGACGGGCTACCGCGTGCCGGCGGGCAGCCTGGTGGCGCTGGGCCTGTACGCGCTGCACCACGACCCCGAGCTGTGGCCCGATCCGATGACGTTCGACCCGGACCGGTTCAGCCCCGAGAACGTCGCCGCACGCGACCGCTGGCAGTTCCTGCCCTTCCTCGGTGGTTCGCGGCCCTGCATCGGGGAGCACTTCGCCCGTCTGGAGACGACGCTGGCGCTGGCCACAGTGGTCCGTGCGATGACCGTGGAGTCGCTGGACGACGACTTCGCATGCGAGGTGCCGTTCACCACGGTGGCCAAGGGACCGATCAGAGCCCGGCTGCGTACCCGGACGTGAGCAGCACGGCCTGCTCGAACGGCAGCACCGCGAACAGCGGCCGCATCCATCCGGTCACCGCCGGCGCCGCCTCGGCCTTGCTCATGACGCGGGGATTCGTGACCGCACAGGTCC